>JAZODU010000001.1:0-7629 GCA_045597145.1 Eubacteriales bacterium
TTATGTTCTCCCATCAAGGTCGTACCGGCGCATAGGAAAAGCGCCACTCCGCTTCGCTTCGTGACGCTTTTCCTATGCAATTTAATAGTTCTTTATCTTTTTGTCAGATTTTTTCTACCCCAACTATTGACAAAGAGCCCATTTTTTTATCCCACCGTTTCAGGCTCTAATTCGCGGATCGCGTTGCGGAGCGTTGTGGCGGCATTGTGCAGGCTGGCTTCCTCCTCCTCGTTGAGAGGAATGTCAAGCACCTGACGGATCCCCGAGCGGCTGACGATGCAGGGCACGCTCATATAAACGCCGTCCACGCCGTAGTGCCCGTTCACAAGAGCCGACACGGGCAGGATTGAGTTCTCGTCGCGCACGATCGCGGAAACGATGCGTTTGACCGATTCCGCAATGGCGTAATAGGTTGCGCCCTTTGCTTCAATGATCTCGTATGCGCTGTCGCGCACGTCACGGAACAGGGAATCGAGGATCCCCTTATCGTAGCCTTGTCCGCAGTTCGCGCAGTACTGATGCAGATCCACGCCCGACACGTTTGCCGAGCTCCATACGGGCAGCTCGCTGTCGCCGTGCTCACCGATGATAAAGGAGTGTACGTTTCTGCCGTCCACGCCAAGGTGAGAGCCGAGGAGCTGCTTCAGGCGCGCCGTGTCAAGCACCGTGCCCGAGCCGATGACGCGCTCGGCGGGGAAGCCCGAGATCTTCCACGTCACGTAGGAGAGCACGTCCACGGGGTTGGTCACGACCAGAAGGATCGCGCCGCTGTTGTAAAGCGTGATGTTGTTGACGATCGAGCGGAAGATGCGCGTGTTGGTGCGCAGCAGATCCAGGCGCGTTTCGCCGGGCTTCTGGTTCGCGCCTGCGGTGATGATGATCAAGCCGCAGTCGCCAAGATCCGAATAGTCCCCCGCGTAAATATCCATCGGTGTGTGGAAGGGAAGCCCGTGCGCAATGTCCGCCGCCTCGCCCTTCGCCTTTTTCTGATTGATGTCGATGAGCACCATTTCGGTAAACCAACCCGTTTGCATCAGGGTGTAAGCCGTTGTCGCGCCTACGTTTCCGCAGCCGATCACGGCGCACTTGCTCATGTTGACCTCGCCGCCGATACGAATTTTCTTTTCCATGCTGTCAATACCTCCTTGTTTTCTTCAATCGCTTATATTATACACCATTTTCGGCTTGAAATGTGAGAAAAAGAAAAGATTCTCAAAAGTTTTTTTGAAAAAACGCTTGACAAATCGGGAGGAGCGTGCTATACTATGTAAAGCAATTTGCTTTACATCCTTGGAGGTGCTGACAAGATGTTTGAGAAAAACCTTGAGATCGGTGTCCTGCTTGATTTTTACGGCGACGTGCTCTCGGAGCGGAAACGAACGGTTCTGGATTACTATTATAATAACGATCTTTCTCTTGCCGAGATCGCGGAGGAGATCGGCATTTCCAGACAGGGCGTTCGCGAGCTGATCAAGAAATCGGGCGACGAGCTTCTGTTCTACGAGGAAAAGCTGGGGCTGGCAAGGCGCTTTCGTGACGCGGAGGAGCAAGCCAAGCAGCTTTTGACAATGATGGAGCGGGAGGAGATTCCGCCCGAGGTCAAGGCGGCGGCACGGGAGCTGATGGAAACCGTACGCAGGTAATTGCTTTTGAAGGAGGGAACGCGATGTTTGAAAGTCTTGGCGAAAAACTGAATAACGCCTTCAAAAAGTTTCGTAACAAAGGAAAACTGACCGAAGCCGACGTTAAGGCGGGTATGCGCGAGATCAAGCTCGCGTTGCTTGAGGCGGACGTCAACTTCAAGGTCGTGCGCGATTTTATCAAAATCGTTTCCGAGCGCGCGGTCGGTGCCGAGGTGCTCGAATCCTTGCTTCCCGCACAGCAGGTTGTCAAGATCGTCAACGAGGAATTGACCCGACTGATGGGCGGAACGCAATCCAAGCTCAACATTTCCCCCAAGCCCCCAACGGTCATTATGATGGTGGGTTTGCAGGGCGCGGGTAAAACCACGCACGCAGGCAAGCTTGCGGGTATGTATAAAAAGCAGGGCAAGCGCCCGCTTCTGGTCGCGTGCGACGTTTACCGTCCCGCAGCGATCAAGCAGCTGCAGGTCGTCGGTGAAAAGCTGGAGATTCCCGTGTTCACCATGGGCGACAAGATCTCTCCCGTAGAGATCGCCAAGGAGGGTATCAAGCACGCCAACGCCAAGGGCTATGACATGGTCTTTATCGATACGGCAGGACGCCTGCAGATCGATGAGGTGCTCATGCAGGAGTTACAGGATATCAAGGCGGCGGTTGAGCCTGCCGAGATCCTTCTTACGGTCGACTCCATGATCGGTCAGGAATCGGTCAACGTGGCGGAAACCTTCAATAACCTCTTGGATATCACGGGCGTGATCCTGACCAAGCTTGACGGCGACACGCGCGGCGGTGCGGCACTTTCGATCCGCTACGTCACGGGCAAGCCGATCAAATTCGTCGGTACGGGCGAAAAGCTCGACACGATCGAGCCCTTCCATCCCGATCGCATGGCATCGAGAATCCTTGGCATGGGCGACGTGCTGACGCTGATCGATAAGGCGCAGGCGGCGTATGACGAAAAACAGGCGGCAGAGCTGGAGCAGAAGATGCGTCAGCAGACCTTTACGCTCGACGATTATCTGGCACAGCTGGCACAGCTCAAAAGCATGGGCAACCTTGAACAGCTCATGGGCATGATGCCTGGCGTCAAGCCGGGAGCGCTGAAGGACGCGAAGATCGACGAGTCGGTTCTGGCGCGCACCGAGGCGATCATTCACTCCATGACCAAAAAGGAGAGGGAAAAGCCCGAGATCATCAACGCCTCCCGCAAAAAGAGAATCGCGGCAGGCTCGGGCACCTCGGTCGAGGAGGTCAACAAGCTGCTCAAGCAGTTTGATCAGATGCTGAAGATGATGAAGCAGTTCAGCAACATGGGCAAGTCCCGCAAAGGCATGAAAATGCTCGGTAGAATGAAGATGCCATTCTGATTTCACCGTTCATTCATAGAAAAAACAATTATATTTTGGAGGAAACAAATCATGGCAGTAAAAATGAGATTGACCAGAATGGGCGCAAAGAAGGCTCCCTTCTACCGTGTCATCGTAGCAGACAGCCGTTCTCCCAGAGACGGTCGCTTCATCGAGGAGATCGGTTACTACAACCCCCTGACCGAGCCCGCTGAAATCAAGATCGACGCAGAGAAGGCAAAGAAGTGGCTCGGCAACGGCGCACAGCCCACCGAGACCGTTAAGTCCCTGCTGAAGAAGAGCGGCATCGTTGACTGAGCCTTCCGATAAGGAGACACAGAATGATTAACTTACAGGAAACGTTGCAAGATATTGCCAAGGCGATCGTCGATTCCCCCGACGAGGTCAAGGTTGTGCAGGAGGAGGACGAAAAGTCCATCACTCTGACGCTGACCGTTGCACCCGACGACATGGGAATGGTGATCGGCAGACATGGCAGAATTGCCAAGGCTATCCGTACTGTGATCAAAGCGGCCTCCGCTCAAACCGGTAAAAAGATCAGCGTGGATATCCGCTGAACAGCACGCTTTTTGATCTGTTTTTACGGATCGCAAACCGAAAAATACCCGCAGGGAAGAATCCTTCTCCCGTGGGTGTTTTTTTGTGCGCAAATACAATAAAATGAAGAAAAAAGGTTTACAAAACGGGAATCTTATGGTATAATAAAAGCGGTAACGCTTAATAGATATAATACTTTTGTATGAGGAGGGAAGCCCGTGCGACTTGATAAAATGCTATCGGAGTGCGGTGTCGCCACCCGACGGGACAGTGCCAAGGCGGCACGCGCGGGGCAGATCCTCGTCAACGGCACCCCCGTCAAACGGGCAGACGTGCAGGTGGACGAGGCGCGGGACTCCGTGGTGTTTTGCGGCAGAGCGGTGGCTTATCAGCGGTTTGTGTACGTAATGCTCAACAAGCCGGACGGATACGTCAGTGCCACCGAGGACGGACGTGACCCCGTCGTGACCTCGCTGTTGCCCGAGGAGTACCGCCGTCGCGAGGTTTTTCCGTGCGGCAGACTTGACAAGCACACGCTGGGGCTGATGCTTCTGACCGACGACGGGCAGCTTTCCCACCGTTTG
Source organism: Eubacteriales bacterium (assembly GCA_045597145.1). Lineage (GTDB taxonomy): Bacteria > Bacillota > Clostridia > Oscillospirales > CAG-272 > UMGS1865. Next base: position 4,132 of record JAZODU010000001.1, read on the forward strand.
CTCGCTCCTGCGCGTCACGTTACCAAAAGCTACGCCTTCCGCGTCAAATTTCCTCTGTCAAGCGAGGATATAACCGCACTGGAGGCGGGCGTGGACATCGGCGGCTACGTGACCAAGCCCTGCCGCGTTGAATTAACCGACGCGCGCGAGGGCATCATCTCCATCACCGAGGGGAAATACCACCAGATCAAGCTGATGATGGAGGCGGTGCACAATCAGATCACGTATCTGGAGCGGCGCACCTTCGGGTCCCTCGTGCTTGACGAGGCGCTTGCGCGCGGCGAATGGCGCGAATTGACCGAAACCGAAATTGATGCGCTCCGACAGGCATAACAGAAAGGAAATCTTATACCCATGAATATTATTGAAAAGCTGGCACAGGAATTTGGACTGAAGGCAGAGCAGGTCGAAAAGACCGTTGCCTTGATCGATGAGGGCAACACGATCCCCTTCATCGCCCGTTACCGCAAGGAGGTCACGGGGAGCCTTGACGACAACGTCCTGCGTGACCTGAACGACCGCCTCAATTTTTTGCGCAACATCGAAAAGAGAAAGCAGGAGGTCTTTGACCTGATCTCCGCGCAGGAGAAGATGACCCCCGAGATCGAGGCGGCGATCGCGGCGGCACAGACCATTACCGAGGTCGACGACATCTACCGCCCGTTCCGTCCGCACCGCAAAACGCGCGCATCCGTTGCGCGTGAAAAGGGCTTGGAGCCGCTGGCAGAGCTGCTTTACGCGCAGGAGCCGTCTTATACGCCCTCCATCGAGGAGCAGGCGGCGGCTTATATTGATGAAGAGAAGGGCGTTGCAAGCGTCGAGGAGGCGTTGCAGGGCGCGAAGGATATCATCGCGGAGAACGTGTCCGATAACGCGGAGTTCCGTAAGGAGATCCGCCGTCTGACCTTTGAGTTCGGTACGCTTTCCAGCAAGCCTGCAAAGGAAGAGGACTCGGTCTATGCACAGTATTACGAGTATTCCGAGGCACTCAAAAAGGTGCTTCCGCACCGCGTGCTGGCGATCAACCGCGGTGAGAAGGAGGACTTCTTGAAGGTGGACGTTTCGGTTGCCTCAGAGATCGTGCTCAATTTCCTCTTTGCGCAGATCCTTTTGGGGAACAAGAGCCCCGCAGAGCCTTACGTTTCCGCAGCGATCCTTGACAGCTACGACCGCCTGATCGCACCGTCGATCGAGCGCGAGATCCGCAGCGACATCTTTGATAATGCCTGCGAGGGCGCAATCAAGGTATTTGCGGACAATCTGAGCCACCTTTTGATGCAGTCGCCCCTTAAGGGCAAGACCGTTCTGGGCTTTGATCCAGGCTACGCGCACGGCTGTAAGCTGGCGGTGGTGGACAAAACGGGTAAGGTCGTGGATACCGCGGTCATCTATCCCGTCAAGCCGCGTGAGGAGATCGAAAAGAGCAAGGCGATCATCAAGCGCCTGATCACCCGTCACCGCGTGGATGTGATTGCCGTCGGTAACGGTACGGCATCCAAGGAGAGCGAGATCTTCATTGCAAATCTGCTCAAGGAGATCCCCGAGGAGGTCAAATATATCGTCGTCAGCGAGGCGGGCGCATCCATCTATTCCGCGTCCAAGCTGGCAGCAGAGGAGTTTCCCGAATTTGACGTTATGCAGAGAAGTGCCGTGTCCATCGCACGCAGATTGCAGGATCCCCTGGCAGAGCTGATCAAGATCGATCCCAAGGGCATCGGCGTGGGGCAGTATCAGCACGACATGAAGCAGGCGCGCCATGACGAGGCACTGGGCGGTGTCGTCGAGGATTGCGTCAACGCCGTCGGCGTGGATATCAATACCGCGTCCTATTCGCTCCTGTCCTATATTTCGGGCATCAATATCACGTCCGCCAAGAACATCGTCAAGTACCGCGAGGAGAACGGCGAGTTCTCCAACCGCGCACAGCTGCTCAAGGTTCCGCGCATCGGTGCCAAGGCATACGAGCAGGCGGCAGGATTTTTGCGCGTGCCCGGCGGCAAGGAGATCTTCGATAATACGGGCGTGCACCCCGAATCCTATGCGGCGGCGGCAGCACTCCTGGATATGTTCGGGTACACCAAGGCAGACGTTGCCGCAGGAAACCTTAAGGAGCTGGGTGCCAAGGTGCAGTCCGCAGGCTTTGCCAAGGTTGCCGAAACGCTCGGCATCGGCGCGCCGACGCTCAAGGACATCGTGGGCGAGCTTGAAAAGCCCGGACGCGACATCCGTGACACGCTTCCGCCTCCCGTTCTGCGTGACGATATCCTCAGCCTTGAGGATCTCAAGCCCGATATGGAGCTGACGGGTACGGTGCGAAACGTCATTGACTTCGGTGCATTCGTCGATATCGGCGTGCATCAGGACGGCTTGGTGCACATCTCCCAGCTCTCCGACCGCTTCGTCAAGCACCCCTCGGACGTGGTCAAGGTAGGGGATGTGGTCAAGGTGCGCGTGCTGTCCGTGGACGTTGCCAAAAAGCGTATTTCGCTGACCATGCGCTCCAAGGGCAAGGCTTGATTTTAATAAATTAAATTCTTGGACGCCACTTTTGGTGGAACGCTTATAAATATAAGCGGAGACTTGTGCAGATTGCACAATAATGTATGCAAAAATTTGGGGAAATAAACTCTTTCATTTTTGCGAAAAATTTGGTACAATATGTATGTTAGAAATACTGCCCGCATAGGGCTTTCAGGAGGATTATCAAATGGCAGGCTTATCCCTCAGACATATCTACAAGAAGTATCCCGGCGGTGTTACCGCAGTTTCCGATTTCAATCTGGAAATCAAGGATAAGGAGTTTTTGGTATTGGTCGGACCTTCCGGTTGCGGTAAGTCCACCACGCTCCGTATGATCGCAGGTTTGGAAGAGATCTCCGAAGGCGAGCTCTTCATCGGCGACCGTCTTGTCAACGACGTAGCACCGAAGGATCGTAAGATTGCGATGGTGTTCCAGAACTACGCTCTGTATCCCCACATGTCCGTGTTTGAAAACATGGCATTCGGTCTGAAGCTGAGCAAGGTTCCGAAGGAAGTTATTAAGAAGAAGGTAGAGGACGCAGCACGCGTTCTGGATATCACCCACCTGCTTGACCGTAAGCCGAAGGCTCTCTCGGGTGGTCAGAAGCAGCGTGTGGCTCTGGGTCGTGCAATCGTGCGTGATCCTCAGGTATTCCTGCTTGACGAGCCGCTCTCCAACCTGGACGCAAAGCTCCGTGCAACCATGAGAACCGAGCTGACCAAGCTCCACAACCGCGTTGAAACCACCTTCATCTACGTCACGCACGACCAGGTCGAGGCTATGACCATGGCAACGCGTATCGTAGTTATGAGAGACGGTATCATCCAGCAGGTAGATACTCCTCAGAATCTTTACGATACTCCTTGCAATATTTTCGTTGCGGGATTTATCGGAACACCTCAGATGAACTTTATGAACGGAACTCTCGTGAAGAAGGGCGAGGACGTATACTTCGATTTCGAAGGCGTTTCCCTCAA
>JAZODU010000002.1:0-16790 GCA_045597145.1 Eubacteriales bacterium
AAACAAGTCTAAAAAGGCTCGTTTTCGGCTGATTTTTGGTCGGAGTGACAGGATTCGAACCTGCGGCATCGACGTCCCAAACGTCGCGCGCTACCAACTGCGCCACACCCCGATGAGTGAAAAATATTCGATTTTTAGGTCATTTTCCGTAAGTGGTCAAACATGTGGTCAAACCGCTTTTATAGAGGATTTTGTGAGAAAGCAGAGTGCCTAAAAAGTCAGTGTTTGCAAGGCTTTTCGGCGTTTTTTGCTTCGGGATACCTTGGGGGCGGTGTCCTGCTCCCAAACGTCGCGCGCTACCAACTGCGCCACACCCCGAAGTGTGAAAAATATTCGATTTTTAGGTCATTTTCCGTAAGTGGTCAAATCTGTGGTCAAAACATTTTGTCGGTGTTTTTTTGAAAAGGGTAACATCCGAAAAAGTCAATGTTTACAAGGGTTTTCGAGCGTTTGAAAGATCAAGAAGAGAAAACCGCCTGCATGCTCCCAAAGCAAGCGCGCTACCAATTGCGCCACACCTCAATTTTTATTGCTCATATATTATATCAAACATTTCCCGAAAAGTCAATAATCATGCGAAAATAATTTTGAATTTGTTGAAGGGAAGGGGAGGGCAAAAAAGAAATGACCCTTGACTGCAAGCCTTACTCCCGCAATCAAGGGTCACTTCTGTTCTGTCTTAGTATCTAACATCATTTGGTTATCCTCTCTTTCATCGGTCTACCTTTCGTGCGCTGCTCACAACCCTCAAAACACATTTTTTCTTCTTTCTCGAACGAGAATACCGTTTGTTTTTGTTTGCGCCCTGTCACAAAAGATGAATGCTGTCTCCGTGCTTGCCCTTCACGTGCTTTCAATCCGAACATTTCCTATAACTCTCTGATCTATGTTCAAACCATTCCGCACCCCAAGCCAACTCTTCGGCTCGTTTACAACTTCTTACAAGAGGAATTTTTTACCTGCTACTTTTTTCTGTTCGTATTGCCTCTGTTCGGAAAGCTCATTCGTGAATGCTTGGTTCGCCCGAAGCTCTTTTGTTGATTTGCTTCCAAGTTGGTTCCGATCCTTTTTGGATTTCTTTTCTTAATGGCCCATTGGACTGTACCTTCCTTTCTGCACCTTTAGTATACCACACTTTTTTGCGAATTGCAATATGGCAATTTGTAAAAACTTCACAGTTTTCTTTTGTGTAAAACATTGAAATTTGCTCGATGTCACAAAAAAGTCTTGACAGCGCGGAATGACCTGTGATATAATAAATTTATGGGCGTGCAAATTTTGGGGTGGCACACAAAAAACGAGGCGGTATTATCGCCTCGTTTTTTGCATTTATTCCAGATACAATGCGTCGGCATTGAGAAACGCGTGCGCGCTGAGATTGGAGTCGGTCGGGATCAAGCGGGTCGCCGCGCATTTTTTGCAGGTCACGCGCACACCCGCGTCCCGGATCTCTGCCTCGTACTGCCGCCCGTTCTCGGTTGCCTCGCACTTGCAATAGATCTTTCCCTCGGCATCCATGTCGTGGATCACGAACATCACGATATCCAGAATCTGCGGGTCGCTCAACGCTGCCTCCTGCTCGCGCAATTCCTCGGGATCCTTGATTCCGTTTTTCTCCATCAGGTCAAGCAGCTCCAGCTCGGTGCGTGCCAGCTCCGCCTTGACGCACTCCATCTCGCCCAGCATCGCCAGCGTCAGCTCCGAGGCGTAAGGGCAGGGCATAGTGAACAGCTCCTTGCCATAAAAGAGCGACGCGTTGAGCGTGAACAGATGGGGCTTGGGACAGACGAGGCAGGGGACGGTCAAACGGATCTTTCCGTCATTTCCCGACACGACGGTCATTTCACTCTGCCCGCAGGTGCATTTGAGCTTGATCATATCCGCTCCCAACGTGAACACGTTGACGGCACTCATCACGCCCGCACCGCAATGCGGACAACGGTAGGCGACGGTGGTTTGTTTGGAATCAAGTACCATTGCGATCTTCCTTTTCTCAGTCAAAATTTGGTCGTAAGTCAATACAGTATATTCGTACTGTCACAAAATGGCACGGAAAGCTCCATGCCATTTTGTTTTATGATTTGAAATTATTTGCTTGCTGCGGTGGTCATTTCCTCGGGCTTCTTGATCTTGTTCAGAACCTTTTCGTCAATCGCGTAGCTCTTGGAAAGATCATTCAGCTTTTCTTCCATCTGCTCGCTCACCCAGGAGTCCTTTGCCTTACGGGTCCAGGTTTCCTCGGCGGTGTAGTAGTAAGCGAGATAGTAGCCGTCGGTGCCCTTGATAACGGTCACGTTGCCGGACTTGCGCTCGTCTGCGAAGAGCCACTTTTCAAGCGCGTCGTCCTTGATGTCGTCCTTGGTGAACGAGGTTTCGATCGTGGAGTTGGTAACGGTTGCCTTATCGCCCTCACCGGTGGTCACACTCAGTGCTGCGAATGCGTGCCACAGATCAAAGCCCTTGAGCCCCGAAAGACCCTTCTTGGCCTCATCAGCCTCAGCCTTGGTCTTGAACAGCAGGTAGCCGCCGTAAACGACCTTTTCGTCGTCCTTATCCTGAACGGGAGCGGTGGTTACGATATAAATGTTGTAGTAACCGGTTTCGGTGGGCACGTTGTTGGAGGTGGTGGTCACTGCGAAGTGCATCACGTCGTTGACCTCGCGGTCGAAGGTGTACTTCTTTGCTTCCTCGTCGTACTTGCCCGAGAAGAGCCACTTGTTGGTAGCGGTGCTCAGGGAATCGGGATAGGACAGATCGGAGGGATCCTTTGCGAAGGAGGAGGTGAGTGCGGACTTCAGTCCACGGTAGAACTCATAGTACTCATCGTCGGTGTAGGTGACGTAATCGTACTTGTAGGTGGTGCCGTTGACCTCGGTGATCTTGAGCACGTAGGAGGTGCCGTTGTCGTTGACCTGGAAGATGTCGCCGACCTCAACCTTGGCCTCAGCGTACAGAACGTCCTGAACCGCGGTGGTCGTGGAGCTGTCGCTTGCGGGCTTCTTAACGGTGTCATTCTTGACCTCAAGGTCTGCAACCAGCTCATCCCACTTGGTCTTGTCGCCGTTCTCGCCTGCGAGCAGCTCGTAGAGTGCCTTTGCCTTGTCGTCAGCAGACTTGTACTCGGTGGAGTTCTCGTCCTTGATCAGGTCGGTGACGAGCTGATCTTTCTGAGCCATGATCCAATCGGAATCGGGTGCGTCAGCCAGCGTGTAGGGAACCATAGCGATGGAAACGTAGCTGTAAGAATCGCTGCCAACCGTGGTGGAGGTGAGCTTCCTGTCGACGTAAACGAGATAAACGGTTTCGTCGATCGTTACGATCTCGGTGTCGCCAACGGTTCTCTTGGAGTTGTATGCCCAGTTTGCGATCGCTGCGTAATCGGTAGCAAGCGGATCCTTGCCGTTGTTGACGTACTGCTTGGTGGTCAGCGTGATCGTTTCGTAGTATGCGTCGATCTTCTTGTTCTCACCTTCAACGGTGGGAGCGGTGAATGCGTATGCCAGATAGAAGGTCGTCTGGGTGCCGTCGGTGACCTCGATCAGCTGAGCGTCGCCTTCAGCTCTTGCATCGTCGAAGAGCCAAGCCTTAACCTCGGCAGGCATCCTGACATCGTTGTCCTGGTAGGTGGTTTTTTTGGAGGTGTAGCCGAGTGCGTCGACCAGCTCGCTGTCCTCGCTGGCCTTTGCGTATGACTCCATGGCAACCTTCACGGTCTTCAGCGTTTCGGCGCCGATCTTTACGTCGGTTGCAGCGGCTGCCAGATAAGCCACGTAGAAGGAACCATCGATCTCAAAAATCTTGGATTCGCCCGTAACGCGCGCCGCATCGTAAGCCCACTCTGCAATGTCGGGATATTTTGCGGTCAGGGTATCCTGATCGTTCTTGATATACTGCTTGATCTCCATATCCGCCAGCAGTGCGTCAAGCTTGTAGTCGTACTCGACCCAACCTGCCTTAACGGTGTAGATCTTTTCCTCTTCCTCATCGCCCTCGTCAACAGGTGCTGCGTCGTCAACCTTCTTTTCGGTGGGCTTAGTAAAGACGTTTACGATATAATACTTGCCCTCGGACTTGATGACCTTGGTGTCGCCGTCCTTTCTGGAGAGATCAAAGATATAATCTGCGATCTCGGAGGGAAGTTCTGACTTGTTCTCACTGCTGTACTCGGTTTTGGCGATCTCCAGCGTGTTCACGAGCGTATCCAGCTCAGCATCGGTCAGGAAAGCGTTGTTCAGCGTCTTTTGTGCCTCAGCAACAACGCCGAGAGTGAGGAACTTGTTGATCACAAGCGACTTGAAGTTCTTGTCAACGACGTTGTTGACGACCATGTCGCGGAAGGTCTCTGCGTCAACGGAGAGCTCCTCGATCTCCTTCATAGCCGCGCGGAATACCTTGTAGTAGTCGCTGTCGGTGAAGGTGACGTAAGAGATCTGCCATCCGTCGGTTGCGTTGCCGCCGGTTACGTTGATCACGTAAGAGGTGCCGTCGTCGTTGGATTGCAGGAAGTTGCCGACCTTGATCTTATCCTTGCCGAAGAGAACGCTCTGGAATGCGTCAGCCTCGTCGTCCTCGCCGGGCTTCTGAACCGTCGCGGTATCAACGGTCAGCTCTGCTACGGCGTCCTCCCACTTGGTGGGGGTCTTGGAGTCGGTCAGCTTTTTGTAAAGCTCGGTTGCCAGATCATCGGCAGACTTGTTCTCGGAGGTGTTCTTTGCCTTAACGAGATCCTTGAGGATCTGCTCGTATTCTTCCTCTGTAACGAGATCCTTGTATTCGCCTTCGTATTTCTCAGCGAGTGCGCCTCTGAAGAGCTCTACGAGGAATTCGGGATCTGCGTTCTTATACTGCTGATAGGAGATCTTGAAGTGACCTGCGGGGTTCTTTTCGATGAACGCCTGCAGAACGTCAAGAGAGGGATCGTCGTCCAGATTCAGCTTAGCGTAGTTGCAGTACTTGGTGTAGAGAACGACCAGCTTTGCTGCATCCTCAACGTCGCGCTCGGTGATACCGTCACCGACCATTTCCTTGAGGAACTTTTTGTAGGTTCCCATGTAGCCGGAGGAGAGGTATACGTTCTTGATCCAGGTCTTGATCTCTTCAACGTCCTTCATGTCGGCATCGTTGATTTCAAGGTCTGCCTTGGTTGCGGCATCGGCACCTGCAACCAGCTCGATCAGGTAGTCGGAAATGCTTTCGATACCCTCACGGAGCAGCTCCTTGGTATAGGTGGATGCAACCGCAATACCGTAGGATGCGGCAGAGCTGTACGTTTTGGTGATACCGTAAGTATCCTCGTACAGACCCCAAGAGGTGTAGTACCATTCGTAGTACGCTTCCTGATACATCGTCTGCCAGAGCAGGAATGTCGCCATTTGCTGGTTCAGATCGTTCTCACCCGTGGCACTCTTGACCAGAACGCGGTTACGCAGGAAAAGACCGCTGTTGATCAGCGCGCCGAGGACGATACCTGCAACGATCAGCACCGCGAGGGTGATTGCGATCGTGCTCTTTGCCCATTTAGGCATGCGAACCTGCTTTTTTCTTTCCCTGTACTTTTGGGGATTGGCTTGCTTGTCTTCAAAATGAAGCTGTCTGTTTCTTTTTCCTTTTCCCATGATGGAAGTCCTTTCTTCTTACATATATTGTAGGCTTTTTACAAGCATTTGCAAACATTATAACTTTGTTGTGTGAAATCCCTGTGTCACGAATATGAACAAAGGCGAAATTTTGGTCACAAAACCGTGGATTTCGGTCAAACGTTCATAATAACGGGAAGGATCATCGGCTTTCGCTTGGTCTTGCTGTAAAGGAAACGGGTCAATTCGTCCTTGACATTCTTTTTCAACTGCATGCGGTCGACCTTGGGCTCGTGATCGAGAATATCCGTGATCGCCTCGCAGGCAATGGCACGAACCTCCTCCATCAATTCCTCTGCCTCACGCACGTAAACGAAGCCGCGCGACACGATGTCGGGACCCGAGAGGAGCATACGCTCGTCGGTGTCCACCGTGGCAACGACGACGATTAAGCCGTCCTGGGCGAGATGTCTGCGGTCACGCAGGACGATATTGCCGACGTCACCGATGCCGTAGCCGTCCACGAGGATCTTGCCCGCAGGAACGGTGCCGTCCCAGCGCGCACCTGCCGCGTCGATCTCCAGAACCTTGCCGATCTCCGAAACGAAGATGCTTTTTTCGCTCACGCCCATATATTTTGCCAGATCGCGGTTTGCCGAGAGATGTCGGCTCTCACCGTGGATCGGCATAAAATAGCGGGGCTTGGTCAGCGCCAGCATCAGCTTGATCTCCTCCTGGCAGGCGTGTCCCGAAACGTGAACCTCAACGACCGCGTCGTGCAGAACCTCGACCTGATTCTTGGAGAGCTCGTTGATGATGCGTCCCACGAGCTTTTCATTACCGGGGATTGCGGAGGCGGAGAGAACGACGAGGTCGTTGGCGTCAAGCGACACCTGCATATGATCGGAAAATGCCATACGGTAGAGCGCGGACATCGGCTCTCCCTGACTTCCCGTCGTAACGATGGTCAATTCACTCGGTTTGTACCGCTTGATCTCGTTGATATCCACAAGAACACCTGCGGGGATCTTCATATATCCCAGCTCCGTTGCGGCACTGACGATATTGAGCATACTGCGCCCCGTGATCGCGACCTTTCTGCCGTGACGGTAGCTCGTGTCGATGATCTGCTGAACGCGGTGCACGTTGGATGAAAACGTAGCGATGATGATACGCTTTTTCTGATGCGTCGAGAAAATGTTTTCGAGCGACGCGCCCACCTTTCTCTCCGAGGGGGTGTGACCCGCGCGCTCGGCGTTGGTGGATTCGCACATCAGCATCAGAACGCCCTCGCGTCCCAGCTCGCCCAGGCGGACGATGTCCATCATCTCTCCGTCGATGGGGGAGGTGTCAAGCTTGAAGTCGCCCGTGTGCAAAACGGTTCCCAAGGGGGTGTGGAGTGCGATCGCGCAAGCGTCTGCGATCGAGTGGTTGACATGAATGAACTCTGCCGTGACGGTGCCGAGCCTTACGGTGTCGCCTGCATTGACGGTGCAGAGCTTGGGTGTCCACGGCAGGACGTGCTCCTCCAGCTTGTTCCGAATGATTCCAAGCGTGAGGGGGGTACCGTAGATGGGGGGATTGATGCTTCTTAACAGGTAGGGGATCGCGCCGATGTGGTCCTCGTGACCGTGTGTCAGCAGCACGCCTCTGATTTTATCCTTGTTTGCCTCAAGATACGAAATGTCGGGAATGACCAGATCGATTCCGGGCATATCCTCCTCGGGGAAGCCAAGTCCGCAGTCCACGACGATCAGATCGTTTTCATACTCGATCACCGTCATGTTTTTTCCGACCTCGCCCAGACCTCCGAGCGGAACGATGCGAAGCTTACCCGTGACTTTTCCTTTTTTTGGCTTTTTGGGCATGGATGAATTGTTCTCCTTTCACGATTCGATTTGTGTTTATGTAAACACAGAAGAAATCCCGCCCCTCAAAGAAACAGGCAGGATAAAAACGCCACGCACCGAGCAAAAAACACGCCCCTTTTCGCTCGCGTGCGGGCTTTGATATGATATTCGCAAGGCCGATCAGCCGCCGCGGGGCGGTCGATCAAAGATAACGTTCTCATATAACTTTTACATTATACTATATTTTTATGCAAAAGTCAATAGCAAAAGCAAAAATAGTTTGCGTCAGAAGAAAAACGCCAGACAGCACGCAATGGTAACGAGTGCACCGCAAAGCACGCCCACGCCGAAAAAGAGCCAGCGCAAAAAGCGGTTTTGCGCCGACCCCTTGGCAAGAGGAGCGCGCTCGGCGAGAATGCGGTTCGCCTCGCGCAAAATGTCACCTTGCGCGGGGTCGGGTTGCTTCAAGTCCCTGCGCAAAACGAAATACGCCTCGTCAAAATAGCGGCTGTCGCCCGTTCGGATCACGATCATCTGCCGCCGGGATCCCTTGATCATATCTGTTCCTCCGTCCTTGATTTACAGAGGGAGTATTTGCCCCAAAAACCTTAAAAAAACCACAGACGGCATAAAAAACAGGAAAAAAAGATGCAAAAAAGCATAACGGCAAAGGCGCAGGGAAACGCCCAGCGCGTGGAGCGGATCCTGACGGCGGAAAAATAAACGGCGATGACGTAGACCACCGTGTCCGAGGTCGCGTAGATCACGGAGGCGCAGAGCCCAGCGAGGCTGTCAGCACCCACGCGTGCGAGCAGATCCGTATAGGCGGCGGTCGAGGCAGAGCCTGAGAAGGGGCGGGTCAGAAGGAGCGGCAGCAGCTCGGTGGGCAGCCCGATCGCGTTGGCGAGCGGAGAAAGCAGGCGCGAAAGCGCGCCGATCAGCCCGGAGGCGTTGAGCATGGCAACGGCAACCATCAGGGCGGCAAGCGTCGGCATCAGCCCAACGGCTGTGCGCAGCCCCTGCTCGGCGCCGCGCACGAACGCCTCAAAATAATTCTTTTTGCCAAACAAGAGGATCGCGCCGACCGCCGTCACTACCAGTGGCATGGCGAGCGCGGAAAGTGCCTCAATCATGCTTTTTGCGCTTACGTGTGTCGGCTTTGCGCGATGCCGTGCTCAAAAAACGGGGGATGCTTGTCAGGAAAAGCACCAACGCGGCGCACAGGATCGACGTGATCCAGACGGGGATCATGATGGCAAAGGGATTGTCGGAGCCAGCGGCGCGCCGCAGCGCCAGGAGATTGGCGGGAATGACGGTGACAGACGCGGTGTTGAGAACGGCGAGGGTGATCTGCTCGCCGCTGGCGCGCTCCGGGTGCGGATTGTGCTTTTGAAGCTCCTCCATGGCGCGCAGTCCCAAAGGCGTGGCGGCGTTCCCGATGCCGAGGAGATTGGCGCTGATGTTCGCGCTGATCTCCTCAGCACCCTCGCCTCGCCGAAATGCCTCGGGGAAAAACAGCCGCAAAAGAGGGGAGAGCAGGCGTGAGAGGCGGCGGATCACCCCCGCCTCGCGCAACACCTCCATCAGCCCGCACCACAGACACATCATGCCGCCAAGGGATAGGATCACGCGCACCGCTCCCGCCGCTCCGTCGGGGATCGCGTTTGCAAGCTCCGTGACGTTTCCGCACGCGACTCCAAAGATCAACGACAAAAGACATAAAACGCCAAAAATCCTTCCGATCATGTAAAATTCCTCCGCTTTTTGTCGAAATGTTTTCGGGAAAAAGTAAAAAATTTCCATATTTAGATATTGACATACAGAAAATTATGGTATATAATAGTATTCGGTCGAAGCACGACGGATAAATCAATCGCAAAAAATATAGAAAGCACTAAAAAAGGAGAAAAAGATGAAATCAACGGGAATTGTAAGAAAAGTAGACGAGCTGGGCAGATTGGTTCTGCCCGCAGAGATCCGCCGTCATATGGGCATCAACGAGGGGGACGCGATGGAGATCTTTACCGATGAGTCGCGCGTGATCCTGCAAAAATACCAGCCTGCCTGCATTTTCTGCAACGGCGCAGACGAAATCGTGTACTTCAATGGCACGCGCATTTGCAAGGCGTGCATAGAAAAGCTGAAGGCAGAGCTTTGATTCAGCATATGCACGCAAGGGGTCGTATATGACCGCAAACAAAGGGGGGCGTTGCGCGATTTTCGCGCAACGCCCCCTCCGTTCAGAGGAATGCGGTTCAGCGGCAGCAGCAGGAGAGCAGAATGATCGCGATGATAATCAGCCAGAGATAGTTGTTATCAAACAGATTGCAAAGACAGTTGTTCATAATAGTTCCTCCTTGGATTTTTGAGCGCAAGCGCGTGTCTTGAACGCTTCTGTTATCATTATATGGCGCACCATGGAAAAGGTGCGTGCTTTTTGTCGGATTTTGAGGGGCAAGCAGTAAAGAAAAAACGCTGAAAAGCTATAGACAAGTTGGCAAAGGTGTGCTATAATGAACTTGCTTACAGCAATTTTGGTTATAAAGGAGTAGTGATTATGTTTCAGTTTCCGATAGGTGTCGTTGTGGAGTCCTTCCGCCGCGAGATCCACGAGGCGATCAGGGAGGCGAGCGCGCTGGGGCTTGACGGCATCCAGATGTACGCTACGCGCGACGAATTTGCGCCCGAAAGCTTTACGGCGGAGCGCCGCCGCGAGCTGCTTGCCTTTGCCAAGGACAACGGCGTGAAATTTTCCGCGATCTGCGGCGATTTCGGTCACGGCTTTATGAGTGCGGAATCCAATAGGATCTATGTCGAGCGCTCCAAGCGCGTGGTGGATCTGGCGCTGGAAATGGAAACCAATATCGTTACCACGCACATCGGCGTCGTTCCCGAGGATCAAAATCACGAGCGGTATAAGATCATGCAGGAGGCGTGCGCGTGTCTTGCGGAGTATGCCGACAGCATGAACGCACATTTCGCGGTGGAAACGGGGCCCGAAACCTCCGCAGTGCTCGGTGATTTTCTCGATTCGCTCGGCTCCTGCGGCGTCGGTGTCAACCTTGACCCCGCAAATCTTGTCATGGTCACAGGTGACGATCCCGTCAAGGCGGTGCATCGTTTGAAAAAATACATTGTTCACACGCACGCAAAGGACGGTGTGATGCTGAAACGCATCAACCCCGAGTATATCTACAGAGTGATCCCCATGCCTGAGGACATGGAGCGGATCGATGCGTTCAAGGAAACGCCTCTGGGGGAGGGAAGCGTGGATTTTGCCGCATATCTGAAGGCACTTGAGGAGATCGGCTATCGCGGATTTTTGACCATCGAGCGCGAGGCGGGCGAAGCACCCGCGAAGGATATTTCTCTGGCGGCGAATTACCTGAAAAGAGTCATCAAGGAGAATTGACCCCGAAAAGGTCGCTGCGATCATCGGGGGCGAACGCTGAATTTCAAGGAACGCTCCGATTGCCGATCTGTGGAAGAAAAGCAGAAGTCGACACTTTAAAATTGAGTAAAAAGTCCATGTTTTTGACGAAAAATACATGGACTTTTTGCTTTTGTTGTGTTATAATGAACTTGAAAACACAAAAAATATATTAAAAAGGAGAAATAACTATGTCAAGATTGATCGGTTCTTATCCTGTGATCGGTATCCGCCCGACCATCGACGGTCGCCGCGGCGTTTTAAAGGTTCGTGAGTCGCTTGAGGTGCAGACCATGAACATGGCAAAGAACGCCGCAAAGCTCTTTACCGAAAATCTGCGCTATTCCGACGGCACGCCCGTTAAGGTCGTCATTGCCGACACCACCATCGGTCGCGTTGGTGAGGCGGCGGCTTGTGCCGACAAATTCCGCCGCGAGGGTGTGGATATCACCCTGACCGTGACTCCCTGCTGGTGCTACGGCGCTGAAACCATGGACATGGATCCCAACACCATCAAGGCAGTCTGGGGCTTTAACGGCACCGAGCGCCCGGGTGCGGTGTATCTTGCATCGGTTCTGGCAACGCACGCGCAAAAGGGTCTGCCCGCATTCGGCATTTACGGGCACGACGTACAGGATCTGGACGACACCGAGATCCCCGAGGACGTGCGCGAAAAGCTGCTGCGCTTCGGTCGTGCCGCTGTGGCGGTTGCCACGATGAGAGGAAAGTCTTATTTGCAGATCGGCTCGATCTGCATGGGCATCGGCGGCTCGATCATCGATACGGATTTCATCGAGGACTACCTTGGTATGCGCGTGGAGTCTGTGGACGAGGTGGAGATTATCCGCCGTATGACCGAGGGTGTTTATAACAAGGAAGAGTACGAAAAGGCACTTGCGTGGACGCGCGCGAACTGCATCGAGGGCTTTGACAAGAATCCCGAGGAGCTGCAACGCACGCGCGAGGAAAAGGACGCCGATTGGGAGTTCGTCGTTAAGATGATGGTCATCATCAAGGATCTGATGAATGGCAACGACACGCTTCCCGCAGGCTGTGAGGAGGAGATGGTCGGTCACAACGCCATCGCCGCAGGCTTCCAGGGACAGCGTCAGTGGACGGATTTCTATCCCAACTGCGATTTCCCCGAATCCATGCTCAACACCTCCTTCGACTGGAACGGTGCGCGTGAGCCCTACATTCTGGCAACCGAAAACGACGTACTCAACGGCTTGGGCATGCTCTTTATGAAGCTGCTTACCAACCGCGCGCAGATGTTTGCCGACGTCCGCACCTATTGGAGCGGCGACGCGGTCAAGCGCGTGACGGGTTACGATATTGAAGGCAAGGCAAAGGAGGCGGACGGCTTCATTCACCTGATCAACTCGGGTGCTTGCTGTCTGGACGCCAACGGTGCCGCAAAGGACGCAGACGGCAACGGCGTGATGAAGCCTTGGTTTGAAGTGACCGAGGAGGATCAGAAGGCGATCTTAGCGAACTCTACGTGGAATTATGCCGATCTCGGCTATTTCCGCGGCGGCGGATATTCCTCGCGCTTTGTGACCACCGCGCAGATGCCCATGACCATGATTCGACTCAATCTTGTCAAGGGCTTGGGACCCGTTGTGCAGATCGCAGAGGGCTGGTCGGTAGGACTGCCCGAAGAGGTCACCGATGCGCTTTGGAAGAGAACCGACTACACCTGGCCCTGCACGTGGTTTGCGCCGCGCTGTGACGGCAAGGAGGGCAGTCCCTTCAAGACCGCGTACGACGTGATGAACAACTGGGGTGCGAACCACGGTGCGATCTCCTACGGTCACATCGGTGCGGATATCATCACGCTCTGCTCGATGCTCCGCATTCCCGTTTCCATGCACAACGTCGAGGAGGACAAGATCTTCCGTCCTGCGGCATGGAACGCGTTCGGCATGGACAAGGAAAGTGCCGACTACCGCGCTTGCGCTGCCTATGGGCCTTTGTTTAAGAAGGTTTGATAGAGGATAGAGAATTGTGGGGAGAGGGGGACTTTTTCAAAAGTCCCCCTCTCCCCACACCCTTCAAAACTTTCACAAAAGGGCACGCCCGCCGCGCGACTGTCTGAACAACAGCCGCGCGGCGGCGTGTGCGCTTCTGCGAAGCGCATTTGCGGTGGGGTCACTATCTGCCTCTGCCGAACAACGCACAAACTCTTCATGGCGTGCTCCTTAAAAAATAATCGCGGCTTTTTGAAAAAATCACTTGAAAGAGCTTTTCGTGTATGGTATAATAAAATATAGATTTGCACTTTTATTATAGCACAAAGCACTGTTTTGGGCTATTAAAAATTTGCAAAAAAATATAAGAGATCTATTTTTTTATATATAAAAGAGGTGCGCTTATGGATATGAATTTTACCATTCCCGTCAACGAGGCATTCGAGGCGTCGGCAAAGGACGGCGCGTGCGGCTGCCCCTTTTGCGCGCTGCACCGAAAGCTGGAGGAGGACGAGCTGGATCTGATCCTGGGCGCTTCGATGATGGAGCCCGATATCCGCATCCGTACCAACGCTACGGGCTTTTGCCGCACGCACTACGACATGATGTTCGTGCGCAAGAACCGCCTTGGCATGGCTCTGACGCTGGAAAGCCATCTTGCCGAGCTCCGACGTGAAATCCGCGACGGCGGACTTGGCGGGGGACAGGGCAACAAGCCGATCAAGCGCATCGGGGAATTGGAAGCGACCTGCTACGTTTGCGAGCGGATCCAGAACAATTTTGACCATATGATCGACACCGCCGTGTATCTGTGGGATACCGACGAGGAGTTCGCGCCCAAGCTCAAGGCACAGCCCTATTTTTGCCTGCCCCACTACCGCAAATTCCTTTGGTACGGTCAGCGCAGGTTGGGAAAGAAAAAGCAGCCCGCGTTCGCCGCACAGTGCGCGAAGGTGGTTGAGGACTACTTCGACGAATTGCAGAAGGACGTGAGCTGGTTCTGCAAGAAATTCGACTACCGCTATCAGGAAGAGCCGTGGTACAATTCCAAGGATGCCGTTGAGCGCGCGTTCAAATTCTTGCGCTCGGATCTTCATAACAAGTAAAGGGAAGAGATATGATCGATTTACTCAAGCTTCACAAGCATTTTATTCTGACACACCTTGGCGAGGGCGACGTTGCCGTGGATTTTACCATGGGAAACGGCTACGATACTGAATTTCTCTCGCGCACGGTTGGCGAGAGCGGACGCGTGTACGCGTTTGACATTCAGGAGGCGGCGGTGGAATCCACGCGTCGGCACCTGGAGGAGGTCGGATGTCCGCAAAACTACACCTTGATACATGATTCGCACCATAACGTCAAAAACTACGTGCATGAGCCGATCAAGGCGGGCATGTTCAACCTCGGCTGGCTGCCGGGCGGCGACAAATCCATCACCACCCTGCGCGAAACCACGCTTCCCGCGATCGAGGCGGCGATCGACCTGATGGACAAGGATGCCATCATCAACGTTGCGGTCTATCCGGGACACGAGGAGGGCGACCTTGAGGGCAAGATGATCTGTGATTATCTTGCGAGCCTGAGCCGCCACAAGGTATGTGCGACCAAGGTGAATATCCTCAATTCGCCCGCGTCCCCCTATTTTATCGTTATCGAAACCAAATCACCGATCAAGGTGCCGTACGGAAGGTCACATGAGAAAAAATAAAATTCAAATTTTCTTGCTGTTGCTTTTGTCGATCCTCTTTCTGCAGAGCTGTATTATTCTGCCCCCCGAGGAGCTCGACAGCCCCCCAACCACAACCACACCGCCGCAACAGCAGCCGCCTGCGAAAAACCCGATCCTGACCTATTATCAGGGTGTGAGCTACACCTATCGCGCAGACGGGATCAACGAGTCGCTTCTGACGACGGGCATGAGCGACGAATATCTTCTTTTGATGAATAAGATCTATACGCTGGGTGAGAATTACGCTCCGCAAACCCTGGTCAAGCTGACCTGCCCGACGCATTACGACGAGGAGCTGTCTTTGGAGGTGCGTGCGGCGTGGGCGCTTTATGAGATGTACCGCGAAATGGAAGCGTACGGCATCGACGGACTGATGGTGACGAGTGCTTATCGCTCCTACGCCTATCAGGAGTGGCTCTTTAACGATCACGTGAGGAAGGAGCAGAGCACCCTGTCGGATGAGGCGGTCGCGTTCTTTGGTGAGGAATATATCCAAAGAGAGTACCGCGATGCGGGGAAAACAGGCTTGTCCTATACCGACGCCAAGCGGCTCGTGCAGACCTACTCGGCACGCCCCGGAACGAGCGAGCACCAAACGGGGCTTTGCGTGGATTTTATCACGCCCGACATGAATGACAAATTAACCGTTGACTTTGAAAACACCGAGGCGTTTGCGTGGCTTTCGGAGAATGCCTATAAGTTTGGCTTCATTCTGCGCTATCCCAAGGGAAAAGAGGATGTCACGGGCTACACCTACGAGCCGTGGCACTACCGATTCGTCGGACGCGAGGCAGCAACCAATATGCATTTTGCAGGTCTGACGCCGGAGGAGTATCTGACGATCGCCCAATAATCAAACAAGCGGATCTGCCCTAGCAGATCCGCTTGTTTGATTATTTCTGGTTCTATAATAAATGTTGGGGTGAAACCAACAGATATAGCAAATAAAAAGTAAAAAAAGAAGAGCATATCTGAAAAAATCTGATAAAATGTTAATTGATGAGAAAAACATTATCGGAGGTTTCAGATATGCTCAATTCATATTATACAGAAAAACTGCTTGGAATACAAGAGGTAGAGATAAAAAATATTCAAGAAAGAGAAAAATGTTATGAAATCTCAATAGAACAGCCACGGAAAGAATGTATTTGTCCTTGCTGTGGAGAATTGACTAACAAAATCCACGATTACCGCTATCAACGAATAAAGGAGCTACCTGCATTCGAAAAGAAAGTGTTACTTATTCTGCGCAAACGTAGATATGTTTGCTCTTGTGGAAAGAGATTTTTTGAGCCAAACGCCTTCCTGTCCCGATACCAACGAATGACCAAGCGCGCAATTATGGGATTGCTGGGAAAACTAAGCGATTGCCGTTCCTACACAGCCGTAGCTCAAGAATTTAATATATCTACGTCAACCGTTATTCGCTTCTTTAAGAACATACAATACAGCAAACCAACAAAGCTCCCCGAGATCATTGGAATAGATGAATTTAAGGGTAACAGCGGCGGAGAGAAATTTCACGGAATACTTACCGATCTTGGAGAAAGAAAGGTCATAGATATATTAAAAACAAGGTATGAGCACGATCTATGCGATTATTTCAAGAGATATGACCGCAGTAAGGTCAAGTATTTCGTTAGCGATATGTACAAGCCTTATGCTGAGATCGCTAAATACTATTTTCCAAACGCTACCTATGTCATAGACAGATACCATTGGGTACGACAAGCGGTATGGGCGTTTGAAGCTGTAAGAAAAGAAGTTCAAAAGCAGTTTTCAAAGCAGCATCGTATTTATTTTAAGAAGTCCAGATATCTGTTGCTTAAGCATCGGGACAAGCTAAAGGACGAGGAGCTGCAACAGGTACTTATTATGTTAGATATATCTCCAACGCTTTCAACTGCTTATTTCTTAAAGGAATTACTTTACTCAATACTTGATGAAACGGTTCCGAATAAACAAAAGAAGCTCTTTTCTGATTGGATAGAGGAAGCCTTGGAAAGTGAGATCCCGTCCTTTGTTAAGTGCGCAAAAACATATTACAATTGGTTTACACCCATTACGAATTCTTTTTTCTGTCCATATACAAACGGATTTACCGAGGGCTGCAACAACAAGATCAAGGTATTGAAGCGCAATGCCTACGGCTTGCAGGATTTCAACCGGTTCCGCAACAGAATTTTATTTATGTTCTCCCATCAAGGTCGTACCGGCGCATAGGAAAAGCGC
>JAZODU010000003.1:0-63084 GCA_045597145.1 Eubacteriales bacterium
GGAGAAACATCATTACCGATGCACGCATACCGGTTCCAAGGTTGGTGGGGCAATGGGTCAGGTATCCCAATTCCTCGCTGTAGGCAAAGTCGAACTCTTCGTCCAGTCTTTTTTCCACACGAGACGCGTTTTTATAGGCCTCCTCCAAGGCAAGCCCCGGAAGCAAGGCTTGAATACGCAAATGATCCTCCTCGCATACCATCACGGCAATGCCGCTTTGCTCCTGCAAAAGAAGCGCGTGCGGCGTTTCCTTGGTTGCAAACTCGGGGCTGACGTAATGTCGTTCGACGTACGAGGTTGCCATTACTGGAGAAAGGTCGGAAAAATTGATCTTACGGAAGCCCGACGCCTCAAGGGGCGCGCCGACCTTCTCAATGATCTCATTGGCACCGTTTGCATCCAGTCGGGATGCGAAGGGGTAGCCGTTGAGGTTTCTTGCCAGGCGTACGCGTGAGCTGATCACGGTGTCACTTGCTTGTCCGATCGTATTGTACCATGCCATATTCATTCACCGTCCTTTCCGTTGCATTCCGATTCCAATTGGCGGATCTCATCACGCAGAGCCGCCGCGCGCTCGAAATCTTCCTTTGCGATAGCATCCTGCAAAGACTTTTTCAACCGCTTGAGCTGTTCAACGCGCTCTTGCTTTGCGCGGTGGCGCGAGGGAACTGCGCCCGTGTGAGAGGTCGTTCCGTGTACGGATTGGATCGTGCGGGAGAGCTCGTTTTCAAATGCCGTGTAGCAGTCCGCGCATCCGACCCGTCCCTCGCGGGCAATATCCGAGTAACTGCACCCGCAGGTGGGGCATTTCTTTTCGGTGTGCACGCTTTTGAGTGTGGGCATACCGAAAAAGCCGCCGAAGAGATCGTCGTGCAGCTCCGCGAAGGGATCGGCAAAGCTGCCGATCATCGACGTAATATCCTGCAGATCTCCTTTTTCACGAAGCTTTGCCGCACATTCGCCGCAAAGGGAATAGGAACGCGTTTTGCCGTTCAGGTTTTCGTTATAGAACACGGTCGCGGTTCTTTTTTTACACTTTTCGCATAACATAAAAATCAGTCCTTTCTTTTTGGGTCAGCCTTTGTCGTGTGCGCCGACCTTTTTGTATTATTATAGAGCTTTTCATGCGCGTTTTTTGTCATAATCTCTGTAAAATGCAAAAATATGGAAATTTTTACCTGTCCGCCATCAAAGAGAGAATAATTTGCTTGAAAATGTCTGCGCGCACGGCATTTTTGGCGATCGAGGGAACCGAGGAGAGGGCACCTGCAGACACCGCGGCGTAAGCAACGGCAAATTCACGCTCGCCGATACAGTTGTTTCCGAGCAGATTCTTCAAATATGCAATGGCTTCGCCCTCATCGATCGCATCCCCAATGGCACAAAAGAAATGCATCAGGTACTCGTCGCGTCCCATGTGCTTTCGGATAATGCGGATACAACCGCCACCGCCGCGGCGCGATTCGATCACATAGCCGCGCTCGGGCGTGAAGCGAGAGGAAATCACGTAGCTGATCTGGCTGGGAACGCAGCCCAGACGGTTTGCCATTTCGTTTCGCTGAAGCTCCAGTGTTCCGCCGCTCTGGTTCAGCATCTCCTCGATCATTTGTGCAATATAATCTGCAAGCATGGTTGCCACCTCCGTTTGACCTTGTTTGACTTTTACGGTTTTATTGTAACGCAAAAGTCGGAGAAAGTCAAAGTCAAACAAGATCAAAGAGAGGTTGTGAGGGGCAATTATGTTAAAAAAAGATTGCCTTTTCTTCAAAAATCTCTTGTTTTCTCACTTTTTGAG
This sequence comes from Eubacteriales bacterium, assembly GCA_045597145.1. Lineage (GTDB taxonomy): Bacteria > Bacillota > Clostridia > Oscillospirales > CAG-272 > UMGS1865. The sequence continues at coordinate 1,796 of JAZODU010000003.1, forward strand.
TTTTTGAAATTTGCTGTGTTTAGTCGTTAGGCGTCGGTTGACAAACCTCTTTTTTTGTGGTATACTATTAGAAGATCAATCAGAAAGGAGGAAAACCATGACGGACGATCAAAATACCGCCGCATGTGAATGTCCGCTGTTATCAACGGTACAATCACCGGACGATCTGAAAAAGCTATCCGCGAACCAAATGAAGCCGCTGGCAGAGGAAATCCGACAGTTTTTGATCCACCGCGTCAGCGAAAACGGTGGACATTTGGCATCGAATCTCGGTGTTGTTGAGTTGACGCTGGCGATCCATCGCGTGTTTTCCTCGCCGTACGACCATGTCATTTTTGACGTGGGGCACCAGAGCTACGTTCACAAGATCCTGACAGGCAGACGCGAGCAATTTTCCACGCTGCGGCAGGGGGGCGGCATCAGCGGCTTCCCGAAGATATCGGAAAGCGCGCACGATGCCTTCGGCACGGGGCACAGCTCCACCTCGCTCTCGGCGGCACTCGGATTTGCGGAGGCGGACAAGCTGAGGGGCTCGGATGCCTACACCGTGTGCGTGCTCGGCGACGGCGCGTATACCGGCGGCATGATCCATGAAGCACTGAATAACAGCCGTAAAAAGCTGCGTTTGATTATCATACTCAACGAGAATGAAATGTCGATCTCCAAAAACATCGGGCGGTTTGCCAAAACGCTGTCGCATCTGCGTTCCTCCAAGGGATATTTCCGCACGAAAAGCGGCGTTTCCGCCGTCCTGCAAAAAATTCCGCTGATCGGCAAGCCCTTGCATTCATTGCTGCTGCGTATCAAAAAGGCGTTCAAATCCGCCCTTTACAGCAGTAATTACTTTGAAGACCTCGGACTTCATTACTTCGGCCCTGCGGACGGGAACGATCAAGAAGCGGTTGAAAAGCTGTTAAAAGAGGCAAAACGAACCAATCAGAGCTGTGTCGTTCATTTGAAAACCAAAAAGGGAAAGGGCTATGCGCCTGCAGAGGCAACGCCCGACCGCTTCCACGGCATGGCACCCGTCAGCCGCCCTCAGCCCGCGCAAGCCTCCTTTTCCGAGCAGTTCGGGGCGTACTTGTCCGAAATGGCAAATCGCAACGAAAAAATTTGCGCGATCACAGCGGCAATGGCAGACGGCACGGGGCTCGTGAGCTTCCGCGCCGCACATCAGGAGCGTTTTTATGACGTTGGCATTGCCGAGGAGCACGCCGTTACCTTTGCAGCGGGACTTGCCGCGAACGGATACCGCCCCGTGGTGGCGATCTATTCCACCTTCCTCCAGCGCGCGTATGACAATATCATTCACGATGTCGCTCTGCAAAAGCTTCCCGTTGTATTCTGTATAGACAGAGCGGGGCTGAATCCGTCGGATGGCGCAACGCATCACGGTATTTTTGACGTGGCGTTCCTTTCCGAGATCCCCAACCTGAGCATTTACACGCCGATCACAAACGGCGCGCTTTACAACGCGCTCGACGAGGCACTGCACAGCGACGTTCCGTGCGCGATCCGCTACCCAAGTGGCACCGAGGACAGCGAGATCAAGCTTGCTTTTTACGGGCAAGCCATGCCGCGCGGAATCAGCGTGCGCAATGATTTTCTCCGCAAGCCTGCCGACACCGCCGAGGAGCTTGACGTCGTTCTGATCACACACGGACGTATTGTCAAGGAAGCAATGGCGGCAAAAAAGGAATTGGCAGAGCAGGGAATGCAGATGGGAATCCTTCTTTTGGAACAACTCAAGCCTTACGACAAGGTTGCGCGCGAGGTGGCAGTGCTCTTACCTCAAAAGCCTTGTAAGGTCATTTTCCTCGAAGAGGAAATCTACGCGGGCGGCATGGGCATGATGCTTTCCGATGCCTTGAAGGCACATGAGAGCTTCAAAAACAAAGCCGTTGAGATTCTTGCCGCCAAGAATGATTTCGTCATTCAGGAACAGCACGAGAGCATTTGGAAAACGGCACGCGTGGATCACAGCGAGATTCTGCGTGTGGCTTTGAAGTGAACCGATGAGGAAATATGTTTCTTCACAAAAAAGTCATACAAAAATCATTGACAATCTTTTGACTGTATGATACAATATTTGCGGTTATGATCAATCTTTTGAACGGAGGATACACCGTGAATTTACAGTTTCATGATGATTATATTCCCGGAACGCGCCTCAAACGCAGCGAAACCGAGAATTTAACAGGCTTGGATTTCTTGAAAAAGGTCTTTTTTGTGAGCGACGGCGTTATGCTCACGCAGATCCGCAAAATTTCGGGAATCGACAGCTCCACTCTGCAGAACTGGACCAAGCGCGGCTGGGTCACGAATGCAAAATCCAAGAAATACGATATCGATCAGGTGGCGCATATTCTCATGATCAATATGCTGCGCTCCTGCATGCAACTGGATCATATCGCGTTTTTGATCCACTATATTAACGGCGACGTTGAGGACACGAGCGACGATATTATCCGCGATTCGATTCTGTACGATTATATCTGCCGTATTCTTGGTCGCATCAGCGCAGAAAACGGTTGCGCGCTGGAATCCATCGGCGGTGTCGTGGAGGCTATCACGTGTGACTACGAGGAACCTGTGGAGGGCGCACGCGTGCGCTTGAACCGAGCACTCGAGGTCATTGTCGTGACCTACTATTCCGCGCTGATGAAGCAGCATGCTACAAAGCTTTTGGAAAATCTGGGAGCATAATAAAAAAAGAGGCGCAAGCCTCTTTTTTGTTATAATACGAAGGTTTTGATCGCCTTGACGGCAAGCCCCTCCTCGTATTCGCGAACTTCACCGAGCGCAAAGAACATCCCCGACGCATCGTACAAGCGCACGCGTGTACCAACGGACAGAGAAATGCCCAGCTTTTTCAAATAGAGCTCACAGCCGCCGCGACACAGCTTTTCAAAAAACGCCGACAGACGAACGGTGGGGAGGGAGGCGAACAAGGATTCGGTCGGGAGCAGGCACGCCAACCGTTCGTCGGAGGACATTTCCTCAAGTGCCGAAACGGTATACGAATCGGTGATAGGGAAGCCGCAGGTTTCCGTGCGCATGAGTGACGCCATTACACCGCCACAGCCGAGTGCCGCACCGATGTCGGCGCAGAGCGTGCGGATATAGGTGCCGCCCGAGCAATGTACGTCAAGGATATAATCGCACGGCTGATCGGTGGGAGTCACGGAAAGATCATAAACCTCAACCGTGCGCGCTTGTCGCTCGATCACCTCGCCGCGTCTTGCAAGGTCTACAAGCTTCTGCCCGCCCACCTTTAAGGCGCTGTACATAGGGGGCACCTGCTCAATGCGTCCCGTAAAACGGGGGAGCAAGGCTTGCAGAGCTTCAAAACTCGGAACGGCATCGGAACGGCTTAACACCTCTCCCGTGATATCCTCTGTGTCGGTTACAAGCCCCAATCGCAGGGTTGCGCGGTAACGCTTGGAGTCGCTTGCCAGATATTCGCAGGCCTTCGCCGCGCGCCCGATCAGAACAACCAAAACCCCCGTTGCCATGGGGTCAAGCGTCCCTGTGTGACCGACGCGGCGTGTATTGTAAAGGCGGCGGATCTTGTTGACGATGTCATGCGAGGTCACGCCCGCATGCTTGTTCACGATCAGAACGCCGGATGGTTCTTCTTGCATAACGATTGCCTTTCTGCTTTTATTTAAGGATCAACTGCTCCAACGTGCGCTTTTGCACGTAATGCACGCCGTTCTCGCGATAATAGGTTACACTTCCGTCCTCGGCAGGTGCCGTCAGCTCCACTCGCTCATCAGGGCGACCGAGTGCCAGAATCAGCTGTGGCGTGATATGCTCGGGAAGCTTCAAAAGCACGCGCACTGCATCGGGTGAGAAGGAGCCGATCATGCAACCGCCAAAGCTGCTCTCACTTGCCGCCAGCATAATGGTTTGCGACACGATGCCCACGTCCTTTTGAAAGCTGGCTGCGCTTTCCAATACGGTGCGGTCACTGCAAACAACGATATACGCGGTGGGAGCGTGTCCGTCTGGCGGAAGCTTCATGTCCTTGATCTTTCCCGCCCAGCGTGTTGCTCCAAGGAGGGCGTCACGTTCCGCAGCCTCCGTTACGATACGGAATTTCAGCATTTGCAGATTGATGCTGGAGGGGCAGTAGCGGGCACAATCCACCCAATCCTCCAAGAGCGCGGTCGGAATCTTGACCGTGGGATCAAAGCTACGGTAGCTTCGGCTTTGTTTTAACAAATCTTTCAGCACAAACGCCTCCTTAAAATCTGACCCATGCAGAATAGATGACCTGTCCCTTTTCGGAAAAATTGCGCTCGTATTCGGTCATGATATTGTCCGGATTGCGATCGGAATGATGAAGATCGCGCGTTTGCCATTCAATGGACAAGCCACACGCTTCAAACTCCTCCAAGGAGAAATCGAAAAGCCCCTCGTTGTCGGTTTTGAGCTTGAGCACGCCGCCGCTCTTGAGGACACTTCTGTAAAGCTCCAGGAAGCCGCGGTGCGTGAGTCTGCGTTTGGCGTATCCCTTTTTCGACCAAGGATCGCTGAAGTTGAGATAAATGCAATCAACCGAATGAGGCGGGAACCACTCTGCCACGTTGCGCGCGTCTCCAATCAAAAAGCGCAGGTTATCGGGGCGAGACTCCTTTGCTTTGACTGCCTTTTCCAAAGCAAGGCAAGCCACGTCTGCTACGCGCTCCATGGCAATAAAATTCACGTCGGGATACTTTTGTGCCATGCCAACGGCAAAATCGCCCTTGCCACAGCCGATCTCCAGGTGGAGTGGGCGCACGTCGCCGAAATAAGTCTGCGGATCTGCGGCGGGCACTGTGGGGTTTTCAATTAAAATTTCGGAGCATGCCGCGATGCGTTCCGCTCCGTGCTTCTTTTTTCTCATTCTCATAAGGGTTTCTTCCTTTGTATGTAATATCCATTTTATTATATCAAAAAAACGCGCCGATTGCAACCGAAAAAATCAAAAAAGAACAAGATTTTCCGACACGGTTGACAGATTTGCGACTTTCGTGTATAATATTGTCGAAAAAAGAAAACAGCACCGAATCAACGGTGCCGTTTATGTTGTTTATTATTTTACGTTTGCTTCCAGATATTTTACAACGTCGCCGATGGTGATGAAATTGTAAAGCTCCTCATCCTTGATCTCGATGCCGAATTTATCCTCGCACATGAAGATCAGATCAGCCAGCTCGATAGAGTTGACACCGAGGTCGTTTGCCAGATTGGACTCCATCGTGATCTCGTCAGCGTCCAGCTGAAGTTCCTCTACCAGAAGGTTTTTGAGCGTTTCAAACATGATTATGTTCCTCCAAAAAATTGAAATGGGAAACGGGCAAAAGCCCTATAACGGATATATTATACTTGATAAAACACGATTTGTCAATAGTTTTTTGGTAAATCCCCCTTTTTTTCGCTATTTTACGCAATTTTATCACCAAAGAAAGGAGATCGGTCATGTATTTGTTTCACAACCGCCCGTTGGGCACCGCATGCTGTATACTGGCGATATGTGCATTACTGATCTCACAAGTCAACCGCACGATCGGGATCGTTCTGCTATCGATCGGCGCGCTGTTGCTCCTGATCTTCATAAGTGCCTTTTTACATAGGCGTTGCCGCACATGGCTTCTGGCGGTGATTTGTACGCTTGCCGCCGTGATCGCCATTCTTCATTCATTCGTATTCTTCCACGTTCGCTATCCATCCTATCAGGAATATGTTGACAAGGAATGTGTGATCGAGGGAACGGTTTTGAAAAGGGTACGCTCCGGTCCCTACCAAACGCTCTTTTACGTTGCACTTGACAGTATTGACGGCAAGCGCGAGCGCGTTGACGTGATGCTTGAATGTACGTATGCTTCCTCCATGCAGGCAGGAGAACGATTTCGCATAACCGCGCGCGGCAGAGCATTTGAGACCAAAAGCGGCTATGATGAGGAGGCGACAGCACTTTCCGGCGGAATGGTGCTGGCACTGGTTTGTGAGAAGTCGGACGACTGTACAATTTTTGATGATAAAGTCCGCTCGCCTCGGGCTTTTTTTTCGGAATGGAATGCAAGTGCCGCTTTCCGTTTGGAAAACATGGTCGGAGGACGGGCAGGGAAGCTATGCTCCGCGTTCCTGCTTGGTAACCGCGATGGGCTGAACAGCGATGAATCGCTTGCGTTTGAGCGCGCAGGTGTGTCGCATCTGCTGGCGTTGAGCGGATTGCATATCTCCATTTTGATCATGATCGTGGAGTGGCTCTTGCGACAATGCTGCTGTCCGCGATTGGGACGTGTGCTGACCGTATCGGTTTTGGCGATCTTCTATCTGTTTCTCACGGGCGCGTCACTCTCAACCGCACGCGCCGTGTGCATGCTGTGCGTTTTAACGGTTGCATATTGTCTGCAGGAAAGCTACGATTCCTTTACGGGACTTTGCGCGGCACTCGCGTTTTTGATCCTTCTGATGCCGTACGCCGTGTTGGATATCGGAATGTGGATGTCCTTTATTGCCGCGGGCGCGATCATCATTTTCACGCCGATCATGCGCGTCGCCTCGGAGCGTTTTTCAAAAAAGGTTTCTCTTCCGCGCTTTTTGCACAAGATGCTTTTCGGCGTGCTTGGCGCTTTGTTCGTGGGATTGGTCGCCAATCTTGCCTTGGCATATTTGCAGGCTGTCGTGTTTGGCAGAATTTCCTTGCTGTCGCTTCCCGCGACGATGCTGCTTTCCATTCCGTTGACCTTAACGCTTATCTTTTCCGTTCTTGCGTTGCTTCTGCCGCCATTTGGGACAATTTCACAAGTACTGGCGGATCTGATGCTGAAAACGACAGCGTGGCTTTCCGATTTCGAAAACGTTTTACTGCCTACAAACGATCTTCTGACAAGATCCGTTCTCTTCGTTTTAACGCTGGTGTTGATCTTTTTGGCGGTTGCCAAGCTCAAACGCATGATATGGTGTATTTTGCCGCTCACACTTGCTGTTTTGGCGGTGACGGGATCCGTTGCCGTAACAAGGATCTCTTACGGAAAGCTCAACGTCGAGCGTCTACCCGGAGCAAAGGGCGAGATCCTGCTTTTGACGCAAGCGGGCGATGCCGTTGCCGTTACCTACGCCGCTGAAACCGCCGGTGGCGCACATACGCTTTTCGATGGCTTGGAAGCGGCACGTTGTACGGAGCTGGACGATCTTGTTATGACACACTATTATCATCAGTCAACCTATTTTCTCTCAACGCTTGCGGGTGAGATCAAAATACGCAACCTGCGCCTTCCGCCGCCAACCAACGAGCAGGAGGAGGGAATTGCCCTGCGGCTGTCCGAGGAAGCCGAAAAGAGAGGGATCAGGGTGTTCTTTCATTTAAACGGTCTTGCGCTGACCTCATCAAGCATCGAAGCGCTCCCTTGGAAACAGCCTTTTTTCGTGTGCCGAAAAAAGGCTGTTTTTCATATGCTGTTATTGGAGAGGATTTCTCTTTTTATTTGACACAATCGGAGGCGGCTATGAAGCAGAGCGGACTTTCTTTGGCAGTACTGGGTGGAGATCAACGGCAGATCAGCATGCTTGCGTCCTTGTGTGAGCGAGGCTTTGCGGTCAAAGCATGGGGATTGCCAGACTTTATAAGCGAGCCGAACGTTGAAGTGTGTCAAAGCTGGGAAAGTGCGTTGAAGGGCTGTGATGCCGTTGTTTTGCCGCTTCCGTTCACCTTTGACAGCGTTCACGTCAACAGCACGCCTGCCGATGCGTTGCGCCTGGATTGCCTTTTATCCCATATGCCGCAAAAGCTTCTTCTGGGCGGCAAGCTGAACGGGACGTTCAAGGCGCAAGCCGAGGTACGGTCCATTCGCTGCATTGACTATTTCGATTCCGAGGTCCTGCAACTAAAAAATGCACTTCCGAGTGCCGAGGGGGCGTTGAGCGTAGCCATGCAGAACCTTCCCGTAACGCTGGACGGGTGTGAAAGCGTCGTGATCGGATACGGACGCATAGGGGAGCTCTTGGCGCGCAAGCTGAATGCACTGGGCGCGCGCGTCACGGTATTTGCGCGCCGCGACGAGGTGTTGGCACGTGCGGAACTCGCGCATTGTCGCGCCGTTAAGCTTGCGTTCCAAAGCGGAATATCAACCTTAGAGGAGATCGTACCAACGGCGCGTGTGGTTTTCAACACCGTTCCCGAATGGATCCTGACGCGTCGTGTTCTGGATCGCATTTCAAAGAAATGCCTGCTGATCGATCTTGCGTCCGCACCGGGCGGGATCGACCTCGCCGCCGCACACGACCTTGGATTGCATACGGTCTGGGCGACCGCGCTTCCCGGAAAATACGCGCCCGAGAGTGCAGGGGTCTATCTTGCGCAAGCGGTGGAGACGATCCTTTCGGGTATTTGACATATTTGAAAAAGACTTGAGGTGATAGAATGTTAGGTTATGCCTTCTGCGGTTCGTTTTGCACGCATTCACACGCGTTGCGCGAATTGCGGAATTTATTGGACGAAGGCTATGAGATCCAACCGATCATGAGTGATGCCGTATGGAGCACCGACACACGCTTTGGGAAAGCGAAGGATCTGCAAAACGAGGTGGAGCAGCTCTGCGGCCGTCCCATTATTCACACGGTTCTCGACGCAGAACCGTTGGGACCCGAGCATCCGCTGGACGCCTTGATCATTTCTCCGTGCACGGGAAACACGCTGGCAAAGCTGGCAAACGGCATCACCGACACGGGCGTTACGATGGCAGCGAAAGCACATTTGCGTCGTGACAGACCCCTGATCCTTGCGCTGGCGTCCAACGATGCGCTGTCTGCCAATTTGAAAAATATTGCAACTATGCTCTCGCGCAAATGCGTATATTTCGTTCCCATGAATCAGGATGACCCCGAAAAGAAGCCGCATTCGCTGGTGGCGGATTTTGCGCTCCTGCGTCCCACCCTGCACGCTGCTTTTGACGGGCGTCAGTTCAGAAAGCTGTTCCTGTGATTTAAAAGACCACGCACGAAACGGCGTGGTCTTTTCGCTTGGCGCACTTCATATGTTGAATTGATAAGCGAGGTGTATCATGAACAAAAAACGTTTTTTAGCAGATCCCGTGGCGGTTCTGTTTTTGCTTGGGTTGATAGCGAGCGATCGCAGCGGCATTGCGTTGATGACGGTTCTTGCAGCGGCATTACACGAATGCGGGCATCTCTGTGCGGCAAAGGCGTTGCATATTCCTCTGCGCGCCATGAAGCTTGATCTTTTGGGCGCACGGCTGGACGTCAGCGGACGCGGTATCAGCTACGGTGAGGAATGGCTGCTGTCGGCAGGAGGACCGCTCGCCAGCCTGATCTGTGCCGCGGCGGCAGCGCCGTTGTGGGCACTCACCCGATACGCCATGATCTTTTCCTGCGCTTCGTTGCTGTTGGGGATTTTGAATCTTTTGCCGATCCGCACCTTTGACGGTGGGCGTATGCTGGAATCGTTTTTACTTTATCACACATCACCTCGTACAACAAATGCCGTGATTAGCATCGTTTCGTTTTTGTTTCTGTTTCTTATCTGGGCATTCGCAGTTTACGTTCTTTTGCGCGTTGGTGACGGACTGTCACTTCTGTGCTTTTCCATGAGCCTTCTGTCGCGCTTTTTCAAGCTTGAAAAGCAATAAAACCATATTGCTTTTCGCTTTGGATTGTGATATAATGAAAATAAGATCAACGAAGGAGAAAATACCGTGAATAATGGCATTTTGAAGACAGAAGGAGAAAAACAATGAAGCTGGAATTAAAAAACATTAACAAAAGCTTTGGCGAAAAGCAGGTGCTCAAGGGCGTCAGCTTTTGTGCTGAAGGCGGCAAAGCCTTTGGACTCCTCGGGCGCAACGGTGCCGGCAAGACTACGTCGATCCGCATTCTGATGAACGTTTTTTCAGCAAACAGCGGCGAGGTGCTTCTGGACGGTCGACCCATCGATTATAAAAAGGTGAAGTTTGGATATTTACCCGAGGAGCGCGGCTTGTATCCCAAAAAGAAGATATTCGATCAGCTGATCTATTTTGCCGAGCTGAAGGGCATGACGCGTGCCGATGCGGTCAAAGCCGTAGAGTATTGGCTCTCTCGTCTTGGTATGAGCGAATATAAAATGAAGCGTTTGGATACCCTTTCCAAGGGAAATCAGCAGAAGATCCAGCTCGTGACCGCCATCGCGCACGCCCCTGATATCATCATTCTGGACGAGCCATTTTCGGGACTGGACCCTGTCAATGCCAAGCACCTCAAGGACGTCGTGAAGGAGGAGATCGCAAGCGGCAAGATCGTGCTGTTTTCCAGTCACCAGATGAATTATATCGAGGAGTTTTGCGACAGCATTTCGATTTTGAACGACGGACGCGTTGTTCTCTCCGGCGAATTACACGAGATCAAGCGCAACTACCCGCGCGATCGCATTGTCGTGACCAGTGAGCATACCGAGGCACTGCTGACGGATCTTGGGGATACCTGCGAGCGGATAGGGGAAAGGGAAGTGCTGATCCGAATGGACTCTCCCGCGCAAAAGAAAGAATGGATGACACGGCTTTCGGGCAATTACGACGTTGATGAGATCAGGATCTTTGAGCCATCGCTCAACGACATTTTCGTAGAATACGCAAAGAACCGTGAGTAAGGAGGTGGCACGATGAAGCAGTTTGGAAAGATCCTGAAATTTGAGTTGAAGAATTATTTGCAAAACAAAGTATTTGTCGGTGTCACGCTTGTGCTTGTGGCAGTTCTTGCGATCGTTATGTTTTTTCCGCGCATTGCAGACGCCTTCAAGAGCGACGAAGCGGAGGAGGGAAGTGCCTCCAACCGTGCCACGATGCTTGTGGTCGTGGACATCGAGGGAGCGGACGAAGAGCTTGTCAGCATGGTATACAGCTCGTTTGCGACAAGCTTTTCGGATTACGACGTACTGCTCTCAAGCTTGGCGACAGAGGACGTGAAAAAGGAAATCACCGCCGAAAACGCATCCTGCGCATTTGTTTTGCACGACTTGACGTCGTATACGTATTACGTCAACAATCTGTCGATGTACGATTCTAACACGGCAATCGCCGACGAGCTTTTGCAAACCGTCTATCGCATGAAAACCATGACGGATCTCGGCTTGAGCGCGGATCAGATCCAGCAGATCCTTGCCGTGCCGATCATGCACCAAACGGAAAATCTTGGCGTAGATCAAATGCAAAACTTTTTCTATACGTATATCATGATATTTGCGCTTTATATGGTAATCCTTCTGTACGGTCAAATGGTGGCAACCAACGTGGCAACAGAGAAGAGCTCGCGCGCAATGGAGGTTTTGCTCACAAGCGCCGACCCCGTGAGCATGATGTTCGGCAAGGTGCTCGCCTCCTGCCTGGCAGGGCTTTTCCAGCTTGTCGCAGTGTTCGGCTCAGCGCTGATGTTCTTTAACCTCAACAGCAAGTATTGGGACCAGAACGGTATCATGCGCTCGATTTTCGATATGCCCGTAGAGTTGTTCGTTTATATGCTGATCTTCTTTGTGCTCGGATTTTTGATCTACGCGTTTTTGTTCGGTGCGATCGGATCAACGGCTTCCAAGCTGGAGGATATCAACACGTCTGTTATGCCCATCACGCTTTTGTTTGTGGCAGGCTTCCTCATTGTTATGATTTCGATGTCGTCCGGGGAAGTGGACAGCGTGCTGATGAAGGTATGCTCCTACGTTCCGTTTACGTCACCTATGGCGATGTTCACGCGGATCGCTATGTCAACAGTTCCGCTGTACGAGATCATCCTCTCGATCGTCGTCCTGATCGCATCCGTGATCGGTGTCGGCATCCTGTCTGCAAAGATATACCGCATGGGCGTGCTCATGTACGGAACGCCTCCAAAGCTGAGCGCACTTTTAAAGGCATTGAAGAAAGCCTAAACAAAGAAGAAAAACAACACGACCGCCGAAATCAATCCCGTAAGACGATTGAATCCTCGGCGGTCGTTACGACACCTAAAAAGCTACGCATCGGCAGAGAAGCCACTGGTGGTTTGGATGCGAGCTGTTGGCATGCTCCCGCAGACCGCGAGGTTCTCTGTAACATACCCAATTATACAAAAGACCGAGTTTTGTTTGTTTCGATTGAGGAAAGCGTGAGCTTTCCAACCTTGAGTCGAATCATACAAAACTTACTCTTTTGTAAGTCAATCGGGAATATAAAGCGGCTTGCCGCTCCCGATTGGCGGTTAATTGGAGCAACGTGCACAAAAGGCGCGTCTACGTTAAACTAACTAAAAAAAGAGCACTCACGATCGAAAGATTGGGGGTGCTCTTTTTATTATATTTTTAGGCTCGAAGAGCCGATAGCAAGCCGCTTGCGGCTTGTTTCCTACCGTATGCCGCCAATATGCGGCATGGGAGCGCGCAAGCGCGTAATGATACGTAAGGGTGGGAAACGCCGCATTATGACGGCGAAACATCCAAGGGTGGGATAAACCGCCGTAGGCGGTCAAGGGTCGCCGCCCTGATTACCACGTGCCGCAAGGCACGCACGCCGCTCCTGCGGCGTTCTGCCGCCGCCGTAGGGCGGCGGCGCGGGGGCTCACCGCGTCAAAAGCCCCCGCGAAAATTGAGAAAAAAGAGGAGAAACAACATGTCAAAAAACAAGGCATCACAAGAAAAAAACAGTAATTTAGAATTATTCCAAAATTCTCACGTAAAAACGAGAAAAAGGCGGTTTTTCTCACTTATGACCTATGCTAACAAACAACAGATCATGAAAGTCATGAAAGCGCATGTCAACAGTATCCGCGCGTTTTGCTTTATACTGCACGATAAAGACGATGCAACCCCACACATTCATATTATTGTTCGCACTCACTCCACATGGACTTGCACGCAGTTAATACGGTGGTTTGTAGGGCTGAAAGATTCCAAAGGGCAAGAGATCAATACTTTTTGCGAACCCGCTAACGATTTGATAGCACTGAAAGATTACCTCACACATAGTGATTCCGAATCACGCGAAAAGGGCAAATATCAGTATAACGAGAAGGAGATCGAGGACTTCGGAATGTGGGATATGATTCCACGGAATGAATCGTTTGATGATAGCTATGAAATACTTAACGAGGTTTTGATTGGCACACCATACCGCACGTTAGTGCGTAGATATGGTCGTAAGTTCTTGTACCATTGGGAAACGTATGCGAATATGGCTGGTGAAATACGTCAAGCAGAGGGGTTCAAAGAAGCTAAAATGCAAGCCCTTATGGAAACGTATGGACTTCCGAAAGAGGAAATAAAGATCGAGGATTTGGAGGAATATGTACCGTGAAAACTGGAACAAACTTTCTTGACGTTCTCTACGTTATTGTAGACGCTAACGATGAGTTGCCCGCCTACGTTGCAGATACGTTTGAAGAAGCTCGTGCGTGGCTTGGTATATCAAAGAGAACAATGACAAGGTTATTACGTGAAGATTACGTTTACGATCACTACTACGTTGTGATAGTTGATGATACATAAAACTTCCTCGGTTAGGGGAGGATGAGGTATGGCTTGACAAAGTTAGTCTTTTGTGCTATAATGAGCACAAGCAAGCGAAAGAGGGTTAAAGCATGGCGCGCATGATCGTGTCTACCAGATAGTACACTTTCTCAATATTCATGTAGAGCCAGTACAGAGCATTGAAGTAAGCCATAATTTCACCCCCTTTCGCTTGCGGATTTACCGCCGACCAAGCACAAAAGGCGTAATTTGTCAAGTAGGGCAGACAAGACCGAGCAATCGGTCTTGTTTTTTTATCCCCAAATACGTGAGAAAGCAAAAAAAATTGAGAAAAATGCAGTATAAATACAAGAATCTTGTCTACTTTTAGGAAAACCCGTGTTATAATATGGTATCAAAATAATAAAGGGGGATTCTTAAAATGGAATTTAAAATTGTAGGTATCGAAAGAAAAACTGGCGAGTATAACGGCAGAGGTTATGACAATACCATTCTGCATTGTACATACGCCAAGGACGGTCTTGAAGACGGTTTTGCATGTGCGAGCGTGAAGGTTAAGACGGAACGCTTTGAAGAGCCGCTTGTGATTGGTGACAAGGTTTCGTTTTACTACGATCAGTATGGAAACGTACTGCGCGTAAATATTCTGTAATAGGAGGTATCCTATGGGTGAGCTGATTTCCAACGTATTCTCCAGTTTCTCGGATGTGATTACTGGTCTTGCAGGCGGTTTGCGTGAAGCATTTACGCAACTGATCTACGCTAACGGATCGGAAGGCGCGTTTTCTCCTCTTGTGCTGTTCTTGCTGACGTTTGCGGGTGTCGGTCTTGCGGCGGGTATTCTGTGGAAGATCTTCGGTCTTATTCGCGGAAAGTCTCAACGTCCTATGTAACGATAGGACACACAAAAAGCCCTGTCCCATTTTGATGGGGCGGGGTGATTTTTTGTTTGAAAGGAAAGGGAAATGAAACTATTGAAAAGGGTAGCGGCGTTTGCCGCTATGCTCTTGGTCATTGTGCCCCTCTTGGCGGTTGGGGTATATGCCGATGCTTCGGGTGAGTATACTTATGATATTTGGGAATATATGCCTTCTAAAGCGGGGGTATTAACGGAGCTTTATGGGCGTGAACAACTCTCGGCGTGCTATAAAGCATTGAGTTATATGGAGAGATATATGGATAGCTGTCCTTTCTTTTTTGCGGGTGCAAAGGGTGGTTATAAATATGCTAACGTAGGGCTTTATAATAAGAATTTTACAATCACAAGTTCACGTGCCAGTGATTTCGGTGAGGGGTTTTATTATAAAGAAAATGTTGGTTGGGTTGTCTTATATTTAGATGTGTATAGACAAAGTTTTGATTATCGTGATCGTAAAGATTCATTTAACGCCTTGAAATGTAAGATGGAGCTTGATGTAGTTTTTGAGGGATATTCCACCATTATGTTTAGTGATATCCAAAATTCCGAAGAATTTAGTAGTATTAGCCTTGTTTACGCACCCGGTTACACGAGTGGCTCTGCGGGGCAAATTCATTGTAATTATTCGCTTGTTGATATACGTGTTGTTAGAAAAGACGGCACATCGTATTCACATCCTAACGATGATGATAGTATCGGCGGGTTTGACTTGGCTATCTTATCGATGGATGGCGGCGTGTATAATCCCAGTTACCTTTTAAGTGCGTTTTTGACAGGTCCTTTCGGATTGGCAGAGGGTGAAGAACCCGCTGCAGATGTTTGGTATTATCCTATGCAGGATATCGAAAGTTTGGAGTATGCTTTTTCTCATGGATTTTATCATGGGGCTACCGAATGGTATGATATAGGCTATGAAGACGGTCACGAAGTTGGTGTTTATGATGGCGAATTGTCTGTGATGAATACAAAAAATCAGTATCTTGATTTGATCGTGGGTATATTCGAGGCTCCTGGCAAATTGATTGATGGCATGTTGGGCTTCGAGGTGTTCGGATTGAACGTGGCGGGGTTAGTGAAAACCTTGTTGACGTTGAGCGTGACGGCTGTGGTCGTGTATTTCGTTATAAAGATTACAAAGGGGTGATTATATGAATCTTTGGGAATTTATTGAGACGAAAATATTTCCGTTATTTGGAACGATGCCGACCGAGGCAATCACTCTTGGTCGTTTCGGTACGTTTTCGGTGTTGGAGTTGATTCAGCTCCTATTTTGGCTTGCTGTCGGTGTATGTACGATTCATTTTCTTTATATCTTGCCGTATCGTTGGGTGCTTTCGCTCATGGGTGTGAAAAAGTGGAAGGGGAAGTGATTAGATGAAAAAAGTACTTTCTTTCCTCCTTGTGGGGGTGTTTTTGATTATGTTTGTTATGTCAGTGTATTGTTATGGCACGAATAAACGTTATAGTGCGTGGTATCATTTCCAATGTATTAATAACGAGTTTGAAAGTTATTACGCATATAACAAAATCGAGGATATCTGGAATGGAAAAGACGTGTTTTATTATCGATACGAGGGTGATGGTGCGGGCGGTTATGTACCCGTATATGCGGAACGGATAGATTCGATACCGGATTCGTGGGAAGGGGTGAAGTCTTTTTTTGGCAAAGTGAAGGGCTTTTTTGTGCGTATGGAGTATACAATTAGGCTCATATGTGACAAAATCATTGCTATTGGCAAAATGACGTCTACGTTGTTACCGTGGAACGGCTTGGTAGATTGCACGTAAAGGAGGGCGCGTATGGTATATGTGTTGTTAATTGCCGTTGCCGTGATTGTGATCTGGAAGCTGATCACGTCCTACCGCATGAATACGTATGATACGGTTGTGGCTTTTACAGGCGGTCTTGGCTCGGGTAAATCGTTCCTTTCGGTTCAAACGGCGGTCAAGCTGTTAAAACGTAAGAGAAGGGAAGTTTGGTGGCATAATCTCACTCATAAAAATGATAAGTGGGAAAAGCCCTTGCTTTATTCTTCTATTCCTGTACGTATCAGTAAGAAGGAAATGGCAACAGTATTGACCGACAAGCACTTGCTCTTGCAGGCGCATATCGTCAAAAATTCGGTTCTGCTCCTTGATGAGATTGGCGGCTATTGTTCGCAGTTCGACTATAGAGCCGTTAATGCAGACGTTTTTGATGAATTTGTGCGATTCTTCCGACACTACGTGCAAGGGTACTTGGTTTGTAACGATCAATGCTCCGAGAACATTGTGCTTCAAGTGCGCCGCCGCTTGAATACGGTTTACAACCTTATGTGCTTCCGTAAACGTTTCTTTTTCTTCTATACAGTCAAGGTGCGTAATATCTCCGTATCTGAGGAAATTAAGACCATTGAGGAACAAGATACCGAAGACAACATGACGACGTTATTTGGCTTCTTTCCGCGCTTTAGGCGGTATGATACGCATTGTTACGCGCATCGGTATGATCGTGTACCAACTGTAGCAGAAAACGCACACCCACAATTGACTACTGACAAGGTTTTGCGTATGTCAAAACGTCAGGTTGAGACGATCGACCAAAAAATTGCAAAAGAAAATCACAAAAAGCCTTGACAAGATCATGAACCTATGGTAAACTATAGGGGAAAGATTGTGAGGGCACCCGTGGGCACACTAAACCGCGGGGTATAGTTTAACACCCCCAATTATACAAAAGACAAATTTTGTATAATTGGGGGTATATGATTTGGGAACAAACGCGTCTTTTGTGGATACCGCCGCCCTTTGATCATTCCATTTTTGGAATACGCCTCTTTCTGCTCTTCGCGAGAGGCTTTTTGTGCTCTTTTTTTGTTGCGGCTTTTTTTACACTTTTGTTATGGTTGCAAAAATGGGATTTATGAGTTTGAAGAGTCCATTGCAAACAAATAAATAAGAGCCTTATCAACACGCCTTGTCCTTTGGAGATTTTGAGTTGATAAAGCTCTTGTTTCTTATTTAGTTGTTTGTGATCAACCGTTCCGCGGTTTTAAGAATCCACTCTGCAGCGCTTTTCGCCGCGCAGAAAGGCTTTGATATTTTCCGCCATCTCGCCAAGCAGGCGTACACGCGTTTCATATCCGCCCCAAGCCATATGCGGTGTCAGGCACACGTTAGGCAGATGCTTGATGGATTGGAACGGATGTTCTGCTGGCATTGGCTCTGCGCTATAGACATCCACTCCCAGTCCGCCAATTCGTTCTGCTTTGATAGCGTCCGCCAACGCTGCCTCGTCGGTTACCGCTCCGCGCGCTACGTTGATTACGATCGCATCAGGCTTCAGCATATCGATGTGCGCGCGATCCAACAGATTTCGTGTGGAATCATTCAGCGGCACGTGCAAGGAAAGAATATCGGATTCGCGGCAGACGGTGTCCATGTCAACGCAATTCCAACCGTCAACGGGAGTTCGTTTGTTGACCAGAACACGGCACCCAAGCACCTCTGCCACACGTCCGACCTGACCTCCGATGTTGCCAAAACCGATAATTCCCCATGTCTTCCCTGCAATTTCATGATAAACAGGGAAGAGGCAATTCGCAATTCCCTTTTTTGTATATTCGCCGCTTCTGACAAATTCCGTGTATTCATTCAGGTGTGTGCACAGCGAGAGTGCCATGCTGAGCGTGACTTGAGCCACGCATTGTGTGGAATACCCTACCACGTTGCATACGGCAATTCCCTTTTGCCTACAATATTCCAGATCCACGTTATCATATCCCGTGGCGGCAATGCAAATCAAACGCAACTTCCACGCTTTGGGCAGATTACTTCCATTGAGCTTGAATTTGTTGACGATCAAAACGTCGGCATCGGCGGCGTGTGCTTCGAATTCCTCAGCTGCAGTGCTTTGATAGACGGATACCTCGCCAAGTGCCTCAAAAAGCTCGTACGTAAGATCCTCGCCAAGCGTGGCGGCATCTAAAAATGTAATTTTCATATCTTCATCCTTTTTTTCCTTTTTGATTTCAATTCATTATACACTTTTTCGAAAAAAATGTCAACAATATCGACTTTTTTGTTGCAAAAATGTTTTTTATATGATATAATTGTAATGGCAAATTTCCCATTATTTTTTTGGAGGACAAACCGTTATGGCAATTAAAATGAGAGTTCTTTACGACTCCGGTAAGAAAAAGATCAAAACCATCGCAGCCGAGATCAAGGCGCATTATGAGCTGGGTGTCAACGCGGTTGATGCAATTCCGCCCGCATATTCCTGCGACAGAGAGCGCGTGGTGATTCTGATGATCACCGCTAAGGGCAATATCAAGGATTCCCTTCGTCTGTTCTGCCAGGAGCTGACTAAGGCACGCGCCCAGAACATTGCGCTGATCATGGACGGCGACGAAAAAGCTGCCGATAACATCAAGCAGGTTATCAAGGATGTGGCTGAAAACGCTGTATACGACGAGGTACTTTACATCAACGGTGGCTCGGCACTCTTTGGAGGCGCATTCAAGCCCGAGGAACGCACCGAGGTGTTTGCATGGCTTGATCGCGTGATCGCTAACCTGAAATAAAAGAATGATCCGCACAAAAAAAACAAGTGCGAATGTACGTTTTTCATTCGCGCTTGTTTTTTTTGTTTACTTTTGACCGTAATAAGCGTTTTTTCCATACTTGCGAAAAGAAATTGGCTTTGGCAAAAGCATTATCAAAGGTCAGGAAACGAACAAGCGTTTCCTGACCTGATTTTTTTAGTCATAGAGCTTTGCCCAACGGCGTTTTTTCAGGAATTGCCAGATTCCGAGAATTGCCAAAGCCACCAAAATCACACCGCAGCCGATATAAATGCCGTTTCCGATGCGGCTTTTGGATTTTAACTGCTCCCACAAAAGGTTCAGTCTCTCCAAGCCCTCGGTGGAAAGGTTGAGATAATATTTGGAGGTTTCAAGTGCCTCCTGCGCGGATTCGCCGTACAAAATATCATACGCCTCCTCGCCCATCTCTGCCTTGTATTCCTCGCTCTCGCGCACGTGCGTCATGGGAGAGGCATAGTAGGTATACAGCGCGTTGGCGACCGCGATCTCCTCGGAGCACATGAAATTGATGTACTCCATTGCAACGTCGGCGTTCTGCGCGTTTTTGGGAACGCACATAGCATCCACGTACATATTGGTGCCTTCCTTCGGATAGAAGAACGACAGATCCTCGTTTTCCTCGTGCATGGAGAGATAGTCACCCGCGTAGTAAGCCGCAACTGCCGCCGAACCGCTTTGCATCTTGTTGAAGATCTCGTCCATGACGTAGCCCTGCACGATTTCCTTTTGCTCCATCAAAAGTGCCAGCGCCTCGTTCCATTGCTCCTCGGTGGCATCGTTGAGATCGTATCCAAGCTTCAGAAGTGCCGTGCCGAACGCATCGCGACTGTTGTTGAACTGCAGGATATTTCCCTTGTAATCCTCGTCCCACATCAGATCCCAGCTTCCGATATCCTTGTCGTTGGTATCAACGATCGACGTGTTATAGATCACACCGATCATACCGTAAAAATACGGAACGGAATAGATCGGCGGATTGTCACCCTTTTTCTCGCCCTCGTAGTAGACGTTTTCACCCTTGAATTCGTCCGCTACGTAGGCGTAGTTCGGGATCTTTTCCATGTCGAGAGGCTGCAAAAGTCCTTCCTTGACCATACGCTCGATCATGTAATCGGACGGAATGATCACGTCGTATGCGGTCGAGCCGCTGCTGACCTTGGCATACATGCTTTCGTTGCTGGAAAAGGTGGAATAGTTTACCTTTACGGTTTTTCCGGGGTACTTTTTCGCATAATATTCCTCGAACTGCTTATTAACGTCAAGAGAGCCCTCGGAGCCGTCGGAAATATATTCGCCCCAGTTATACACGTACAGCATGATCACGTCGCTTTCTCCTTGAGAGCACGAGGCAAAGCCGACAACCGATATCGCAATCAGCAAAAGGAGCAAAAATCCGATGAAAAGTGTTTTTTTCATATCAGTTCCCTCCCTTTCCGCTTTTCTTGCGCGCACGGTGCTCACCCATGGATCCCGCCACGTTCACTGCAATCAACAGCAGCAGGATCGCAAAGATCATCAGCGTACAAAGCGCGTACATGCTGAACTTGACCTCGTGTGCCGTTTGCGTGTAAATATATAGCGGAAGCGTTTTGAAATCGGGAGAGCTGACGAAGTGGCTGATGACGAAATCGTCGAGCGAGAGCGTAAAGCTCATCATCAAGCCCGAAACGATACCGGGGCTGATAAACGGAAGCTCCACGCGGAAAAAGGTCTGCGCGGGCGTACAGCCAAGATCCCGTGCCGCTTCGGTCAAGCTTTTATCCATCTGCCTGAACTTCGGCAGAATGGAAAGAATAACGTACGGCAGGTTAAAGGTCGTATGCGCGACCAGCATCGTTCCAAATCCTAACGAGCCGTTGCTTTTCAGAAGCGCAAACACGCCGACAAAAAGCAGCATCATGGAAACACCCGTGACGATATCGGGGTTCATCATGGGGATATTGGAAACCGATTCCATGATCCTTTGATAGTATTTGTTTTTCGAGCGCGCAATGCTAAACGCCGCCAAAGTACCGATCACGGTTGCCAGCAACGACGAGATCACCGCAAGGATCAGCGAGTTTTTCAAGGCTTCCAGTGCCTCTCCGTTGCGAAAGAGATCCTTGTACCAATCCAGCGTGAATCCGCTGAAATAGCTCAGGTTCCCCGATTTGTTAAAGGAGAACAGGATCACGATCAAAATGGGGGCGTAGAGAATCAAAAAGATCAAGCCAATATAAAATCTTGACAAAAATTTCATACGATGATGTCCTCCCCGCTATCCGAAAATTTATTCATGACTGCAAGAGAGAGCAGGATCAGAATCATCATGACCAGCGAGATCGCAGCACCCGTATGATAGGTAACGGCGTTCTGGAATTGCCGCTCGATCGTATCGCCCAGGAGGTCAAACACACCGACGCCCAGCTTCTGGGAGATGTAAAAGGTGCTGATAGACGGAACGAACACCATGGTCACACCCGAGATCACGCCCGGCACAGTCAACGGCAGCACGACCTTAAACAGCGTTTGCATGCTGTTGCAGCCAAGATCTGCGGCAGCCTCAAGGTAACGCTTGTCGAGCTTGGTCATTGAGGTATAGATCGGGAGCACCATATAAGGCAAAAAGTCGTAGATCATACCGAGGATCACCGCACCGTCCGTACCGATGAACTTCATTTTCGGCAAGCCAACGGTTGCAAAAAAGGAATTGACCAGTCCCCCGTTGTCAAGCAAAGCCATAAGCGAATAGGTGCGGATCAGAAGGCTGATCCACATGGGAAGCATCAAAAGGATCGTGAGAACGCTTCGGGTGCGCTCGGACATCCGCGACATACAATATGCCAAGGGATACCCGATCAAAAGACAGATCGCGGTTGCGATCAGCGAAAAGCCGAGCGACATGGCGAAGGTGTTTGCATATGCACCAAGCGAAAGAATGTTTTTAAAGGTAGGCGCGCCGCCGGGATCCGTAAACGCAAAATAGAGCACGAACAGCAACGGACCGATGATGAACATGGCGGACCATGCAACGTAAGGAGCGGCAGCAATCCGTTCAAATACAGAGCGCTTTTTCATTCTTCTTCGACTTCCTCCGTAACATCGGAAAGCTTCTCCAATTCATCGCTGAAGGAGGAGTAATCTCCGAACATGCCGGAAAACTCGGACTTTTTCATGATATGGAACGCATCGGGATCAATCGAAAGCCCAATCGTTTCGCCCTCTGCCACGAAGTCGGTGGTCTGGATCATCCACTTAAAGCCCTCGACGTCCACGATGATCTCGTAATGCACGCCCTTGAAGGTAACGGCAGTAACAAGACCGCACAGCATGCCCTTCTCGGGGGTTACTACGTCTACGTCCTCGGGGCGAATGACTACGTCAACCGATTCGTTAGGCTCAAAGCCCTTGTCCACGCAATCAAAGGTGTGACCTGCAAGCTTGACACGGTAGTCCTCAAGCATCACGCCGTCGACGATATTGGATTCACCGATAAAGTCCGCAACGAAGGCGTTGACGGGCTCGTTATAGATATCGGTGGGTGTACCGATCTGCTGAATGCGTCCGTGCGCCATGACCACGACGGTATCGGACATGGAGAGTGCCTCCTCCTGATCGTGGGTGACGTAAATAAAGGTAATTCCCGTCTGGTGCTGGATGTTCTTCAGCTCATTCTGCATATCCTTGCGCAACTTGAGATCCAATGCAGCCAAGGGTTCGTCAAGAAGAAGGACCTTGGGCTGGTTGACAAGCGCACGTGCGATGGCAACGCGTTGCTGTTGTCCTCCCGAGAGCGTGCTGACCTTTCTGCGCTCAAAGCCACGGAGGTTGACCAGCGCGAGCATTTCTTTTACCTTGGTCTTGATCTCCTGATCGGAGCACTTCTTCAAGCGAAGACCAAACGCGATGTTGTCAAATACATTTAAGTGAGGAAACAATGCGTAACGCTGAAAGACCGTATTGACTTGACGCTTGTGAGGCGGCACATCGTTGATTCTTGCGCCGTCAAAAAACACATCGCCCTCGTCGGGATATTCAAAGCCGCCGATGATGCGCAACATTGTCGTTTTGCCGCACCCGGAGGGTCCCAACAAAGTGATGAATTCCTTGTCATGGATATCAAGGTTGATACGATCGAGAACGGATTCTCCGTCAAAAGACTTGGAGATACCGTTCAGCCGGATTAGCACATTTTTGTTCATTCCGCATAAATACTCCTTTACGAAAAAAGATAAAAAAATATTCATGGAACAAAACGGACACCCCTGTCCGCTGCCAAAACGTTTTTACCGACGGCTGAAAAGATCGGTGAAAACGCATCTTTGACACTCTGACCATAAACTTACAAACTATATTGTAACAGATACCCACACAAATTGCAATAGATTTTGAAAAATAATTCAAAAAATATTGCAAAAACTTTCATTATTCGTCATTATCCGCAAACAATCTGATTAAAGCCGAATTATCACACCGTAAACGGCAAAATCCTTTGGTTTGCTCAAGAATCCGCCAAAATCCTCACTTTTTATGCCGTTCGCCGCCGTTTGCGCGGTATGGTTCGTTTTTTGCTCGAAAATCCGAAGAAATTGCAAAAAAGGACTTGAAAAAAAGGTGCCTATCATTTATAATAATGATAGGTATAATTCCCCAAGAAGGAGGATCATGCGATGAATCCCGAAAACAACACGCTTCAGACGAACAAAGAAACAAAGGAGATCCTGCGGGAGGTTTACGAGGCTTTGAGCGAAAAGGGCTATAATCCCATCGGTCAGATCGTCGGATACCTGCTGTCCGAGGATCCGACTTATATTACGAACGCCAACAATGCGCGCGCCCTGATCCGTAAGATCGACCGCGACGAATTGATGTGCGAGCTTGTAAAAAGCTATCTGGAGCTGAACTGAACGATGACGCTTACTTGTATCTCTCTTGCAAATCTGCAACCCGCTCCGATTTCCGAGGCAACGATTCTTTGCCTCGGAAATTTTGACGGTGTGCATCTGGCACACCGTGAGCTTCTCAAAAAAGCACGGCAGATGAAGGACACGCAATTTCCGCATGCAGCCTGCGGTGTTTTTTGCTTCCGCACGCCGCCTGCCGATTATTTGTCTGCCGATCCCCCAAAGCATATCTCCACCCTTGAGCAAAAGCTTGCGTGCTTTCGGGATGTCGGAATGGATTTCGCGCTCCTCGCGGATTTCGAGGAGCTTCGGGAGCTTGAGCCCGACGATTTTATCAAGACCGTTCTTTTGGAGCAATGCCATGCGATCGCCTTGGTGTGCGGATACAACTATCACTTCGGAAAAGGCGGTCGCGGAACGTCCGATATGCTGAGCCGTAGCCTTGATATTCCCGTAACCGTTGTTGACGAGGTGCGCGTTGAGGGCGCGACTGTCAGCTCCAGCCGTATCCGCTCCCTTTTGTCGCGCGGCGAGGTGGCTACCGCCGCACGTCTCTTGACCCGTCCTTATGGGTTCAAAGCCCCCGTTGAGCATGGAAAGGCGTTGGGACGCCGTTTGGGAGCACCCACGATCAATCAGCACTTTCCCGCACAGCTTCAGGTGCTTCGCCACGGCGTGTACGTTACGGAATGTTGCGTTGACGGTGTTCTTTATCGCGGTGTGACAAACGTGGGAACACGCCCGACGGTGGAGTGCACGTCGCTTGTCAACTGCGAAACCTATCTTTTGAATTTTGACGGCTCTTTGTACGGAAAAGAGGTAGAGATCGCATTTCTCGCGTTTTTGCGACCCGAGTGCAAATTTGAAAGCCCCGATGCCTTGCGCGAACAGATCGCGCTGGATATCGCCGCGGCGAAGGATTTTTAAAGCATGAAAGGAGGAACACAAATGAAGCAACCGATCAAACGCCTTTGCTGTCTTTTCCTGTGCCTCCTTTTCTGCTTGCCGCTCATCTCTCTTCCGACAGCGGCTGACGAGACGTCACTTCCCTCCTTGAATGAGGCGCGCGCCGTTTGGTTCTCGCATATGGAAAGCGGTAAGCTGGTCGTTTCAAAGGCGGAAACTACAAGCGTGGGCGCGGGATCGGCGGTCAAGGTCATGTCGGGTCTGTTACTTTGCGAGCTGTACGCCAAACGGATGAATGATTTGATCTACCTTGACGACGACGTCTGGAACACCGTGAAGGGCTACGGCGGGCTTAGCATGGAGCTTGATAAATATGACGAATACCTGGCGTATGACCTGCTCTATGCGGCAATCTGCGGCAGCTACAACAACGTTTTTTACGTGCTGGCGTATTACATCACCGGCGGATCGATCGACACGTTCCTGGATATGATGAACGCACGCGCTCAGGAAATTGGCATGACGAACACGCATTTTGAGGATTTGACGGGGGTTGTCGGTGCATCGCGTACCACGGCGCAAGACATGGCACGGCTTGCAACGGTTGCCTATCAGAATCCGAATTATATGACGCTGTGCGACTGCGATTCCTACGCGTTTGATTCTGCCAAGGGCACGCGTTTTCAGTTTTACAACAACAACGCATTGGTATGCCAATACAAGGAGACCCGCTACTATCAAGAATATTGCCACGGCATGAGCGCAGGCTCTACGACGGCAGACGGCAATTGCGTGGTGACGATCGCAAAGCATAAGGAAGAAACGTATGTTTGCATTGTGTTGGGTGGTAACGAGGTCACAGCGGACTACAAAACCGACAAATACGGCTACATCATTGCCAATCGTCTGATCGACTGGGTATACGCCACCTATTCATACGTTGAGATCCTCGGCCCCGATAAAAACATTTGCACTGTTCCCGTAACGGTTTCGGATATGGTAAGCTCGGTGCGCGTACGCACAAAAGAAAGCATTCACGCCTATCTTCCCAAAAGCATCGATCTTGAAAAAGACCTGACCTACAGCATCCGCCTGACCGCTACCGAGCTGGAAGCCCCATTTGAGGACGGCACGTTCGTTGGGTACGTGGCAGTGATCTACGACGGTCAGGTGCTTGGCACGGCAAAGCTTTACACGGTTGGCGGTGCCGAGAGGAGCACGATCGTCAGCAGCCTTAAGCTAATACAGGAGTGGATACGGAACCGCGCCGTCATTGCGGGATTTGTCTTCTTCATGGTGGCAACGGTCGCATGGATCGTTGTTGAATATATCCTATGGCGCAAAAAACGCCATAAATGGGATAAGTATTTCAGCGACAAGATGAAACTCCCCGATAAGATGATGCGGCGATCGGGTGATCCGAACCGTCTGCGCGAGCAGAAGCCGCACGGATCGGACACGAATCAAAGCAACAGAAACAGATAAAAAGAAGGAAGAATCAAACGCTTCTTCCTTCTTTTTGTTATCCGATCTTCTTTTCGAGATTCTTGCGAACAGCTTGAATAAATTCGCGGGAGTTGACCGAGGTCGTCTTGATGCCCGGTGCAACAAGACCTACCAGATCCTTGGTCATGATGCCCTCGTCAAGAGTCTCAATGCAAGCCGCCTCAAGGTCGTCTGCAAATTTAACGAGCTCATCAAGTCCGTCAAGCTCACCCCTCTTGCGCAGAGCACCCGACCACGCGTAGATGGTTGCCATGGGGTTCGTGGAGGTCTCCTCGCCCTTGAGATAACGGTAATAGTGTCTTGTTACCGTGCCGTGTGCAGCTTCGTACTCGTACTTTCCGTCGGGCGAAACCAGCACGGAGGTCATCATGGCAAGAGAGCCGAACGCGGTGGATACCATGTCACTCATCACGTCGCCGTCATAGTTCTTGCAAGCCCAGATAAAACCGCCTTCACTGCGGATCACGCGCGCCACGGCATCGTCGATCAGCGTGTAGAAATAGGTGATCCCCGCCTTTTCAAACGCTTCCTTGTAGTCGGCATCGAAGATCTCCTGGAAGATCAGCTTGAAGGTCTGGTCGTACTGCTTGGAAATGGTGTCCTTTGCGGCAAACCACAGATCCTGCTTGGTATTAAGTGCATATTGGAAGCAGGAGTGCGCAAAGGAGCGAATGGAGTTGTCCTTGTTGTAGCTTCCCTGCAGCACGCCCGCGCACTCAAAATCATACACGGTTTGACGGAAGGTTTCATTTCCATCCTTATCGGTGAACACCAACTCTGCCTTGCCCTCTGTGGGTACGCGGTATTCGGTTGCCTTGTAAATATCGCCGTACGCATGACGCGCGATGGTAATGGGCTTGCTCCAGTTGCGAACTGCGGGGCGGATGCTGTCAATAAGGATCGGTGCGCGGAACACCGTACCGTCAAGGATCGCACGGATCGTTCCGTTGGGGCTCTTCCACATTTCGCTCAGGTTGTATTCCTCCACGCGCTGCTTGTTGGGCGTGATGGTGGCACACTTGACCGCAACGCCGTATTTCTGCGTGGCGTATGCGGAATCAAAGGTCACCTGATCCTTGGTCTTTTCTCTCTCGGGAAGTCCGAGATCGTAATATTCGGTCTTCAAGTCGACGAACGGTAACAGCAGCTCGTCCTTGATCATCTTCCAAAGGATTCTTGTCATTTCGTCGCCGTCCATTTCGACAAGCGGCGTTTTCATTGCAATTTTCTTCATGGTTTTACCTCGTTAAATTTGCTCTTTGGTATAAGCGAGCAGACTTCCTGCTTTCAAAATCGCCTTCTGACGCTCGGTAAACGCGCATACGAGCGGAATTTCGGCACCGGTCGTTTCGTTGACCAGCGTCATTTCGCCCGTGTCCATGCCTGCGTGCACGCCGCTGATGGAAAGCGTGTCACCCTGTGCGACCTTTTCGTAGTCCTCGGGATTCTTAAAGGTTAGCGGCATGATGCCTGCGTTGATAAGGTTTGCCACATGGATACGCGCAAAGCTCTTTGTGATTACGACGCGAACACCAAGGTACAGCGGAACGAGTGCTGCGTGCTCACGAGAGGAGCCCTGCCCGTAGTTCGAGCCGCCGACGATGATGCTCTTCCCTGCCGCCTTTGCGCGCTCGGGGAAGGTTTTGTCGCAAACGCCGAAGCAATACTGCGAAAGGAACGGGATATTGGAGCGGTACGGCAGGATCTTCGCACCTGCGGGCATGATGTGGTCGGTGGTGATATTGTCGCCAACCTTAAGCACCAGCTCCGCCTTGATGGAATCCTCCTGCGGATAGCTCTCGGGGAATTTTTTAATGTTAGGACCGCGCAGGATCTCCAGAGATTTTGCAGTTTCGGGGGCAGCGGGTGCAATCACCGCGCTGTCGTCGATGCGGAACGCATCGGGCATTTTGATCTCGGGCATCTCACCCAAGAGGATCGGGTCGGTGATCTCACCCGTCAGAGCCGCCGCAACGGCAGTTTCGGGAGAAACCAGGTAGACCTTTGCGTCAGCCGTGCCGCTTCTGCCCTCGAAGTTACGGTTGAAGGTACGCAGACTCACGCCGCCCGAATTGGGAGAAAAGCCCATACCGATGCAGGGACCGCACGCGCATTCCAGCAGACGCGCGCCGCTGGCGAGAATATCGGTCAGTGCGCCGCAGTCGGAAAGCATCGCAAGCACCTGCTTGGAGCCGGGAGAGATCGAGAGGCTGACGGAGGGATCGATGGTCTTACCCTTGAGGAGTGCCGCAACCTTGAGCATATCCAAAAGCGAAGAGTTGGTGCAGGAGCCGATGCAGACCTGATTAACCTTCGTTCCCTTGAGCGTATCCACCGCCACGACGTTATCGGGCATATGGGGGCACGCGATCAAGGGCTTGAGCGCGGAGAGGTCGATGTCGATCACACGGTCGTATACCGCGTCTGCGTCACTCTCGAGCGGCACGTAATCCGATTCTCTGCCCTCTGCCTTGAGGAATGCGCGCGTGATCTCGTCCGACGGGAAGATCGAGGTGGTCGCTCCCAGCTCGGTTCCCATGTTCGTAATGGTTGCACGCTCGGGCACAGACAAGGTCTTGATGCCCTCGCCCCCCCACTCAACGATGTAGCCGACGCCGCCCTTGACGGAGAGAATACGCAAAATTTCAAGGCTGACATCCTTTGCGGTCACGAAAGGACGGAGCTTGCCAGTGAGATTGACCTTGATCATCTTGGGCATCGTGATGTAATATGCGCCGCCGCCCATGGCAACCGCGACGTCAAGTCCGCCCGCACCAAACGCGAGCATACCGATGCCGCCGCCCGTGGGCGTGTGGCTGTCAGAGCCGATCAGGGTCTTGCCCGGAATACCGAACCGCTCCAGATGTACCTGATGGCAGATGCCGTTACCGGGACGGGAGAAATAAATGCCGTGCTTCTTTGCGATGGACTGAATGAACTGATGGTCATCAGCGTTCTCAAAGCCCGATTGAAGCGTGTTGTGATCGATGTATGCTACGCTTCGATCGGTGCGAACGCGATCGATGCCCATCGATTCAAACTCCAGATACGCCATCGTACCCGTGGCGTCCTGCGTTAATGTCTGGTCAATACGCAAAGCGATCTCGCTCCCCGGTGTCATATCGCCCGAGAGCAGATGCGCCTTGATGATTTTTTGTGCAATGGTAAGTCCCATTTGAAGATACCTCGTTACTTGTTCAGAATATGATTGTTTGCGTTTACGATATGCTCGTTGGTATACTGCTCGGCAAGCTCGGCATTCCCGGACGCAATCGCCTCAAAGATCGCGCGGTGCTCACGCGCCGACTGCTGTGCACGGCTGTTGTTTTCCACCGACGCACGGCGGTACTTCTGTACCTTTTTGTGAAGCGGCATCAGGGTGTCGTACAAAACGGTGCTGCCGCAGAAGTGATAGATCAGCTGATGGAACTTACTGTCCATCATTTTGATCTTATCGGGATCCTTCTTGGTTACGTAAAACTCCTGCAGCTCCAGGGTTTCGCGCAGCTCGGCAAGCTCCTCGGGCGTGATGCGCTTGGTGGCGGCATAGGACGCCATTCCCTCGATCTTCATGCGGATCGCAAAAATATCGGTCAGATCCTGCTCGGTAACACCGAGAATCAGGATTCCCTTGGTGGTGATTTCAATAATGTGCTCCTGCTCCAATCGGCGCAGAGCCTCGCGCACGGGCGTGCGGCTGACACCGAGATCGCTGACCAGCTTCATCTCGGTCAAGACGTCACCGCGCTGATAAACACCCGTCAGAATATCGCTTTCAAGTCGCTCGAACACCTGTTCGGCAAGAGAAATTGTCTTGTGCTCCAACATTGTTTTTCCTCCTTAAAGCTTTCTGAAACGCTTGCCAGAGAGCTCTTCGATCTTC
The DNA here is from genome assembly GCA_045597145.1 of Eubacteriales bacterium. Taxonomy (GTDB): domain Bacteria; phylum Bacillota; class Clostridia; order Oscillospirales; family CAG-272; genus UMGS1865. The sequence goes on from JAZODU010000003.1 coordinate 31,953, forward strand.
TCTTCAAGCTCGTGCGTGGACAGCGTGGTCTGTCTGCCGCCCTCGTATTCGGCGTCGATCCATTCCTTCAGCGCGATCACCAAAGGATCCTTCTTGTCGACCGCTTCGGTAGCGTTCAAACGGTAGTTTTCGTTGATCCAGTATGCAATTCCCGCCAGTCCCGATGCCTTTCCGAGCATGACCGTTGCACTGCGGTTGAGGATCTTTTTGGTGTCGAAGATATTATAGATCTCCTCGTCCTTGAGAAGCCCGTCGGCGTGAATACCCGCGCGAGTGACGTTAAAGCTTCTGCCGACAAACGGCGTCATGGGCGGAATCTGGTAGCCGATCTCGTGCGTGAAATAGTCTGCGATCTCGGTGATCACCGTGGGATCCATACCGTCAAACGAGCCGCGCAGGGACGCATACTCAAAGACCATTGCCTCAAGCGGAACGTTACCCGTGCGCTCGCCAATGCCGAGCAACGAGCAGTTGACGCCGCTGGCACCGTAGAGCCATGCGGTGGTGGCGTTGGTGACGGACTTGTAAAAATCGTTGTGACCGTGCCACTCCAGCATTTCGCTGGGCACCTCGGAGTAGTGCTGTAAGCCGTAGATGATGCCCGGAACGCTTCGCGGGATCGCAACCTCGGGATACGGAATACCGTAGCCCATCGTGTCACACGCGCGGATACGCACGGGTATGCCCGCGTCGCGCGACATCTTCATCAGCTCGTTGACGAAGGGCACGACAAAGCCGTAAAAGTCGGCACGGGTAATGTCCTCCAGATGGCATCTGGGCATAACGCCCGCCTCAAACGCGTCTGCCACGGTTTTGAGGTAGTACTCCATGCACTCCTTACGGGTCATCTTCATCTTTTTGAAAATATGATAGTCGCTGCAGGACACGAGGATTCCCGTTTCGCGGATGCCTAGGTCACGCACAAGCTTGAAATCCTCGCGGCTGGCGCGGATCCACGTGGTGATCTCCGGAAATTTCAGTCCAAGCTCCTGACATTTCTGCAACGCTTCTCTGTCCTTCTGGCTGTACACAAAGAACTCGGTCTGGCGAATGATGCCGAACGGACCGCTCAAACGCGAGAGAAGCTTATACAAATCCACGATCTGCTTGACCGAATAGGGCTCGACAGACTGCTGACCGTCGCGGAAGGAGGTATCTGTGATCCAGATATCTTGCGGCATGCCGATCGGCACGCGGCGGTGGTTGAACGGAATGCGCGGCACATCGGTATAGGGGTAAACCTCGCGGTAGAGGTTCGGCTCTGCGACGTCCTGCAAGGAGTATTTATATGTGCTTTGTTCAAGCAAATTTGTTTTTGAAGAAATTTCCAACATAAGAGGATTCCTTCCTTTCTTGATGATTGTATACAATTATACAGCAAACATTCGTATTTGTCAATACTTTTATAAAATTATTCTTATATAATTTTATGAAAAAAGCATCGGCGGCACCCAGCCATACCGATGCTTTTATACTTTTTTATTTGCGCAGCGAAAAAAGCGTTTTGGGTGCGGTAATTTCGCTTGTCACGCCCACCTTGGAGCGGCTGTGAATAGTCTCCCCGTCATAGTGTGAATGTTGCCGAACGAATGATCGGCTCGCACGGCATTCCCATGGGATCGTAAACAGAATTCCCCTTTGCCATCTCGCGCGTCACGCCGCGATAGAAGGTGGTTTCCGTGCCCTTGATATCGATGGCACTGCCCTCTACGGTCACGACCGCGTAGAGCGGATCGTTGTAGATGATCGAGTTGCGCATGAAATGCACGCGGTCGGTTTCTTCCTTCGGAAAAAGATCGTGAGGCACCTCGACCCAGTCAAACGCCGCGCTGTTGCAATCGAAATAGCAGATACCGTCAAGAACGCGGATATTGTCGCGGTGCTGGTGCCCGTTGATCGCCATGACCACGCTGTGCGGCTTGCGCGCGTTTGCCTCATTGAAGATCTTGCGCACCTCCATCTGGTTCTTTACGCCGTCTGCGTCGCGCCCGAAGGAAGCGTGGCTGATCGTTATACACGGATAGGGCGAGGACGCGATGGTTTCGCGAAGCCAATCAAGCTGTGCGGGCGGCATATAATCACGATATGCGCCGTTAGCGAAATAATTACCCTTGGAATAGTGGATATACTCACCGTTCACGTAGAAATAGTTGGTATTGAGCACGATCATGCGACAGCCGTTGCAATCGAAATAATAATAGTCGTTCGGCATTTTGTAGACTGCGATCGCCTCCTCATAGGTAGAGTGATCGGCATCGTGATTTCCGAGGCAATGGTAGGAAGGAATGTGAAAATTGTTGTATTCTTTAACGTAATGCGCGACCGTGGTCGGCCCGTGGCAAAAATCGCCTGCGTGAATGATAAAATCGCAATTTTCTTCCTCGGCGCGGCGCTGGATCAGGTGCAGATCCTCAAGTGTTCTCCCGGGAAAGAGCCCCGGCTGATGATGCCAATCGGCAAAGAGCAAAAACTTCATATTTCCTCTCCTTTGATGTGGGTTTAGCTTCATTATATCATTGTAAGGCGGATATTGCAATAGTTTTTCGCACAAAAACACTACAAAAGAGGTATAAAGCTATGATACACATGGATTTATACCTCTTTTAGGAGCTGCTCCAACAGAGCCACCTTTTCGTTTGCGTAAGTATACGCGCCCTTGAAATCCTCGTTTTCCCGACAGCAATTCTCCATCTCGCAAAGCACCGCGTAAAGAGATACGGGCTTGAGCGGCTTCGCTGCCTTTAAAAGCTGTAAAAGCAGCTTTTCAGCACCGCGGTAATCCCCCTCCGCCATCATCAAGCGTGCCCGAACGTGCGTGTGCTCAAAGGATTCCGCGTCGGCAAGCGTCAAAAACACCTCTGCCCGTGCCAAATCTCCGCAATCTAACGCATCCAAAGCGTTCAGGTACGCCACGAGCGGCGAGGCGGCACAGAGCGTCAGCGGCTTTTCCTCGTCCAGCATATCCGAATAAAGCGTGTGCGAGATCCGCTCCATATAGCGGAAATAAACGCGCGCCGTTGCCTCTACGTCATCGGTGGGATAGATCGTTTTTTCTGCGTAGCTCAAGGCTTCATCAAAAAAGCGGCATGAGGAACGCAGCTTACCGTTCCAGAACTCCTCCGCGGCGATACCCGCATCACAGCTTGCCAACAGTAAACCGATTTCATCATCCGGCTCGGGGCAACCGGAGAAGCAGAGGTTACGACACCCCCGCCAATCTCCGGCTGTATATGCTCTTTTGATGTTGGAAAGATTACTGATCTTTCGGTAAACGATTTCGTCGCCCTCCTCAGCCAGGAGAAAGCCTGCGGGAACGTTCAGGCGACCCGCAATATACAAAATCGTGGAAAGCGAGGGATTCGCGGACCCGTTTTCAATGCAGCTGAGCATATTTCTCGTGATGTGATCGCCTGCAAGCTCGGACTGCGTCATCAGCTTGGAGATTCTCAGCTCACGGATTCTTTCACCGATGTTCATACGGGTCGTTGTCCCTCCGAAATTATTCTGCTGCCTCGACGGCGGTAACCTTAGCCGCCTTTTTAGCCGCCTTCTTTTCCTTGCGCTTCAAAGCAGAAGCCTTTACCTTCTTTACCGCCTTGACGGGTGCTGCCTTGACCTTGATCGCAACGACCTTACAGCCCTTGCCGAACGCGGCAAGACGGCCTGCGGCGGACTTGGAATAGATCAGCTCATTGATCTTGTTGTAAAGCTTTTCCATGTTGGCATCAACCACGCCGGCAATGCGGTCGGCGGTTTCTACGTAAATGCCCTCTGCGGCATAGCGCGCCTGATCCATGCGGATCGCATATTCCTTCTCTGCCTGCGCTTCAATCGCCTTTGCCTTTGCAACGGCGGGGGCAAGCAGACGGGTGTAGTCGCCGTCCATCTTCTTCATGAGCTTGTCGTACAGCTCGACCTTTTCTTCAACCGTGGAATCTGCGCTGGTGATCTTCGCAAGGCGCGCCTCCAATTCCTCGATCTGCTGCTGAGCATGTGCCAGTGCAATGGATTTCTCCTGCAGCTTGGTTTCAGCCTGCTTGACATATTCGCTAACCTCAACCTTGTCGTAGCCATTGAGCTTGTTGCTGAACTGAACAGAAATTTCTGCCATAGGTTTATCCTCCATATCCCGACATTCCCACATGTGGAAATATCTTTTTATACAGATATATGATATCATATTTTTGACCGGATTGCAAGAGCTTTTTCAATGTTTTTCAAAAAAGACTTGTTTTTTTGGCAAACTTGTGCTATAATAGCAATCGTGAAATTGAATATGCCTGCATAGTTAAATGGATATAATAGCCCCCTCCTAAGGGGTAGTTATGGGTTCGATTCCCGTTGCGGGTGCCACTCTTGAAAGGTAGTCAAAACGGCTACCTTTTTTCGTTTTCGCAAGGCGGGTATCCCACTTCGCGAAACGCATAGTAGGTGGGCAAAATTCCGTCTGTAACGGCTATTTGTACCCTACGCTTATCCTGTTCCCTAAAATTGTGTTTTTGGGAAAGTTATATCCTACAAAACAACTTGATTTATTCATAGTTTTGTGCTATAATAAATTAAACGATTTTCGATTTTTATGAGATACGAGGTCTTAAATGAAACTGATTAGTTTATTTAGCGGTTGTGGTGGTCTTGATTTAGGCTTTGAGCGTGCGGGATTTGAAATTCCCGTTGCGAATGAATATGATCCTACTATATGGGAAACTTACAAAGCCAATCACCCGACCACAAGGCTTATAGAAGGCGATATAAGAAAGATACAAGAAACCGATTTCCCTGACGAAATAGATGGGATTATCGGCGGTCCTCCGTGTCAATCGTGGTCGGAGGCGGGCTCTTTGCGAGGCATTGAAGATTCAAGAGGACAACTTTTTTACGATTACATAAGAATATTAAAAAGCAAACGCCCAAAATTCTTCCTTGCGGAAAATGTAAGCGGAATGTTAGCCAACAGACATTCAGAAGCCGTACAAAATATTATTCTTATGTTCAAAGAGTGCGGATATGACGTATCGGTTACTTTAGTTAATGCCAAAGACTACGGTGTAGCACAGGAAAGAAAAAGAGTATTTTATATTGGTTTCAGAAGTGATTTAGGCATTGATTTCAAGTTTCCCGAAGGCTCAACGAAAGATAATGCAAAAAAGATAACTCTGCGAGATATTATTTGGGATTTGCAATTTACCGCTGTTCCCTCAGGTGAAAAGAATAACCATAATCCCTTGGCGGTTAATAACAACGAATATTTTACAGGCTCTTATTCTCCGATTTTTATGAGCAGAAACCGAGTTAAATCTTGGGATGAACAAGCATTTACTGTTCAGGCATCAGGGCGTCAATGCCAAATTCACCCTCAAGCACCCAAAATGAAGTTTATCTCTCATAACAAAAGGGAGTTTGTCAAAGGGTACGAACATTTGTACCGCAGAATGACGATAAGGGAAATAGCAAGAGTTCAAGGCTTCCCCGATAATTTCAAATTCATATACAGTTATACTGATGACGCATACAAAATGATAGGAAATGCAGTTCCCGTCAATCTCGCTTATGAGGTGGCAATAGCTATTAAGTCGGCTTTGGAACAAGTGGAGGGTTAACTATGAGCAACCAAAGCAATAATCAAGGACGTGCATACGAATATATTTGTGCTATGACTTTGGCTTGCGAAATAAAGAAAATCCGTCCCGTTATCGTACAAATAAACAGTGCTTTACAAGCCAACAAAAACGCTTGGGATTCTATGCCAACCGAGTTGCAAGAAACAATGACAGAAAGTGCAAAAGCAGCTGTATTTACAATTTTTGATATGGAGCCAATGATTTTAGAGGAAGGCGAGGATTTGGTTGTACTTACGCTTCAAACCGATAAGGAAGGTAAAGAAGGCGATGTAAGAGATATTGTAATCACTCGCAAGGATGTTCAATGGGAAATTGGATTGAGTATCAAGCACAATCATTTTGCCGTGAAACATAGCCGTCTTGCCAAAGCATTGGATTTCGGTCAAAAGTGGTATAGTATACCTTGTTCGGATGAGTATTGGTCGGGTATTAAACCGATTTTTGATTACTTGGCGGAGCAGAAGAAGGAAGGCAAGAAATGGAGCGAATTGCCTTCAAAGGATAATGATATCTATGTTCCGTTATTAGAAGCATTCAAGGCGGAGATTTTAAGAAATTGTACTACAAATCCCGAAGTTCCAAAAAGAATGGTTGAATACTTGCTTGGCGAGTTTGATTTTTACAAGGTGATTAGCATTGATACAAAGCGTATAACACAAATACAAACGTACAACTTGCACGGAAAACTCAATCAGCCAAGTAAAACAACCAAGCCCAAAATTGAAGTTCCATTGGCTTGTTTGCCTACAAGAATTGTTAGCTTGGATTTTAAGCCTAATAGCACAAACACACTTGAATTGTATATGGACGGCGGTTGGCAATTCAGTTTCCGCATACACAATGCTTCAACAAAGGTTGAAACAAGTTTAAAATTTGACATTCAAATCGTTGGTATGTCTACCGCAATCATTTCAATAAACTGCTCTTGGAATTGATTTTGTCCCCCCCTTGTACACCCGCACACTACAAACCGCTACAAAAACCACTAACGAACACACAACCTATCAAGCGTAAAATCTGCCCTTCCGGTGGATTTTACGCTTGTTTTGCAAGAAAATAGCCCATACGCAGATAGGCGCGAACACCTATGGAAACTCCTAAGGGGGTAGTTATGGGTTCGCATACCCCGCCCGAAGATCGGCAAGCTCGCTTATCAGGCGAATGGCGTGGGTATATTCGCCAACTGCGAAATTCCCGTTTGTGTCGGCATTTCATTCTTTTTTGCGACATATTTAATTTAATTTCCTTCCCGTTTTTTCTTGACAAACGCACGCGTTTGGTGTATAATGGTAATCGAAGAAAATTGCTTCAATAATTTTTGAAAGACACAGGAGAATTTGAACATGACTGTTGAACAAATCAAGCAAGAGATCTGTGACGTTGGTCACCGTTTGTATGCGCAGGGCTTCGTTGCGGCGAACGACGGCAACATTTCCGTTAAGGTCAGCGAAAACGAATACTACTGCACCCCCACGGGCGTTTCCAAGGGAGCTCTCACGCCCGAAATGATCATCAAGATCGACGCCGAGGGCAACAAGATCGAGGGCGCGCTCAATCCGTCCTCCGAGATCAAGATGCACCTGCGCGTCTACCGCGAGCGTCCCGACTGCAACGCGGTCGTGCATGCACATCCTCCCGTTGCTACCGCGTTCACGGTGGCAGGCATCCCCATGGATCGTTACATCCTCCCCGAGGCAGTGCTGACCATCGGTGACATTCCCACCTGCGAATACGGCACGCCCTCCACGATGGAGATTCCCGATTCTCTTATGCCCTACATTCAGGAGCACGACGCATTCATGCTCAAGAACCACGGTGCGCTGACGGTTGGCAACACGCTGACCCGTGCAATGTTCACCATGGAAGAGGTTGAGTTCAACGCAAAGATCATGAAGATGGCGATGGAGCTTGGCAAGATCGAGGAGATCCCCGCCGACCAGATGATGAAGCTGATCGAGTTGCGTGAGAAGATTGGACTTCCCGGCAAGCATCCCGGCTACAAGACCGAGGAAGAGCGCGCAAAGAACCCCGGAAGCACCCTCAACAACCCCAACTTGAGATAATTTGAGCAATAGATAGAAAAAGAAAAGCGAGAATTTTTCTCGCTTTTCTTTTTAATATCCCGGAGGCGGATCGTCGGGTGGTGGTGCACCCTCACCATCCCAGATCGGAAGCTCCTTTTGCGGTACTCCGCCGCCGGTTCGCGGTGCACGTGCTTCAAAATCGAACACTGCTCTGCCGTTTTCCAGCTTGAGCGCAGCATCGAAGCTCTTTTTCGTGCGCGCCGAGGTAAAGCCTTGGATCACAGCCGTCCTTCCCGTTTCGGTCAGAAGCTTGAGGTTTGCGACCGAGATCGCGCGCCCGCAGATCGCGGTGTTGACCGAGAATTTACAGCCGTCCTTATATCCCGTGCAGCCGTAAAAGCTGCGGAAGCGCTTCATCTCCTTGCCGCAGAGCGGACAGGTCGCCACAACGTCGCCGAAAAAGCCCGTTTCGCTGTCAAGCGAGAGGTTGGTATCGGCTTTTTTATCAAACACCTCGCGAATCTCGCCCTCGGCAAGCTTGACGCTTTCCTCGACCGTCATCGTTCCCTTATACACCTTTTTGAGTGCCTGTCCGAGCTGCGAGGTCTTGTATTTATCCATCGTGATCTGCATTTGCAGGAGCGCCTCGATCAAAAACTCTCCGCCCGGCAGAATGGTGTACACATCCTTTTTCAAGTCGATATAACCGCTCTTTCGCGCGTTATCGATAATGCCCGTTCGCGTCGCCTCGGTGCCAAGCTCAAGCCCCTCAAAGATCGCGCGATAGTCCTCGGTGTCGTCCGAATCAACGCCCTCCTCTGCCTCTGCCGCCTCTTTCGCGGCTTTTTTCTCGTCCTTAAAGGGGTTTTTGAGATAGTTATTGAGCGTTTCCACCGTATAATGCTTTGGCGGCGAGGTCTCTTTTTCGGTGGGCTTGAAGTCGATGTTGAGCACGTCACCTTTATTCAGGGCGGGTAGGACCTTGTCCTTTTGGTTGTAATCGTCGTATTTCGTCCAGCCCTTTTCAAGGATCACCATGCCCTTGAGCGTAAAGGTTTCAAGCTCGCCCACGGCGATCGTGATCTCGCTCTTGCTCACCACGCAATCCTCGGCGCAGAATACCGCCACAAAGCGACGGAACACCGTGGAATAGACCTGCATCTCGCGCTCGGTCAGTTGACTTTTGTTCGGGATCTTGTAGGTCGGAGTGAGTGCGGAGTGGGATTCGATCTTGCTGTCGTCAAAAATGGTTTTGCTATCCTTGAATTTGACGGGATACCCAAGCTTTGCGCAGTTGCTCAGGATCTGGCGGATCTTGTCCTTTTCTGCCGTGGCAAGATACTCGGAATTGGTACGGGGGTAGGTCAAATAGCCCTTTTCGTAAAGCCCCTGCACGATATCAAGGCTTTCCTGCATGGACATTTTATATTTTTTGCTCAGAGCGTTCTGTAGCTTGGAGAGCGAATAGAGCTTGCCCGCAAACAGCGTGTCCCTTTTGTTTTTTACACTCGTAACGATCGCTCCCGTGCGATTGTAAAGTTCGCACATACGAACGGCATCTGCGTACTGCTCCTGCTCAAATTTGTTTTTGGAGGTCAACTCCACAATCTCGCCGTTGGTCGCTTCCTTGCTGACCAGAGCGAAGTATTTCCCCGGCACGAAATTGCGGATCGACAGATCGCGGTCGTAGATCGCCTTGACGATCGGCACGATCACGCGCCCGACGCGCAACAGCGTCCCTGTTTTAAGCGTTGCGTAACGCGTCAGATTCACGCCGTAGAGCCAATCGATATAGGTGCGCGCCAGCCCCTCGGACGCCAAACGGTCGTATTCCGCCTCGTCCTTCATTTCGGTCAATGCTTTCATGACCGTTTGCGCGGTCTGGTCGGGCAGCCACAGACGCTTGAGGGATTTTGGGGATTGCAACGCGTGCTCTACGCACAAACGCACGATAATCTCACCCTCGCGGTCGGCGTCCCCAGCATTGACGACGGTATCGACGTCGGGGCGGTTGCAAAGCGCGCGGATCACCTCAAACTGGCGTACTACGCCGCTATCGACCTTTTTGTCGCTCCCGCGTCGCAGCTCAAATTGAAATTTTTCGGGAAAGCACGGAAGATTGTTCATCGTCCAGCGCGTTGAGCCGTTCTCCTGCGGCGAATAGGTTTCGATATCGCACAGTGAAAACAGATGTCCGAACGCCCAAGTCACAAGGTATCCCTCTCCCTCCAAATACCCGTTCCTTTTTTGCATGGTGCCGATCGCGGCTGCAATATTACGGGCAAGGCTTGGCTTTTCAGCAATAATCAGTATCATGTCAGCCGAATCTCCTCCATTTTATGAAAATTGCCGCAGTTCTGCAAAAGCACGCGCAGAACTGCGGCATTCCCGATTGCTCGGGGGATTTTATCAGATATACTTTTTAACGGTTTCGGATGCGTCCTCGGCAGCCATGGAAACAGTCATGATCAGATTGATGTCGATCTTTTCCAAGAGCTTATCAAGCTCGCCCAGCAGCTTATCAAATGCTGCCATATCTCTCTGGCAGATGCGGAGCGTACCGTCGACAAACAGATCGGTAACGTCGTGGTTGCTTGCAAGAATACCTGCGATGAAGCCATAGAGGGACTGCGCGTCGGTAATCATATATTCATCTGCGTTCACAAGACGAGCCGCAGGCTTAATATCGTATCTGAGCTGAGTTCCCTTTTCAATGCACACAACGTCGCCCTTGGTAACTTCGAGAGCGCCATTGACCAGATTGATCAGGGTCTTGGTTTTTCCGGTGCCTTTTACGCCGATAATCAGTTTTAACATAGTGTTTATCCTCCAAATTCCGACTGGAAACGAATAATTGTTCCCGTGTATACATTATAACAAATTCCAAAAGCAAAGTCAAGCCTTTTTTTGGATATTTTCGTTACTTTTTTTGAAAAGCGGGATCAGCCGTCAAGTCGCTCCTCAAGAGAGGCACGCAGATCCTCGTAGCCGGGCTTGCCAAGGAGTGCAAACATATTCTTTTTGTAGGATTCCACACCGGGTTGATCGAAGGGATTGACCGCGAGAATGTAGCCTGAGATCGCGCAGGCGAGCTCGAAGAAATAGATCAGTTCACCGAGCACGAACGCGTTTCTTTCGCTGACCTCGAGTAAGAGGTTCGGAACACCGCCGTCAACGTGCGCAAGGATCGTTCCCTGCATTGCCTTTTTCTTAACGGCGTTGAGGTCCATTCCCGAGAGGAAGTTGAGTCCGTCGATATTGGCGGGATCGTTCGGGATCTCAAAGGAAGCGCCCGTATCAACGATCTCGATCACGGTTTCAAACATATTGCGGCTGCCGTCCTGCACGAACTGTCCGAGAGAATGCAGATCGGTGGAGAAAATGACCGACGCGGGGAAAATGCCGCGCTGATCCTTGCCCTCGCTCTCGCCGTACAGCTGCTTCCACCACTCGCTGAGCATAGCGGTAAAGGGCTCGTAGCTTGCCATGACCTCGATCACCTTCCCTTTGCGGTAAAGGATGTTGCGGATCGCGGCATAGCGATAGCAATCGTTCTTTTCGATGTCCGCATCCATGTATGTATGGCTTGCGGAAGCCGCGCCCTGCATCAGCGCGTCAATATCGATGCCTGCCACGGCAATGGGAAGCAATCCCACAGCGGTCAGCACCGAGAAGCGTCCTCCGACGTCGTCCGGCACGACAAAGGTTTCGTAACCTGCATCGGTGGAAAACTGCTTGAGCGTTCCGCGCGCGCGGTCGGTGGTTACGAAGATTCTTTCGCGTGCGCCATCATTGCCGTATTTCTCCTCCAGCATCGTGCGGAACACACGGAAAGCAACGGCGGGCTCGGTGGTCGTGCCCGATTTGGAGATCACGTTTACGCAAACGTCGCGTCCCTCGCAAAGAGCGAGCACCTCATTCAAGGAATCCGAGCTGATGCTGTTGCCTGCAAAATAAATGTCGGGCGTATCCTTTTTGAGATTGTTATACAGGGGGGACTTGAGATACTCGATCACAGCACGCGCGCCGAGATAGGAGCCTCCGATACCGATGACAACAAGGATATCGCAGGATTTTTGGATCTTTGCGGCGCATTTTTTGATACGTGCAAACTCTTCCTTGTCGTATGCATCGGGCAGATCGACCCAACCGAGGAAAGCGTTTCCGGGACCGCTCTTTTCGCGGAGCATTTTGTCGGCAAGAGACACCTGTGCCTGCATTTGCGCGTATTCGTGTACGTTGATAAACGATCTGACGTACTTATCGTTCAGTTTGATTGACATGGGGCTTTGACCATCCTTTGAAAACAGATTCACAACATTTTGTATTATACAACATCCGTCCCGTAATTACAAGTCTTTTTACAAAAAAAACGGAAAAACTGCAAAAAAACACGATTTGCATATTTTTTGAATGTTTTAATGTCATATCAAGAGAAATTTTGCCAACATCCGCCCGAAAATCTCAAAGAAATTGATCTTGGTCACACTCTCAACGGCACGGATCGGCACGCTTCCGATCACGCGTCCGTCCAGACGGTACTCCACCTTACCGATCACCTCTCCGCGCTTCACAGGTGCTGACAAGCTTTCGGGAAGCGTGACCTTGGCTGTAACCGAGGATGCCGATTCCCGCGGAAGCACCTTTGCAAACGCCTCGTATTCCGCGCCGCACGCGTCAAGCGAGCCACCCGTGACGGGGACGGGCGCAAGGCTCCCCTTTTTCGCCGTATAAAGCCCGTAATTGGCAAAGCCCCAATCAAGGAGCGTCGACGCGGCGGCATTGCGGGAGTCACCCGATTCCGCCCCCATGATCACACAGATCAAGGAAAAGCCGTCACGCTCCGCCGTCACGCTGACACAAAAGCCCGCCTTGGAGGTCGAGCCGGTTTTGAGCCCCGTACAGCCACGGTAAAAGCGCACCAAACGGTTCGTGTTGGTCAATCCGAACGCGCCGTCGCGGATCGTATCCATCCAGATCGAGCTGTATTGCAGGATCGTGGGGTGCTTAAGAAGCACCTGCGACATCAAGGCAATATCGCGCGCCGAGGTCAAGTGATTTTCTGCCGTGTCGTCAAGCCCCGTGACGTTTTCAAAGGTCGTGGATTGCATGCCAAGCAGCTTTGCCTTGGCGTTCATTTTGTCAACGAACACGCTCACGCTTCCCGCCACGCGCTCGGCAAGCGCCACGGCGGCGTCATTTGCCGATGCAATCACAACGCTTTTGAGCAGATCCTCTACCGTCATCTGCTCGCCTTCCTTCAGATAGACCTGCGAGCCCCCCATGGATGCCGCATTCGCCGACACGCTCACCGTTTCGTCAAGGCGGATCCTGCCGCTGTCGATCTCCTCCATCACAAGCAAGAGCGTCATGATCTTGGTCACCGATGCGGGCGGCAGCGCCTCGTCAGCGTTCTGCGTGTAAAGCACCGCTCCTGTGGTGGCTTCCATCAAGATCGCACTCTTGCAATCCAGCTTTAGCGAGCCATCCTCCACGCCGAACTCAGTGGCGGGAGCCGTTTCGCTGATGGGCACCCCTGCGGCAAGCGCGCTTATGCAAATCATGCTCTGCAACAAAATGGCGGTCAGAAGAATTACCGCCAAGCGGATCAAGCTTTTTTTCATGTTCATCACCTCGGAACATCTTATGAAGCCATATCCAAAAATATGTAAAAGCCCTCGATCGCATTGACCGAGGGCTTTTGAAGATTATTTCGTCGAGAAACGGAAAATAGTGGTATAATCGTATTTTTCACCGGGATTGAGAACGGTATCGGTGAAGTTGGGGTGGTTGATCGAGTCGGGCATCTTCTGGGTTTCCAGGCAGAATGCAGACTGCACGCTTGCGGGATACCCACCCTTGAGAGGCGACTCGAGCTGATACATAAAGTTGCCCGAGTAGAACTGGATCGCGGGCTGGTTGGTGTAGACCTGCATTACGCGGCCGCTATTCGGCTCGTACGCCTCTACACGCAGAATCGGTTCCTCGGTTTCACCGCCCGTGAAGCAGAAGCAATGGTCGTAGCCGCCTGCGATCTTCATATCCTCGTTGTTCTCGATATCAAAGTCGCGGCCGATGGTCTTGCCCTCGCGGAAATCGAAGGGCGTGCCGTCAACGGGACGGATCTCGCCCGTGGGGATCAGCGTTTCGTTGGTGGGAATGTAAGTGTCGCAATCCATCTTCAAGACGTGGTCGAAGATCTTACCCGAGGCATAGCCGCCAAGGTTGAAATATGCGTGGTTGGTCAGGTTGAGAATGGTCTTTTTGTCGGTCACTGCCTCATAGCGGATCGAAAGCGCGCCCTTCTTGAGAAGCGTGTAGGTCACCGTAACGGTCAGCGTTCCGGGATAGTTCTCGTCACCATCGGGAGAGATCAGGGTCAGGATCAGCTTGGGATCCTCGCCGTCAATGGGCTCTGCACTCCAGATCTTGCGGGAAAAGCCGACCTTACCACCGTGCAGAGAGTTGCCGTTGTTGTTCTGATAGAGCTGATACGTAACGCCGTCCAGCGTAAACACGCCCTGATTGATGCGATTGCCAACGCGTCCGACAAGTGCACCGAGATATCCCGGATTCTTTTCGTAGTCGCCTACTGCATCATATCCTGCCACGATATCGGCGATTCTGCCGTCGCGGTCGGGCACGCGCAGCTCCATGATCGCACTGCCGTACTCGGAGATGCGCACGCTCATGCCTGCGTCGTTTGCCATGTTATAGCTGTACACCTCGCGACCGTCCGTGAGCTTACCGAAGAACTGCTTGGTGATCATCTTTATTTTCCTTCATAGCCGTTGGGGTTCTTTTTCATCCAGTTTGCAAGGTCGCGACACATATCGTCAATATTGTTTTCCGCACGCCAGCCCAGCATCTCAGATGCCTTCGCGGGGTCTGCATAGCAGGTTGCGATGTCACCGGGGCGACGCGCCGTGATCTTGTAGTTTACGGTCAATCCCGTCGCTTTTTCATATGCCTTGACGATATCAAGCACCGAATATCCCGTGCCCGTACCGATGTTGAAATACTCAACCCCCTGCACCTTCTCGGCTCTTTCCAGTGCCTTCAGGTGCGCCTTTGCGAGGTCAACGACGTGGATATAGTCGCGCACGCCCGTTCCGTCGGGCGTGGGATAGTCGTCGCCGAACACCGAAAGATACGGCAGCTGACCCGCCGCAACCTTTGCCACATACGGAAGCAGGTTGTTCGGAATTCCCTTGGGGTTCTCGCCGATCAGACCGCTCTTGTGCGCACCGATGGGGTTGAAATAGCGAAGGACAGACACGCTCCACTCGTTATCCGACACCCATACGTCCTTGAGGATCCGCTCGATCATGAGCTTGGTTTCTCCGTAGGGATTGGTCGTGGACAACGGAAAATCCTCGCGGATCGGCACGGTCTTGGGCATACCGTATACGGTTGCGGAGGAGCTGAACACGATCTTCTTTGCGTTGTATTTGCCCATCAGCTCCACGAGATTGAGAGTGCTGACAAGGTTGTTGTAGTAATACAAGCGAGGCTTTGCGACCGATTCGCCGACTGCCTTGAGTCCTGCGAAATGAATGGCGGAATCAATGTCGGGATTCTCGACGAACACCTTTTCCAAGGTGTCCTTATCGCACAGATCGACTTCATATGCGCGAAACTCCTTACCCGTGATCTCCTTGATACGATCAAGTGCCTTGGGCGAGCTGTTGCAGTAGTTATCGACGACAACGATATCGTAGCCGGCGTTCAGAAATTCTACGGCGGCATGAGAGCCGATAAAGCCGGCTCCGCCCGTGATCAAAATAGACATGTAGGTTTCTTCCTTTCAATGTGTTCAGTTCCAAAGAGAGGTGGGATACTCGCCTGCGCGGATCATATCCGCGATCGCCGCCTTGACGCGCGCCTTATCCTCGGGATAGGTCACGCCCTGCCATAGCGAAGTCGTGGGATAAACGGCAACGTCGCACGCGCCGCTCTTTTGCTGCTCGTCGACGGCACTGGGCAGATAATACTCTGCCTTGTGCGGATTGTTGCCAAGATTCTTGAGAAACGCTGCAAAGTCGCTCTCCAAGCGATCGAAGATATCGGGAGTAAAGCCCCAGCAGTTCATCGAAACGATGGTATCGAACGGGATATCGACCCACGTTTCACCGTCGTCCGAGAGATATGCGGCGCAATCTTCCTTTTTTATGATCTTCGTGCGCTCGGTCACGCTGACAAGCATTCCGTTCTCGGAAACCTCGCACTGACCGCGCGAAACGGTACCGTTTTCGGTGAGGGTATTACCAAGCGCAAAGCCCACCATGCAGTGATGTGCCACGCCGTTTGTTTTATCGGCATTCCTCAAGTGCTTTGCAAGCTGCAAAAACGTATCTCTGCCGTAGAAATCGTCCGCATTGATCACCGCAAAATTTTCCTTTACGATGTCGCGCACACAGTAGACCGCGTGCCCCGTTCCCCACGGCTTCACTCTTCCCTCGGGAACGGTAAAACCTGCGGGCAGATCGTCCGATTTCTGGAACGCATAGGAAACCTCGATCTTCTCCGCGATGCGGTTACCGATGGTTTCGCGGAACAGCTCCAAATTTTCTTCTTTGATAATGAACACGACCTTGTCAAAGCCTGCCCGGATTGCGTCGTACACAGAAAAATCAATGATGAAATTTCCCGACTCGGTCATGGGGTCAAGCTGTTTGAGACCTCCGTAACGGGAACCCAATCCAGCAGCAAGAATCACCAGCGTCATATAAAAAACCTCCTTAGCATTATACTGGAAATCATTATACAATAAAAACGTCGAATTGTAAAGTGCTTTTTCGAAAATCGAATGAAATTTCTCCAAATTTTAAAAAGTGCGAAAAAATTCACAAAAAACCATTGACAAATCTTTAACGACGTGTTATAATTGTCTCATATGGTACAAAAGGAGGTGTCCGTGTGTTTTCCGAGCAAGACATAAGCCGTATTCTCGGACATGCTTTTTTGTGCGGTGTAGACCGCAGGCAAGCAATCTCGATCTGGCAGACGCACGCATGCGGCGTGTCGGTGTTTGCTGACGGCGAGGTCATTCATTCACCCGATTCAAACGAAAAAAAGGTAGGACTGATCCTTCATGGGCGCGCCGTCGTTACCACACGCGATCCGTCCAAAAACGCGCTTTTGCGCTACCTTGGCGAGGGAGATGCGTTCGGGGTCGCCAATCTGTTCAACGACGAGCCTTACGTCAGCATGATTCGGGCAGACAAGAGCTGCCGTGTTTTCTTCATGAGCGAGCGTGCGGTGCGCGAAATGCTTGAAAATGACCGCGCGTTTCTCTACAATTATCTTACGTTTTTATCAGGGCGCGTGTGCTATCTCAACCGCAAAATCGAATACCTGACGGCAGGGAGCGCGGAGCGGCGCTTGGCACTCTACCTTTGCTCCTTTGAGAAGTCGGAGATCTCTCTGGAGATTTCCCTTTCCGCACTTTCGGAGCTTCTGGATGTCGGTCGCGCCTCTCTTTACCGCGCGTTTGACCGCCTCGTTGCCGACGGGCACATTCAAAAGAACGGTCGCAGGATCACCCTCTGCAATGCAAACACCTTGCGCTCGGCATATCAATAACATCGCAATCACAAAATACACATACAAGAAAGGATTTACATCATGAAAAAAATCGTTTCCCTCATTCTTATCTGCATCACACTGCTTTCCTGCCTTGTTGCATGCTCGCCCTCGGAAGAAACACCCGATCAGATCCGTGTCTACGTCCTCAACGGCACCACGGGCTTCGGTATGGCAAAAATGATGAGTGACAACAAGAACAGCGACCTCTACGAATTCACCGTGCAGACCGATGCTTCTTTGGTTACGAAGGCATTGATCAACGGCGACGTGGACATCGCCGCTCTCCCTACGAATGCTGCGGCAACCGTATACAACAGAACCAACGGCGGCGTTAAAATTCTTGCGATCAACACGATGGGCTGCCTTTACCTTTTGACCAAGGAAGGTACAACAATTAACGAGTTCAAGGATCTTAAAGGAAAAACCGTGTACGTTCCCGCGCAGAATCCTGCTTTCATCTTCACCGATCTCTGCAAAAAAAACAATCTCACACCCGGCACCGACATCACCATCTCCACAGAATTTGCAGAGCCCGCAAGATTGCGCACCGTGTTTGCCACCGGCAAGGACACGGACGGTACGACGGTCAGCAAGGACATTGACATCGTCGTCCTTCCCGAGCCTATGGTTACAATGGCAATCGCCAGTGCCAAGCAAGGCAATATTACCGTTACAAACGCATTGGATCTGACCCAAGAATGGGACAAGGTCAACGCCCCCGGATCGCTGGTTCAGGGCTGCGTCGTCGTGCGCACTGAGTTCCTTGAGAAATACCCCACGGTCGTTGCAAGCTTCCTTGAAGAATACAAAAAATCCGTGAACTACGTAAACAACAATACTACGGACTGCGCAAAGAAAATCGTTGAAGCAGGCATTTTCGCAAACCAAAACGTCGCAGAAAAAGCAATTCCGCAGTGTAATATCAAATATATGGACGGCAACGATATGAAGAACGCTATGAAGGTTTATCTCAACGTTCTCAAGGGAATCAACGCCACCTCGATCGGCGGAAAGCTCCCCAAGGATGACTTCTATTATATTCCCGAATGAAGACGCTGAACAGAATTCTCCGCTATACGCTGATCATTCTTTTTTGGATCGGCGTATGGTGGGCAGGGGCCGCAGCCGTGGGAAAGCCGCTTTTGCTTCCCTATCCGCCGACGGTTTTCGCAAGGCTTTTTGAACTGCTGCAAACGAAGGAATTTTATTTGATAACAGGGCACTCGCTCTGGAATGTACTGCGCGGCATTCTGATTGCCGTTCTGCTTGGAAGCGTGCTGTCGTTTCTGAGTGCGCAGTTCTCGTTTCTTCGCGAGCTGCTTCTGCCCTTGATGACAGTTATCAAGGCAACGCCCGTGGCTTCCTTTATTATCCTTTTGTGGCTCTTTATCGGATCGGCAAGAGTCCCCACATTTATTACCGGCATGATCGTGCTCCCGGTTGTGTGGACCAACCTTGACCAAGGCTGGAGGAATATCGATCCGCAATTAAAAGAAATGGCAGCCGTTTATAAAATACCGATGTGGCGCAGACTCTGTGTGCTGACGCTTCCCTCGCTTAAACCGTATTTTATTTCTGCGTGCCGTACATCCATCGGTCTTGCGTGGAAGGCGGGAATCGCTGCAGAGATCATCGTAAGACCGCGCGATTCCATCGGCTTGCAAATCAGCGACACAAATCTCTATCTTCTGACGGAGGATATGTTTGCGTGGACCTTGGTCGTCATCCTGCTCAGCCTTCTTATTGAGTCGATTTTCTCTTTCGTTTTTGAAAAGAAAATCGCAAAGCGGCGTTCAAAGGAGGTGCATGAGCATGCTTGAATTTTCAAACGTATCCTTTTCTTACGGCAAAAAAGCGGTTTTTGAGAATTTTTCCTTTACCTTGAACGATAAGGAAATTTTAGCGATCATGGGTGCGTCCGGCTGCGGAAAGACCACGCTTTTGCGTCTTGTCGCAGGCCTGGAAAAGCCCACCAAGGAAAGCGTGATCCGCTCGACGCATCAAAAAATCGCATACGTGTTTCAAGAGCCGCGTCTGTTTCCGTGGATGACGGTGCGCCAAAATTTACGTGCGGTGCTGGACGATCCGCGCGCAAGTGACGGAAAGATCGATACCGTTTTGCAAAAGGTTGGGCTTGCTGACGCCGCCGAGCAATACCCCGACGAATTGTCGGGCGGCATGAAAAGCCGTGTTGCGCTGGCACGCGCCCTGCTTTTTGACGCAGACTTGTATCTTTTGGACGAGCCGTTTGCGGCGCTTGACGAGGAGCTTCGCACAAGCCTTGGCGCGCTCTTGCGCGAGCACGTCAAAGCAAGCGGTGCGTCTGCTCTTCTGGTCACGCATCAGGCAAGCGACGCCGATGCCATTGCAGACCGAATTTTAACGCTTTAAACGAGAGCGTGAGATCCAAAATCGGATCTCACGCTCTATCTATTGTCTGCCGATCAGCTCACTCACGGTCACGGGCTCATAGCCCTCCTCGAGCAGCTTTGGCAAAAAGATTTTCAACGCGTCGGCGGTGTTGCCGCCTTTTCCCACGTAATCGTGCATCAGTATAATGTCACCCGGGCGAATATGCTCCAGCACGGTCGAGGCGATCGCCTCGGCACTTTTCCCCTCCCAATCCCGTGTGTCAAGACTCCACAGGATCAGGGTGTAGTCCTCCTCGTCGGCGCATGTCTCCACGTATGACGTGACCTTTCCCTCGGGTGGGCGAAACAAGCGCGGGCACGCACCAAGCTCCTCCAAAATATCCTCACAGCGCTCCATCTCATCGGAAAGCGTTTGTTCGTTCAACTGTGAGATATGGTGATGCGAATAGGTGTGGTTGCCGATCTCGTGCCCCGCCCGCAAAACCGCGCGCGCCGCATCGGGATAATTGGCAATGTTTTCGCCAACCATAAAGAAGGTCGCCTTGATGCCGTTTGCGGCAAGCACGTCAAGGATCTGCGCCGTCTGATACGGGTGCGGTCCGTCGTCAAACGTCAGCGCGATCCGCTTGTCCTCGGTCTGCACGGAACGGTATGCCGTAGATTGCGCGGACACGCGGAGTGACGCTTGAGAGCACAGGATCATAAGCGCAAACACGCATATACAAAGTCCTTTCTTCACGGCGTTGCCCTCGTCAGCTCATCCAGCGTACCGAAGCGGTAGCCCTGTGATTTCAGTTCCCGGATCAGGTCCCCAAGGATCGCGGCGTTGGTCGCCGAGGTCGGATGCAGAAGCATGACCTCGCCGTTGTGGACATTGTCAAGAATGATCTGCTTGGCGCGCTCCTCGCTCATTTGCTTGTTGTTGTCCCAATCGGGATAGGCAAAGCTCCAGAACACGGTCTTATAGCCGTTTTTCTGCGCGCAGGCGAGGTTTTCACGGCTGAATGTCCCCTCGGGCGGGCGGTAATATGCCGCCATTTCGCCACCTACGTGCTCACGGTAGAGCGTCTCAAGGCTATGCAGCTCCGCCAAAAACGCTTCATCGGAGAGTCCTGACACATTCTTGTGGCGGTTTGTATGATTGCAGACCGTATGCCCCTCATTTGCCATGCGCCGGACAAGCTCCGTGTCGTGCGTGATCAGGTTTCCGAGAATAAAGAACGCTCCCGTAACCTCTTCCTGCTTCAATACGTCCAGAATTTTTGCCACGTTTCCGTTCTCGTATCCCGCATCAAAGGTCAGATAGATCACCTTTTCATCGCTTCTGCGGTCGATATAATAGCCGTCAAGCTCCTCGATGAACGCCACGTCATGGCCGATTGGCGGACGCGCATGGTCCTTGACGTGCACGCAATACCACCCGTACGCCCGTGAGGCGGCGTGTGCGGGAAGCAATAAAAAAGCACATAAAACACAGAAAGTCACACAAAAAAGTACTGTTTTTTTCATGCTCGCAACTCCTTTTCAAACGCGATTTGATAAAAGTGTTTGCGATTTCACATGCAAAAAAACGGTACAATTTTCGCCAAAGGTGTATTTATCTGTCGGCGCAATCGCGTTCCAAGGCACGCAAAAATGCGTTACCCGTAAACACCCTGTATTCTCCCACCGTCATGCCGTTATCCAAAAGATAAAGCTGTCCGTTTTGGTCAACGGCGTATACCCTTTTTGCCACGGGATTGAGCAATAGGAGCTTGTGACCGTCCGCCTCAAAGGTGTAGTTGGTGGACGAGGAAATGTGAAAGAGCTCCAGGTCGCGGTTGTTGGGATTTTCCTCCATGCGTCGCGTGGAATATACGCGAAGAAGCCCAAGCTTTGGCAAGCTCACCGCAAACACGCGGCGAAAGGTTCCGTCGGGCGAAACATGAATGTTATTGGAGCACTTGACGCAGGAAAGCAGGCGGCAGTAAAAGCTCTTTCCGTGTGCTCTGACGCCAAACGTGTATCCCGAAAAATCAAAGAAAATCGACAGATAGGCGTGCTTGAGATCGAACAATTCAAAGCTGTTTTTACGGCAGGACTTTTTCAATTTTCGGACAAAGCGCATACGCGCGAAAACGGCACGCAGCCATAGAAAAACGATGATTGCACCGATCAATCCAAGCACCCACGGAAGAAGCAGGAGGGTGACGGTAGTGCTGATAAGCATGAAAACGATCTGCAACAAAAACGGCAAAAAACGTGCGCCGAGTACGTAAATGGCAATATGTACGGCAAGGCGCAGTGTCATGCGAAGCAGACTGTAGCGGCGGCGTTTTTTCTTCTCCATGGACTTCCAAAGGCTCGCGCGCATCAGGCGCGACGGCATTTCGATCCAAAGCCTGCGAGCATCCATGCGTGCGTGTAGCTCCATACAGAAGGACACGGCGAAAAAAATGGCTGTAAGGATCAGCTTTCCGACAATGTTCGGGAGTGCCGCGGCGTGCGGGATCAGATACAGCGGCGCGTCAATGCCCCATTTGGTGGGATGTATGAGAAAAAACACAGTAAGAAGCCAAAGCTCCGTCCAGAAATTGCGGCTTGCAAGAATCTCACGCCGAGCCGTTTTTTTGTCACATTCCGAGGGGTGCGCCGCAAGGAACGGGCGACGCTCCAAGCGGTGATAAATGGCAAAGGTGAGAATGAAGGAGTGCAGAATCGCATAAACCAAAAACAATTCCGTAACGAGGCGAACCTCGTTGCCGTAATCACCGAAAAAAGCAACCGCCTCACCGCCGTGTGCCAAAAACGGCACGCGGAAGATTGAAATCAGGATTGCAACCGTCGGCAAAAACAAAAGATAGATCAGGATCGGACGCAGCACGGGCATGAGCCGCCTCATGGCGGGGGTGCAGATGATGCGCTCGTCAACGAATTTTTCAAACGCTTCGAGCTTTTTGCCAAGGATTTCCCAAAGCTGTGCAAACGTGCGTCGCCTTGCCATAGTGCTTCTCCTTTCCCGTGATCTCTTCTTCAGTATAGCACACTTTCCCTCGTTTTGCAATATCTGTGCTTCTTTTTAAAAAAAATCTCGCCACCCCCCTTGTACTTTGCTCTTTTTTGTGTTATAATATAATGTGATTTTTTACCGAAAGGACGCAAATACCCCATTATGAAATACTTGGTTCTGATCCCCGACGGCATGGCGGATGAAAAAAATGAAATTTTCGGCGGCAAAACGCCGATGGACGTTGCAAAAAAGCCGATGATGGACGCGCTTGCGGCAAAGTCGCTTGTCGGAACGGTTTCAAACGTTCCCGCGGGCATGGTACCCGAAAGCGACACCGCCAACATGGCGATCCTCTCCTTCGATCCGAAGATTTATTCCAAGGGACGCTCGCCGCTGGAGGCTCTCAGCATGGGACTTTCCATGTCCCCCACGCAAACCGCGTACCGCTGTAACGTCGTAACGCTTTCGGACGACGGCGAATATGACGACAAGGTCATTCTCGATCACAGCGCGGACGAGATCACGACTGCCGAGGCGGACGAGCTGATCAAGGCACTTGAAAAGGAGCTTGGCAATGAGGCGCGTCACTTCTACACAGGCGTCAGCTATCGCCATTGCATCCTTTGGGAAAACGGCAACGACAGCTACCCCTTTATGCGTCCGCACGATATTCTCGGACGCCACATCGGTGAATATCTCCCCAAGCGCGAGGACGGCGGTGCGGAATTTTACGAATTGATGCGCAAAAGCTTTGATATTCTCAATCATCATCCCGTCAACGAGGCGCGCCGCGCGCGTGGGCTGAAGCCTGCAAACTCCGCATGGCTCTGGAGCCCCGGCAAAAAGCCGCAGCTTCCCAATTTCCGCGAGAAATGGGGACTTGACGGCGCGGTGATCTCTGCGGTCGACCTGATCAAGGGCATCGGTCTTTGTGCGGGCATGCGCTCCATTGACGTTGAGGGGGCTACCGGAAACGTGCATACCAATTACGAGGGCAAGGCGCAGGCGGCGATCGAGGCATTTAAGAGCGGTCACGATTACGTTTACATCCACGTTGAAGGTCCCGATGAGTGCGGACACCGCGCCGAGGCGGATAACAAGGTGCTCTCGATCGAGCGGATCGACGAAAAGATCCTCACTCCCGTTTACGAGTATCTTGAAAGCACGGGCGAGGACTACCGCATCATGATCCTGCCCGACCATCCTACGCCGATCTGTCTGCGCACGCACACGATCGCACCCGTTCCCTTTATGATCTACGACTCACAAAAAGCCGAAAACGGCGTTTCCATATTCTGCGAGGAAAGTGCCGCGGCACAGAACCGTTACATCGAAAACGGATATACGCTGATGGATCTTCTGATCCGATAAACGAAAGGATCCTTCATGAATCAAAATCAACCGACACAAACGTCTGCCGCAAAGACGAAACGCCCCCTTGTGAACGGGTTGTTCGATATTTTTGAAATGTTTGCCATTTCCCTGTTCGCCGTATTTATGATCTTCACATTTGGCATTCGCCTGTGCGAGGTCGAGGGAACGTCCATGTATACGACGCTCTCGGGCGGCGAGAGCCTTTTGGTAAGCAATATCGGATACACCCCCGAGCAGGACGACATCATTGTCTTTCATCTGACCGACCCCTCAACCGATATGCAAAAGACCCTGGTCAAGCGCGTGATCGCTACGGGGGGGCAAAAGCTCGTGATCAATTTCACAACGCGTGTGATCACGGTAGACGGCAAAAGATACGAGGACACGCACGCACAGTTCTTTAACAGCCGCGGGCAGCTGATCAACCAATACCTTCCCGATGCCATTCCGCAGACGCACATGAATTACGCCTACATTGACGGGTGCGAGATCCTTGAGATGACGATTCCCGAAGGAAAGCTGTTCGTAATGGGTGACAACCGCAATTTTTCAAATGACAGCCGCAATCCCGACATCAACTGCATTGACGAGAGATGCGTGCTCGGCAAGGTCGTCGTTCGTCTCTCTCCCTTTACCGTTTTCAACTAATCTTACAGAAAGATTTGAGGTATCCTCATGCCCTCTGAAATCATTCAATGGTTCCCGGGGCATATGGCGAAAACCCGCCGTATGATCTCGGAAAACTTAAAAAACGTCGATATTGTGATCGAGATTCTCGACGCGCGTATTCCCTACGCGTCGCGCAACCCCGAGATCACGCGCCTGACCGCAGGCAAGCCGACGCTCCTGCTGTTGAACAAAGCTTCCCTTGCTGACCCCAAGCAAAACGCACTGTGGGTCGAGCGGTACACGAACGAATCCACCCATTGTCTTTTGACCGACTGCATCACGGGCGAGGGACTGAACCGTATGGAATCGACCATTCGCACCATCCTTGCCGATAAGCTGCGCCGATACGAGGAAAAAGGCATGCACGGCAGACGCATTCGCGCGATGGTGCTGGGGATCCCGAACGTGGGAAAATCCTCTTTGATCAACCGCATCTGCGGAAACAAAAAGGCAAAGGTCGAAAACCGTCCCGGCGTTACGCTTGACAAGCAATGGGTGTCCACAAAGATCGGTATTGATCTGCTGGACATGCCCGGTATCCTCTGGCCAAAATTCGAGGAAAAGCGCGTGGGCGAAAATCTCGCTCTGACGGGCGCGATCCGCGACGGCGTGCTGGACACCGAATCCTTGGCGGTCGTGCTTTGCAAGCGCTTGCGTCTGCTCTACCCCTCCATGCTATCCGAGCGATACAAGCTTGGCGATATGGCAGAGTACGAGGAGATGTCGGATTACGATCTGTTCCTTACGATCGGTAAAAAGCGCGGTTTTCTGGTCAGCGGCGGTGAGATCAACACCGAGCGCACGTCGCTCACACTTCTTGACGAGTTCCGCAACTGCAAGATCGGGCGCATCACGCTCGACCGCTATTCCAAGGAGGAGCTTCATGCTTGAATATACGCTGGAACGAGAGCTGCACGAGCAAGGGTTCTCTCTTGTGTGCGGTGTGGACGAGGCAGGCCGCGGTCCTCTTTGCGGTCCCGTATTTGCCGCCGCCTGCATCCTTCCCGACGGACTTGTGCTTCAGGGGCTCAACGACTCCAAGAAGCTGACCCCCAAGAAGCGCGAAATGCTCTTTGACGAGATCTGCTCTAACGCGATCGCATATTGCGTGGCAAGCGCAAGCGTTGAGGAGATCAACGAGATGAATATTCTCGAGGCAAATCTGCTGGCCATGCGCCGCGCGATCGACGGGCTTTCGGTCAAGGCGGATTTTGCACTGATCGACGGTAACATCGCGCGGAATTTTCAGATTCCCGCAAAAGCGATCATCAAGGGAGATGCGCTCAGCCCCAATATTGCGGCGGCTTCGATCCTTGCCAAGGTGTCGCGTGACCGCGACTGCATAGAGCTCGACCGTTTATATCCGCAGTACGGGATTGCCAAGCACAAGGGCTACGGCACCAAGCAGCACATGGATGCACTTCGTACATACGGTCCCGCTCCCATTCACCGCAAGCAATTCATTCGCTTTCTCGACGATGAAAAAGCTTAACACGACCAAGGACATCGGGAATTTCGGCGAGAAGATCGCTGTGCGCTATCTGCGCCTTCACGGATATACTGTAAAGGAGCGCAACTGGCGCACGGGACACATGGAGCTGGATATCATCGCCGCAAATTGGCGTGAGATCGCATTCGTAGAGGTCAAAGCACGAACCTACACGCAGGATACGATCCTCGACGCGCCACCACCGAAAACGGCTGTCAGAACCGAAAAGCAGGCACTGACGCGCCGCGCCGCAAGGCAATATCTCTGTGAGCATCCCACCAAAAAGCGTCCGCGCATGGACGTGATTGAGGTGTGGCTCATCAAGGAGGTCGACTCCCGTATACGCGTTGCCAAGATCCACCACATCAAGGGTGCGTACTGAAAGGAGCGTTATGAAGCCTTCCCTCTTTGACCTCCACGCCGACACCGCGTGGGCAATGTATGAAAACCGACAACCGCTGACACACAATGACCTTGCCGTTTCGCTGGAGCGCGCCGCAGTCTTTGACCGCTATATACAGGTCATGGCACTCTGGACACACCCGACACTTTCCGACGAGGACGGCTGGGAGCGATGCGCGCAGATGCTGGAAAACCTGCAAAGCGACCCTGCCGTGCGGGAGAGTCGTGCACGGATCTGCACGGCGTGTCCGACAGACACTTCGCCCCCCTCTCTTCTCCTCTCCGTTGAGGACGCGCGCATTTTGAACGGTGACGTTGGGCGTGTGGATACGCTCCACTCCATGGGCGTGCGCATTCTGACGCCGCTTTGGAAGGGTGAGAGCTGCATCGGCGGCGCGCACGATATCTCCTGCGGCTTGACCGATTTCGGAAAAAGCGCATTAAAGTGCGCATTGGAGCGCGGCATGGTGCTTGATATCTCACACGCGTCCGAGCGATCGGCAGACGAGATGTTCACGCTTGCCGCAAGCTACAATGCCCCCGTGATCGCATCGCACTCAAACGCGTATGCCCTTTGCAAAGCATCAAGAAACCTGCAGGTCGGGCAGATCCGCGCGATCCTTGACTTGGGCGGCGTCATTGGCATCAATCTTTACACGCACTTTCTTTGCGAGGACGGCAACGCATCGATCGATGACGTTCTGCGCCACATCGACTATTTTATGGAAATGGGTGCCTGCGACGCGCTGTGTCTGGGCTGTGACATGGACGGTGCCGACCTCCCCGCCGACATCCCCAACCTATCCTATCTGCCGCGACTGGCAGAGGAGCTGAAAAAACGAAATTATTCGGACGAAACGATTCACGCGATTTTCTTTGAAAACGCCTTTCGCTTTGCCGAACAACATATCCGATAACCAATAACAGGAGACATGACAATGTTTTACAAAAGCACAAGAAGTACACAAAAAGCCGCCGCAAGCTCGGCGCAGATCATCAAGCAGGGACTTGCCGAGGACGGAGGTCTTTTCGTACCCGAAAGCATTCCCACGCTTTCCACGGACGAGATCAAAGCGCTTTGCAAGGATTCCTATCCCGTTCGCGCAGCAAAGATCCTTTCCAAGTTCCTGACCGACTACACCTATGAGGAGCTGCTTGCCGATTGCACGGCAGCGTATGATGAAAAATCCTTCGTCGGCGGTGCCGCGCCTCTGGTAAAGCTCTGCGACAATCTGGAGGTGCTGGAGCTGTGGCACGGTCCAACGGCGGCGTTTAAGGATATGGCACTGCAGATCATGCCTCGCCTGCTCTCCCGCGCGCTGGTCAAGACCGGCGAGGAGCGCACCGCGCTGATCCTTGTTGCCACCTCGGGTGACACGGGAAAGGCGGCTCTGGAGGGATATAAGGACATTGACCGCGTCAAGATCATGGTATTTTACCCCGTGGACGGCGTCAGCCGCGTTCAAAAGCTGCAAATGGCAACGCAGACGGGTGACAACGTCAACGTTTGCGCGATCGAGGGCAACTTCGACGACGCGCAGACCGGTGTCAAGGTGATCTTCGGTGACGAGTCCATGGCGCAAAAGCTGAACGAAAACGGCTATTTCTTCTCTTCTGCCAACTCCATCAACTGGGGTCGTCTTGCTCCACAGATCGTTTACTATGTTTCCGCATACTGCGACCTGCTCAACAAGGGCACCTGTGCCCTCGGCGACAGCTTCAACGTCTGCGTTCCCACGGGTAACTTCGGAAACATTTTTGCGGCGTATATCGCAAAGCTCATGGGACTTCCCATTGGCAAGCTGATCTGTGCTTCCAACGCAAACAACATTCTCACCGATTTTCTGCGCACGGGCACGTACGACCGCAACCGCGATTTCTATCTGACCATGTCCCCCTCGATGGATATTCTGATCTCCAGCAACCTTGAGCGTCTGCTTTACTTCACCGCAGGCAGCGAAAAGACCGCCGCTTACATGGATGCGCTGAAGAAAAACGGCTGTTACACGGTTGAGGGCGACGTGCTTACCGCGATCAAGGAGAATTTCATCGGCTATTTCGCAGACGAGGCTATGACGGCGCAAACCATCCGTGACACCTATGAAAAGGACGGCTATCTTGCCGACACGCACACGGCGGTGGCTATCAGCGCGGCAAAGCAGTACGTTGCAGAGAGCGGCGACACCCACCCCATGGTGATCGATTCGACCGCCAGCCCCTACAAGTTTGCAAACAACGTCTACCGCTCGGTCACGGGGCGTGAGGCTACGAGCGATCTGGACGCGCTCGACGAGCTGTCCGCCGCAACGGGCACGACCGTTCCCTATCCTCTGGCAGGACTTGCTACGCGCGAGGTGCGCTTTACCAAGGTCGTCAGCCGCGAGGCAATGGCAGAGGCAGTTCTGGAATATCTGAACATTTAAAAAAATGCACCATTCTCCCGTGTGGGAGAATGGTGCGACAATCCCTTTAGTCTTCCTTCGGCTTGAAGGTCGCGCAGAGCGTTTCGCCCGAGCTGACGGCACTGTGAGGTCCTACCGCGATCTCGTTTGCGGTGCAGTAGGTGTCACAATCGTGATAGTAGCAGTTCTGAACGTTGCACTTGATGCCCTTGATGTGCTTTGTACAACAACCGCTCTTCTTGTTCTCTTCCATTGTACAGATCCCCTTTTGCTTTTTTGCGAAAGAATCATTCTTTCACGCTTTTAGTGTTTCCCGCGAGCTTGTAAATATACGAAGAAAGGAGCTTTTCGCCGTGTCGCTTTTTGTCATCGCGGATCTGCATCTGTCCTCGGACGGAAGCAAATCCATGGAAAAATTCGGTCCGCGCTGGATCGATTATATGAATAAGATCAAGCGCAACTGGACCGCCGTTGTCAAGGAAAACGACACCGTGATCGTTCCCGGCGACATCTCCTGGAGTCTGAAGCTGGAGGATTCACTTGCTGATCTCCTGTTTTTGGAATCACTTCCCGGCAAAAAGCTGATCGGAAAAGGCAATCACGATTTTTGGTGGTCGACCGCCTCGAAGATGAACGCGTTTTGGTCGGAAAACAACATCCAAAGCATTCAAATGCTTTACAACAACGCCTATGCGCTCAAGGATTGCATCGTTTGCGGAACGCGCGGCTGGTTCGTGGAGGAATCCCAGCAGAACACCGTGGGAAGCGTGGATTATCTGCGCATCGTCAACCGCGAGGTCATTCGCTTGCGCATGAGTCTGGATCAGGCAAAGGCGTTACAAAAAAGCCCCGAAAATGCTGAAAAGCCGATTCTCGTATTTCTGCATTTTCCGCCCGTCTGGAACGACTTCGTTTGCCGCGAGATCATGGACGTTCTGCACGAATACAAGATCAAGACCTGCTATTTCGGACATATCCACGGAGCGTACCACGCACCGCGCACGACGCGCTTTGAAGAAATCGATTTTATCCTTTGCGCCGCGGATTACCTCAATTTTGCACCATTGCCCGTCCGTTTTGATTGAAAAATTATTTATATCACCAAAATTTCAAAAAACTATTGACAAAACAAAGAAAAAATTATAAAATATAAGTTGTATGAAAAAAATCCCATTTTAATTTGGAGGACTTTAAAAAATGAGTTTGATCAAATCCGAAAAGACCGAAAAGAACGTATACACGTTGGAATTCTCGGTTGACAAAGAAACCTTTGACAAGGCGGTTTCCAATGCGTATCGTAAGCAGGTCGGCAAGATCGCCGTTCCCGGCTTCCGTAAGGGCAAGGCTCCCCGCTCCGTCATTGAAAAGATGTACGGCAAGGGCTTCTTCTATGAAGACGCTGTAAACGAGGTGCTTCCCTCCGCTTTTGACGAGGCTCTGAAGGAATCCAAGCTGAACATGGTCGGTCAGCCCGAATTTGACATTGTTTCCATCGACGAAAACGGTCTTGTTATGTCCGCTAAGGTTACCGTAAAGCCCGACGTGAAGATCGCTGACTACCTTGGCATTGAGGTTGAAAAGAAGGTGGCTGAGGTCACCGACGAGGAGATCGAGCGCGAGATCAGCATGATTCGTGAGCGCAACTCCCGTGAGATCGAGATTACCGACGCTGCTGCCGTTATGGGCGACGTTTGCAACATCAACTACGAGGGCTTCGTTGACGGCGTTGCTTTCGAGGGCGGCAAGGGCGAGGACTATCCCCTCAAGCTCGGCTCCGGCAACTTTATCCCCGGCTTTGAGGAAGAGATCGTCGGCCACAAGATCGGCGAGGAGTTCGACGTAAACGTAACCTTCCCCACCGAGTATCACGCGGCAGAGCTTGCAGGCAAGGCTGCAGTCTTTAAGACGCAGATCCTCAAGATCAAGCACATTGAGCTTCCCGAGCTGGACGACGAATTTGTTAAGGAAGTTTCCGAATTTGATACGGTTGATGAATATCGTGCCGATATCAAGGCAAAAATTGCTAAGCGACATGAAACCGAGGCTGACAATCAGTTTGAAACCGCACTGCTCGATTCTCTGATCGAAAAGCTGAAGGCTGATATCCCCGAGGCTATGTTCGTTGCCGAAACCGAGAACTTCGTTCGCGATTACGACAACCGCCTGCGTATGCAGGGTCTGGATCTCAAGACCTACTTCCAG
>JAZODU010000004.1:0-42020 GCA_045597145.1 Eubacteriales bacterium
AGACACCCAATCGGGTGTCTTTTCCTGTTTTCCGTTGCATTTCGCATGAAGAACCCCTGCAAATTTTGTTTGCAAAATTTGCTATAGCGTGCGCCCGCACGAACCTTGGCACACCGCCGCATTTTGCGCACGCTTGGGTTCGAATCCCTCTTGCCACGCCAAAAAATCCAAGTCGAAAGACTTGGATTTTTTCATTTGTGCCGATAGGTACAACCTCGTTTGCGCGCGAAGCGCGCAAACGGATTTTGAGGGGTTATACAGCATACCCACCCATGCTTTGGCATATATTTGGCTTCCGAACCCCTTATATGCACCTTGAAGCCCAAAAAGTGGAGCAAATTGCATAAAACCATTATTCCTTTTCATATAAAATATACAAAAATGCCAAAAAAATCTTGACAAACGCACAATCATATGGTATACTTTAGCCACATAAAGCAACTGATATCATATAGTTGCTTTTTGACACTTGTTATCTGCAAGATCGGGCAGCAAGGTCTTGTTCCAGATAAAATTTTTCAAAAAAGGAGATTCCACAATGAAAAACAGAAGAACAGTTATCGTTGCATTCCTTCTGGTCGCAGTTCTGACCATCGGCGTCGGCTTCGCAAATCTGACCGATACGCTGATCGCATCTGGCTCTACCGGCGTTAATGTTGACGATGCAAAAGAAGTATTCGACGGCGACGTATACTTCTCCAAAACTGTCATGAACGCAGCAACCGGTACCGCAACCATTAAAGACGGAGAAGGCGCAAATGACAAGGGTGACATTGTTGAGATCGAAATCGAAGACGGATTCCTCAAGGAAGTCGGCGATCAGGCTGTCATCACGCTTACCGTGAAGAGCGAAAGTGACCTTGCCATTACCATGGCACTTCCCACGATCACAAACTCCAACCCCACTTACTTCTCTGTAACCACTACCTGGCTCACCGAACAGCAGATCGCTCCCAAGGGCACGCTGGATATCACGATCACCGTTGAGCTGACCAAGACACCCACCACCGATCAGGATATGAACTTCGAGATCGAGCTCGGTGCAACCTCTGCAGCAGCATAAGCATTGTAATTTCCAAACCCAAAGCACAATGAACATCGGCAAGAAAGGATGATGAAAATGAGAAAAGACAGAAAGGCTTTATACGCCCTCTCTGTGTCCGTTTTCATCGTCCTCCTTCTTGCCCTTTTTCTCCCGTACGGCGGCAGCAGCAGAATCATTGCTGCCCTCCTGCTGCTTTCCGCCGCCGCAATTACACATCTGTTACTGAAAAAAAGAGCGATCCCGCGTGTGGAACGCAGGCAGGTGCTTTTGCTGATGGGCGTGATCGGGCTTTTGCTGATCGTGCTCTACTATCTGAGCGGTCTGCATTTCCGCTTTTACCGCAACGCGTATGCGTTCTCGCTCCCCGTGCTCCTGCGATACATATTCCCCACAGCGGCTGTCATTCTTGCCACCGAGCATATACGCAGTATCCTTTTGGCGCAAAACAGCAGGCTTGCCACCGTGTTCGTGTATTTAAGTGCCGTCACGGCAGAGCTGTTGCTGCTGACCAACATTCCGCAGGTGCGCACGTTTGCCAATTTCATGGATCTGGTAGGGCTGACGCTCCTGCCCGCCGTTACCGCGAACCTGCTGTACTGTTACGTTTCCAAGCACTACGGTGCAGCCCCCAACATTCTCTATCGGCTTCTCATTTCGCTTCATGCGTATCTCTTGCCGATCACGCCCGCAATACCCGATCCCCTTTACGCCTTTGCAAGGCTGCTCCTTCCCCTGTTCATTTATTTCTTTCTTCGCCTTTTGTATGAAAAGCGACAATCCACCGCACACCGTCAAACAAGCAAATGGTCCTACGTCGGCATCGGTGCCATCGTAGTCGTTCTGCTTGGCATCGTTATGATCGTGTCCTGTCAGTTCCGCATCGGCGCGCTCGTCGTTGCAACAGAGAGCATGACGGGAGAGCTCAACAAGGGTGACGTTGCCGTTTACGAGCGATACGACGACCAAGCCATCAAGGAGGGTCAGGTGATCGTATTCAACAAAGGCAACCGCGTCGTGATCCACCGTGTGATCGACATCAAGCATATTAACGGCACGACCCGTTATTACACACAAGGTGACGCGAACGATGATCCCGATCTGGGATTCATCACCGACTCCGATATTATCGGACTTACAAATGTGAAAATTCCGTATCTCGGCTACCCGACACTATGGCTCCGAGAACTGTTTGCAAAGAATTAGGAGGACCTCATCATGTCAGAATCCGAAAAGAAACGACGACTTGCCTACCGCAAGCGCAGACGCCGCCGGATCCGGATCCAGGCAGGCATCATTGCGCTCACGGTGCTCATTGCGCTCGTTTCGGTCGCACTGTATTTTTACGTGGATAAAACGATCTACATCAATTATACCGAGCAAAGCAAGGTTGATTATCGCGTTTATCTGAAGGAAAACGATTTTTACGATAAGCCTGTGCTCGACAAGAATCAGACTTATATCGCCAACCTGATCGATCAGATCCCCATCTCCTTCGTTTACGCCTTGGATATGGAGTCGGAGAACGTAGACTATCAGTACTCCTACAGCATCGATTCCGAGCTTCGGATCGTTGACACCCAAACGCAAACGCCGATCCTCTCACGCGTGGAAACGCTGAAGGAGGAGCAGACCTTCAACAAAAACAGCAGCAACGCGCTCAAGATCTCCGAATCGATCCTCATCGATTACCAGCCCTATCACGCGTTTGCCAACGACTTTATCGATACTTATGGGCTCTCGCATACAGAGGCTGTGCTGGTCGTCCGCATGAACGTCAGCGTGATCGGCACCTGCGACGAATTTGAAAGCAATGCCTGTAACAATTACACCGTGTCGGCAAACATTCCCTTGGCAGAAACCACGCTGGATATCGCAGTTTCTTCTACGATCCCCTCCGATCAGACGCGCGTGATCGCCTGCAACAACGGTTGGATCCGTAACGTGTTCAAGGTCATCGCAATCATAGCCTTCTCCCTGACCGCGGTGCTGTTGATCCTCCTGATCCTCTATACGTATCTGACGCGCAACCACGACATCAACTATTCCATCAGGATCAAGCGTCTGTATTCCTCCTACAAGGCATACATTCAAAAGATCACCGCTCCGTTTGCAACCGACGGACACCAGATCGTTGAGGTGGATTCCTTCGAATCCATGCTGAACATCCGCGACACCATTCAATCCCCGATTTTGATGAACGAGAACGAGGATCACACCTGCACGACGTTCGTGATCCCCTCCCCCACGGATATGATCTATCTGTTCCAAATCAAGGTTGAGGACTACGATGAGCTGTACACAACATCCGCTGAGGAAGAGTCCGCTGACGAGCCCGAAGAGCCCGCCGCAGAATCCACCGCCGCTGTTGAGAATACGTTCGTAACGGTTTCCGCCGCGTCGCCCGAAATCTCGGTTTCCGCAAACACGCCCACGCAGTCACAACCGAAGGTGATCATCAAGGTCAAAAAAGAAAAAAAGAAAAAATCAAGCGCACCGCTGGCAGTATTGCTTGGCGCCGCAGTATTCGTGGGAAGCGCGATCGCAAGCTTCCGCAAGCACGATAAAAAAGACTAAATCACAAAAGCTCTCCGTGTACGTTGACACGGAGAGCTTTTTGTTTTTAATGCCTTTAGGCAGTTGAACACAAACGCACCGCATGGCAACTGCCATGCGGTACGCTTGTCAGTCCGCAACACGCTCGCCCAAAATGTTGCGGTACTTCTGATAGAAGGATTCAAAGTATCCTCCGTCCAGTGCCTCGCGGATCTTGCGCGTGAGATTGTTGTAAAAATAGAGGTTGTGCGTCACCGCCAGCGTCATGCCCACGGTTTCCTTTGCCTTGAGCAGGTGGCGGATATACGCGCGGCTGTAGTTCTTGCACGCCGTGCACTCACAGCCCGCATCGATCGGGCGGTCGTCCAGCGCGTATTTTTCGTTGGTCAGGTTCATTTTTCCGTGCCACGTGAACACGTTTCCGTGGCGCGCGTTTCTCGTGGGCATCACGCAATCGAAGAAGTCCACGCCGTAGTGAATCGCCTCGAGAATGTTGCAGGGAGTGCCCACACCCATGAGATACCGCGGCTTATCAGTAGGCATATAAGGCTCGACCGCGTCGATGATGCGGTACATCTCCTCGGTCGCCTCGCCCACGGCAAGACCGCCGATCGCGTAGCCCTCGCAAGGAACCTCTCGGATCATCTTCATGTGCTCGATGCGCAGGTCCTCATACGTGCCGCCTTGGTTGATACCGAAGAGCATCTGCTCGCGGTTGATGGTGTCGGGAAGCGAATTGAGACGATCCATCTCGGCGCGGCAACGCAGAAGCCAGCGGTAGGTGCGCTCCATGCTCTGCTTGCAGTACTCGTGCGTCGCGGGATTCTCCACGCACTCGTCGAACGCCATGGCGATGGTGGATGCCAGATGCGACTGGATCTGCATGCTCTCCTCGGGGCCCATAAAGACCGCGCTGCCGTCCAGGTGCGAACGGAAATTAACGCCCTCCTCGGTGATCTTGCGCAGCTTTGAGAGAGAAAAAACCTGAAATCCGCCGCTGTCGGTCAGCACGGGGCCCTCCCAGTTCATAAACTTGCGCAGTCCTCCGAGCTGATAGATCAGCCCGTCACCGGGGCGCAGATGCAAATGGTAGGTGTTGGAAAGCTCGACCTGACAGTCGACCTTTTTCAATTCCACCGTATTGATGCCGCCCTTGATTGCGCCGCACGTGCCCACGTTCATGAACACGGGGGTCTGAATATCGCCGTGCACGGTGTGCAGCACACCGCGTCGCGCGCGCCCGTCGGTGGCAAGCACCTCGAATTTTTTAATTGACATACGTAAAAATCCTTTCCGACCGCAGGAACACAGCCTGCGCCTTTCGTTTTTATCCTTTGATCGGTTCCCCGCAGTTCAGGCGGGGCCGATTGAAAGCCTTAAAATCCCGTGCGGTCGAATTGCTTATCCAGCGTGTGATGGGAAAGCTCAAGCGCTACGGGTCTGCCGTGCGGGCAGAAGGTGATGTCGGGAATCTCCATGAGCTTGGCAATAATCCATTGCACGTGCCCCTCGGCGTATTCTCTTCCCGCCTTGAGAGCTGCCTTGCAGGCAGCTTGATAAAGTGCCTTTTCAAAAATGATGTCGCGCGTCAGCTTCACCGTTCCCGTCGAGGTCAGAATCCGCGCGGCGATCACCTGCAACATATCCGGCACTGCGCCGGTTTCCACGCCCTCGGGGATCGCGTCCGCCGACACCGTGTTGCGCGCAAAGCGAAGCGAGAAGCCGATCTTTTCCAGCTCCTCGGCATATTCCTGCAACGCCTCCACCTCGCCGCTGGTCATCATCACGTCAACGGGAAGCATCAAGAGTTGCGAGCTGATCGCCATTTGCGAAAGCCCCGCCTTGAGCTGCTCGAAAATGATCCGCTCGTGCGCGGCGTGCTTGTCGACCACAAGCATTTTATCCTCCACCTCCACGATCACGTAGGAGTGGAACACCTCACCCACGATGCGGTAATGCGGCACGGGGCGTGCTGCGGGCGCGGCGGTTGCTTCGGGAGTGACAGCCGGCTCGGGGATAACTGCTTTGATCTGCTCGGATACCGCGGGTTCAGGCTTTTGTGCGGGCTTGGGCGGCTCAACCGTCACCTTTTCGAGGGTCGGGGGCAAAGGCGCAGGCGTTTGCGTCACCACAGGGACGTTTCCGCTGTTTTGCACCACCGTTTGCGCGTTTTCCTGCACACGCGGCGGCGTTGCCGCCTTGACGGGTGCCGCGCTCGGCTTTGTGGGGGGCGCATCTTCCCCGTAAAATTTGCGATATTCCTCTGCCGTCATGCGCATCTGCGGCTGGGGCTGCGTGCGCCCCTCCAGATCATAGGAAAGCCGGCGCGCCGCCAAGCTCTCCTGCTTGCCGTCCCGCACGGGAACGGTCGCATCGGACACACGTGCGGTCGCAAACGCGTTTTTGTGCCCACGCGCGCCGACGTTGAGCTGCATCGACGGGCGCGCGGTGTTGTTTTCCAACGCCGTGCGCACCGTATAGTAGATCGCCTCGAACACCGCCTTTTCGTTGGAGAATTTCACCTCTAACTTGGCGGGGTGCACGTTGACGTCCACGCGCGAAGGGTTGATGTCGATGTAAAGAACACAGCACGGGAACTTTTCGGGGGGCATATAGGAGGTATACGCCTGCTCCAGTGCCGCCATGGCGGTCTTGCTCTTGACATATCTGCCGTTGATGAAGAAGTTCTGATAGTTGCGGTTCGCCTTGAAGTTATCGGTGCGCCCGATAAAGCCCTTGACCGTGATCCCCTCGCTCTCGCTCTCCACCTCGATCAGACGCGAGGCAAATTCCTTGCCGAACACCGCGTAGATCGTGTTGCGCAGCGTTCCGTCGCCCGCCGTTTCAAGCTTGAGGTTGCCGTCCACGATCAGGCGGAAGGCAATGTGCGGATTGGAAAGCGCGACTTTTTCGACGTTTGCCATAACAGCCATCGACTCGGTCACGTCCTTTTTGAGGAACTTGCGGCGTGCGGGGACGTTGGCGAACAGATTTTCAACGATGACGGACGTACCCGTGGAGCACCCTTGCTCGGTGACCCCCACGATATTGCCGCCGTGTGCCTCCAGCACCGCGCCAAACTGCGCGTCGGCGGTTTTGGAGATGATGCGTACGTCGGACACCGACGCGATGGCGGCAAGTGCCTCACCGCGGAAGCCCAGCGTCATGATCCCGTCAAGATCTGCCGCTTCGCGGATCTTACTGGTCGCGTGTCGGCGGATCGACACGGGAAGATCCTCGGGCGTCATGCCGCAGCCGTTGTCGGTCACGCGCATAAAGGTCACGCCGCCGTTCTGGATCTCCACCGTGATGCGGTCAGCACCCGCGTCAATGGCGTTCTCCATCAGCTCCTTGATCACCGATGCGGGTCTGTCTACAACCTCGCCTGCGGCGATCAGGTTTGCCACGGCAAAGGGCAACACGTTGATCTTTCCCATCGCTTCATCTCCTTTTTTCAAGCATTACAGTCTTTTTTTCAGGTCAAACAGGAAGGACATACACTCAAAGGGCGAGAGGGCGTTGAGATCCACCGCCTTGAGCTCGGCGATCACCTGCTCGTTGACGCAATCGTCGATCGTGATCAGCGTGTCGTCCTCGGGCAGAGCCTTCTTTCTTCCCTTCGCACCCGTATCGCTCTCGCTCACGGCGCGCGAGGTCACCTCCACCGACGCCAGCACCTCGCGTGCGCGCTTGATGACCTCGTTCGGCAATCCAGCGAGCTTCGCTACCTCAATACCGTAGCTGTCGTCGGTCGAGCCGCGCAGGATCTTGCGCAGGAAGGTGATGCTGTCACCGCGCTTCTTCGCGGCGATGTTGTAGTTGACGATGCCCTCAAATTCCTCCTCCATGACCGTAAGCTCATGGTAGTGTGTCGCAAACAGCGTCTTAGCGCCTATCTTGCGGCTGTTGGTGTATTCAATGATCGCGCGCGCAATGCTCATACCGTCAAAGGTGGAGGTACCGCGCCCGACCTCGTCGTAAATGATCAGGCTCTTGCGCGTTGCATTCTTGAGAATGTAGGAAACCTCGTTCATCTCCAGCATGAAGGTCGACTGCCCCGATGCCAGATCGTCCGATGCGCCCACGCGCGTAAAGACCTTATCCACGATGCCGATATGTGCGTCCGCCGCAGGCACGAACGAGCCGATCTGTGCCATGACCGTGATCAGAGCGACCTGCCGCATATAGGTGGATTTACCCGCCATATTGGGGCCCGTGATGAGCATCAGGCGGTTCTTCGAGGTATCAAGTGTGACGTCATTCGGCACGAAATAGGTATCCTTGACGAACTGCTCGACGACGGGGTGTCTGCCGTCCTTGATCTCGATGCGGTCGTCCTGCGTGACCTCGGGACGCACGTACTTGTTGCGCGCCGCCACGGTGGCAAGCGAGAGATATGCGTCCAGCTCCGCAAGCAGCACCGCCGCCTTGCGGATCCGCGCACTCTGCTCGGCAACGTAGCCGCGCACTTCCTGGAACAGCTCGTATTCCAGTGCGCACAGCCTGTCCTCAGCACCCAGAATCGTGGATTCCATCTCCTTGAGCTCCTGCGTGATGTACCGCTCGCCTCCCGTCAGAGTCTGCTTGCGCACGTAATGCGCGGGCACCTGATCCACAAAGGATTTGCTGACCTCAATATAGTAGCCGAACACCTTGTTAAAGCCCACGCGCAGGGTACGGATCCCCGTGCGCTCGCGCTCGTCCTCGGCAACCTTTTCCACCCAGCCCTTGCCGTCGCGCATGACCGAGCGGAGCTTATCCACATCCTCGTTGTAGCCGTCGGCAATGATGCCGCCCTCGCGGATCGAGAAGGGGGGCTCGGGCGTGATCGCGGAATCGATCCGACCGAACACGTCCTCCAGCACGTCCAGCTCGTTGTAAATGCGCGTCAGCTCCTCGCTTTGCGCCGCCGAGAGCAGACGCTTGACCTCGGGCAGGACCGCTACGGTATTGCAAACCGCGCGCAGATCCTTTCCATTCGCGCTTCCGTAAAGAATGCGCGTGATGAGTCGCTCCATGTCAAGCACACCCGATAGCTCCTCGGAAAGCTCCTCGCGGAGCATAAAGGTGTTGTAAAGCTCCTCGACCGCGCCCTGACGGCGTGCGATCGCGGAGGTGGAAAGCAGGGGGTGCTCCACCCATTGGCGCAGCATACGTGCGCCGGGCGCGGTACGCGTTTTGTCAAGCACCCAAAGCAGCGTTCCCTTTTTGTCCTTGGTTCGCATGGACTCCACAAGCTCCAGATTGCGGCGCGTGTTGATATCCATGTCAAGATACTGCCCGTCCGAATAGACGGTGAGATCGTTGATGTAGGAAATATCCTTCTTTTCGGCATCCTCGATGTAGGACAGAAGCGCGCCGATGGCGGACACCATTGCGTCGCTCTCCAGGTCCTCCTCGCGCAAGCGTCCGCCAAACTGCGCTCTGACACGCGCACGTGCATCCGTCAGATCAAAGCGTGCGTACTGCTTGTCGCTCAGCATCACGTCCCGGCGGGAAAGGAGATACTCGCCCACCTCCCCCATGTGACCGCGATCGAGATTGCAGATGACCTCGCTCGGCGAATACGTGCCCAGCTCGTTTTTCAAGCGCACGTCCATGCCCGAGCCGTCAAAGCGCGTTGCCCACACCTGCGCCGTGGAAACGTCCGCAAAGCAAACACCGTACTCAAACTCGTTCATGCAAACGGCGCACAGGTAGTTGTTTTTTTGCTCGGAGAGCAGACTTGCCTCGATCAAGGTACCAGAGGACAGCACGCGCACGACCTCACGGCGCACCAGTCCCTTTGCGGTTGCGGGGTCCTCGACCTGCTCGCAGATCGCCACCTTGTAGCCCTTTTCGATGAGGCGTCCGATGTAGCCCTCTGCCGAGTGAAACGGAACGCCGCACATCGGCGCGCGCTCCGCCTCCCCGCAATCTCTGCCCGTCAGCGTCAGCTCCAATTCACGCGACGCAAGCACCGCGTCGTCGAAGAACATCTCGTAAAAGTCGCCCAGGCGGTAGAACAGAAGGCAATCCTTATATTGATTTTTGATCTCGAAATATTGCTCCATCATCGGAGTCATATCACGGCACTCTCCTTTGCTTCAAAGTCCTTTATGGGTGATCAGTGGCAACCGCCGCAGGTGCGACAATCGTGCGTGCAGCCCGAGGGCGCCTCGCCCGTGATCTGCGTCATGATGGTCTGGTTGACCGTGTTCATCAATTCGTTGACCTCTGCCTGCGTGCGCTGAAGATCCACGAATGCGGGATGGTCTGCGATCTGATGATACAGCTCGTCAATGCGCTTCTGAATACTCTCGATCATCTGCATATCGTGCTCGGGCTGCGACACAGCCTTCTGCATCGCCTTCTGCTGTACGTCGTATTCGACCATGTACTGCGTCAGCTCTGCGTTTTCCTCGTAAGCAGCCTTTGCCGCCTCAAATGCGACCAGGCGCGCGTCCTCCTTCAGCTTCTTACCAAGCTCTGCTGCAAGTTCAAAAATTTCCATTTCGTTATCCTCTTTTCTTTGTGATTACACTTTTTTACCGTACAAGGCGTACGGATCGGTGCGCTCGATCAGCACGTCAATGAATTTGCCCGTGTCGGCGGCAGTTCCCTCGAAAAACACGATCTTGTTCCCCGCGTTCCGCCCCGAATACAAAGCCTCGTTGTTTTTGCTCACGCCATCGCACAAAACGCGCAGCGTACATCCGACCAAGGCTTGGTTTTTCTCCAGCCCGATCTCGTTCTGCACCGCCAGCAACCTCTCAAACCGCACACTCTTGACGGCGGGATCGATCTGCTCCATCTCGGCGGCAGGCGTTCCCTTTCGCGGCGAGTAGATGAAGGAATAGAGCATATCGAAGCGCACCGTGCGAAGCATTTCAAGCGTACCCTCAAAGTCCTCCTCGCTCTCACCCGGAAATCCCACGATGATGTCCGAGGTAATGGTCACGTCGGGCATTTTCTCGCGCATATACTGCACGATATCCAGATACCGCGCGCGATCGTAGCGGCGGTTCATCGCCTTCAATACCGCGTCGCTTCCCGATTGCATCGGCAGATGGAACTGGTGTGCGATATGGCGCGATGCCGCCATCACGTCGATCAGCTTGCGGTCGGCATCCTTCGGATGGCTGGTCATAAAGCGCAAGACGAAGTCGCCCTCGATCTTATCAAGCTCCGAGAGCAGATCGGCGAAATCGTACGGATATCCGCTGTCCTTGGCGTAGGAGTTGACGTTTTGCCCGAGCAAGGTGATGTCGCGGTAGCCATCGGCTACAAGCCCGCGCACCTCCTCGATGATCTTGGGCATCTCGCGGCTGCGCTCGCGACCGCGCACGTAAGGCACGATGCAATAGGAGCAGAAGTTGTTGCAGCCGTACATGATCGACACCCACGCGCGGTAATCGCTCTCGCGGCGAATGGGCAGATCCTCGGCTACGAGATACTCCGCTTCCTCGGTGCAATAGAGTCGCTTGCCCTTCTCCAGCTTTTCGCAAAGCAATTGCGGAAAACGGTGGAGCGAGGAGGTTCCAAAGGTGAAATCGACGTAGGGGTAGCGGAATTTGATGTCGTGTTTGCGATGCTCCTGCACGACCATACAGCCGCACACGGCGATCACAAGCGACGGATTTTTTGCCTTGAGATGCTTGTACTGCCCCACGATCGAAAGTGCCTTTTGCTCGGCGTGCTCACGAATGGCGCAGGTGTTGACCACGATCAGGTCAGCGTCGGCAGGCACCCCCACGATCGCATATCCCATCGCCTCGCAAAGCCCCGCCAGCTTTTCGCTGTCCGCCTCGTTCTGCTGACACCCAAAGGTCAGAACGAACGCGCCGCGCCGCCGACCTGTGTCGGAAAAGACCGCGTCGTTCTCGCGTCGCATCCGCGCAATATATTCCTTTTGTGCCTCCACCTCCTCGGGTGGCAGAATATTTCGTTTGTTCATGTTTCTATCCTTATTATTACATAATATCTCATCTTATTATTATACAAGAAAAATATCAAAAAGTCAAGAGAAAAGCAAAAGAAACTTGCCGTCCCGCGCGCTGGGCAAATGAGCGCTATGATATCTAAACAAAAAGGAAAGAACGGGCAGACACCAAATCCTGCCCGTTCTTGTTTTTAAAACAGTCCCGTGATCTTGCCGTCCTCGTCGACGTCGATTCTCTCCGCCGCAGGAACCTTGGGAAGTCCCGGCATGGTCATGATGTCACCCGTGAGAGCCACGATAAAGCCCGCACCTGCCGACACCTTGACGTTGCGCACCGTTACCTTGAAGCCCTCGGGTGCTCCGAGCTTGGTCGCGTCATCCGAGAAGCTGTACTGC
This sequence comes from Eubacteriales bacterium, assembly GCA_045597145.1. Taxonomy (GTDB): domain Bacteria; phylum Bacillota; class Clostridia; order Oscillospirales; family CAG-272; genus UMGS1865. Next base: position 11,916 of record JAZODU010000004.1, read on the forward strand.
GTTTTCGCCATACAAACGGGGAGCTTGTCAAAGCCGAGAGACGTCAGCTTGTCGATCTCCTTCTTTGCAGTGGGAGCGATCACAACGCCGTCGCCACCATAGATGCGCTTGACGATCGTATCAATCTTCTCGACGATCGAGCCCTCGGTATCATAGGAGAAGCGGAAGTCCTTCGGCTCCTCGCAAAGGCGCACGATCTCGCGCGCCAACGCCTCGCCGCCCGCGCCGCCGTCCGCCCAAACGGTGGACAGCACCACGTTGACGCCAAGCACCTTGCATTTCTCGATCACAAGTGCGATCTCCGCATCGGTATCGGTCGGGAAACGGTTGACCGCCACCACGCAAGGAAGCCCGTAGACGTTTTTAATGTTGGAAACGTGACGCAAAAGGTTCGGAATACCCGCAGCAAGTGCCTCGAGGTTCTCCGCTGCCAGGTCGGTCTTTGCCACGCCGCCGTGCATCTTGAGCGCACGCACGGTTGCAACCATGACCACCGCATCGGGGGCGAGCCCTGCCATGCGGCACTTGATGTCAAGAAACTTTTCAGCACCCAGATCCGCGCCAAAGCCCGCCTCGGTGATGGCGTAATCGCCAAGCTTCATCGCCATTTTGGTGGCAATGACCGAGTTACAGCCGTGCGCAATGTTAGCAAAAGGTCCGCCGTGTACGAACGCGGGCGTACCCTCCAAGGTCTGCACGAGGTTGGGCTTGAGCGCGTCCTTGAGAAGAGCCGCCATAGCACCCACAGCACCCAGATCCCCTGCCGTTACGGGCTTTTCGTCATACGTGTAAGCCACAACGATGCGGGAAAGGCGTTCCTTGAGGTCGGTGATCGAGCTTGCAAGGCAGAACACCGCCATGATCTCGGATGCGACCGTGATATCGTAGCCGTCCTCACGCGGCACGCCGTTGACGCGCCCGCCCAAGCCGTCGGTCACGAAGCGAAGCTGACGGTCGTTCATATCCACGCATCTCTTCCACGTGATGCGTCTGGGGTCGATGCCAAGTCGGTTGCCTTGATAGATGTGGTTATCGAGCATAGCCGCGAGCAGGTTGTTTGCCGCGCCGATGGCGTGGAAGTCACCCGTGAAGTGCAGGTTGATGTCCTCCATCGGAACGACCTGCGCATATCCGCCGCCTGCGGCACCGCCCTTGATCCCGAACACGGGCCGAGGGAACGCGTGGCGCAGAGCCACCATACAGTTCTTACCGATGCGGCGCATGCCGTCGGCAAGACCGATGGTCGTGGTGGTCTTACCCTCGCCTGCGGGCGTGGGGGTGATCGCCGTAACGAGGATCAGCTTGCCGTTTTCGCGGGGAGAATCCTTGAGAAGCGAATAATCGACCTTTGCCTTGTATTTTCCGTACTGCTCCAGATAATCCTCTCCCACACCCGCCACGCGTGCGATCTCGGTAATGGGCTGCATCTTTGCGCTTTGCGCAATTTCAATATCGGATAAATATGCCATTGCTTTCGCCTTTCATTAATAGAAATATTTGACTGCGGACTCAAACAGCTTCATGTCGTAAAGCCCGTCTACGTTCTTGTAAAGATTCTTCCCGACACGCTCGCTGTGTCCCATCTTACCCAGCACGCGTCCGTCGGGCGAGGTGATACCCTCGATCGCGAACATCGAGCCGTTGGGGTTGAACGCCGTATCCATCGTGGGTTTGCCGTCAAGATCCACGTACTGCGTAGCGATCTGACCGTTTGCCGCCAGAGAGCGAACCAGCTCGTCGGATGCCAAGAAACGTCCCTCGCCGTGAGAAATCGGCACGGTGTAGATCTGTCCAACCTCGGTGCCCGCAAGCCACGGAGACTTGCTCGTGCACACGCGGGTGCGAACCAGCTTGGACTGGTGACGGCTGATAATATTATACGTCAAGGTAGGACAATTTGCATCGGTGTCGATGATCTTGCCATAAGGAACGAGCCCCAGCTTGATCAGCGCCTGGAAGCCGTTGCAGATACCGAGCATCAAGCCGTCGCGATCGTCGAGAAGACGCGTGACCTGCTCCTTGATCTCGGGGTTGCGGAAGAACGCGGTAATAAACTTCGCAGAGCCATCGGGCTCGTCGCCGCCGGAGAATCCACCGGGAATAAACACCACCTGACTCTGTGCCAGCTTTGCAGAAACTGTTTCCACACTTCTTGCCACGTCGTCAGCGGTCAGGTTGCGAATAACAACGATGTCTGCTTCAGCGCCCGCCGCCTCCATGGCACGTGCGGAGTCGTACTCGCAGTTCGTGCCGGGGAATACGGGAATGAGCACCTTGGGACGCGCGTGCTTGATTGCGGGCACTGCCGTGCTGCCGCCCACAAAGCCAAAGGTTTCAAGTGCACTCTTCGCAGGTGCCTTGGTGGGATAAACGTCCTCAAGCGTTCCCTCGTTGAGAGCAAGCAGCTCGGCAATGCTTGCGCGATCGCCGTCGAGCACGATCTCGGGCTCCTCGGTCGTCTGACCGATCTTCGTAGCATACTCGCAAGAAACGTCGTCGGTCAATTCTGCCACGATGAAGTCCTGCATCATGCCATTGTACCAATCGTTTTTCACAGCACCGTTCGAAGAGAAGCCGATTTCGTTACCGAAGGACATGTTCATAACCGCCTCGGCAAGTCCGTTCTCCACAGCCCAAGCCGCGCGCACCTTGCCCGCCTTGCACAGCGCGTGGAATGCGTCCCACGCCGCCTTGGTGGAATCTGCGCTCTCGTCCTTGGGCGCGAACAGATACACGGGGTGCCCCGCTTCCTTAAACTCGGGCGAGATCACGTCGCCGGCACACACGGGAGCGATTGCGAAGGAGATCAGCGTGGGAGGTACGTCCTTGTCAAGGAAGGTTCCCGACATGGAGTCCTTACCGCCGATTGCCGCCGCATTCAATTCAAGCTGTGCGTCCATAGCACCGAGAAGCGCCGCAAAGGGCTTGCCCCAACGGGTAGGATCCTGACGCAGCTTTTCAAAGAATTCCTGAAGCGTCAGGTATGCGTCCTTATAATCCGCGCCTGCCGCTACGATCTTTGCGACCGAGTGGTAAACTGCGGTATGTGCGCCCGTATAGGGATCCACGCTCATCAGATCGGCGTCCAGACCCCAAGCCATCACGCTTGCCTGATCGGTCACCTGCCCGGGAAGCATGGGCAGCAGTGCCGCCATTGCCTGTGCGGGCGTGCGCTGTGTCTTACCGCCGAAGGGCATGAGCACCGATCCCGCTCCGATCGAGCCGTCGAATCTCTCCACAAGACCTCTGCGGCTTGCGGTCTTAAGATCCGCCGCCATTTCGCGCACATTGCTGTACAGTGCCTTCGAGAGCACGGAAAGATCCTTCTTCGTAACCTCTGCCACCGCGTGCTTGTCAGCACCGTTGGTGTTGAGGAATGCGCGCGAGAGGTCGGCAACGGTCTGTCCCTTCCAGAACATCACCATTCTTGCCTCCTCGGTCACGACCGCCACGCGGTACGCCTCGAGGTTTTCTGCCGATGCGTAAGCGATAAACTTGTCTGCGTCCTCTGCCGCAACCACGACAGCCATACGCTCCTGCGACTCGGAGATCGCAAGCTCGGTGCCGTCAAGACCGTCGTACTTCTTGCGAACTGCGTCAAGGTCGATGCGAAGACCGTCTGCCAATTCACCGATTGCAACCGAAACACCGCCCGCGCCGAAGTCGTTGCAACGCTTGATCAGGCGAGTTACCTCCGCATTGCGGAACAGACGCTGAATCTTGCGCTCCTCGGGTGCGTTACCCTTCTGCACCTCGGAAGCCATCGTGGTCAGCGATTTCATGTTATGGCTCTTGGAGGAGCCGGTCGCTCCGCCGATACCGTCGCGTCCCGTGCGTCCGCCAAGGAGAATGATCACGTCACCGGGAGCGGGACGCTCGCGGCGCACGTTGTATGCGGGAGCGGCAGCCACAACGGCACCGCACTCAAGGCGTTTTGCCACGTAGCCATCGTGATAGACCTCTGCCACGTGTCCCGTTGCAAGACCGATCTGGTTACCGTAGGAGGAATATCCCGCAGCCGCCGTCTGGCACAGCTTTCTCTGCGGAAGCTTGCCGGGCATGGTTTCGGAGAGAGCCTTGCGAGGATCAGCCGCACCGGTCACGCGCATTGCCTGATGCACGTATGCACGTCCCGAGAGCGGGTCGCGGATACAGCCGCCGATACAGGTTGCCGCGCCGCCGAAGGGCTCGATCTCTGTGGGGTGGTTATGCGTTTCGTTCTTGAACATGAGAAGCCAATCCTGCTCCTCGCCATTCACCTCTGCCTTAACGTGAATGGAGCAGGCGTTGATCTCCTCGCTCTCGTCAAGCTCGGGAAGCACGCCGCGCTTTTTCAGCGTTTTCACGGCAATGGTAGCAATATCCATGAGCGTCCGGGGACGCTTTGCCGCCTTTTCCTCGCCGTAGACCTCAACGCGTGCCGCAAGATAACGCTCGTATGCGCGCGCCACTGCGGGATCGTCGATCTGAACCTTGTCAAGGTGCGTGGAGAAAGTGGTATGGCGGCAGTGATCCGACCAATAGGTATCTACCACACGGATCTCGGTGATGGTGGGATCGCGCTTTTCTTCATTTTTGAAATAGTTCTGCAAGAACTTCAGATCGTCAAGATCCATTGCAAGACCAAGGCTGTCCAGCAGCTCAGCCAGTCCCTTTTCGTCAAGTGCCGTAAAGCCCGCGACCGTAGCAACGGTGGTGGGCGTGCCGTACTCGATGGCAAGCGTTTCGGGCTTTTCCAGTGCCGCCTCGCGGCTCTCTACCGCGTTGATAACGTACTTCTTGATCTTTTCCACGTCCCCATCGGTCAACTCGCCGCCCAGAACGTAAACCTTTGCGGAGCGCACCACGGGACGCTCGCCCTGGCTCTGGAGCTGAACGCACTGCGCCGCGGAGTCGGCTCTCTGGTCAAACTGACCTGGAAGCGGCTCGACCGCGAACACAATGCCGCCCTTGGCATCAACCTCGTCGGAGACAATATCCAGCTGCGGCTCGGAGAAGATCGTGCGCACAGCCTTTTCAAACAGCTCCTCTGCAATATTTTCCGCATCGTAACGGTTGAGTATACGCACGGAGGTGAGATTCTTGATCTCAAGCAGATTCTTCAATTCAGAGTACAGCGCGTTCGCCTCATGCGCCAGCTCTGCTTTCTTTTCAACGTAAATTCTGTATACCATCGTATTATTTACCTCCGGCCTTCATGGCTCTCGCACCGATGTCGTTGCGATAATAAGCATTTCCAAACGATACCTTCTTGACCGACGCATAGGACGCGTCGATCGCCTCACTCAGCGTATCCGCCACGGCGGTCACACCAAGCACGCGTCCGCCGCTCGTGAGCAGCCGTCCGTCCTGAAGCATCGCACCCGCGACGTAAACCTTGGGGGTCACCTCCGCGGGGATCGTGATCTCATAGCCCTTTTCATACGCGGTAGGATAGCCCTTTGACGCCATAATGACGCAGCAGGCATGTGCATCTGCGAATTTTACCTCACAGGCATCAAGCGTTCCGTTGGTGGTCGCCTGCATCACCGTCAAGAGGTCACTCTCAAGCAGCGGCAGCACCACCTGCGTTTCGGGATCGCCGAAGCGGCAGTTGTACTCGATGACCTTCGGTCCCTGCTCGGTCAGCATCAAGCCGAAATAGAGGCACCCCTTAAAGGTTCTTCCCTCTGCGTTCATCGCGTTCACGGTGGGCAGGAAGATCTCCTGCATACAGCGTTCTGCAATCTCGTCGGTGTAATAGGGGTTGGGAGCAACCGTTCCCATGCCTCCCGTATTCAGTCCCGTGTCGTTGTCGCCCGCACGCTTGTGATCCATCGAGGACACCATGGGAACAACGGTCTTGCCGTCGGTAAAGGACAAAACGGACACCTCGGGGCCGGTCAGGAACTCCTCCACGACGATGTGGTCGCCGCTCGCGCCGAACACCTTGTCCGCCATCATGGAGCGCACGGCATCGCGCGCCTCGTCGCGCGTCATCGCGATGATAACGCCCTTGCCGAGTGCCAGACCGTCAGCCTTGATAACGGTGGGGATCGGAGCGGTTTCCAGATACGCAAGTGCCGCGTCCATGTCGTCAAACACCTCGTAAGCGGCGGTGGGGATCCCGTATTTTTTCATCAGATTCTTGGAAAAGACCTTGCTTCCCTCAATGATCGCGGCGTTGGCACGAGGACCGAAGCAAGGAATACCCTTTGCCTCCAGCGCGTCGACCGCACCCAGCACCAGCGGATCGTCGGGAGCGACGACCGCGTAGTCGATCTTGCTTGCAACGGCAAACTCGACGATCTTTTCAATATCCTTCGCGCCGATCTCCACGCAAACGGCATCAGCGGCAATGCCGCCGTTGCCGGGCAGTGCGTAGATCTCGGTCACGCTCTTATTCTCTTTCAGCTTTTTAATGATGGCGTGCTCACGTCCGCCGCCACCGACAACCATGATCTTCATGTATCTCTCCTTAATGGTGGAACAATCTCATGCCGGTGAACGCCATGGTCATGCCGTACTTGTTGCAGCAATCGATCACCACGTCGTCGCGGATCGAGCCGCCGGGCTCTGCAATGTACTTGACACCGCTCTTCTTTGCGCGCTCGATGTTGTCGTCGAACGGGAAGAATGCGTCCGAGCCCAGTGCCACACCGTCGACGGTAGCAAGATATGCCGTCTGCTCCTCACGGGTAAAGACCGCTGGCTGCTCGGTGAAGTACTTCTGCCAGTTGCCGTCCGCGCAAACGTCCTCCTCGTTCTGGTTGATGTAGCCGTCGATGACGTTGTCGCGGTCGGGTCTGCCGAGCGTATCCTTGAAGGGCAGATTCAGCACCTTCTCATGCTGACGCAGGAACCACGTATCTGCCTTGCCGCCCGCAAGACGCGTGCAGTGCACGCGCGACTGCTGACCCGCGCCCACGCCGATCGCCTGTCCGTCGATCGCGTAGCAGACCGAGTTGGACTGCGTGTACTTGAGCGTGATGAGTGCCACGATGAGATCGCGCACGGCGCTCTCGGGCAGATCCTTGTTCTCGGTCACGATGTTGGTAAGCAGCTCACGGTTGATCTCAAAGTTGTTTCTTCCCTGCTCGAAGGTGATCCCAAAGACCTGCTTGGTTTCAACGGGTGCGGGAACGTAGCTCGGGTCGATCTTAACGATGTTGTAGTTGCCCTTTCTCTTGCTCTTGAGGATCTCAAGTGCCTCGGGCTCGTAGCCGGGGGCGATAACGCCGTCCGACACCTCGCGCTTAATCATGAGCGCCGTGGTCACGTCGCAAACGTCGGAGAGCGCCACCCAGTCACCAAAGGAGCACATACGGTCGGTGCCGCGCGCTCTTGCATAGGCACACGCCAGAGGGGACTCGTCCAATCCCTCAATGTCGTCCACGAAGCAAGCCTTCTTCAACGTATCCGACAGCGGAATACCGACCGCCGCCGAGGTGGGGCTGACGTGCTTGAAGGAGGTCACTGCGGGAAGTCCGAGAGCCTCCTTGAGCTCCTTGACAAGCTGCCAGGAGTTGAACGCGTCAAGGAAGTTAATGTAGCCGGGTCTGCCGCAGAGGATCTCGATCGGAAGCTCGCTTCCGTCCGCCATATAGATCTTCGCGGGCTTCTGGTTGGGGTTACAGCCGTATTTCAGTTCAAATTCTTTCATGTTTTTCACCTCACGCGTTCTTATTGACGATTCTGGTTTCGCACTCGCCGCTTGCAATATCGATGTAGCGCACGAAGAGAGACACCTTGTTATCTTGGTTCAGATTGGTCCAGATCAGGTCGGTCAGGGTATCGATATCCACGTCGGGCAGCTCCAGCGTTTTGGGCTCGCCCTCGAAGGAAGGCAGCGGATTGCCGTCGCAGTTGTAGGTGTGGATAAACTTTGCACGTCCCGCGATCGGATTGGAGTATGCGTAAGTAAATCTCTCGCAGGAGCTGTCGTCGCCCTCTGCGCTCTTGAGGATCGACATGGCAAAATTCATGCCGTCACTCTCGCGGCGGATAATGCCCGAGATACGGGGCGTGAAGTTGGGCTTATCGTCCTCAAACTCACGCGTGCGCAGTGCCTGCTCAAAGGTCATCTGCTTGTCCATCAGCTCGTAGATCGTATCGGTCTGGTCGCCGTTGGTCACGATGGTCTTGTTGCCCAGCACGCGAACGGGATAGTAAATGATCAGGTGGGGATCGGTCATTTTGGATTCGTCAAACGCCTTGGTGCGCATAGCGTCGCCCTCTGCGACGAATACGCGGTTGCGGCTGTTCTCGCTTCTCCCCATAATGAAGTACGCAGTCACCGCGCGTTTGCCGTCGGCACTCTTGCCGATGATGATCCCTCTGCCGTGATACGCGAGGGAGTTGAGTTCGTTTGCAATCGTTGAGATCTTCATGTTTATTCTCCTTTAATATGCACTTTGTTATCCTGTACGGTGATGCGTCCGTCGCAGAAAAGTCTGACCGCCTGCGGAAGGATCTTCCACTCCGCCTCCTCCATAATGCGGCGTTGGAGCAGCTCGGGGGTGTCCCCCACCCGAACCTCAACCGCCTTTTGCAGAACGATCGGTCCTGCGTCACACTCGGGGGTCACGATGTGTACCGTCGCGCCCGAAACCTTCACGCCCTTCTCCAGCGCCGCCTCATGCACGTGCAGACCGTAAAAGCCCTTGCCGCAGAAGGAGGGGATGAGCGCGGGGTGAACGTTGAGGATCTTATTCGGGAACCGCTCGTACACCTGCTCGTCGATAATGGTCAAAAAGCCTGCCAAAACGACAAGATCAATGCCGTTTGCCTCGAGCGTATCCGCCAGAGCCTTGGAATACGCTGCAATGCTTTCATAATCGCGGCGCGCGAGCACCGTTCCGGCGATGCCGTGATTGGCGGCACGCTCCAAGGCGTACACACCGGGCTTTGACGCCACAACCAGGGTGATCCTTCCGTTTCCAAGCTCGCCGCGCGTCTGAGCGTCGATCAGAGCCTGCAGATTCGTGCCGCCGCCCGAAACGAGCACGGCAATATTCGTTTGCTTCATCGTTTCAGCCATCAGCAGAACACCACGCCGTCGTCGCCCTTGACGATCTCGCCGATCACGTAAGCGTCCTCACCCTGTGCCTTAAGGATCTCAAGTGCCTTGTCGACATCGCACGCGGGCACGACGATGCTCATACCAACACCCATGTTGTAGGTGTTATACATATCTCTTTCGGGAATGTTACCCGTCTTTTGGATCAGCTCGAAGATCGGGAGCACCTTGACCGCAGACTTGGTGATCTTTGCGGACAGGCCCTTCGGGATCGATCTCGGAATGTTCTCGTAGAAGCCGCCGCCCGTGATATGGCTGATGCCCTTGACGTCAACCTTTTCAAGCAGAGCCAGAACCGACTTGACGTAGATCTTGGTGGGGGTAAGCAGGGTCTCGCCGATGCTCTTGCCGCCCAGCTCTTCGTTGGGCGTATAGAGAGATGCGGGATTGTTATCGATATCAAACACCTTGCGGCACAGCGAGAATCCGTTGGAGTGAACGCCCGTGGATGCCAGTGCGATCACAACGTCACCCTCTGCCATTCTGGTTTTGTCAAGGATCTTCTTTTTGTCAACCACGCCCACGGCAAAGCCTGCAAGGTCGTAATCCTCCACGGGCATCATGCCGGGGTGCTCTGCGGTCTCACCGCCGATAAGTGCCGCGCCCGACTGAACACAGCCCTCGGCAACGCCGCCGACGATGGATGCGATCTTTTCGGGGATATTCTTGCCGCACGCGATGTAGTCAAGGAAGAACAGGGGCTTCGCGCCGCAGCAGATGATGTCGTTGACGCACATTGCAACGGCGTCAATGCCGATGGTGTCGTGCTTGTCCATCAGAATCGCCATCTTGACCTTGGTGCCGCAGCCGTCGGTGCCCGAAACAAGCACGGGCTCCTCCATGCCGCCGATGTTAAGACCAAAGCAGCCGCCAAAGCCGCCGACATCGTCAAGACAGCCCTCGTTCTTGGTGCGCGCAATGTGCTTCTTCATCAATTCGACCGCACGGTATCCCGCGGTAATATCAACGCCCGCCGCAGCGTAGCTTTCGGATCTGGAGTTTTTCATAGTCTGTATTCCCTTTCGTTATTTTGTTTATATCATCATTCTTTGCCGTTCCAGCAATAGGTGCAGAGCTTGCAGGGCTCAAGGCCGATCGCCTCGATCACGCCCTCCAGCGACTGAAATTCGAGAGAATCAAAATGCAGATTCTCGCAGATCTTTTCGCGCAGACGCTTGCCGCGCTCGGTGGAGGAATCGCTGTATTCCTCAATATACTTGAAGCCCTCCCCGCCCTCAAGCTCCATGATCGTGCGTCGCGCGATCAGCTCCATTTCGTTGTTGGAACGCGAGAAGTTCAGGTATTTGCAGCTGTACATGATGGGCGGGCAAGCCGAGCGCATATGGATCGCCTTCGCGCCGTTCTGGTAGAGAAAATCAACGGTTTCCTTGAGCTGCGTTCCGCGCACGATCGAGTCGTCCACGAACAAAAGGCTTTTGCCGTCGATCAGCTCGTGCACGGGGATCTGCTTCATCTTGGCAACCCGCTTGCGATCCGCCTGATTGTTCGGCGTAAAGCTGCGCGACCACGTGGGTGTATACTTGATATAGGGGCGTGCAAATGGGATGTCGCTCTCGTTGGCATAACCGATGGCGTGAGGCGTGCCCGAATCCGGAACGCCGCCGACGTAATCAACGCCCTCGTTGTTGCCGATCTCCCTGTCGTGACGCGCCATGATCTCGCCGTTGCGGTAGCGCATCATCTCGACGTTGACGCCCTCGTAGGTCGCATTGGGATATCCGTAATAGGACCAGAGGAAGGAACACACGCGCATCTCCTTCCCGGGAGGCACCAGCTGTGCCACGCCGTCAACCGTGATCTCCACGACCTCACCCGGCCCCAGCTCACGCTCATCCTCGTACCCAAGCTTTTTGTAAGCGAAGGACTCAAACGAAACGCAGTATCCGTTCTCGCCCTTGCCGAGCGTCATCGGAATGCGTCCGAGCCTGTCACGCGCCGCGATCAGCGAGCCGCCGTCCGTCAGAATCAAAATCGACGCCGTTCCGTCGATCACGCTTTGCGCAAAATGAATGCCCTCGGCAAACGTGCTTTTCTGATTGATCAGGGTCGCAACCAGCTCGGTCGTGTTGACCTTGCCGCCCGTCATGGCGTTGAAATGTCCGCCCACGGAGGTCAAGTACTTTTTGATCAGCTCGTCGCGGTTGTTGACCACGCCGATCACGCAGATCGCATACGTCCCGATTCCCGAGCCGATCAAAAGCGGCTGCGGATCGTGATCGCTGATACAGCCGATCGCCGCATGCCCGCGCATCTCGTTATAGACGTGCTCGAATCTGGTACGGAAGGGCGAGTTTTCGATGCTGTGGATCTCCCTTTGCAGACCGATCTCACAGTCGTACGCCGCCATACCCGCGCGCTTGGTTCCCAAATGCGAATGATAGTCGGTCCCGAAGAACACGTCAGAGATCGCGTCCTCCCGACAAACCGCTCCAAAATATCCACCCATATAGCTTCTCCTTATTTTTCAAACCGTCCCCCACGGGCACGGGGATCGTTTATTTGTTGAATTCAGCCTCGACCTCGGCGTTCTTCAAAAGAACACCCTCTGCGTCCTTCTGGCGCTTTGCCTCAAGCTTTTCCGCCAATGCGTCGTCGGAAAGCGCAAGCATCTCCACACAAAGCAAAGCGGCATTGACAGCACCGTCGATCGCAACCGTTGCCACGGGGATACCGGAGGGCATTTGCACGGTAGACAGAAGTGCATCAATACCGTCGAGCGTATTGGACTTGCAGGGAATGCCGATAACGGGCAGCGTGGTCTTTGCCGCGACCGCACCTGCCAGATGCGCCGCCATACCTGCTGCCGCAATGATTGCACCAAAGCCGTTCTTCTTTGCGTTTGCCGCAAAGTCAGCCGCCTCTACGGGCGTGCGGTGTGCAGAATACACGTGTACCTCGTAGGGTACGCCAAAGGACGCGAGCGTATCGATCGCCTTGCGAACGACGGGAAGGTCGCTGGCACTTCCCATTACGATTCCGACTTTTTTCATGATTGGTTCTCCTTATCCTGTTTGTTTGATAGAAAAAGGGCGCACTTCCCCGATGAGTTGGAAGATGCGCCCAGACGGTCGGCAAGGGTGGGCGCTGCCCCCCAATAAAAGATTTCTGTTCCCCTGTGGTAGTCCACAATGATTCGTCAGTCGCAGAAACCTTCACAACAATATTTATTATAGCATACCACCCGATGTTTGTCAAGTAAAAAAATCTCGTTTTTTCGAGGCTTTGCCTATACATTTCCGCCAAAACGACAGAAAAATCGCACACTCGCCCGTCTGCGGTCGATTTGGCACGCTTTAAATATGAATTTTTTGTAAACAGTAGCAAAAACCATTGACTTTAGCGTGATAAAGTGATAAAATGCTTGAGTAAATTGATGAAGGAAGGTTCCAATGCTATGTCGAACATTCGATCCGAATCTCTTGACCGCTTGTTTTCGGTCATCATGAAGCTGAACAGCACTGAGGAATGCTACCATTTTTTCGAGGACGTCTGCACCATCAAGGAGCTGCAGGATATGGCTCAGCGTCTTGACGCCGCATTTCTTCTGGACGCCGGCATGAATTATCAGGAGATCTCGCAATCCGTCGGGATCAGCACCGCAACCATCAGCCGCGTGAGCAAGTGTCTCAAATACGGAAAGGGCTACCGTCAAGCGATCGACAAGGAACAGGAGGCAAACAAATGAACATCGGACAAATAACGCTCAAGCCCGAGGAGGCGGCGATCTTTCGCCTGCGCGAGCTGTACGGTCGGTACGGCTACACGCAGTACAAAATGAGCAAATTTGAAGAATACGACCTCTACGTACGCAACAAAAGCTTTCTGATCTCGGACAGCGTCATCACCTTTACCGACACCAACGGTAAGCTCATGGCACTCAAGCCCGACGTCACGCTCTCTATCGTCAAAAACACGAAGGCGGCACCGGGGCAGGTTCAAAAGGTTTATTATAACGAAAACGTCTATCGTGTATCCGGCAGAAGCCGCGCCTACCGCGAGATCATGCAGGCGGGTCTGGAATGTCTTGGCGATATCGACGACTACTGTCTTGGCGAGGTGCTGACGCTGGCAAAGGAAAGCCTTGCCTGCATCTCGGAGCGCTACATTCTGGACGTGTCGCATCTGGGCCTCCTCTCGCTTCTGATCGACCGCATCGGCATCTCTCCCGCGGGCAGACGAAAGCTGCTGGAGAGCCTTGCGCACAAGAGCCTGCACGACGCAGGGATGATCTGCCGCGAGGAAGGAATCGCATCCGAAAAGGCGGAGCTGCTCGGCAAGCTCTGCGATTGCAGCGGCGAGGTCACGGCGGCATTCAAAAAGCTCTACGCCCTCTCCTCCGACGCGGAGTGGCAAAGTGCGGTCAAGCAGTTTGAAAGCGTCCTCTCGTCGATCCCTACGGACAACGTGCGCATCGACTTCTCGCCGGTCAACGATATGCGCTACTATAACGGCATCGTCTTTCAGGGCTTTGTTGAGGGCGTGCCCGAAAGCATTCTGTCGGGCGGTCAGTACGACCATCTGATGCAGCGCATGGAAAAGAAAGCGGGCGCGGTCGGCTTTGCGGTCTATCTTGACCAATTGGAGAGCCTTGGCGCCACGCAAAAGGACTTTGACGTAGATACGGTGCTCCTTTACGATGAAAGCGTATCCCCCAAGACCGTCCGTCAAGCGGTGGGGGCTTGCATTGCCGAGGGCGTGAGCGTCACGGCGCAAAAAGCAATTCCCGAGCGGCTGAAATACCGCCGACTTCTCAAGATCACGGAAAGTGGGGTGGAGATCCTTGAAACCAATGCTTAACGTAGCCCTCCCCAAGGGGCGTCTTGGCGAGCGCGTTTACGCCATGTTTGAAAAGGCGGGATTTGAATGCCCGTCGATCAAGGAAAATAACCGCAAGCTCATCTTTGAAAACGAGACGTGCGGCGTGCGCTACTTCTGGGTCAAGCCCTCGGACGTGGCGATCTACGTCGAGCGCGGCGCCGCCGACGTGGGCGTTGCGGGCAAGGATATCCTGCTTGAATACGAGCCGGACATCTACGAGCTGCTCGACCTGAAAACAGGCATCTGCCGTATGGCAGTCGCCGCGCCAAAGACCTTCCGCGACGACCCGCAAAAAACGCTGAAGGTGGCAACGAAGTTCACCAACATCGCGCAAAGCTACTACACCTCGCTCGGACGCGAGATCGACATGATCCACCTCAACGGCTCGATCGAGATCGCCCCCATTCTGGGGCTTTCCGACGTCATCGTCGACATCGTGGAAACCGGAACGACCCTGCGCGAGAACGACCTGGAGGTCTTTGAAACCATCGTACCGATCAGCGCGCGTCTTGTCGCCAACAAATCAAGCTATAAATTCAAAAACGAGCAGATCGTGCGTCTGTGCGAGCAGCTCGCTTCCCAACTGGAGGAACCCCAACAATGATTCAGATACTCAAATACGGCGACGTCGCCAATAAGGATATTTTCGCACGCATGGCACCCGAAATGAAGGTAGAGGACGTGGTGGCAGACATCATTTACAACGTCCGCAAGTGCGGCGACGCAGCCCTTTACGAATACTGCGAGAAATTCGACAAAGCAACCCTCTCCTCCCTTGCCGTGACGCAGGCGGAGCTGGACGAGGCAATGACGCTGGTCGAGCCGAAATTCATAGACGTGCTCAAAAAAGCGGCAAAAAACATTCGCGCGTTCCACGAAAAGCAGGTACGCAACAGCTTTATCATCAACAACGAAAACGGCATCGTAACGGGTCAGAAGATCATTCCCGTTGACCGCGCGGGTCTCTACGTTCCCGGCGGCACGGCGGCATACCCCTCCACGGTGCTCATGGACGCGATCCCCGCCAAGATTGCAGGCGTGCGCGAGGTCGTGATGGTCACGCCGCCCTCGAAGGACGGAAAGGTCAACCCCGTCATTCTCGCCGCCGCACAGATCGCGGGTATCGATCGCATCTTCAAGGTGGGCGGTGCGCAGGCGGTCGCCGCACTGGCATACGGTACCGAGAGCATTCCTAAGGTCGACAAGATCGTCGGTCCCGGCAACGCATTCGTCGCAGAAGCGAAAAAACAGGTATACGGCGTGGTTTCCATCGACATGATCGCAGGTCCGAGTGAAATTCTGATCGTTGCGGACGGCAAGACCAATCCCCGTCACGCGGCGGCGGATCTGCTCTCGCAGGCAGAGCACGACAAGCTGGCAAGCGCGGTGCTGGTCACCGACTCCGAGGAGCTGGCGTACGCGGTACAGCGCGAGCTTGAGGTGCAGATCCCGCAGCTGGAGCGTGCCGAGATCGCACGCGCATCCATTGATAACAACGGAAAGATCATCGTCGCTCCCACGCTCGCCGTGGCGATCGATATCGCAAACGAGATCGCGCCCGAGCATCTGGAGCTCTGCGTTGACAATCCCTTCGATTATCTGGACAGCATCCGCCACGCAGGCTCGATCTTCATGGGTCGCAACTGTCCCGAGGCACTGGGCGACTACCTTGCAGGTCCCAACCACACCCTGCCCACCAGCGGCACGGCGAAATTCTCCAGCCCCCTCTCGGTGGACGATTTCATCAAGAAAACGCAGTACACCTACTACACGCGCGACGCGCTGACCCGCGTTGCCGAGGACGTGGCATACTTTGCCCGTCAAGAGGGTCTGACCGCACACGCAAAGAGCGCGGTGGTGCGTCTGGAGGACGACAAATGAGCCGTTTTTTCAGCGAAAAACACAAAACGCTTGTGCCTTACGTCCCAGGCGAGCAGCCCAAGGACATGCAGTATATCAAGCTCAACACCAACGAGTCCCCCTTCCCTCCCGCGCCCGAGGCGATCGCAAAGGCGGCGGAGGCGGCAGGACGGCTTCAGCTCTACTGTGACCCCGAGTGCCGTGAATTGACCACGCTCGTGGCGAAGCGATACGGCGTAGCGTACGAGAACGTGCTGATGACCAACGGCTCGGACGAGATCCTTAACTTCGCCTTCATGGCGTTTTGCGACAAGGATCACCCCGCCGTCTTCCCAAGCATCACCTACGGCTTCTATGCGGTCTTTGCCGAGATCAACAATATCCCCTACGAGGAGGTCACGCTGAACGGGGATTTTTCGATCAACGTCGAGGATTATATCGGCATCAACAAAAACATTTTCATCGCCAACCCCAACGCCCCCACGGGCATCGCGCTCTCGCGCGATGAGATCGAGCGCATCGTCGCGTCCAACCCCGACAATGTCGTCGTTATTGACGAGGCGTACGTCGATTTCGGCGGCGAGAGCTGTATTTCCCTCATTCAAAAATACGACAACCTGCTCGTCACGCAGACCTTTTCCAAGTCCCGCTCCATGGCGGGCGCACGCCTGGGCTACGGCATCGGCTGTGCCGCGCTGATCGGGGATCTGAACACGATCAAGTATTCCACCAACCCCTACAACGTCAACGCCATGACACAGGCGGCAGGCATCGGAACCGTTCTTTGCGACGGGTATTCCGTGAAAAACTGCCAAACGGTCATCGAAAACCGCATGTTTGCCGCCCAAGAGCTGGCAAAGATGGGCTTTGAAATGACCGACTCCAAAACCAACTTTATCTTTGCCCGTCACCCGTCGATCGACGGACAAACGCTTTACGAGAAGCTCCGCGCACGCGGTATTCTCGTGCGCCACTTCTCAAAGCCGCTTATCGCGCAGTACAACCGCATCACCGTGGGAACACGCGAGCAGATGCAGGCACTGATCGACGCAATCCGTAACATTCTGGAGGAACAAGCATGAGAGCATCCGAAATCAACCGCAAAACTGCGGAAACCGATATCAAGCTCAAGCTCAACGTCGACGGCAAGGGCACGTCCTCTGTCAGCACGGGCTGTGCGTTTCTTGACCACATGCTCACGCTGTTTGCCAAGCACGGCAGATTTGACCTCACGCTTACCTGCGTGGGCGACGTTGAGGTGGACTTTCACCACACCGCCGAGGACATCGGCATTGCCCTGGGCGACGCATTTTTCGAAGCCCTTGGCAACAAGCGCGGCATCGTGCGCTACGGCGACACGATCCTGCCCATGGACGAATCCCTGATTCTCTCCGCAGTTGACCTGTCGGGACGTGCGTATCTCGGGTACGACATGCAGATCCCCACCGAAAAGGTCGGCTCGTTTGACACCGAGCTTGTCGAGGAGTTCTGGCTGGGCTTTGTACGCCGCGCGGCGTGCAACCTGCACATCAAGCAGCTCGCGGGCACCAATTCGCACCACATCATTGAGGGCGCGTTCAAGTCGGTGGCAAGAAGCCTGCGCAAGGCGGTATCGATCGATCCCCTGTTTGCCGACGATATCCCGTCCACGAAGGGAGTTCTTTGATGATAGCCATTATCGATTACGGCGTGGGAAATCTCTTTTCGCTCGCCAGCTCCTTTTCTGCCATCGGTGCAGAGGCGGTCGCCACACGTGACCCCGACGTGATCCGCGCGGCGGAGCGCATCATTCTCCCCGGTGTGGGCGCATTCGGCGACGCCGCCGAAAAGCTGCGCTCCTCGGGCATGGCGGAGCTCGTCATTGCGGAAGCCAAAAAGGGCAAGCCGATCATGGGCATCTGCCTTGGCATGCAGCTCTTGTTTGAAAAAAGCTACGAATACGGTGAGCACAAGGGGCTGGGGCTGATCAAGGGCGCGGTGCGTCCGATTTCCGACGTGATCCCCGCAGGGCTCAAGATCCCGCACATCGGCTGGAACGCCCTGCAAATGACAAACGAGCAGAGCCCGATCTTCAAGTATAGCAAGAACGGCGACCACGTGTATTTCGTGCACTCCTTTTACGCCGCCGATTGCGAGAGCGCAGTCATCGCAAACGCCGAATACGGCGCGCCCCTGACCGCCGCCGTTGCCGACGGCAACGTGTTCGGGTGTCAGTTCCACCCCGAAAAAAGCGGCACGGTGGGGCTTAACATCCTGCGTGCATTCTGTGAAGTGGAGGCGAGCAAATGAACATTTTTCCTGCAATTGATCTGTACGACGGCAAGGCGGTGCGGCTTTTTAAGGGCGACTACGCGCAGATGACCGTCTACAGCGACAACCCCGCCGCCATTGCCGCGGATTTTGCGCAAAAGGGTGCGAAATTCATACACGTGGTGGATTTAGAGGGGGCAAAAACCGGGGAAACGCCCAATTTTGACAGCGTCCTTGCGATCAAAGCGGCATCGGGACTCTTTTGTGAGATCGGCGGCGGCATTCGCTCGATGGAGGTCATTGACCGCTATCTCTCGGCGGGGATCGACCGCGTGATCCTGGGCACGGCGGCAGTCGGAAACGAGGCGTTCGTGCGCGAGGCGGTGGCAACATACGGCGACCGCATTGCCGTGGGAGCCGACATCAAGGACGGCTACGTTGCCGTCAAGGGCTGGATCGAAACCACAAACCTTTCGCTCGAGGCGTTTTGCGAGCAGATGCAAGGCATTGGCGTGAAAACCGTGATCTGCACCGACATCTCCAAGGACGGCGCGATGATGGGCACGAACCTCGCACTTTACAAATCCCTCTCCGAGCGCTTCTCCATGCAGTTTGTGGCATCGGGCGGCGTTTCCACGATCGAGGACGTAAAGCGTCTTGCCGAAATGCAGCTTTACGGCGCGATCATCGGCAAGGCATATTACACGGGCAGCATTGATCTGACCGAGGCAATCGAGGTGGCAAAATGATTACGAAACGTATTATTCCTTGCCTCGACGTCAAAAACGGGCGCGTGGTCAAGGGTGTCAATTTTGAAGGCTTGAACGATGTCAACTCCCCCATTGAGCTGGCGAAATACTACAGCGCGTGCGGCGCGGACGAGCTGGTGTTTTACGACATCACAGCGTCAAGCGACGGCAGAAGGATCTTCACGGATATTCTCACCGAAACCGCCAAAAGCGTGTTCATTCCCATGACCGTGGGCGGCGGCATCAACACGGTCGAGGACTTCGACCGCGTGCTCAAGTGCGGTGCTGACAAGGTCAGCGTCAACTCGGGCGCGATCCGCAACCCGAGCCTCATTTGCGAGGCGGCAAAGCGGTACGGCGACCAGTGCGTGGTGCTCTCGGTCGACATCAAGCGCGTGGACGGCGTGTTCCGCGTGTTCGCCAAAGGCGGGCGCGAAAACACGGGCATGGAGGCGATCGAATGGATCCGTCGCGGCGTGGAATCGGGTGCAGGTGAGATCGTGGTCAATTCCATCGACACCGACGGCGTCAAGGGCGGCTTTGACCTGGAGATGCTGGACGCGGTCTGCCGCGTGGTGTCCGTACCCGTCATCGCCTCGGGCGGCGCGGGCTGCATCGAGGACTTTATCACGCTTTTCAACACCCTCCCCGGTGTGGACGCGGGGCTCGCTGCCTCGATCTTCCACTTTGGCGAGGTCAAGATTCAGGATTTGAAAGAACGTATGGCAAACAGCGGAATTTCCGCGCGTCTGTAAGAAAGGAATTGTTATGTTGAACATTGATGAATTGAAATTTGACGCGCAGGGCTTGATCCCTGCGATCGTAGTGGACGCAAAGACCAAGGCGGTGCTCACGCTTGCGTACATGAACCGCGAAAGCCTTGCCGTTTCGATGGAAAAAGGACTTACCTGCTTCTGGAGTCGCTCGCGCGCAGAGCTCTGGCTCAAGGGCGAGACTAGCGGCAACTACCAGCACATCGTATCGATCACGGCGGATTGCGACAGAGATGCGCTGGTCGTAATGGTCGAAAAAGAAGGTCCCGCCTGCCACACGGGTGCGGAGTCCTGCTTTAACGACGTCGTTTGGGAAAGCGACGAGCGTCACGAGTTTTCTCTCGGTGGGCTGATGAAGCTGATCGAGGGCAGAAAGACCGACAAAAAAGAAGGCTCCTACACCACCTACCTCTTTGAAAAGGGTCTTGATAAGATCCTGAAGAAGGTCGGCGAGGAGTCCACCGAGGTCATCATCGCCGCCAAGGCAGAGGACAGAGCAGAAACGATCTACGAGATCGCAGACCTTGCGTACCACGTGATGGTCCTCATGATCCAGGCAGGCATCAGCCTTGAGGATATTCACGACGAGCTGGCTTCCCGCCACGTCGTTGACCACAAGGTCAAGCAAGAGAAGATGACGAAGTAAGAGTGAATGATTACGGGGAGAACCTTTTTGAAAAAGGTTCTCCCCGTACCCCTTATTATCTTAGTGCACCGTTCGGCAGAGACAGAATTCGAGTAAAAGAGGGGACTAAAAAGCCCTGCTCACCATGGCGCGGGATATCCGTTTTGATCGAAGTGCCAAAAATCCCCTGTTCCCTCGGGACGCGTGGCGCTGAAATAATAGCAGCGCGCGTCTTTTATTTTTTCATTTTCCTCATAGTCCCAATGAATGCCTGCCCAATCGGCTTCCGTTCCACCGTAGTAAAACACAGTAAGATTATCACAACCCAAAAACGTGGTGTGGGACACACGCGTTACACCAACCGGTAGCACGACGCTTGACAACGCAATGCAATCCCGGAAAGCATTTCCACCAAGCTCGGAAAGCCCCGCCGGCAGAACAATACTCTCAAGGCTCCTGCAATGAATAAACGCCCCCTCTGAAAGAGCAAGCAAGCCTTGTGGCAACGAAACGCTTACAAGCTTCAAGCATCTCTCAAACGCCTCCTTCCCAATCTCCAAAACACTATCGGAAATCTCGACCTCCGTCAGGTTCGTACAGCACGCGAACGCAAAAGGCGCAATGCTCACCACGCCGGGGGGAACCGAAAACGAAGTCTCCGTTCTACCGAGCGCATACTGAATCAGCACCGTTCCGTCCTTAGTGTAAAGCGTCCCATCAACAGAGCAATAGCTTGGATGATCCTTTGCAACCACAATGCTTGTAAGGCTTGTGCAATAGCAAAAAGCGCCAAGACCTATCTCCGTCACGCTATTGGGGATCTCAATATCCGTAAGGACTTCGCATTGTCCAAACGCAAAATCACCAATGCGCGTCACGCTGTCGGGAATCCGAATGTTTGCCAAGCTCTTGCAAAACGCAAAGGTCTGCTCATCAATACTCGTCACGCCATTGGGAATATGAATCTCCGTAAGACTCTCACAACTCAAAAAAGCAAATTCACCAATGCTCGTCACACTATCGGGGATTTCAACGCACACAAGTCTTGAGCAAGCTGCAAAAGCACTATTGCCAATGTGCGTAACTCACTCCGGAATCACGACCTCCGTCAAGCCCCGGTCCACGAAAACGCACCGGCTGCAATCTCCCGCACGGGAAGCCCTTCATACGAAGCGGGAATCACGACTTTTCCGGAGCACGTGCCAGTCATGTCGGTAACCGCATAATAGGTGCCATCGTCACTCAGCGTGTATTCCAGTTCCCACTCAGGCTCTGATTTCTTCCCACCATCATCACCCTCTCCGTCCTTGCAAGAGGTCAGCGTCACAAGCAACGTCACGGCAATCGAAAGCACGAATAAAAGTTTCTTTTTCATGTTTTCTTCCTCCTCAAACAAAATCGGGCAACTTTATTATATCATATTCTTCCCCGTTTGTCAAATATTGCACAAAGCGGCGCACCGTGCAGGTGCGCCGCTTTATTTTATTTCATTTCCAATGCCTTCCAATAGGGTGTGGAATCTGCGCGCTTGACGAAGATCGCGCGATAGGTATCGGAAACCTCTTTTCCGTTCACCAGCCGGAAATCCATGCGGTATGTATTGGCGGTTTCCTCAACCAGAAGCACCTTGATCTCTACGTTGCAGGCGCGCGCGGAGACGGGCGAGGTATAATACGCCGCGCGGTCAAGATAGCGGAAGGTATCTCCGCTTCGATGCTCCACGCCCGAGCCGCCGAAATAGCGGAACACGGTGTTTTCAAGATCCTTTTGCGAGATCAGGGTCGCCACCGACAGCGCAGGGTATTGCTTTGCCGCCGCGCGGATCGCCGCGGCGTTCCCCGTGTAGGCGGAGTAATCGGAGCGCAGCATGTGATTTAAGATCTCATCGCGGTAGTGCTTGAGTGCCTGCGACGTGCCGCGAAATTCCTCCAGGTGAACGCTGTCGCAAAGCACCACCCGAACGGTGTCGCAAAGCATCAGAGCGATCTCACCGTCGTTGGAAAAGGTCTTTTCGGTCGGCTCGGCGGCATAGTCACCCACGTCCCAGCCGAACAGCCCGCGCACCCAAAGCACACCCGAGCTCGCCATGCAGGAAACCAGCAGCAGCGTCGTCAATGTCAGAACCACGACAAGCGTGCCGAAACGCCAACAGCCGCGTCTGTAGCTGCGCCGTCGGCTCGAATAGTGTCTGCGCATACCTCTCCCTCCCTCTTTCGACATCTACACATTTTATTCTAACAAAACCGCAATATTTTGTCAATAGTTTTTTTGATATTTTTTACATTATTTTGTGTTTTTGTCGTATCTCAAAGCACAATATCTTTGATTTTGTCGCTGGTTTTTGCGTTTTTTGTCGTATGCGACAGAAACATATGACATTTTTAAAATTTTCAGCAGGATTTTTCTTCTTCCGCGCGCATCAGCTTTTCCATGATCCGCCGCTCCCCCGACAGCAGCTTTGCCATGATCGAACGTACGACACGGTCACCCGTGCGGCTCATCAGCGTTTCATAGCGGTCGATATTCCGCTCGCACTCCGCACAGCACACACGCAAAAAGCGCGTGTCCGAGGGGACACCGCACGGGCGCATGCGACGACTCTGCCGCAGCATCGCGTCGCCGCCGAGCGCCAGGATCAATTCCCCCAGCGTTCGGAACGCCTCCAGCTCCTCCTCCGCGATCCACTCATACAGCTCGGACAGCCCGCGGTCGCACTCCGCTGACACAAGGCTGCGGTATATATTTGCCGCCACCGATGAAAACGCATCGATGTAGCACGCATCGAGCATCGCCGCCATATGACGGTCACGCGCCACGCATCCCTCAAGCCGCGGGCGAAACCGCGGTGTGTGTCCCATGCAAGCCTCACGTTTTGATTCCATATCTGCCTCCTTTTGTGTATTCCTTCCCATTCTATGCACTCTTTTTGCAGGACGTGATTGAAAAAACGCACCGTTTTTGTCAAAACGCTTGACTTTTGCGCACAAATATATTACAATAAAGCAAGAAGAAAAAAGAAAGGAGCACGCCCATGAAGCTACCCGCACGCAACCGCGATCTGCGCCGCTACGTACTAAAAAACGACCTTCGCCGCGCCATTCTCTATGCGCTGTGGCTCACGGTCTGGTTTCTCGGCGCGCACACCTACAATCTCAACCACCAAACCTATCCGCCCGAGCGGCGCATGGTGGGCTGGAGGATGCTCGTCTGGATGCTGATCGGCGCGGCGGTCGGTTTTTTCATGTTCCGCATGTGGAAATTCTTCACGCACCTGCCCGTGCGCGGAAAAATCGAGCGTGCAGGGCTCTCTCACACCTACACGCACAGCGAGGATCCCGGTGCCGCGACCTCTCTGGAATACGATTTTCGTCTGCGCACCGCCTTAGTCCTCCGCCTACCCAACGGCAAAAAGCGACGCTTGAAGTTTGAGCAGAAGCCGGGCTCTTACCTCTACTACCACGAGGGCGCGCAGATCCTTCGCCTGCGAGGACTCCCGTATCCCGTCAACCTCGACCCAGCCTCCCCGCATGGCTACGTTTGTGTCGCATGCGGACGCATGCACCCCGATTGGCAGGAGACGTGCGAGCTTTGCGAGCTGACCCTGATCGACCCGAAGGATCTTGAAAAGGCATAAAAAAGCCGACGTGTATGCGTTTTTCGCATACACGTCGGCTTTTTATTCGGTTTTTATGTGCTTATTTTGCAGCGATCAGGGTAGCTTCCACGATATCTGCAGCATCGAGCATCTCGCTCTGATTCCGCCCGGTTACGGTAACCGCATAGGTCTTTGCGGCAACATTCACGTAAAACTGTGCCTGCCAAACGGTGGCCGTAACGCCCTGCACCGTCATCGTGTTCTTGAAGGTTGCCTTGACCACGTCAACGCCGTTGGTGGTTTGGATTTTGGTAACATTTACATTGGTAACCTTAGCGCCCACCATTTCGAAGGTAGGTCCCATAACCGACATAAAGTTATCGTTTGTCATCGTTAAATAAAGTTCATTCTTTGGCTCACTCGCGACATTCACGTTGGCACCAAGAGAACTTTGTGCCATGAACAAAACGCCGGCAACAGAAGCTTCATTCCACGAGGAGGGATAGGCAAAGCCGATATCGGTATTGGACCATGCCGTAGAGCCGGCGGGCGCGTTCACGGTCAGATTCTCCTTCGGCTTGTCATCATCGTCGTCATCTCCCTTGTCGCAAGCACTGAGTGCAAGCACACAGGCAAGCATCATGCAAAGGGCAAGAAGCAGGGATAAAAGTTTTTTCATAACAAAGCTCCTTTCAAATTGTTGTACTATTATTATACACCCCTACTCACCTTTCGTCAAGTATTTTCACCCAAAAAAGCCCGAAAAAAGCAAATCTTTTTTCAAAAATGCTATTGACAAAGGCAGTGGGATATGATATAATATTCGAGTACTTGTGGTGAGCCGCATTGATGCGAGTGTAGTTCAATGGTAGAATTCCAGCCTTCCAAGCTGGCCGCGTGGGTTCGATTCCCATCACTCGCTCCATCAAGATGCTTCCAAACGAGAGCATCTTGCAATGTGCCTTTAGCTCAGTTGGATAGAGCAACTGCCTTCTAAGCAGTAGGTCGGGGGTTCGAATCCCTCAAGGCACGCCATTTTTCATATGGTGGGATTGGCGCAGTTGGCTAGCGCGTCAGGTTGTGGCCCTGAAGGTCGTGGGTTCGAGCCCCATATCTCACCCCATAAAAAAGCAAGCACCGATGCAACTGCATCGGTGCTTGCTTTTTTACGAGCGAAAGTTTATCGGCTTGGCCCACGCAAACGCCATGCGTTTGCTATAACGCGCGGCAGCACCAAACACACGGCACGCGCCGCATTTGACCGCGCGTTTGGGTTCTGAGCCCCATATCTCAATCTAATCTCATAGTCCCCTTGCAATCGCAAGGGGGCCGGTTCGTTTACATCTCATTCCCTCGCCAAAATCGCATCGGCGACTGTCTTGGCGATCACCGCTTTGCCGTCTGCGTTCGGGTGTACCCCATCTGGGAATTTTTCCGCCTGCCCTGCCGTTGCCGTGTGCGTGTCGATCACGACCGCACCGGTTTCGGCGGCAATCTCTGCCAGCAAATCAAGAAGCATTTCGTCCAACGCCTCGTTATTGATCCCGCTCGACGTCCATGCGCGATAGATCGTCGGCGGCAGCGCCAAAAAGATCTGCGGATCTGCCTCCAACGCTTTATAAGAATCGATCAGCGCGATCATATCCGCCTTGTATTGCGCACCGCCGTCCGCCTTGATCTTACTGTAATTGGAACCCTTCGTGTCGTTCGTGCCCAGCATGATCACAACGATATCGGGGTTGTAACGCAAAGACTCACTATATTCTCCGTGCAGGGTATACGCCCAGAGCCGCCCTTGGTCAAGCCCCTCGGCAAGTCCCGTGGCACCGTTGACACCAAGACCGATCACCTGGTACGTACCGTCCAGATTCCCCTGCATACCGTTTTGCCAGTAGCCGCCCTTGGTGATGCTGTCACCCACGCAAAGAACACGCACAACACCTTCCTCCTTCTCTGCCAGCGGATCTGCCTTGCCGCAACGCAGGCAGGCACCGCCCGACCAATCATGTCCCAAGGCATACCCCACGGGACGCTTACAACGCTTACATCTGGGAACCTGCGTGCAGCTTCCGTCGCTCTCCAGCTCCACGTGTGGACACGTAGCCGGGTTCACCTTCTCCGTTGTCGTGCTCTCCGGGTTGGCAGTGGTGGGATTCTCGATGCCGCTGCAAGCAACCATGCTCAACAAGCAAACGACCGCCAGTAAAAAAGCCAGCGTTCTTTTCATACAATGCTCCTTTGCTATTCGATCATCTATAGCCAAAGACAGATGCCCATCTTTCAAGGCGAGCTTTGGCGAAAGACGCGAAAATGGCTCGCCGTAGGGTGCTATGCAGTTTTGAGAGACAAATATCTGACAGATGCAAGGAGAAAATACGAAGTAATATAAGACATGGCGAGGATTTTCTCTGCCGCAGATGCGGGTATTTGCCGCCCAAAACCGTATGTGTTCGGTTCTCTTCGCCTATAGTTTACCATACCCACCGCAAAAAGTCAAGTCTTTTCCCGCACGCCGACTTGACAAACACAAAAGAGCGTGTTATAATAAAATGTGACCTATCTTGATGAAAGGAAAATAACATGAACGTTTTAAAGAAAATCCTTTTGCTTCTGCTCACGGTCGTGCTCTCGATCCTGTCGGTCGCATTCCTGGCTTGGTCGGCACTCCACGTGGCAAAATATCTGATATACCCCGATTACTACAGCGAGGGCAAGGTCGTTTCCAAGATCCCGGGACTGAACGAGGGCTTCAGACCGCAGGGCGTGTTCTACGACGAGGAGTCCGGCGCCTATATCCATTCGGGCTCGAAGGGCGAGCACGCATCCCTTTACGTGGTCGATAAGGACGGAAACGAGAAGGAGCTGATCCCCTTGTACCGCGAAAAGGACGAAAAAAGTATCGGTCGCGGCGGCGCGGTCGTGCGCGTGGGCGATTACGTCTATATCTGCGACAACGAAAACCAGAACAACTCCATCAACGGTATCCTCTACACCTTCCTTTATAAGGATATCATGAACGCCAAGGACGGAGACACCGTTCTCTGCATCGGCAAGCAGGACACCGATTGCGCGATGTCCGCCATGTTCACCGACGGCGCGTACCTCTACGTTGCGGAGTTTTACAACCCCGGTACCAATTACAGCACGCATAAAACGCACGCCTACACCACACCCGACGGCAACGAGCAAAACGCAATGCTCTTTGCATATAAGCTCAATGAGGACGGAACGCTTGCCATGACGGTGGTCGAGACGGAGGTTGCGGAGGGCGAGGTGCCCCCCGAAGAGCCCGAAACGATCCTCCTCCCCGCGTTTGCGCTCTCCCTTGACGATCACGTCACGGGCTTTGCGATCAAGGACGGCATCATCATGCTGACGCGCGGCGTTGATTGGAAATATTCCACACTCGAATATTACTACGCGTGGAGCAAGACCGACGACACCGTAACGGTATCCAAGCAGCCGATTCCGATCTACTATCTCGATTCCGATGATTTTGTCAAATCCGTTGATCTTCCCATGTGTGCAGGCAACATGACCCTGACGAGCGACGGTCGCGTGGCAGTCACCTTTGAATCGGCAAGCAAATATTTTATCGTCGGCAAGTTCTTCTTTGCCTACAATCTGGTCGCTTTCCCGATCCCCAACCCCAATTAATCAACACACGTGCGCAAGAAACGCCTCAAAAAGCGGTTCTTGCGCACGCTTATAAAAGGAAAAGCAGGCGTTAGCCTGCTTTTTTATTACAGATTGATCTTCTCGCGCTTGTTCTTGCCCTTGCGAACCAGGTTACGAATGATCACGTAAGCCAAAAATACCGTTGCGGGAACCAGAAGAATCAGCACGACGATATTGATCGCGGGAATGGTTTTTCCGAACACAGCCTCGCCCGTGTCCACAACGATCACAACGGGGATCCCCGTTTCCTCGGTGAAGCCTTGCAGTGCCGCGTCAACGATCTGCTCGTCGATCATAAGCTCGGTACGGTTGACCAGGTGCGACTCTACTGCGTTGGTGTGATCCGTTGTTTTATCCGTAAAGGATGAGTTGAGATTCTCAGCTTCGATCTCATCCCCCAGCTTTCCGATCATCGCCTTAAAATCCTGCGTCAGTGAGTTTTTGTAATAATTCTCATTGATCGAACCGCGCACGATCTGATAAAACGCCGAGCCCTCCGAGCCCATCATTTCGTTGATCCTATAATGAATATTGTTGCCCGTCCACGCGATGCACTCGTATCCCTCGTAGCCCTCGTACACGGTAAATACGATCAGAAGATTATCCTCGTAGCACTCCGGCGCGCCCTTAAACGCCTTGGCATACTCGGCGTCGGCATACTCCTGAAACGCCGCCTCGTCGTACTGTATGATTCCTCCCTGTGCCACGATCGAAACCGTGTTGACGATCGTTCCAACCAAGAGTGCCACCACGAGAACAAACAAAATAATGGGGGCGAGCAGCATGCTCATAAAACCGCCTAAGCAACCGCCTCCGTAAAAGCCAAAGCGCGGTCCAAAGCCGTAGCCACCGTAAAAGCGTGGGCCACGCGGTCCGCCGCCAAAGCCTCCGCCGCCACCAAAGCTACCGCCTCTTGATCCGCCACCGAATCCGCCCCCTCTGGAGCCTCCACCGGGTCCCGGCATATACATATCCTCTCTTTCATCATAAAATGTTTTATATAGTATACACCTTTTTGCGCAAAATTTCAATCCCTTGTGCAAATATTCTTCCCAACAAGCTTTTATTTTAGAATAATAATTGTTCTTATTTTAAATATAAGCCGAAAATGACACTTTTCGACACGGTGGCATACAATGAAAGTAGTCGGCGATCCCGATTCGCCCGACAATTCCGCATATAAGGAGTCACCATGTATTCTGAAAGCAATCGCAAAACCGCCTCTCGGCGCGCGAACGACGAGTTTTTGCGCCGTATGCTCGGCGGCGAGTTGACCGGTGACGGTTATCCCGTGATGAGCGTGACCGAGCCCGTACAGACGCGTGAGGCGCCCGTGCGCGGCGAAAACAACAGGGTTTCCTGTGACGGCACGGTACGCCCCACCACACCAGACGCGACTGACAAGGGCTGTCCTACCACCCTCCACGCCCCCGCTCTCGCCATGGTCTATTCGCCGCGTCAGTGCTGGCGCAACCTCTTCGACCCCGCAACCGGACTCTCCAAGGGCACGATCTTTGCAGAGTTGGAGCTTCCCCTGGAAGTCGTGGGAGACAAACGCGAAAAGGAGGTCAAGATCCGCCGTCCCTTCTGACGCGGAGAACGCATCATGAACCAACAAGACAGAAGCTGTAAGACACAGCTCGACACGCTGCGCGCATTGGATTTTGCCATCGTGGAAACCGCGCTCTATCTCAACGCCTATCCGAAGAGCAGCGAGGCACTTGAGTACTACCACGCGCTCATCGCACAAAGAGAAAAGGTCGCTGCCGCATATGAAAAAGGATGCGGCCCTCTGACCATTTACGGAAACCGCAGCCGCAACTCCTGGGATTGGGTCGCAGGGCCCTGGCCTTGGGAAGCGGACGCAAACTGATGGAAGGAGAGGAGAACCGACATGTGGATCTATGACAAAAAGCTGCAATATCCCGTAAAGATCAAAAATCCCAACCCCAAGCTTGCCAGCCTGATCATCTCCCAGCTGGGAGGCCCCGACGGTGAGCTTGCCGCCTCCATGCGCTACCTGAACCAGCGCTATTCCATGCCCTACGGCGAGGTCACGGGAATCCTGACCGACGTCGGAACCGAGGAACTGGCGCATCTCGAGATGGTTGCCGCGATCCTTTATCAGCTCACGCGCAACATTTCCGAGGAGGAGATCGCCAACACCCCCTTCGCCACCTACTTTGTTGACCACACCACGGGGCTCTATCCCGTAGCTGCCTCTGGCGTTCCCTTTGACATGAAGTACGTCGGCATCAAGGGCGACGTCATCGCCGACCTGCACGAGGATCTCGTGGCAGATGCTGCAATCCCGCAAATGCAACCTTTGTCAAAAAATCGCCGAAAAGCCTTGTAAAACAAGGATTTTTCGCACTTCGGCAAAACGCTCAAAAATTGCCTACCTGCTATCATATAAGGGCAACAACACGTAATTTTACCAAAATTTAGCTTAATTTATTAAAAAATCGATAAGGACAAGCTGTTTTCTCGAACACCAAATCATTATAATCCCACGACACCATAAACGTATAGATTTACACTACTCAAATCAACGTCATGCATATTTACTGCGGTTATTTCAAGGTTATTATAAGTCGTATAATAATAAATCCCCCGATCCGCATTGCAACAGCTACTGTAAAGCGTATATTCAAAGCCTTCCGTAGCCAAAACACATC
>JAZODU010000005.1:0-3719 GCA_045597145.1 Eubacteriales bacterium
GGCGTGCTCTTGTGTGAAAGGTTTTAGAGGGAGAGGGGTATGGGGAGAGGGGTATGGGGAGAGGGGTATGGGGAGAGGGGGATGGGGAGAGGGGGATGGGGAGAGGGAGACCTTTTCCTTAAAAAGGTCTCCCTCTCCCCATATTTATCTCAATATTAAACTACACCGTAAGCGAGCATAGCGTCAGCAACCTTAAGGAAGCCTGCGATGTTGGCACCTGCAACGAGGTTGCCTTCCATACCGTACTCCTTAGCGGCGGAAACGGATGCGTCGTAGATGTTCTTCATGATCATCTTCAGCTTTGCGTCGACCTCTTCAGCGGTCCAGCTGTAGCGCATGGAGTTCTGGGACATTTCCAGACCCGAAACGGCAACGCCGCCTGCGTTTACTGCCTTGGAGGGAGCAACGATCACACCGTTCTCCTGCAGGTAAGCAACAGCCTCGTTGGTGGTAGGCATGTTGGAAACCTCTACGTAGTACTTAACGCCGTTTGCGACGATCCTCTTTGCGTCCTCGATGTTGACCTCGTTCTGGGTTGCGCAAGGCATGATAACGTCAACCTTTTCGCCCCAGGGCTTCTGACCTGCGAAGAAGGGAACGCCGAACTTGTCAGCGTAATCCTGTACGCGGTTGCGGCAGGAAGCGCGCATTTCGAGAAGGAAGTTGACCTTTTCCTCGGTGGAAACGCCGTCCTTATCGTAAACGTAGCCGTCGGGACCGGAAATGGTCACGACCTTACCGCCCAGCTCGTTGACCTTCTGAACGGTACCCCAAGCCACGTTACCGAAGCCGGAAACTGCAAAGGTCTTGCCCTTGATATCCTCGCCGTAGGTCTTGAGCATTTCAACGGTGTAGTAAACTGCGCCGTAGCCCGTAGCCTCGGGACGGATGAGAGATCCGCCGTAGGAGCGACCCTTACCGGTCAGCACTCCGGTGAACTCGTTGCGCAGACGCTTGTACTGACCGTACAAGTAGCCGATCTCGCGCGCACCAACGCCGATGTCACCTGCGGGAACGTCGGTATCGGCACCGATGTGCTTGGAAAGCTCGGTCATAAAGCTCTGGCAGAAGCGCATAACCTCTGCGTCGGACTTGCCCTGGGGGACGAAGTCGGAGCCGCCCTTACCGCCGCCCATGGGAAGGCTGGTCAGGGAGTTCTTGAAGGTCTGCTCAAAGCCCAGGAACTTGATGATGCTCTCGTTAACGGAGGGGTGGAAACGCAGACCGCCCTTGTAAGGACCGATTGCGCTGTTGAACTGTACGCGGAAGCCGCGGTTGACCTGAACGTTGCCCTGATCGTCTACCCACGGAACGCGGAACTTGATGATTCTTTCGGGCTCAACCATCATGTCGATGATGCCCTTTTCGATGTAAATGGGGTTCTTTTCAACAACAGGCTCAAGGGACTCCAGCACCTCGCTGACGGTCTGGTGGAACTCGCTCTCACCGGGGTTGCGCTTGATGACGTCCTCTAAAACCTTTTTCAAATACTCATTCTTGATACTCATTGGTAGTTTCCTCCTGAAATGAAGCGTATTTGCAGGATTTTTGGATAAAAAATTCAGAAAAACCTTGTTTTTTACCTAAAAAACTGCAATATGTGCTTTTTTATGCAACTATTATAATACAGAAAGTGCACCTTGTCAAGTGTTTTTCGTTAAAAATTCGGTCTGCTAATTTTTTAACGCTTGCAGGTGCATTTTCTCGTTTTATTTTCGCTTTTTCATGCTTGGCAGGTCAACGCGCAGGATCCAGATGATGATCGAGCACATGATAAACGTCTCGGCGTCATTTTTGTGATAAAATCAAGCATTGTCAATCCTCTTTTTTAACGTATAGGTTGATATCCCAAGCAGGGATCCCGCGCGCGCGGCGTAGGTAGTAGCGGTTGTAGGCAGGGAAGTCCTTTTGGATTTGCAGGGGCAGCGCGAACAGATCCTCCGAGCGGTGATAGAGAGATACCAGAAGCGTCGGGGCGTGTTGTGTCAGCACCTCGCGCGATCCGATCAGAGCCTCGCGCTCCGAGCCCTCCACGTCGTATTTGACGTAGTCCACGCGCGCATCGCCAAGAACGTGATCCGGCGGCTCGGCAGGAATGGCAACCGTTTTGATCGGGCGATCAGAAAGTACCTGTGAGCGGTTTTGCCCGAAGGAAGCGTTTCGGTTGCCGCTTTTGTCAAAGGTCAGCGTGGTTGACGCACTCCACGCGCCCGCAAAAACGGGGATCACCTGACAGCGCGTTTCCTCTTCAGCATATGCCGCCAGCTTTTTATAGTTGCGCGCGTCTGGCTCCATGGCAAAGATTTTTTGCACAAACCCGCCGCTTTTTTCGATCAGCTCGCGCACTGTATCGCCGTTGTACGCACCAAGATCAGCCGCCGTGCCGATCCGATCGGGGCACACGATCTCGCGCCACACCGCGTCCATGTCGCTTTCGGCATCCAGCAGATAGCCGATTTTGCCAGTCAGCTTATAGAGAAGGACGTTGTCAAAAATCCGCAGGGATTCCGCGTCGGAGAGCAGCGCACGCGCCGCCGCAAGCTCTTCTTGGTGCGCCGCGAAAAAGGCATGGTCAAAGAGCGTGTCCCCAAAGGCGGGAACGTCGGGGGCGTAGAGCTCGGATTCGCTTGCCACGCGCAGTATGTTTTCCAGCACGTCCTCGCGCGACGTGCCGAACGACAGCAGCACGATCAGGTCTTTCGCGCCGTACAAAGCCTTCGTGTCGCTCCACGAGCGCACGGGCATACCGTGAAAGAGCTTTTGGCGCACAAAGCCGTCGCTGGCAAACACGCCGCTGACCGTGATGCCTTTTTTTGCGCACACGTCAAGAATCTTGTCCGCGCCGTTGCCCATGCCGTACAGCACGACCGTTTTGTCGGTAGCACAGAGATATTCCCATAGATCCTGCTTACATTCGGGTAACGTCATTGAAAGCTCCTTTCCGGTGTCGGTGTTTTTTTTCATTATATCACATTTTTTCCACAATGCAAGCACTTTGTCAAAAAAAGACGGCTTTTACCAAAAGACGTGAAAAATGTGCGGCAGTATGCAATTTTGGCTTGACTTTTTCTTGCTTTTGCGGTATACTGAAGACAGAAAAAACGAAGGGAGAACCGATATGAACGATTGCATCTTTTGTAAAATCATCGCGGGGGATATCCCATCCGCAAAGGTGTATGAGGACGATATGATCTATGCCTTCCGCGACATCGCGCCCATGGCACCCGTGCACGTGCTGGTCGTGCCTAAATGCCACGTCGCGTCCGCCGACGGCATCACGGCGGAGAACAGCGCATACGTTGCGCGCATTTTTGAGGCGATTCCGAAGATTGCCGCAAGTGAGGGACTGACGAACGGCTACCGCGTGATCACCAACTGCGGTGAGGACGGCTGCCAGAGCGTGAAACACCTGCATTTTCATATCCTTGGCGGCAAAAAGCTGCCCGATCAAATGGTATAATTGCAACACGGAGTAAAAAATGGCAACAAACAGCAATTTAAGCAAGGCAAATAAAGCCAAGAAGGACGAGTTTTACACACAACTGTCTGATATAGAAAGAGAATTAAAGCATTACCGTAAGCATTTTCGCGGGAAAACCGTGCTTTGCAACTGCGACGATCCGTATGAAAGCAACTTTTTCAAATATTTTGCAATGAATTTCAACTTTTTGGGGTTGAAAAAGCTGATTTGCACCTGCTATGATTCTTCTCCCGTGGCG
>JAZODU010000006.1:0-31471 GCA_045597145.1 Eubacteriales bacterium
AAGTGCGCGGTATATGCCGATCTCGGCAAAAACACAACTCCTTCTGTTCTCATTATAGCATACCGCGACGCGGCTGTCAACCCGTGCAGGCAGAAAATGGAAGTTTGCACAAATGCACGCCAACGAATTTGTGAAAGGTGCAACAAAATGGGGGGAGGCAAGACGGAGCCCTCGAGTTGGATGCGAACAATTTAGGGAGCGAAGCGACAGAACGTTAGCCTCCCGCTCCGGGGGAGGTGGCATTTGACGCTTGCGGCAAATGACGGAGAGGGCAGACGGCGCGCAAACAAAATCTGTACTGCACGAACGACTTTCACCGCGCAGACATGAAAAAAGGAACCGCTGTGTTGGCGGTTCCTGCCGAGGGTAGCCGATATCCATGCAGTGAACGTTTTTGAAGATGGGGTGTGGGGAAGAACCTTTTTGAAAAAAGTTCTTCTCCACAAAAGCCAAAACGCATCAAATATTCAACATCTTCCTGAACGGCTCGATGTACGCGGCGGCGCGGTCGGCATCCGATGCTTCTGCGAAGATGCGCAGGAGAGGCTCGGTTCCCGAGAAGCGGCAGATGACGAAGGAGTCGTCCGCGAAATAGACCTTGCAGCCGTCCTCGTAGTTCACGCGCACGACCGTGGCGTCGGGGAATTCGGGCAGCAGCTTCTCCACCATGAGCGCGTGCTCGATCTCGGGCTTGCGCGCGGCAGGGAACGCGAGGTTCGCTTCCACCATGCGGTGCGTGCCGAATTGCGCCTCAAGCTTTGCGATCATCGCGGCGGGCGCGCCCATCGCGCACACCATCTCGATGAAGAGGGACGCGGCGTAGATCGAGTCCTTGCCGTGAATGTGACCGCGCACGGTCAAGCCGCCTGAGGACTCGCCGCCAAGGATCGCGTCGTTGCGGTCGATGCCCGCGGAAATGTACTTGAATCCGATCGGCACCTCGTAGCACTTTTCGCCAAAGGATGCAGCGATCTTATCCAGCATATGCGTGGTGGCAAGATTGCGCACCACGGGACCCGTCCAGCCCTTTTCGGCGCGGAGGTAGTAGTACAAGAGGCAGAGGATCTCGTTGGCGTCGATGTACTGACCACTCGGGTCAACAACGCCCAGACGGTCGCCGTCGCCGTCGAACGCGATACCAAGGTCGTATTTGCCGTCCACCACGCGGTTGCGCAGGTCGGTCAGACGGCTTTCGGTCGGAGCGGGCGTACCGCCGCCGAAATAGGCGTCCTTGTTGTCGTTGATCAGGTCGACCGTGCAGCGCAGGGACTGGAGAATGACCATCAGGGGGTAGGTTCCCGATCCGTGCATGGGATCAAAGAGAATGCGCAGGGCGCGACCTTTGATCAGATCCTGATTGAGCTTGGAGAGAATGTTGTCGATGAAGGTGTTAAAGGGGGCGTGCAGATAACTGACAAGCCCCTGCGCCTCGGCGTCTGCAAGCGCGCAGGTGGGAACGGGGAGATCGTACTCCGCGTCGATCAGCTGCTCCAGCCGCGCGGTAGTCTCCACGGGGGCGTCTCGCCCCTCCTCGACGATGAGCTTGATGCCGTTGTAGGACGCGGGATTGTGGCTTGCCGTGACCTCCAGACCGTAGTGAAGCTTTTCGTCCTGCACGAGGAACATGATCAGCGGCGTGGGGGTGCTGCGTCCGGTCAGAATGACCTTGAATCCCATCGCCGTCATGGTTTCGGCGATCCAACGGGACGCCGATTCGGAAAGGAAACGGCGG
The DNA here is from genome assembly GCA_045597145.1 of Eubacteriales bacterium. Taxonomy (GTDB): domain Bacteria; phylum Bacillota; class Clostridia; order Oscillospirales; family CAG-272; genus UMGS1865. The sequence goes on from JAZODU010000006.1 coordinate 1,733, forward strand.
TCGTAGCCGATGACGATCGGCTTGTCGGTCTTGTTCTCCTCCTCGGCAAGTCGGCAAATGCCGCGCGCGACGCGCATGATGTTGGCTTTGATGAAATCGTCACCGATGATCCCGCGCCAGCCGCCTGTGCCAAAGCGGATCGTGTTTTCGGATGGCTTGTGAAGTGTGGTGTTCATACCGTTCCTCGCTTTCTATGGTTTCGATTTTATTATACAAATTTTTGCGCGCGATTGCAATATCCTCACTTTAAAAATGGCGAAATTGAAATAGGTTTGAGCGAAAATAAAAGATAATTTACCCGCGTGCGCGTCTCTTTTTTGAAAAAAACGGGAAAAGGGGCAAGAATTTTGCGTTTAGCTCTTGCATTGTGATCTTTTTTGATTTATAATATAGGGTGACAGAAAATGTCCGCACGGCGGGCAGATCTTATTTTATATCCGCGTTCGCGCGGAGCAACAGGAGGAAATGTTACATGAAAATTCTGGTTATCAACGCAGGCAGCTCGTCGATCAAGTATCAGCTGATCGACATGGACAACGAGGCAGTTCTCGCAAAGGGACAGGCTGACCGTATCGGTATCGAGGGCGGTAACTTCAAGCAGAAGGTCGACGGTCGTGACGACTACAAGATCGACATCTTTATGAAGGATCACGCAGCGGCTGTTCAGATCGTTCTGGACACGCTGGTTTCCAAGGAGAACGGCGTGATCGCATCTCTTTCCGAGATCACTGCTGTCGGTCATCGCGTTCTGCACGGCGGCGAGAAGTTCTCTGGCTCTGTCATCATTGACGAAAAGGTCATCGCGGCAATCGAAGAGTGCTGCGAGCTCGGCCCCTTGCACAACCCCCACAACCTCACGGGTATTCGCGCGTGCGAAAAGACCATGCCCGGCGTGCCTCAGGTAGCCGTTTTTGACACGGGCTTCCACCAGACCATGCCCGATTACGCATATATGTATGCGCTTCCTTACGAATACTACGAAAAGTACCGCATCCGCCGCTACGGTTTCCACGGCACCAGCCACCGCTACGTCAGCATGCGCGCGGCAGCACTCCTTGGCAAGAACCCCGCAGACGGTCTCAAGGTCGTTACCTGCCACCTTGGCAACGGCTCCTCCATCGCGGCTGTTAAGGACGGCAAGTGCTACGACACCACCATGGGTCTGACGCCTCTGGAGGGCATCATGATGGGTACGCGCTGCGGCTCGATCGACCCTGCGATCATTCCTCTTCTGATGAAGAAGGAGAACCTGACGGCAGACGAGATCGACACGATCATGAACAAGAAGTCGGGTATGCTGGGCGTTACGCAGAAGACCAGCGACAACCGCGATATCGGCGAGGCATCCAAAAACGGCGACAAGCGCGCACAGCTCGTCGAGGCAATGGTCGTTCACCAGCTGACCAAGTACGTCGGCGGCTATGCGGCTGCTATGGGCGGCGTTGATGCGATCACCTTCGCAGGCGGTATCGGCGAGAACAACCCCAATTACCGTTCCAGCGTTGCCAAGAACCTTGCGTTCATGGGCGTTCAGATCGATGAGGAGCTGAACGAAAAGGCGATCCGCGGTGCGGCAGAGGTGGATATCTCTACGCCCAACTCCAAGGTTCGCGTGCTCGTGATCCCGACCAACGAGGAGCTGATGATCGCGAAGGACACCGAGGAGCTTGTAAAGGCTCTGTAATTGAGCATGAAAAAGGCTTATCAGATTTTTTTATGGATCGTTCAGGGGGCACTCGTCGGCTTTGGCGCAATTCTGCCGGGGCTCTCCGGCGGTGCTTTGTGCGCGGCGTTCGGCTTGTATCAGCCGATCATTGAGGTGCTGTCCACGCCCCTGAAGGCGATCAAAAAATATTGGTTCATGCTGATTTTCGTCGGCATTGGCGGCGTGGTGGGCATCGTCGGCCTTGCGGGGCTGGCGGATTGGCTCATCGATCAGAACGCGATGGTGGTCTATTGCGTGTTTGCGGGGCTGGTGCTTGGCACCGTGCCCGAGCTGTTCGCCGATGCGGGCAAGCAGGGAAGAGGCAGGAGTGCCTATATTTCCATGGGCGTTTGCTTCGCGCTTTTGCTGGCACTTTTGATTTGGCTGCGCTTCGGCGTTGGATTTTCCATGCGCCCCAACCTGATCGGTTATTTGGTGTGCGGCGTGCTCTGGGGGCTCAGCTTTATCGTTCCCGGGCTCAGCTCGTCCAATATTATCATGTTCGTCGGTCTCTACGAGCCGATGATGGAGGGCATCAAAACGCTTTCCATGTCGGTGATCATTCCCATTGGTATCACGATGCTGGCAACGCTTCTTCTGCTCTCGCAGGTGATGAAGCGGCTCTTGGATCGGTTCTATTCGATCTTTTTGCACGGTGTGATCGGTACGGTCATCGCCACGTCGATCATGATTCTGCCCACCTTTAAGCCGTCGGTGGGGAATGTTCTGATCGCCGTCGTGTCCGTTCTCGGCGGAGCGGTGCTCGCGTTTTTCTTCACACGTCTGTGCGGGAGAATCAAACGCGCGAATAATGTGAAATAGTTTTTTTGTGGGGATGCGATGCTCGGGGGACTTTAAAAAAGTCCCCCGAGCTCACCTCAAAAACTTTCACCGAAAGGATACCATCGACAGGGCGCGCGATTGAGCGCGCCCTTTTTTTGTAAAACGAAAACCTCGCGATAGTCGCGCGGTTGAAAAGAGGTTAACCGATGAGAGGAAATCCTCCAAATATGTTATAATAGAATTGACCTGCCAGTCGAAACTAAAAAACATATCTGTCTGATAAAACGATTACAAAAACGTTTAGAATGAATTAACCCCCTTCGCCACGAATAAATCTTGCGCGAAGCGCACACGCCCCGTATCTTTGCGGTGTTGAGCCGTAAAGATACGGGGCGTGTCCTTATGCGAAGGTTCTTGAAGGGAGAGGGGTATGGGGAGAGGGGGACTTCTTGAAAGAAGTCCCCCTCTCCCCATAGTTTTTTTCTATAGCGAGAAATTATTCGTACAGCTTGCCCATCTTGAGCAGTCTGTCGTATTTAGCCTTTGCGTTGTCGCTTGCCTTAGCGAAGAGCTCTGCTGCTCTTTCGGGGAAGGACTGAGCCAGACGCGCGTAACGAGCCTCGGACTTGATGAACTCGATGTAATCCGCGGTGGGAGCCTTCGAGTCGATGATCAGCTTGTTGGACTCAAGCGTCGGGTTGTAGCGGAACATCTGCCAGTAGCCTGCCTCAACCGCCTTCTTCATTTCGAGCTGGCAGTTCTGCATCGTGCCCTTGATACCGTGCATTTCGCAAGGAGCGTAGCCGATGATCAGAGAAGGACCGTTGTAAGCTTCTGCTTCCTTCAGTGCCTTGAGCAGCTGGTTCATATCAGCGCCCATAGCAACCTGTGCCACGTAAACGTAGCCGTAGGACATAGCGATCTCTGCAAGGTTCTTCTTGCCGATTGCCTTACCTGCTGCTGCGAATTGAGCGACCTGACCTACCTGAGAAGCCTTGGACGCCTGTCCGCCGGTGTTGGAATAAACCTCGGTGTCGAATACGAACACGTTGACATCCTCGCCGGAAGCCAGAACGTGGTCCAGACCGCCGAAACCGATGTCGTATGCCCAACCGTCACCACCGAAGATCCAAACGGACTTCTTGGAGAGGTAATCCTTTTCAGCGAGGATTGCGGGAGCTACAGGGCAGCCTGCTGCTGCAGCCTTTTCAAGCTCGGCGACGAGCACCTCGGTAGCAGCGGTGTTCTTCTCACCATCCTCAGCGGTTGCGAGGTAAGCCTCAGCAGCTGCCTTGAATTCTGCGGATGCCTTTTCGGAAGCAGCCATCTCCTGAACCTTGCCGATCAGGCGGTCGCGGATGGTCTTCTGACCGAGCGCGATACCGAGACCGTGCTCTGCGTTGTCCTCGAACAGGGAGTTGCCCCATGCGGGACCGCGGCCGGACTCACGGTTGACCGTGTAAGGCGTTGCGGGAGCGGAGCCACCCCAGATAGAGGAGCAACCCGTAGCGTTGGAGATATACATTCTCTCACCGAACAGCTGGGTAACCAGACGAGCGTAAGAGGTTTCTGCACAACCTGCGCAGGAGCCGGAGAACTCAAGCAGGGGCTGCTTGAACTGGCTGCCCTTAACGGTTGCGTTGATGAGCTCCTTCTTCTCGCTGACGTTAGCAACTGCATAGTCCCAAGGAGCCTGCTGGTCTGCCTGGGTGGAAGCGAGAACCATCTCGATAGCAGTGCCCATCTTTTCGTTGTTGTTGACGGGGCACGCCTTGACGCACAGGGTACAACCCATACAGTCAGCGGGGGAGATGGACATGGTGAACTTGTAGTTGGTCTTGATCACGGGCTTCGCGGAGAACTTGGTAGCCGCGGGAGCGTTTGCAGCCTCCTCCTCGGTCATAGCGAAGGGACGGATGCAGGCGTGAGGACAAACGAAGGCACAGTTGTTACACTGGATACAAGCTTCGGGGTTCCAGGAAGGAACGTAAACGGCAACGCCGCGCTTCTCGGAAATGGTAGAGCCCTGCGGGAAGGTACCGTCAACGTAATCGCTGAACGCGGAAACGGGGAGGCTGTCGCCTGCCATTGCGTTGGTGGGATTTACCACGTTGTTGACGAACTTCTCAAGGTCAACTCTCGTGCTCTTGAATGCTGCCTTGGGAGCGTCGGGCGTGCAGTTCTTCCAAGCCTCGGGAACCTTTACTTCAACGTAAGCGTCAGCGCCTGCGTCGATTGCCTTGTAGTTAAGCTCAACGATTGCTTCGCCCTTCTTGATGTAGGACTTGTAAGCAGCCTTCTTCATGTAGCCGATTGCCTCGTCCTTGGGCAGAATGTTTGCCAGGGAGAAGAATGCGGACTGAAGAACAGTGTTCTTAACCTTCGCGTTACCGATCTGCTTGGTAGCGATGGTCGTCGCGTCGATGATGATGAACTTGACATTGTTGTTTGCAATGTAAGCCTTGACCTGACCGGGCAGATGCTCGTCCAGCTCGTCAACGGACCAAGCGCAGTCCAGAAGGAACGTACCGCCGGGCTTTACGTCGGAGATCATGTCATACTTCTTCAGGTAAGCGGAGTTATGGCATGCAACGAAGTTTGCCTTGTTGATATAGTAGGAAGACTTGATGGGGCTGTCACCGAAGCGCAGGTGCGAGATGGTGATACCGGAGGTCTTCTTGGAGTCATACTGGAAGTATGCCTGAATGTACTTGTCGGTGTGGTCGCCGATGATCTTGATGGAGTTCTTGTTTGCACCAACGGTACCGTCGCCGCCCAGACCCCAGAACTTGCAGGAGATGGTATCAGCGGAAGCGGTATCGGGAGCTACGGTCTCCTCAAGGGAGTGGCCGGTCACGTCGTCCACGATTCCGATGGTAAAGCCGTTCTTGGGCTCTGCCTTATCGAGGTTTGCGTAAACCGCGAAGATGGAAGCGGGAGTGGTGTCCTTGGAGCCAAGACCGTAGCGACCGCCAACGATCTCTGCCTTTACGCCGGTTTCAGCGAGTGCTGCAACAACGTCGAGGTAGAGAGGATCGCCGAGAGCACCGGGCTCCTTGGTTCTGTCGAGAACCGCGATCTTCTTAACGGTTGCGGGAAGAGCCTCAGCAAGCTTTGCAGCCACGAAGGGTCTGTAAAGGCGAACCTTGATAAGACCGACCTTCTCGCCGGCAGCGGTCATGTAGTCGATGACCTCCTCGATGGTGTCGCAAACAGATCCCATAGCGATGATGACCTTTTCTGCATCGGGAGCACCGTAGTAGTTGAAGAGCTTGTAATCGGTACCGATCTTCTCGTTGACCTTAGCCATGTACTCCTCAACGATTGCGGGCAGTGCATCGTAGTAGGGGTTGCATGCCTCTCTGTGCTGGAAGAAGATGTCGCCGTTTTCTGCGGAGCCGCGGAGAACGGGGTGCTCGGGGTTGAGTGCGCGTGCGCGGAAACCTGCGATTGCATCCTTATCAACCATTTCCTCGAGATCCTTGTAATCCCAAGCCTCGATCTTCTGAACCTCGTGGGAGGTACGGAAGCCGTCGAAGAAGTTGAGGAACGGAACGCGGCTCTTGATGGTGGCAAGGTGTGCAACTGCGCCGAGGTCCATGATCTCCTGCTGGTTGGTCTCAGCCATCATAGCGAAGCCGGTCTGACGGCAAGCGTAGACATCGGAGTGGTCACCGAAGATGTTGAGCGCGTGGGAAGCTACGCAACGAGCGGATACGTGGATCACACAGGGGAGAAGCTCTCCGGCGATCTTATACATGTTCGGGATCATCAGAAGCAGACCCTGAGATGCGGTGTAGGTAGTGGTGAGAGCACCTGCTGCCAAAGAGCCGTGAACGGCACCTGCGGCACCTGCCTCGGACTGCATCTCCATCACCTTAACGGTGTCACCGAGAATGTTTCTTGCGGGTTCGCCGAAGATATTCTTATCGGTAGCAGCCCAAGTGTCGGTCACTTCTGCCATAGGGGAGGAAGGAGTGATCGGGTAGATGGCAGCAACTTCCGTGAACGCGTAGGATACGTGCGCGGCGGCGGTGTTACCATCCATGGAAATTTTCTTTCTTTGAATAGCCATTGGAATTGACCTCCTGTAATTTTTTCAAGATGATAATATCTATCCCAACCTATATGATAGCACAGTTTGTCCGAAAAGTAAAGAGATTTTCAAAAAAATCTCCTTTAAAATAAAAGGAATGTTAAAAAAATATCGCAAAATTTGGTCAGATGATCTATATTTGGGATAAAATGGCTTTTCTTTGAGGGGGGTGATAGGCAGCATGACGCGATAAAAGTCGGACGTTTGCTTTCGGATCGCTCTTTACAAGTGCGAAAAAACGTAGTATAATAAAGGCAGAATATGCGCGCGGGGGTGCAAAATGGAATTTTACTGCTTTGGAAAAGAGATCGTTGCAAGCGTTCCGAACGGTGCAGACGTTGCGGTCATGCAGGAGCTGTGGAACGGCTTTTGCTTTCGCGTAGGGAGGCTGAAAACGCAAAACGGGGTGCAAGATCGCATCGGATTTGGTGAAGCGACCTATTTGCCGATCGCGGACGGCGAGGAGTACACCGTTTGTATCCGACCCGAGGGGATCGGGCTTGTAGGGCGCGACCACGCATCGCTCATGCGCGCCTTCGGCGCGCTGCTGGCTCGTATCGAGCTGTGCGCGGGTGAGAAGGACACCTTGTGCCTGCCTTGCGGTGAGATCCGCGGTGTTTATTCGGTCGCCAGGCGCATGATCCACCTTTGCGTGTTCCCCGAAACCGATCTGTCGATGCTCCGCCGACTTGTGCGCCTGTGCGGCGTGCTTTCCTACACGCACGTGGTGCTGGAGTTTTGGGGGATGCTCAAGTATGATTGCCTGCACGAATTGGCGTGGTCCAATGCCTTTTCCAAGGAACAGATCGCACCCGTGATCCGCGAGGCGCGCGCCATGGGCATGGAGCCGATCCCGATGATCAATCACCTCGGGCACGCGTCCTCCTGCCGCATCGACACAGGTAAGCACGTGGTGCTGGATCAGAACCCCGCGCTTCAATATCTGTTCACGCCCGACGGCTGGTGCTGGGACATCTTTTCGCAGGACGTGCGTGCGTTATTGAAGGAAATGCGGCGCGAGCTGTGTGAGCTGTTCGGTGAGGGAGAGTACTTCCATATCGGCTGTGACGAGGCGCATATCTATTCGTCGGAATATTATCCCATGGCGGGGCTGTGCGACTATCTTGCGAGCTTGACGCGCGAGGTGCTTTCAGAGGGGCGCAGACCGATTTTGTGGGGGGATATGATCGTCCCCTACGATTGCAGCTCGGAAAAGCCCGAAAAGGCTGTCGCGGCGTGGGAGCGGGCGAAGCGCATGAAGCCTCTGATGGACGCGTTGGCACCGCAGAGCGTGATCGCGGACTGGCATTATGACATTAAGACCGCGCCCGTGCCCTCGGTGCCGGAATTTGCGCGCCAAGGCTTTGACGTGATGGGCTGTCCGTGGGATCAGCCCGCCAACATTGACGCACAGCACGCAACGGCGGTCGGGCAAAAGACCTATGGGTTGATGATGACCACGTGGCACACGATGCACGCCAACCTCAGCGCGATCCTGTATTTTGCGCGCAAGTGCGGATTTCCCAAGGCACGCTGGTCGGACGCCACGGGACATCGCAATCTTGAGATCGCGATCCTTTTGCGCAAGGTCGCGCCCACAACGCTTCCGTACGCCGAGTGCGGCTTTGCACACAGACAGACCAAAGAGGTCATCGATTGGTAAAAACACAAAAGCAACCGCCTTTTCGAACAAAAAGGCGGTTGCTTTTACTCTATATTTATAATAAGAATTGTTCTTGTTATAAATTATTGCCGCAAAAACGGGAGAGCATTGTATGCTCTCCCGTAGGGCTTTATAAAATGGATCTTCCTTTTACGAATACATGCTGCATATCGATGTTTTCGTTGAAGATGACGATGTCGGCGAAATAGACGCTTTCGGCGCTGATCTTGCCGTTCTTAATGACGCGACCGTTGATAATTTCGGTTATCATAACAGCTTTGCGCCACTGTCCTTATCACAATACATGGTTGCGTTGTCGTGCAGACGCATGATGGTTGCGGGAACGTCTGCGGAAATATCAGCCTTGACGGTGTTGTAAACTGCCTCTGCCTTGGTCGCCGCGGGAACGGTGCAGATCATGACCTTTGCGGCGGTCAGAGAGGGAATGGTCAGGGTGAATGCGTGGGTGGGAACGTCTGCAAGCGTGGGGAAGCAGCCGTCGTGCACCTGCTGGGTGCGGCAGGTTTCGTCAAGAGGAACGAGCTTGACTTTCTTGGGATCGTTGAAATCAGCGACCCAAGGATCGTTGAACGCGATGTGTGCGTTTTCGCCGATACCGAGGAATACGATATCGGTGGGGTACTTGGTCAACAGCTCGCCGTAGCGGAGGCATTCAGCTTCGGGATCGGGGTTATCGCCGCCCACGTAGTGAACCTCGGCAAAGGGAAGCTTGCCGAACACGTGCTCGTAGAGGTAGTGACCGAAGCTCTGCTCCTTTTCCTTGGGGAAGCCGACGTACTCGTCCATGTGGAACGCGCGGCAACGGGTCCAGTCGATGTCCTTTTCCTCAAACAGAGCCGCCAGCGTATCGTTCTGGGAGGGAGCTGCCGCGAAGATGATGTTGACGTAATCCTGCTTTGCAAGCAGCTCGCGGATCGCGTTTGCGCCGTCGCGTGCGGCATCCTTGCCTGCCTCTGCGCGGTTCTCGAAAATTTTGACGGTGAGTTTATCCTTGATGATCTTCTTTAACATGAATGTAAATCCTCTTTCTGTAATATTTAAGGGGGCAAAAGACATAGGAAGCCCTATGTCTTTGCGATACGTGATTGATTAAACGGGGGGCACGACGACCTTTTCCGCCTTGCCCGACTTCATGGAAGCCTCCAGTGCGTTCAGAATGAACACGGGGCGGATGAACTCGTCGTAGCTCTGCTTCATTTCCTTGCCGCAAAGCAGGTCGTGCATGTCGTCCAGCTCGCACTCGAAGGGATAGGAGGTGAACTCAAACTTGTCTGCCTTGAGTGCCTTGCCGCCGTAAACGACTGCGTGGTAGTACCAGCCCTCGCTCGTAAAGGAGCCCGTGATGGGGTAGTCCTTGTACTTTGCAACGAAAGCCGCCTCGTTGTTGCAGTCGATCGCTGCAACCTCCTCGATGTCGTTGCCGAAGATCGCGGTCATCATTTGCACAAGGTGCTGGGAGTAGAAGTAGAAGCCGCCGTAGGGGCTCTGCATCGCCAGAGGTGCGCAGACGTTACCGCCGCGAACCGTGCCGAACGCATCTTCACGGATCTCCTTTGCCATCTGTGCCACACCGGGGAGATAGCCGCAGGAGGAGCCGCCGCACAGACGCACGCCGTACTTCTTTGCCTCGCGCATAAATTCGATCGCCTCGGCACCGTCGCAGGTGATCGGCTTGTCGATGAACATCGGAATGCCCGAAGCGAGATAGGGCTTTGCGTACTTGTAGTGGTTGTCGCCGTGGCGCGCAGTGACCATGATGCCGTCGACCCGACCTACCAGCTCGTCATAGGATTTCATAACGTACACGCCGAATTCGTCGTGCAGCTTCTGACAGGGAGCTTCCTCATCGGAATAAACGCCGACGAAGGAGATATCGGAGTATCTTGCATCCTTCAGTACCTGCTTGAGAAAGCTGTTTGCGTGGGAGTTTTCACAGCCCAGAATCGCAACCTTAAACATGGTAATGTTTTTCTTTTGTCAGTATTTGAGGGGCAGGGGATTCTCCGCGTGAACAGTCTCGATGATCTCGATCACCTTCGCTGCCTTTTCTGCGGTAATGTACAGATCTGCACCATTGAACATTGTGTCATACAGGCGTTCATAGAAATAGCGTGTGTGGGCGATCTGGATATCGCCATTGGTGCCGATGGTTTCTTCGTGGATAGGGAGCTTTTCCTTGCAGTACATCGGGTAGCCGGTTTCGGGAGCACGAAGAGGCGTAGCGATAATGGGGCGAGGCTCAAGCTCGCTGTCGACGATATACTTGATCTTGACATCACCTGTAGTTCCGCAGATCAAGGAGCCGCGATCGCCGAGGATTTTGATGTTTTGCGTGGGGAAGCCATCCGCGGAGTTGACCTCAATATCAATGATGGGCTTTCCGGGTGCTTCAATGATGATTTTTGCCATATCGTTGGCATCTCCGCTGGTCAAAGCTGTATCAAGGTGTGAGTAAACCACCTTGGCGTTGGCATCCCAATCAATCAGATCGAGCGCGATGCCGATCGGGTGGGGAGCGGTATTGTACACGCCACCCGCACAGCGGTTTTGCAACGTTTGCCAGTCCCAACGGCGGGCAAAGCCGCTCCAGGACATGCTGATCTGCTTGATGTTGCCAAGCTTTCCGGAAGCGAGAACTTCCTTGATCGCAAAGATCGTCGGACCATAGAGCGACTGGTGGAAAGCGGTGATCAGAACGCCGTTTCTCTTAGCCGTGTTGATCAAATCCATCGATTCGTAATAGGTCTTTGCGAAGGGCTTTTCATTGAGGACGTTATAGCCATGCTCCAAACAATCCTTTGCGATGGAGTAGTGCTGATCCGAGAAGGAAGCGTTGACGATCAGATCGATGTCACGTCTGCCAAACAGCTCGCGGTAGTCGGCGTAAACATCACAACCGAAGTCCTTTTTTGCTCTTTCGCGGCGGTCTGCGATCTCCTCAACGACGGCGACGACTTCTACCGTGTTGTTTTCCTCGGACAAAAAGTATAAGCCGTGGATATCGCGTCCGCTGCGACCCTGACCGATAATGGCAACTCTCATTTTTTTCATGATAGATCCTCCTTGTGTATATTCACAAAAAAATTTTCATTTTCGACCGTGCCTTTTGGCACGATTCCAGTATAGCACAATAAGATAAAAAAAGAAATAGCATTTTTTATTTTTTATATTGTATTTTTTACTTTTTTGTGCTAAAATAAGGTATGCCATAAAAAATTAAGAAGGGAGAATGCCCGTGTTTGAGGTTCGATCTGCCTATCCGGTCTACGAGATCTCGCACAAGCGAGTTGAAAATCCCGATGCGAATCAGTACGCCAAGCACATTCACAGCTGCTGTGAGCTGCTCCTGTTTGTAAGCGGTGACGCGCACTACAATATCGACGGCGTCCTGCACACGCCGAGCCCGTATGATCTGATCCTGATTCCCAAGGCGATCTATCACTATTTCATTCCGCGCACGCCCGTGCCGTACGAGAACTACGTGCTGGATTTTCACCCGTCGATCATGTCGCCGCACCACTACAAAAAGCTGTTTTCGCACCCGATGATCTTCAACGTCAAGGACGACCCCGAGTTCCGCAGCTTTTTTGAACGGTTGGACTTTTACCACGACACCTACACGTCCGAGGATTTTGCGGTGTGCGCCAAGGCACTTTTGCGCGAGCTGTTGGTCTTTTGCAGCTACCGCCTAAAAAACACCGTGCGCGTCGAATCTGAGCGGAACGCCCTTGTGGACACGATGCTTCGCCTGATCGCGGAGAACATTGAGCAGCCGCTGGATGCCGAGCTTCTGGCACACGAGCTGATGCTTTCCAAATCCTACGTGCAGAACGTTTTTTCGCAAACCATGCACATAGGGCTTAAGCAATACATCACGCAAAAAAAGATGTTCGCCGCGCAGAACGATATCCTGAACGGAATGTCCTCGGCAGACGTCTGCGCCAAATACGGCTTCAGCGATTATTCCACCTTTTTCCGCCTCTACAAAAAAACGCTCGGCTATTCTCCGAGGCAAACCAAAATGTTCAATTCGTGACGCTGTGCAGATTCTGTTTTTGCACCGCCAGCCCTCTTCGTCATTTGCCGCAAGGGCACGTCGACCACGCAGGCAAAACAAAAACGAACCAACACAAGGTTGATCCGTTTTTGTTTGGTGCCGGTAGTCGGGGTCGAACACGACCAAACGCGCGTGGCGCGTTGAGAAGCCTTCTTGCGTGCTTGACACGCGCATTTCGCAAGCGAAAACGAACGCTTCGGTGCGGTTCTCCCATCGACCACGCAGACAAAACAAAAACGAACCAACACAAGGTTGATCCGTTTTTGTTTGGTGCCGGTAGTCGGGGTCGAACCGACACGGTATCGCTACCACCGGATTTTGAGTCCGGCACGTCTGCCAATTCCATCATACCGGCGTATGACGCTGACTTATTATACCACATTGATTTTCAAAAATCAAGAGGTTTTTTCGAAAAAGGCAAAAGAATTTCGAAAAAGGCAAAAGAATTTTTGCGAAAGGGTCTTGCAAATCGACAAAAAGTATGGTATACTGTGTGCAATAAAATATATCTTATCAAGAGTAACGTAGTGACAGGCACGATGATGTTACAGCAACCTGCAAGCTTGTAAGGTGCTAATTCCTGCAAGATGAGAGCCGAATGCTCCGTCGCGACGGAGTTTTTTTGTTGTCAAAAAGATATGTTTTAGAATCTTTCAAAACGTATGGGAGAATCAGAATGAACAGAAAATTATTTACCAGTGAATCCGTAACCGAGGGGCATCCCGATAAAATTTCGGACAAGATCTCGGACGCGATCCTTGACGAGATGCTGCGTCAGGATCCCATGTCGCGCGTGGCTTGCGAAACCTTTTGCACCACGGGTCTTGTGTGCGTGATGGGTGAGGTCACGACGCGCGCGCAGGTCGACATTCAGAAGATCGTGCGCGAAACCGTGCGCGAGATCGGCTACGATCGCGCAAAATACGGCTTTGACTGCGACAGCTGTGCGGTCATCACGTCGCTCCACGCGCAGTCGCCCGATATTGCCATGGGTGTTGACAAATCGCTTGAGGCGAAGAACGGCGAGGCGGATGATCTCGACATCGGCGCGGGCGATCAGGGCTTGATGTTCGGATACGCCTGCAACGAAACCCCCGAATTGATGCCGCTGCCCATTTCAATGGCACACAAATTGGCAAAAAGACTGACAGACGTGCGCAAAAACGGCACGCTGTCCTACCTCCGCCCCGACGGAAAGACGCAGGTCACGGTGGAGTACGACGAAAACGGCAAGCCCGTTCGCGTGGATACCATCGTCATCTCTTCCCAGCACAGCGCAGACGTTACGTCCGAGCAGATCCGCACCGACCTGATCGAGCAGGTCATCAACCCCATCGTTCCCGCAGGCATGATGGACGAGGCGACCAAGATCTACATCAACCCCACGGGCAGATTCGTGGTGGGCGGTCCTGCGGGTGACACCGGTCTTACGGGACGCAAGATCATCGTGGATACCTACGGCGGATATGCACGCCACGGCGGCGGTGCGTTCTCGGGCAAGGATCCGACCAAGGTGGATCGATCCGCTTGCTATGCGGCGCGCTACGTGGCGAAGAATATCGTCAAGGCGGGGCTTGCCGACAAGTGTGAGGTGCAGGTTGCTTACGCGATCGGTGTGGCAAAGCCCGTGTCGGTCATGATCGATACCTTCGGCACTGCCAAGGTGGACGAGGCTCTGATCGAGGAAAAGGTGCTGGAGCTGGTGGATCTGCGAAGCGCGGCGATCATCAAGAGATTCGATCTGCGCCGTCCGATTTACCGTCAGGTGGCGGCTTACGGACACATGGGACGCGAGGACATCAACGTTCCGTGGGAGGCATGCGACATCGCCCCCGCACTGGCAGAGTTGCTTAAATAAACATCAAAATCCTCCAAGGGTCGGCCTTGGAGGATTTTTGCATACTGCACGTTTTTGGCTTGACTTTACGGGCGTTTTGGTATATACTGTTAGATAGTTATATGATTCTGCGGAGAAGGGAGGCGCAAGATGAACGTGGACGAGCATTTCATGCAAGGACCGATGGACGACGTGGGCGTGATCAAGCTCTCGGGCAGCATCGAGCACGTGATCTATTCCAACGAGGACAACGGCTACGCGATCTGTGACCTTGGCACGGATACCGACGATCTGGTTACTATCACGGGCACGCTGCCGTATATCGGCGAGGGCGACGTGGTCACAGTCTACGGCAAGTGGGTGCACAACCCCAAATACGGGCGGCAGTTCAAGGTGGAGCAGTTTGAAAAGCAGCTGCCTGCCGACAAGGCATCGATTTTGCGCTACCTTTCCTCCTCCACCATCAAGGGCATCGGGCCCAAGACAGCCCAGCGCATCGTGGACGAGTTTGGCGACGAGTCGTTTGACGTGATCGAAAATCACCCCGAGTGGCTTGCGGCGATCCCCGGGATCACCTCCAAAAAGGCGCACGCGATCTCCGAGGAGTTCAAAAACCAAGCGGGGATTCGCTCGGCAATGATCTTTTTCCGCGAGTTTTTCGGTGCCGCCATGACCGTGCGCATCTACAAAAAGTGGGGCGGCAAGGCGGTGGATCTGGCGAAGAACAACCCGTATCTCCTTTGCGAGGAGATCGAGGGCATCGGCTTTGAAAAGGCAGACCGTATGGCGATCAAGCTCGGTGTGGAGCAGGATTCGCCCGAGCGTCTGGAGAGTGGCGTGCAATACATGCTTTCCGCCAATGCGCAGCAAAACGGGCACGTGTGTCTGCCCGAGGATAAGCTTGTGCCGAGTGCCGCCAAGCTTCTGGGGGCTGACGAGGAGCAGATCCGCGCGGCGGTGTCCTCGCTGCTGAAGATGAACAAGATCCGCACGGTGCATCTGGACGGCGTGCAGTATCTTTACGACAAGCTTTCTTACGAGAACGAAAAATACATCGCGTCAAAGCTGCTGCTGCTTGACAAGGTCTGTCCCGTGATGGACACGGCGAACATCGATTCCTTTATTACGCGTGAGGAAAATCAGAGCGGTATCCGCTACGCCGCGCGGCAGAAGCAGGCGATCTTTTCGGCACTTGAGAGCGGTGTTATGCTGCTCACGGGCGGTCCCGGAACGGGTAAGACCACGGTCGTGCGGGCACTGCTGCACATTTTTGCGAGCATGGATCTGAAAATTGCACTCTGCGCTCCCACGGGCAGAGCCGCGAAGCGGCTGTCCGAGTCCACCTCCTGCGAGGCGAAGACCATTCACCGCCTGCTGGAATACGGCGGCGAGGAGGGGAAGGGAGCACACTTCAACCGCGACGAGCACGACCAATTGGACGAGAGTGTGATCATCATCGACGAGGCATCGATGGTGGATAATCAACTGATGTCCGCACTTTTGCGTGCCGTCAAGCCCGGTGCGCGCGTCATTATCATCGGCGACTCGGATCAGCTTCCGTCGGTCGGCGCGGGCAACGTCCTACGGGATCTTTTGGATTGCGGACGCTTTGCCACGGTGCGTCTTGACGAGATCTTCCGTCAGGCGCAGGCAAGCCTGATCGTCACAAACGCGCACGCGATCAACCGCGGCGAGATGCCGCGGCTTGACATCAAGGATAACGATTTCTTTTTCCTGCCGCGTGAGAGCGACGCGGAGATCGCGGCGACCGTGGCACAGCTTTGCCGGATCCGTCTGCCGCGCACCTACGGCGAGCTTGCCGTCAAGGGCACGCAGGTCATCTCCCCCACGCGAAAGGGCGAGGCGGGGACCGAAAACCTCAACGTGATCTTGCAGGATGCGCTCAACCCCGCGCATCGGGAGAAGCGCGAGCGCATATTCCGCGAGATCGTGTTCCGCGAGGGCGACCGCGTGATGCAGGTGCGCAACAACTATGATATGGAGTGGACGCGCGAGGACGGCACTTACGGCACGGGTGTGTTCAACGGCGATATCGGCACGATCCTGTCGATCGACAACGCGGCGTCCATGATGCACATTCGATTTGACGACCGTTTCGTCAAATACGACTTCAATATGCTGGAGGAGCTCGAGCCTGCTTATGCGGTGACGGTGCACAAAAGTCAGGGAAGCGAGTACCCGATCGTGGTCATTCCCGTCGGCAGTGCCGCACCGATGCTTCTCACACGCAACCTGCTCTACACCGCCGTGACGCGCGCGCAGACCATGGTCATTCTGGTCGGACGCGAGAGCGCGGTGCGCACGATGGTAGGCAACAAACGGCAATCCATGCGCTACACGGGGCTGGTACAATGGCTGAAAACCGCAGAATCCTAAGCTTCTTAAAGCGGCTGTTCTTTCCCGCGCGATGTGCCGCGTGCCGTGCGCTGTTGGATTGGTATGAGGCGCGGGAATCGGTATTTTGCCCCGATTGTGAGAGGCGGTGGGTGAGCGAAACGCTGGAGCGTTGCGGGATCTGCGCTTCCCGTGTAACCGATTGCACCTGTATGCCGCAAGCGATGCAAAAGGCGAGATGCGAGTGCCTTTGCAAGACGGTCTATTACACGCCGCGCGACCGAAGCGCGGTGCAGAACCGATTGATCTACCGCCTCAAAAACGGCAACGCCCGCCGCGAAACGGTGTTTGCCGCCTCGCAAATGCTCGTGCAGCTCAAGGGTGTGCTTCGGACGTGCGGCGCGGAATCGGGCGAGGCTGTCGTGACCTATCTGCCGCGCGCTACGCGCACAAGACTGCAAACGGGAACCGATCAGGCGCGTGCATTGGCAGCGGAGCTTTCACGGCAAAGCGGGATCCCCATGCAATCGTTGATCGCGCGTCGGTGGTACGCCAACCGCGCACAGAAAACGCTCTCTCCCGAGGGGCGGCTGAAAAATGCCAAACGCGCATACGTAGCGCGAAAACGGGCGGATTGCAGGGGCAAAACGGTGGTGCTGGCGGACGATCTGGTAACGACGGGTGCGGGCATGGCAACGGCGGCACGGATTTTGCACCGCATGGGTGCAAAACGCGTGATCTGCCTGTGCGTTGCCGCCGATGCGGTCAACAAAGACGTGTTGCGCGTATGATTTCTTGCAAAAAAACTGTGTTTTTTTGCGAAAAACGATTGATTTTACGGTAAAAATCATGTATAATGAAAAAAAGACAGCTATGAAAGGAGGTCGCACCGATGAAGAAGAAACAAACGGGCGTTGAAGAAAAATCCGCGCCTGCGCGTCAGACGCGCTCGGGCAAGCCGCCCGCCGCGCCCAAAAAGAAAAAGGGAAAGAAATCCTTTTTCAAAAACATGAAGCTCAGCCGCAACATCGGTATCGACCTCGGAACCGCTACGGTTCTGGTCTATGTGCAGGGCAAGGGCATCGTGTTGCAGGAGCCCTCGGTGGTGGCGATCGACACCAACACCGACCGTATTCTCAAGGTCGGAATCGAGGCACAGCAGATGCTCGGACGAACGCCGGGTAACATCGCGGCGGTGCGCCCCTTGCGCGACGGTGTGATCAGCCAGTACGAGGTCACGCTGAAAATGATCCAGTATTTTATCAGACGTGCATGCGGAAACATGTTTTTTCCGCCGCGTGTCATGATCTGTATCCCCTCGGGCATTACCGAGGTGGAGGAAAAGGCGGTGCTGGACGCCGCACGCGAGGCAGGCGCGCAGAAGACCTACCTGATCGAGGAGCCCGTGGCGGCGGCGATCGGTGCGGGGCTGAACATTTACGCGCCCATCGGCAACATGGTTGTGGATATCGGCGGCGGTACGACCGACGTGGCGGTGCTCTCCTTGGGCGGCGTCGTGGTGTCGCGCTCGACCAAGATCGCGGGCGACAAGTTCGATGAGGCGATCATTCGCTACGTGCGCCGCAAATATCAGGTGCTCATCGGTGAGCGGACCGCAGAGGCTGTCAAAAAGCAGATCGGCGCGGTCTACGATCACCCCGAAACGGCGTATGTGGAGGTCAAGGGAAGATGTATCCGTCAGGGGCTTCCCAAGGTCATCACCATCAGCTCCAAGGAAATGATCGAGGCACTGGCAGAGCCGGTGACGACGATCCTTGACGCGGTTTGCTGGGTCATTGAAAACACGCCGCCCGAGCTGCTTGGTGACATTTTACATAACGGTATCGTGATGACGGGCGGCGGCAGCCTGCTCTACGGCTTCGACAAGCTGATCACGCAGGTCACGGGCATCAAAACGCGCGTGGCAAAGGACGCGGTCTCCTGCGTGGCGATCGGAACGGGCAAGTCGCTTGACAATCTGGATCTGCTTCACGAGGGCGCGATCAACATTTCGCGCGACAAACGGAGCAGAATGTAAAACAAACGGGAGAACGTCACGGGCGTTCCCCCGTTCTCATATGCTGTGATAAAAAGGGGGTAACAACCTGTGAACTACATCATTGAAGGGCGCGAGCCCGCGGCGGTATTCCGCTTTTTTGAAGAGATCTGTGCAATTCCGCACCCGTCCTATTACGAGGAGCGTGTTGCGGACTACCTCGTGGCGTTTGCCCGAGCGCGCGGGCTCTGGTGTTGGCGCGACGAATTGCACAACGTGCTGATCAAAAAGCCCGCAACGTCAGGACTGGAGGGACGCGCGCCGATCCTTTTGCAGGGGCACACCGACATGGTGGCGGAGAAAAACGGCGACGTGGAGCACGATTTTCTGCGTGACCCGCTCAAGCTGTTTCTGGACGGCGACCTGCTTGGTGCGCGCGGTACGACCCTGGGCGGTGACGACGGCATTGCCGTTGCCATGATGCTGGCGATCCTCGACGGTGCGCTGGCAGAGCATCCGGCACTTGAGTGCCTTTTCACGGTTGCCGAGGAGGTCGGACTCAACGGCGCACACGGGTTTGATTACAGCAAGATCGCGGCGCGCCGCATGATCAATATGGACAGCGAAGCACTGGGCGTTGTGACCGCAGGGTGTGCGGGGGGCTTGCGCTCGGATCTGACGCTGGCTTACACCGCCGTTCACGCGACGGAAAACGCACTGCGTGTGTGCATCAAGGGGCTGATGGGCGGACACTCGGGCGTGGATATTGCCACAGGCAGAGCCAACGCCAACAAGCTCATGGGGCGGCTTCTGGCAAGTCTTTGCAAGCGCGTGCGCGTCAATCTCGTGTCCTTGGACGGCGGCTCGAAGGACAATGCCATTCCGCGTGAGTGCGTGGCGGTGCTGGCGGTGGATGACGCCGAAGCGGCGATCGCGCTCCTGCGCGCGCAGGAGGCGTTGATCGCGTCCGAGCTGGTGTCGGCGGACGCGGGCTTTGCGGTCGAGATCTCTCGCACCGACGCTCCCGTCGAGATGCTTTCTGACGGCGACAGTATGCGCGCTATCGCCCTGCTTTCGACCGTTGACAACGGTGTCAAGGAAATGAACGCAAACGTAGAGGGGCTTGTGGAGTGGTCGCGCAATCTCGGTGTGGTGCGCACGGAAGGAGGGGCGATCACGTTCGTGTTCTCCTCGCGCTCGGCTTTGGAGAGCCGCTTGGATGCGTCGATCGACGAGCTGGATGCGCTGGCGGCACTGACAGGCTGTAAAACGAGCCACTACAGCCGCTATCCGGGCTGGGAATACGCGCCCGTCTCGCCCTTGCGCGACGCTTATATGGAGGCGTATCGCGCGGTCACGGGCAACAGCGCGCGCGTGGAGGTGATCCACGCGGGGCTTGAATGTGGGATCATCTACTCCAAGCTGCCCGATATGGACATCATTTCGATCGGTCCCAATATGCGCGACATCCATTCACCCGACGAGCGTCTGGATCTTGCCTCCGTCGAGGTGTTCTGGAAAACGGTTGCGAAGGTGATTGGGGTGTTATAGGGGATTTGTGGGGAGAAGCCTTTTTGAAAAAAGGCTTCTCCCCACATCCCTCTTTCAAAAGCTTTCACCAAATAGGTTATGCTACTCTCGAAGGGGGCACTACATAGCGCGACCCTCCTTGGTTTGTGCGTCACATTATCATTTTTGCCGTAGGGCGTGGGCTTTTGCCCCCGCCGTTTTTGAAAATCAACTCATTTTGAGAAAAATTTCCGTATCCATTGTTTTTTTGATATTTTTATGTTACAATAATAAAAGCAAATTAAAAGAGGTGAGTGCAATGATCAAGGCTGTTCTGTTTGACATGGACGGAACGCTTCTGGATACCGAGCGCATATCCCGTGAGTCCTGGCGACGTGCGATGGATGCCGAGGGCGTTTGTGTGGATGTCGGGCATTTCTGCAAAAGCGTATCGGGAATGACCATGGATTCCATTCGGGCGTACTGCATGAGAGAATACGGCACCGATTTTCCGTTTGACGTGATCCGCGCGAAGCGGCGCGATTTTTTAGCGGAAGCAGTTGCGTGCGACGGCACTTTGCGAAAGGCGGGCGTGCCGGGTATTTTCCCCGTGCTGAAGCGTATGGGGATCAAGCTTGCCGTTGCGTCCTCGTCGCGGGAGGACTGGGTGCGCAAGTGCCTTGGCACGGCAGGAGTGGACGTGGCGTTCTTTGATTGCCTGATGACGGGCGAGAAGGTAGAGCGCAGCAAGCCCGATCCCGAAATTTTCCTCAAGGCTGCCGCGATCCTTGGCGTCACTCCCGAGGAATGTGTGGTCGCGGAGGATTCGGCAAACGGCGTTCGCGCGGGGCACACGGCGGGCATGAAAACCGTGATGATCCCCGATTTGATGCCGTGCGCCGACGAATTGCGCCCGCTCCTGTGGGATTGCATCGATTCCTTGGAGATGCTTCCCGCATTGATCGAAAAATTCAACCGTGAAAGTGAGATAAAAGCATGATTTCAAAAGCATTGGCAGAAGAAATTCTGGGCGTGGCACTTGGCGGCGGCGCGGATTTTGCCGAGATCTACGGCGAGATCACCAGAAACAACAACGTACAAATGGTGGACGGCAAGGTCGACCGTGTGACCGACAATCTCATCTCGGGCGTCGGTATCCGCGCCTTTCTCGGCACACGCACCGTGTTTGCCTCCACGTCGGACACCTCGCGCGAGGGGCTGATCAAGTGCGCACGCGCTGTTGCGTCTGCGATGGGCGAGATGCGTCAATTGGAGCGCGTGGTTCTGCGCGAGCGAATGTTCCCGAACATTCATCCCGCGCGTGTGATCCCGTCCTCCGTGGATGCAAAGGAACGCGCAGATCTGTTGCGCGCGGGCTGCTTTGCGGCAAAGGAATATGACCCTGCGATCTCGCAGGTCAGCGGCACGATCCAAGGGGTGGATCACACCATCTGGATCGCCAACACCGAGGGGCTTTACACCACCGACCGCCACATTCGCACGCGCATGGCGATCTCCTCCGTGGCAAGCGAGGGCGGCGTGAATCAGTCGGGCTTCTACGGCCCCGGCGCAGGCGTGGGTCTGGAATTTTTCGACACGGTCGATCCTGCCGCTATCGGGCGCGAGGCGTCGCGCTCCGCAATGGTCAACCTGCGCGCGGATTACTGCCCCGCGGGCACGATGACGGTTGCGATCGAGAACGGCTTTGGCGGCGTGATCTTCCACGAGGCGTGCGGGCACTCGCTTGAGGCGACCTCGGTTGCGATCGGTGCGTCGCAGATGGCGGGAAAGCTTGGTCAGCAGATCGCCGATCCCAAGGTCACGGCGATCGACGACGGCACGATCCCCGGCGCATGGGGCTCGGTCAACATTGACGACGAGGGCACGCCCACGCAGAGAAACGTGCTGATCGAAAACGGTATTCTCAAGAGCTATATGATCGACCGTCTGGGCTCGCGCCGCATGGGGATGCCCATGACGGGAAGCGCGCGCCGTCAGGGCTACGAATACGAGGCGACCTCGCGCATGACCAACACCTTTATCGCCAACGGCCCCGACAAAAACGAGGACATCATCGCGTCCATGGAGTACGGGCTGTACTGCCGCAACATGGGCGGCGGCTCGGTCAATCCTCTCACGGGTGCGTTCAACTTCTCCGTGGCGGAGGGGTATATCGTCCGAAACGGCAAGATCTGCGAGCCCGTGCGCGGCGCGTCGCTGGTCGGCAACGGCTCGGATATTTTGATGAACATTGACATGGTAGGACAGAATCTTGACCGTGCGCAGGGCATGTGCGGCTCTGCCAGCGGAAGCGTTCCCACCGACGTGGGACAGCCCCTGATCCGTGTTTCTTCCATTACCGTAGGAGGTCGCTGATATGGTATTTGAACAGATGAAGCAAGCCCTGATCGCCGCCGCAGAGCGCGCGGGCCTTACGCAATACGAAATTTATTATCAGCTTTCCGAGAGCGTCAGCGCGGAAACGCTGAAGGACGAGATCAGCGCGTTCGCATCCAGCGTCAGCGGCGGCATCTGCTTCCGTTGCATCGTGGACGGCAAAATGGGCTACGCATCGGGTGAATTGATGACCGAGGACGCGATGGCAGAGCTTGTGACGCGCGCGATCTCCAACGCCGCGTGCATTGACAGCGACGACGAGCCCTTTATCTTTGCAGGCTCGCCCGTGTATGCAAAGCTTGAGCAAGCAGATGTGCGTCTTGCCGACGCATCGGTGATCCGCGACAACGCCCTGCGTCTGCAAAACGCCGTGCACGCCGAGAGCGACAAGGTGTCTGACGGCACGCAGTCGGTGGCAATGTCTATGGTCAAGGAGATCCGCCTGTATAACTCGAACGGGCTCTCCCTTTCCAACCGTGTGGGTATGAGCGGCGCGTATGCAAACGCCGTGGTGCGTGACGGTGAGGAGGCGCAGGAGGGCTTTGAGTTCGCCGAGGGCGCGGACTATGAAAGGCTGTCCCGCCTGCCCGCCCGGGTCGTCTCGGAGGCGTTTGACAAGATGGGCGCGTCGGTTGCCGATTCGGGCAAATATGACGTCATCTTCGACGGGCGCGAGTTCCGCAATTTTCTCTCGGTCTTTGCGTCGGCGTTCTCCGCAAAGAACGCGCAGCTGGGGCTTTCTCTGCTCGCGGGCAAGGAGGGCGAGGTCATCGCCGCTCCCTTCGTCAACGTCATCGACGACCCGATGCGCGAGGGCGCACCCATGAAAACGCCGTTTGACGGCGAGGGCGTTGCAACCGCGCGCCGCGCCGTGATCGAAAACGGCGTGCTCAAGACCCTGCTGTACGACCTGACCACCGCAAAGAAGGCGGGCGTGGAATCCACGGGCAACGGTCAGAAGGGCAGCTATGCCGCTCCCGTTGGCATCGCCCCCTATAACTTCTCGCTTGAAGCGGGCGACGCGACGCCGGATGAGATGATGGCGAAGGTCGGAACGGGCATCTATATCACCGAGTGCAAGGGCTTTCACGCAGGCGCGGATTCGGTAACGGGTGACTTTTCGATCGAGAGCGCGGGCTTTATGATCCGCGACGGCAAGCGCGCCGAGCCGATCAAATCCTTCACGGTGGCGGGCAACTTCTTCGATCTGCTCAAGGAGATCGACACGTTGGGCAGCGAGATCCGCTGGGGCATTCCCATGGGCTTTACCGTGTTCGGCTCTCCCGACGTCCTCGTGCGCGGCATGAGCGTCGCGGGAAAATAACAGCATTAAAAAGATGCAGCAAACAAATGTTCGCTGCATCTTTTTTTAATGCTCGGCACGTCCCACCAAATAATCCAAAGTCACGTGATAGTAGTCCGCCAGCTTGATTGCCGCCCACAAGGGGAGCTCACGCTCGCCGCGCTCGTAGCGTTGATAAACGGTCAGGCGCATATTCAACACGTCTGCGATTTGTGATTGCGTTTTGTCGTGATCCTCACGCAGATCCCGAACGCGTCTGTAAATCGGCATACTGTCCCCCCTTTTTTGTTTTTATTATACAAAAAACACCAAACGGTGTTGACAAATAACACCGTTTGGTGTTATAATGTTCGTGAAGTACTCAAAAAATGCGGATTTTCGGCGCGCTTGCGAGAGAAAAAGCAGAAAGGAAGGACATCACATGGGAATGATCTATTCTCCCGTCAAGCTGGTCAAGCTCCTGATGAAAAGCCCGGCGGTTGCCGCAGAGCTGAAGCAAAAGGACGCCCGCCGATATTTTTCAAAGGAGGGAAGGGCAGCCTATAATGCCGCCGACACAGTGGTCAAGAAAACGGCGTTTTTCTTTGAATATCTGCTTACGGTGGCGCGGGAGCCGAAAAACGTGGGCGCGTTGCACAAGATCGCTTACGTTATGGCGGAGGCGATGGATCGGTCGTCTTTAGAGTGTGCCGGATACCCCGCGATCCTGGACGCAGAAAAAAATCCTTTGGTCGCGTACGTGAAAAACAATCCGATGCCCACGCAGGCAAAATACGATCTGATTTACGGTGCGCATTTGCTGTGCGCGTTGCACGGTGTTCCCAAGGACAAGACCTTGGAGTATCTTGAATCCGAGCATGCGCCGTACAAAAGGATGACGCCGCCGTCGGCAGAGGGCGAGGAGGCAGATCTGTATCGGGTCGAGCGGTTGCTCGTAACGGCGTTCTGCATGGCGTCGGCACAGGACGTTTACGTCGGACCGTTCAATTATTCGATCGTTGCGCCTGCGAACACCGACGACGGAGAGGATGCGTAAGGAGGAAGCGGATATGAGTAAAGAAATGATTGGCGAATTGCGGGAGATCGCGCGTCTGGTAGACACGGATCGCGCACTGGCAATCGAGATAGAAACGGTTGACATCGAGCGGGAGGCTGAGCACACGGCATTTTTGAAGCAGGTGAAGAACAGACTGGTCGCACATCAGAAAAAGGGTGAGAAATCCTTTAAAGCATTGGCGCCAAAGCCCTCGAAGATCCTAAAAACAGCTCTGCCCGCAGTACCCCAAAAGCCGCAGGTCAAGAATCCTTTTGCCAGCATTGTGGCGGGTGTGATCTCGGAATTTCTGATGTTCATAGGTTTTGCGCTCTGGTTGATCATGGTGATCACAGACAGCGAAAACTACGGGCTGGTCTTTTTCTCCATTTTCCTGATGCTCGGATCGATCGTTTTTTGGCTCTGGAAGGGGCGCGGAATGATCGGGGACATTATGGAATGGTTGGAGCAGAAGGAGCGTTGGACGACGGGTCGTAAGCAATGGATCAATGCCATGGAAGCCGATTACAGCACCGAGGCGCAGGAGAAGTTCTGGGATCAGTGGCAGGCGTATGACATATCCTTTTCTGCATTCGTAAAGGATTGTAACGCCGTGTATATGGTGGCTTTGAATGAGCTGTTGGAGGACGAGCGTGCAGGGCGAGAGCGTGCGTTTGCCAAGCTGGAGGCACTGAAGCACGAATCCGACAAGGTCGCGGCGGAGCTTGCAAGCAAGACTGTGATCAGCCCCGCACTTTATCATCTGGCAAAGAGCATTGCCGGGAATCTGGAGATCGGCAGAGCCGATACCCTGAAGGACGCGATCAATCTGGCACTGGACGACGAGCGGCGTGATGCGGAGGAAGCGGCAAGACGTGCGGAGGCAGCGCGGCAAGCCGAGATCCGTGCCGCGCAGGTTGAAGAGGCGCGACGCCATAACGAGGCGCAGGAGCAAGCGGCACGCGAGGCGGCTTATATGGAACGCCGTCACCGGGAGGAGATGGAGCGTGCGGCGCGGGCGCAGACTGCGGCAGCAGAGCGTCAGGCGGCTGCTGCGGCACAGCAGGCACGCGCGGCGGAGAATGCAGCACGGGATGCGAAGCGGCGTGCAGAGCAGCAGGCGCGGGACGCGCGGCGTGAGGAGCATCGTGCGCACAATGAGGCAATGCACCGATGCAGCAGCTGTGTCAACAGCGCAAAATGCAGTGGACACGCCAAGGGTAACCCGAGCTGTGCGGCTTACAGACCCCGATAATCACGGCATACGTGCTGTTTTTATAAAATTTTTATTTTTTGGAGGAAGATAAAATGGAAAACAATTATTTGGTTCAGGCGCGCGAGGCGTACAAGAACGACGATTTCAAGCAGGCGCAGACCTATTACTCGCTGGCGTACAAGGAGGATCCCCGGAATGCAGAGGCGCGCTATTTTGCAGCATTCCTTGATCTGGTGAACGCAAATGCGGTCGCAATGTATGACAAGACCGTTGCATACACCGAAACGGTCAAGGTCATGCTCAAGGGACTTTCCGGTGATGAGAAGGAAGAGCTTCTTATGATCGCCATCAGAAGCTCCGCAAGCGTTACGCGGTACGTGCACAAGGTCATGTGGGAGCATTCCAATGAGATCAAGACCAATCAGGAGCTTTTGAACAAGTACAACAAAGAGAGAAATGCTTGTGAGAAGATGTGCATCGAGATGATCTATATGCTGGGTGACGCGGCGGCTGCAAGTGACAACGATGAGGTCAAGGCAATGAGTGTCGAGGCATGGAAGAACGCGATTGCCGCACAGCAGCTCTATCCTTACTGCGGTGCTGAAAAGACCTTGCCGACGCAGTATGCCGAGAAGGTAAAGGCGATCGACCCGAGCTACGTGCTTCCCAAGAAGACGGGCTGCATCTCCTTTGGCTGATATGTCTGACCTCTTTGAAGAGGTGAGAGATCCGTTGCGGGCGCGCACGTCGCTTTCCAAGGAGGCAGAGGAGGTCAGACACTACGTGCTGACAAAGCCCATGCACCGTCCGCGCACGACGTGGGTCACGCCTGCCGCGATCCTTTTGGGGTACGCCTTGGTGTGTAGTGCAGGCACGTGGATGCTGGTTGCACTCACGGTTCTTGAGGGAATTGCGCGCGGTGGCTGTATCGCACTTGTGTGGATTCTGGGCTTTTGCGTGATCGCGCGCCTGACCTGCATCAAGCTTGTGGAGTGCTATCAGCACTACGCATCCGAGGATCGCCGCAGGCGGTGCCTTTGTATGCCGACTTGCTCGGAGTACGCGCTGGTGGTTCTGAAAAAGAAGCCGTTGCCGCTCTCCCTCCTCAAAATCCGAAAACGCCTTTTCAAAACCTGCCGTGACGGCAATTATCAAAAGGATTTTCCGTAAAATAACGCCCTCTTTGCAGGATACGCCTTGCAAAGAGGGCGTTATTTTTAAACTTTTTATAAACCTTTTATCTCGCTCTTGACAAAGGGAAAATGTGGCTTTATAATGAACGTATAGAGGACGTTTTCCACCATTTTCCGGCGATTGAAAGGAGTACCATGCGCACGCGACCGATGCCTAAAACCCGCTTTTTGTACCGTCTGCTGTCAATGCTTTTGGCGGTGCTTTTTCTGACCCTGCCGCTATTTTCCTGCACCGTGACCGTGGAGCGGCAGAAGCCTGCGTCGATCCCCGTGGGGGATGATCTCGGCGGCGGTGGCGGCGGTACGGACGGCAAGCCCCGCGTGGCGCTGACCTTTGACGACGGGCCGAATCATTACAACAATCGCACGAGAAATTATGTAGACGAGCTGAAAAAGTACGGCTACACCGCTACCTTTTTCGTGGTGGGATACCGTGTGGCGGGCGGTGATGCCGTCAAATACATTGTGGACAACGGCATGGAGGTCGGAATCCACGGGTACACGCACGAGGTCTACTACGACGGTTGCACCGAGGAGGCGTTTTTCCGCGAGATGAACAAGACCGCCGAGGCGATCCACGAGCAGGTGCCGGGCTACGACATCAAGCTCATGCGTCCCGTTGGCGGACACATATCGAGCGAGATTGCGGCGGTCTGCCCCTATGCGATCATTCAATGGAGCGTGGATTCGGACGATTGGAACAACACCTACGTGCCGAGCGACAAGGAGATCGGCGAGGACGGCTTGACGGGCTGGGATCGCAAGGCGGAGAAGATCGTTGATAACGTCCTGAAAAATCTTAAGGACGGCGACATCATTCTGATGCACGACATTTACGAGAGTACATACGATGCCACGGTGATCCTTTTGGCGCGCCTGCACGAGATGGGCTACGAGGTGGTCACGGTGTCGGAGCTGCTCGGAGAAACGCAGGCGGGAAGAATCTATTATAACCGATAAGGCGAGCAGCATGAACGCACCGTTTTGCATCCGGTCGCAGTTTTACAACACGCAAGAGCCCGAGAAAGTCGTGGAGGCTCTTTGCAAGATCGGATACGCGGGTGTGTTCAACTACGAGATTCCGGGTGAATCGCGCTGTCCGCTTCCCGTCAAGCACGCAAAGGTGCGCTGTTTGCGGGCGGGATATGAATATCTGATGCGCGAAAAATGATTTGAAATACTGTATGATACGACGACGGGCCGGGGGTTTGACAAAGAGGAAATACCCCTGCCCGTTTTGTCTTGGAGGTGAGTGATTTGAAGGAAACGCATCTGTTTCTGATGCCGGATTATTACACGGATTTTGCCTGCAAAATGGGGGCGTGCCGCACGGCGTGCTGTGAGGGCTGGCCGATCTCGGTTTCGATGCAGAAGTATTTTTATCTGTTGGGGATCGATTGCGACGCAGACCTGCGCCATCGCCTGGACTGCGGCTTGCGCATGGCGGCGCACCCGACGGAGGAGGTGTATGCGCGGCTTGAGCCGCGTTACGACGGGCGGTGTCCCATGCACCTTTCTGACGGTCGGTGCGCCCTGCATGCGCATTTGGGCGAGGACGTGCTTCCCGACGTTTGCCGTCTGTATCCGCGCGGGATCCGCTCGGAGAACGGCTTTTACGAGTGCTCCTGCGCGAACAGCTGTGAGGCGGTTCTGGAGATGCTTCTCTCGCGCGAAGCACCGATCACCTTCGTGCAAAGGCAGTTGACCGTAGAGATGCCGCCGACGGTGGCGCGCACCTCCTTTTTTGAAACCTTGGGAATGGAGCAGAGGATCCGCTTGCGCCTGATCGGCGTGATGCAGGATCGCTCCATGTCCTTGCCCGTGCGTCTTTCGTGCGTGGGAGATCTGCTGGGCCGTATGGACGCCGCGATGGAGGCACGCGATCCCGCGCGCTTGGAAAAGACCTTGTGCCTGCACCCGAAGGTCTACGTGCATGCGCCGCGGCAGGTGGAGCAGACGCATCTGCGCTTTGGGCTGGAGATCGCCGCACACATGATGGAGATCCTTGACGAGCGAAGCCGAAGCATTCGCGCGTGCGGTGAGGAGGCGTTGCGCTATTTCGGGCAGGGCGAGGGCGCGTCGGAGCGTTATGCGGCGGCAAAGCTGCATTTTGAAAAGTGCTTCCCGCAATGGGAATGCTTTTTTGAGCATATGCTGGTCAACCATATGTTTTTTTCGCTCTTTCCGTTCCAGGACAGACCCGAGAGTATGCACAGCGAATACGTGGCGTTGTGCGCGGTATACGCGCTTCTGCGCTTTTTGGCACTGGGCTTTATGGCAACGCGGACGGCGGAGAGTGTCCTTGTCGACGTGATGGCGGCGGCGTTCCGCTTGATCGATCACACCGAGTTCGACCGTTACGCCTCGCACCTTTTAAAGAGCCTTCATTGCGTATCACAGACCGAGCTGTGGGATCTGATCTCGCTATAAAAAGAAAAAAGCGGCGAAAGCCGCTTTCAGATCACTGACAAAGCCTATTTCAAGCACGAGATAGGCTTTGTTTTTTGCAAAGAAATAGTAAAAATGTGAGGACATTGGAGGAATCCCTCCAACATAGGTTGGCAATCTTCTTCAA
>JAZODU010000007.1:0-66972 GCA_045597145.1 Eubacteriales bacterium
CAGATCTTGTTGATGAAGCTGAAATCTATTGCTTTTTCTATCTTTCTCAATAGGTGATCCTGCGGCACAAGCTCCTCCAAAATTACCATTTCAAGTCTGTTTTGCTTTCCGCTTCTCTCTGTAAACATACATGTTTCCTCCACGTTCTTTTTTACACCTATATTATACCATTTTTCTTCCTTCCTGTAAATACGACAAAAGAGCCCAAAACCTACGTCTTGGTCTCTTTGTCAGTGATCTGAACAGGGCTTGAAAGCCCTGTTTTTTATTGCTTTTCAAAGCGAGCCTTCAGCCCGTCCGTCACACGGATCGAACCGTCGGAGCGAATGAAAACCGCTTCAAAATCATAGACCTCGGCTTGGTAGAACGCCATCGCCGCCTCCTCGCCCATGACGAAGAGCGCGGTGGAAAGCGCGTCTGCCAGAGTGCCGTCGCGGCACACAACTGCCACCGAGGAAAGCCCCGTGTCGGCAGGATAGCCCGTCTTGGGATCGAGAATGTGGTGATATTTCTCGCCGCTGACGATATAGTACCGCTCGTAATCTCCCGAAACCGAAAGCACCTCACCCGGTCGCAGGGTCAGAGCCCCCGCGTAGTCGGTGCGGTCGCGCGGATCGCGCAAGCCGATCAGAAAATCACTCCCGTCCGGCTTCTCGCCAAACACGGCAACGTTACTGCCAAAGGACACGAGCCCACCCGACACATCGGTGCTCTCCAGATAGTCGATCAGCGCGTCGATCGCCGCTCCCTTGCCGATGCCGCCGAAATCGATCTCTGTGCCCGTGATCTTGGAAACAGCAGTATCGGAAGAGACAGACAGACGGTTATAGTTGACAAGCGCAAGCGTTTGAAACATGGAATCCTGCGTCGGCAAGCGATCATTCTCCTCGCAAAGCTGCCAAAGCTTAACCAACGGCAACACGGTGACATCAAACGCACCGTCGGTCTTTTGCGACACATCCGCGGCGGTGCGGATCAGGTCAACCGTGCGCGCGTCCAGATCGAGCAGCCCCGCGTGCGAGGCGTTGAAGCGCGACGTGTCGCTGTCCTCGTTCGTGCGCGACCAAAGCGCGTCCAATTCGGAAAGGATACGCCGACACTCCTTGAAGATCGGCTCCGCTTCCTTTTCGTCGGTATAGAGCGTGACCGTGATCAAGGTATCCATAAAGTAAAACTCATGGCTGACGTGCTCACGCGCCGCGCAAGCATTCAGAGGCAATAGCAAGACAACGAGAAGAAGCATACAAAGGAGCTTTTTCATGCGCGTGCACCTCCCTTTTCCAAAAGGCGGTCAAGCGGCTTTTGCAGGCGCGGCAAGAGAAGATTGAGCAGCACGCCGACGATCCCGCCGTACACGACCGATGCAAGGAGCAAAAGCGGGAGATAAGACGGGATCAGCGCCGTTCCGAAAAGCGTCACCGCCGCCAGTATCTGCCCCGTGTTGTGCGCGGCGGCGCAAAGGATCGACACCCCGATCAGGCTGCATTTTTTGCCGATCGCGCGCAAAAGCAGCAGCATCAAAAAGGACAACAGTGCCCCCATGGATGCGAAATAAAAGGACGTGACCGTTCCAAACAGCAGTGCCATCAGAAAGATACGCACGCCCGACATCACGGCGGAATCGATCGGCGAGAGCAAGCAAAACACCGCCACCACCGCGACGTTTGCAAGACCCAGACGAAAGCCCGGGAGCGGGATCACGGCGTTCAAGGGCAGGAGCACCTCCAGATAGGACAGCAGCATTGCCGCGGCGCAGAGCATCGCGTCCAAACAAACGCGGCGCGTGCGTTTACCCTGCAACGAAATCGACATGCTCGCCACCTCCCTTCACCTGCAAGCGCACCCCCGCAGGCGCGCAGACGATGCTCTCACCGCCGCGTGAGATCCTGCCGCTCGACACGCACACCCCGTCGGGACACTCGCTTGACTTGACGTACGCCGCACCGTCGCGGATCACGACCACAAGCGTGATCCCGTTGGACGTGACCGAGATCTCACGATCCTCGGAAAGGCTGTATGCTGTGCTTCCGTCTGGCATGGTCACCACAAGAACCTGCCCCTCACGCCGCCACAGAAGGGGCAACAGGAAAATCGCGCACGCCAAAAGAACGACGCCGAGCGCCGCCAGCACGTCATGCCAATTAAACCGCGTGCGAAACATCCGTTTTCCCTCCGTTCAAACAAATCTCGCTTCATTATATACTGTTTTACCCGAAAAGTCAAGAGCGAAAGCCATAAGCAGACACTTTTTCCCGCTGCACGCATAAAATAATACAGAACAGCGCGAGATCAAAGGAGGTTACCGCATGAATCTTGACAGCAACATGACACCAAGCACGCCGTCCGCTCCCACGGGAGAAGGGTATCTGATCGTGCACGCCACCACGGCGCGCGGCGCGATCCCGCTCGAGGGCGTACAGATCACGATCCGCAACTACGAGCCGGAGTTTTCGGCAACTGCGGGAGATGTCATTCTGACCCTTGCCACCGACCGCTCGGGCAACACCGCGCGCATCACGCTCCCCGCCCCGCCGCGGGCACAATCCCTCACCTCGGGAAACGCGCGCCCGTTTGCCATTTATAATCTGGAGGCGCATCTTGAGGGCTACCGCACCCAATATTACTACGCCCTGCCGATCTTCGACGGCATCACTGCCGTTCAGCCTGTCGACCTCATCCCGCTCTCCGAAAACGGACGCGACGAGCCATTCCGCCCCGAGGACGACCGTTTTTACGAATCCACCGCCCCCAATCTCTGACAGAAAGGATTCCGAGATATGCCACAGCTGCCAACCATTCCCGAAAGCATTACCGTTCATCTGGGGTCCCCCGACAGCGAAGCCGAGAACGTCACGCTCCCCTTTCTCGACTACATCGCCAACGTCGCCTCCAGTGAGATCTATCCCACCTGGCCCGAGAGTGCGATCCGCGCCAATCTGTACGCGCAGGTCTCCTTTGCGCTCAACCGCATCTATACCGAATACTATCGCACGCGCGGCTACGATTTCGACATCACCAACACCACCGCAAACGACCAATCCTTCGTCAACGGGCGCGTGATCTTTGATAACATTCGTGAGATCGCCGGCGAGCTTTTCAACAACTATATCCGCCGCATGGGCAATATCGAGCCGCTCTTTGCGCAGTATTGCAACGGCACGACCACGACCTGCGCGGGGCTATCCCAATGGGGCACGGTCAATCTTGCCGAGCAAGGCTTTACGCCTTACGAGATCCTTACCTATTATTACGGCGACGACATCGAGCTGATCACCGACGCCCCCGTGGAGGGGCAGACCGAAAGCGCACCTCTCTATCCGCTTCAGCTCGGCTCTACGGGCGACGAGGTTCGCACCGCGCAGATCCGCCTTAACCGTATCTCCGCCAACTTCCCCGCAATCCCCAAAATCCTTGCCGCCGACGGCATCTTTGCCGAGGACACCGACGCCGCCGTGCGCCGCTTTCAGGAGATCTTCAACCTGACGCCCGACGGTATCATCGGCAAAGCCACGTGGTACAGCATTCAGAACATCTATATCGGCGTCAAGCGACTCAACGATCTCAACGCCGAGGGCATCACACTCGAGGAGGTCACGCGCCAGTACCCCGGTGCGCTTGCCGAGGGGAGCGCGGGTGACGGCGTGCGAAACCTGCAATATTTCCTCGCCTACCTCTCACAATTCTACGACACGATTCCCGCACCTGCGATCGACGGCACGTTTGGCACCACCACTCGCGCCGCGGTCGAGGCGGCACAGCGCACGTTTGGACTTTCCCCCGACGGCGTCGTGGGAGAGCAGACGTGGTATGCACTGACAAACGCCTACCTCGGCATCGTAAACACGATCCCGCGCGAATACGTCGAGGGCGTTGCCGTCCCATACGGTGGGATTCCCTTGCGTCTGGGGTCGGATTCCGACTCCGTGCGCCTTTTGCAGGAATATCTGAACTATATCGCGCGCACATTCGCAGAAATTCCGACCGTCGATCCCACGGGCTACTTCGGACCGCGCACGCAGGAGGCGGTCATCGCCTTCCAGAATCTGTTCGGCATCAACCCCACGGGCGTGGTGGCATCGGTCACGTGGAACGCCATCATCGAGCAATACGAGGTGCTTTACCAAGGCAATCGGCTTGGTGACGGACAGTACCCCGGCTTTGACGTCGGTGCTTGAGAAAGGAGAAGCTTATGCCGCAATACGAAAACCAAGTCCCGGCCGTTCTGAATCTGCAACGCTACCTGCGACAGCTCTCCTATCATGACCCACGCATCACCCCGCCTCCCATCGACGGGATCTTTGAGCGCGACACCGCGCGCGCCCTGCGGGAGTTTCAGCGTGCACAAGGGCTACCGGAAACGGGAATCGCCGACCGCGCCACGTGGGATCTGCTTTACGCGCTCTACCGTGTGTCGCTGACCGAGCACACCCCTGCGCGCGCCGTGTTTTTCTTTCCGTCAAGGGAAAGCTTCGCCATTTTTGCGCAAGAATCCGCCGCCTTCCCCGTCGCCGCCCTGCAATATATGCTGCGCGAATTGAGTGCGCGCTACGGCGGCATGGAGGGAGTCACGCTCAACGGCGTCTACGACAGTCCCACACGGGAGGCGGTTCGCAATTTCCAAGAGAAAAACCGCCTGGAGCCCAACGGAAGCATCGATCTTTTTACGTGGAACGCCATCACGGATCAGCACAACATCCTGCTCTACGGAGAGGGATAAAAAACAGGTGAGAACCTCGGTTCTCACCTGTTTTTTATACAATTCCCTTTGCAAGAGACGTGGAAAGCTCTCCCTGGTGCGCGTCATATCCCAGCAGCCGCACGTGCACGGTGTCCGTTTCGTCAATTTCCACAATCGAAACCGACGCGTTTGGCACAAAGGACACGGTTTTCAGCTCCTCCACGGCAATCCCATGCCACCGCGCGCACAAAAGGCGGATCGGTGTCGCGTGCGAAAAGACCGCCACACACCTGCCGCGATTTTCTGCGGCGATCCGATCAAATTCCGCATAGATCCGTTGGGACAATTGCACAACGCTCTCACCGCCGTCGGGGTGCGCGTGACCGCAATCGCGGATCCACGTTTCATAATCATTGCCATACTCGTCACGCAAAGACTCATACGGCCGTCCCTCCCAATTTCCAGCAAAGATCTCGCGCATTTCGCTGTCGGGAATGATCGAAAGCCCGTGGTCGCGCGCGGTCGGTTCAGCCGTTTGCATCGCGCGCGAAAGGTCACTGGCATAGATCCGCTCGATCGGGTAATCGTGCAAAAAGGCAGCCGTAT
Source organism: Eubacteriales bacterium (assembly GCA_045597145.1). Taxonomy (GTDB): domain Bacteria; phylum Bacillota; class Clostridia; order Oscillospirales; family CAG-272; genus UMGS1865. The sequence continues at coordinate 5,285 of JAZODU010000007.1, forward strand.
TCTCCGCCTGGCGCACGCCAAGCGTGGTCAGGGGCGTGTCGGTATGCCCCGCAAAAACAAGATCCAAATTCGCCTGACTTTGCCCGTGGCGAACGAAAATCAAGGTCGTCATTGTTTCTCCCTCCTTTGATGCTTCGAAATCAACAAAACCGCCAGGCAAACGATCGGAAACGCCGCCGCCAAGCAAAGTGCCCAGCGCAGATCCCCGCCCCACGCGTCACAAAGCGCGCCCGTTGCACTCGGTCCGATCAGACAACCGAGATCGCCCGCCAACGCCAGCAGCGCAAACATGGAGATGCCCCCCATCGGGATCACCTCTGCCGCGCGGCTCAAGATCCCGGGCCAAAACACGCCAACGCTCAATCCGCAAAGCGCACAGCCCGCCAACGCCAGCGCGGGATGCGGCGCAAACGCCGCCAGCAGGTACGCCGCCGCGCATCCGCCGCAGCAGATCAGCATCACGCGGTGCAAATCCAGCCGTGCGCTGAATTTTCCGTATAAAAGCCGCGCCACGCCCATCATCAAGGCAAACATACAAGGTCCCAGCAGGTCGCCCACCGTTTTGGGGACGCCCAGAGCGGATTCCGCAAAGGCACTCGACCACTGGCTCATGGTCATCTCGCTCGCCCCCGCACAGAACATCATCAAAAGGAAGCAGAAAAAGAGCGGCAAGCCGAACAGCGCGCGCAAGGAGGACGTTCCCTGCTCGTCAGCCGGCAGGCGGTAGATGGGAACGATGCAAAAGGCAACCGCACCGATCAGGGGAATGATCGCCCAGATCAGCGGCAGATAACGCCACGCCGCATCGATCTCAAACGCCGCAAAATAAACGCTTGAAAACAATACGACCCCTGCCTGCCCCCAGCAATAAAAAGAGTGCAGCAGGCTCATGTTGCCGGATTTTCCCTCGGTCGGGCACGCCTCCAAGAGGGGGCTGATCAGCACCTCCGTAAAGCCCCCGCCCATGCCAAGCAAAATCTCGGCAAGCAAGAGCCCTGCGTAGGGCGGCATCATATACGGAAACAGCGAAAGTCCCGCCAGACCCACCACCGTCAACACGTGCGCCAGCACGCTGAACAGGCGCAGATTCATGCGGTGCGAAAAGCGCGACGCCAGCACGTCGATCAAAAGCTGGGCAAGAAAATTGAACGCGATCAAAGAGCTGATCGCCGTCACGGACAGCCCGAACGCCGAGCGGAAGGTCAGGTATAAGAGCGGTGCCAGATTGATGCAGATCGCCTGCGTGATGTAGCCGTTGTAGCAGGCAAGAACGGTTGCGCGATGGGTAAGCTTCATAAGGAATGCCTTTCAGGGTCAGGATTGTGCAGATTGTTACATATTGTTATCATTATAGCACCTCCGCGCCTCTTTGTAAAGTCGTTTTTTATGTTTTTTCCTCATAAAATCCCCCATTCCGAGCATCGGATCACTCCCGACAGGATCTACGACATAAATGTCTATGGAAATAGTTCACAAAAAAGATGCCCGAAAAGACGCAAAAATTCTAACACGTATGCTTTTTCACAAATTTTTTTGGCAATTTTCGTCACAATTGAATATTTACAAATGCGCCCAAATGCGGTATAATATTACTTGCCGATGGGCAAACGTCCGTCGGGTTCCCCTTTATGCACACCGGAACGCGTTCTTTGTGAAGTGCCAATCTTATGACACCCTTACCGCAAAGACATCGGTGTGCACTTTTATTTTCCTTTTCAAAATGTATCAATTTCCCTGTGGCAGGTCATAATAGATCTGCCACATTTTTTTGGAAAGGACTTGTTATTATGAAAAAACCGCAAATCATTCGTTGCTCGGCGCGTCAGATCCTGGACTCGCGCGGAAATCCCACGGTGGAGGCAACCGTCTTTTTGTCCGACGGAAGCGTCGGCGTGGCAAGCGTCCCCTCGGGTGCCTCCACGGGCATTTACGAGGCAGTGGAGCTGCGCGACGGCGACCGCCGCCGCTATGGCGGCAAGGGCGTGCAAGCTGCCGCTTCGGGGATCGACAGAGTCATCTCCGCAGCACTCGCCGGCATGTACGCCTCCGAGCAAAGCGAGATCGACCGCACGCTGATTGAGCTGGACGGAACCGAAAACAAGGGCGAGCTTGGCGCAAACGCCCTGCTTGCCGTCTCCCTTGCCACTGCCCGCGCCGCCGCAAATTGGTATCATCTGCCGCTGTACCGCTATCTCGGCGGCGCCACGGCAATGCGTCTGCCCGTTCCGATGATGAACATTCTCAACGGCGGTGCACACGCCTCCAACAACGTGGAAATTCAGGAATTCATGATCGCCCCCGTCGGTGCTTCCTCCTTCTCCGACGGGCTTCGGATCGGCACCGAGATCTATCACACGCTCGGAAAGCTCCTGCGCACCGAGGGACTTCCCTCGACCGTTGGAGACGAGGGCGGCTTTGCCCCCAATCTCTCCACCGACGAGGAGGCGCTGGAGCTGATCACGCGTGCGATCAAGGAGAGCGGCTACAACACCGACACGGTCAAGATCGCGCTCGACTGTGCCGCGAGCGAATGGTTCTGCGAGGACGGCAGCTACCGCACGCCCAAAAGAGGGCGTCAGTACAGCCGTCGGGGGCTGATCGAGCGCTGGGCACAGCTGGTTCAGAAATATCCGATCTTCTCCATCGAGGACGGGCTGGATCAGCGAGATTTCGAGGGCTGGCGCGAGATGACCGAGCAATTGGGCAAGCAGATCCTGCTTGTGGGGGACGATCTGTTCGTAACCAACGAAAAAAGACTCATGGAAGGGATCGGTTGCGGCGCGGCAAACGCGATCCTGATCAAGCCCAATCAGATCGGCACGCTGAGCGAGACGCTGAACGTCATCGCCACCGCGCAGAACGTAGGCTACCGTTATATTCCCTCTCACCGCAGCGGAGAGACAGAGGACACCACGCTTGCGGATCTTTGCGTGGCAGTCAACGCCCCGCTGATCAAAACGGGCGCTCCCTGCCGAAGCGAGCGCGTTGCCAAATACAACCGCCTGCTTCGCATCGAGGCAGCACTCGGCACGACGGCGCGCTACGGCTTCAGGATGCAGACCGGTACCGCATCAAGCAGCCGCAAGCCCGCAACGGTCGGATAAAAACAGCGCGATCGCCCCAAACGGCGGTCGCGCTGTTTTTGTATCGTTTTATTTCAGAAAATCGGAAAAACGATAAGTTTTCTCGTCCACGTTATAAAAGCGGCTCGGATCCAAGATCTTCCCGCGCAGCTGTTGTGCCTCGGACATAACCTTCGGAAAGCACTTTTGGTTCTTGAGGATCGGCCAAAAGCGATCGTCCGTGATCACGATATGCTCCAGAAGCGTGACGTTGATCATATTCAACAGATCCCCGATGCGGCACGTGACCGCAAGGTCGTTGTCCGACGGCAACGCAATACCGTGCGGATGATTATGCGCCAGCACCACGAACGCAGGCTTTTTGCGCGCGATCTTATCCACGATCCTGCCCGTAGGCACCTCCGTGCTGCTCACGGTTCCGTCGGACAGCGAAACAAGATCGACCAGGGACATACGGTTGTCCAGCATCATCATATATAACCGCTCGTGATCAAGTCCGCAAAAATAGCTCCACATATATTCCGCGACCTTTTGCACGGTGTCGTACTGCGTTCCGGGCACGCGAGCGGAGCGAATATACCGCCGCAAAAGCTCTGCGATGCACATCATCTGTGCGGCGCCGGCATCTCCTATGCCCTCCACCTCGGTCAATTCGTCTGCCTGCGCCTCCATGACGGCATAAATGGAACCGAAACGCTCCATCAAAAGATGCGCCAGCTCGTTGGTGTTGCCGCGCGCGTTGGCAGCAAAAAGCGCAACCTCCAAAAGCTCGTGGTCAGCAAAGTTTTCCGCACCGTGACGAAGCATTCTTTCGCGCAATCTCTGGCGGTGCTCACAGTGCAGACCACCCGATTTTTTATTGGAATCATTCGTATTACGGTTTGCCATATTCACAATCTTCACTTTCTTTTCAGCTTTCCGACCACAAGACCCTTGCATTGAACGTCAGCAAAATCCTTGAGCAGGATCGGACCGTATGCGGGATTGAGAGAGATCAGGCGATCGCCGCCGTAGACCTTGAAGAAGGCACTTCCGTCCAAAAGGAAGATGCCCAATTCGCCCACCTCCACGCTCTCGGTGTTTCGCACAAGCAGGATATCTCCGTTCTGATATTTGGGCTCCATACTGTTACCGCTGATGCGCAGGGCATAGCTTGCGTCGGCGGTTTTTTCGTTGTCGGGAATGTTGATGAGCTCTGCGTCTGCCGCATCAAGATACATACCGACACCCGCGGATACGGGCAGATCGTAAAGCTCGATCGGGCGCTTTCCCGAACGAACGCTCTCCCCTGCATACCGACCGATGGGACGAATGGGAGATAGGATCTTTGCCTCCCTCGTGCTCTTTTTGGCAACCGTTTTTTCTTCGACGGGAGCCTCCTGCGCATGTGCGGCGGCACGCGCCACTTCCTTGGAAAGCACCGTCAGCACCATGTCCCGACCAAAGGGATCCAGCCCTCTGAACTCCTCGATCATGCGGATCTCATCGCCCGCCAGCGTATAGTTGTTGGTGTTTTCGGGCGTGCCGCTGACGATGTACTCCACAGAGCAATCCAGCGCGCTGCAGATGGCTATAATATTGGAAAGCTTTGGCGAATCGCTCATGCCCGCCAGGATCTTGCTCAGCGTTCCCAAGGGGATTCCCGACCTCTCTGCCAGCTGATCGTTCGTCATTTTTCTCTCATTTTTTAACTGTTTGATTCGATCCAAGTAAGACTCCATAAGCCCCTCCTTTTTCCGTTTACGGCACTATTATACCACGTTTTTTTGCGTTTGTAAAGAGGTTTTTGAAAATATTTTTCTTTTTTGGAAAAAACCTATTGACAAACCGTGCTTTTTCTGTTATAATGTGCTCACAGTAGTTCCAAATATGGTTTTATGAGGTGTAGAATGAACACTTATTATCAGCAAAGCAACCGCATTTCTTCCAATAACGATATTTTCGAGGAATATTTCTTTGGCGGTGCAAAACCCGTTTCCGCATGGAAAAAGGCGGTGAATCGCGTGCTTGCGATCCTCTCCGCCATCATTCTGTTTTTCTGCAGCGCACGCGTTCGCACGGTTGCCCGCGTCAGCGCAGTCGCCCTTTCCCTGGTCGGCTTGGTCGGCGTCATCGGTGCTGTGGAGCACGGCACGCTGGGGCCGGGAGCAGGGCTTTGGGTCGGTGCTATTCTGGTCGCTGTTGAGGTGAGCTGTCTGCGCCGCAGATAATCGCGGCAAGCGCCTCCCCCACCCAAACGGCAGAGCGACACGCCTCCTCCACGCTGTTTCCGCCCGTACCGATCTCCAGCAGTAAGGAATAGGGCGCAAGCTCTTGATTGTAGGTCGCACTCTTGAGCATAGTCGGGCGGCAAAGCGTCGGTGTCTCTTGGTTCAGCCGCGCGCGCAGCTGCTGCGCAAGCGCGAGATTTCCAAGCAGGCGTGCGTCGTCCATTTCCCCGCTTCCCACCACCGCCATCACCTGCGCACACCTGCCGCGCTCCGTATCGCACACCGCGCGCAAATATTCGCCCTCGGCATTCAGCACAGAATCACGGTGCAGGTCGATCACATAGCGGATAGAGGGATACAACGTCAAAAAAAACCGAATGCTTTCAACTGCCCGTGCATACGAGCCGCCGAGCGTCGGTTCATCATGCGTCACCGTACAGTGAATGGCGGTGACGCCCTTTTCATTCAGGGTGCGCGCCAGCGTTGCCCCCACGGCAAGCACGTTTTCTTTGGGATCGTCGGAATAGGTCAGATCCCCGATCTCCCCCTCAAGATAGATCTGCCCTGCCGCGCTGTAGCTCTCGCTCGTGTGTGTATGCAGGATCAGAACCAGCGGCTCCGCGCTCGGCACACCGGAAAGATCCCACCCCCGTAATGCCTGCAGATCGGGATCGCGCTCCGATTCATTATTGATGTAATCATTTCCGAGAGAAGCCGCGGAAAGATCCGCGTCGCAGATCGGGATCGCGCCCGCCGGCAGGATCGGTGCCACCGTCGGCAGGTCAGACGGCGGCTGCACGGGCGGCTTGCTCTCCGAGGGCAAGGTAGCCGCAGAGGTACCGCCCGCTCCCTCCCCCGCGTTTCGACTGAGCCACACGCCGCTGACGCCAAAGCCCGCTACAAGCATTGCCGCACAAATGAGAAACGCCGCAAAGAAGCGCGCCTTTCTGTAAAAATGCCCCGACAAGCGAATCCGCTCCGTCTTGTCCACTCCGGTTACGCGAATCAAATCCTGTGCCATACGATCCTCCGTTTTGCTTTTGATATCTTATATCTATGCCCCGCCGCACGGAATTATTCCGCAAGCTCCCCCGCAAACGCAAGTCCGATCGCGCGCGCCAGCACTGTTGCTACCTGCTCACAGATCACGTCACACTCCTTTGGCGACACGAAAAAGCTTTTCCCGTTTTCAAGCACCGCCCGCAAAGCCCCGTCGATCTCCCCGATGCCTGCCCGATTCAGCACGTCGTATACCAGTGCCGAGGAATCCACGACCGTCGGCACGCCTACGGCGATCACGGGCACCCCGAGTGCTGAGCGGTCGATCGCTGCGCGGTGGTTTCCGACTCCCGAGCCCGGAGCGATTCCCGTGTCACAGATCTGTACCGTCGTCGCCAGACGGTCGCAATTCCGTGCCGCCAACGCATCGATCACAACCACAAGATCGGGCTTGACGCAGGACACGGCACTTCTGATCAATTCCAGCGTCTCGATTCCCGTCTGCCCCAGAACCCCGGGGGATAACGCCGAAATCGACGCACACCCGATGCTTCGGAACAGCTCGCGCTCGTGATCCAGCAAATGCCGCGTCGCGGTCAGGCGCGCCACGGTTTGCGGCCCGACCGCATCTGCCGTCAGCTCCGCATTCCCAAGCCCCGCCACAAACACACCAAGCTCCGCCCCCATGCGCTTCCCCGTCAAACGCCCCGCCAGACCGCACAGCTCTCCCGCGACAAGGCGCGAAAGCAGCGCACACGCATCCTCGTCCAGACGATCGATCCGCCCGCAGGACACCGTAACGTAAACACCGCACGGCTTGCCAAGCTCGCGCGCCGCGTCCGCACTCGTAACACGCAAACGCCCGACGTTAAAATCCCCAACGCTGTGCTCCGTGTATTCCGTGCCCGACACACAACCGCCTCGCGGCGTGCTCTCGCACGCCAGATCGCTCCGTGTATATCCCTCGTTCATTCGAAAATCCTCCCACAAGTCCCATTCTGCCCTTACTGTGGCAAAAAAATTAACAAAATATACATCAAAATTATTGGGAATCTATTGAAATCCGATAGGAAATAGTATATAATATAAGCATATAGTGTGTCGTGCTGTCAAAAGCCGATTTCGATTCATTCAATTTAGGAGGATATTACCCATGTCAAAACGGATTATTGCACTGGTGCTGTGCGTATTGATGTTGGTTCCCGTGCTCGCTTCGTGCTCTAACGTGGACGAAGAAAATCCCGGTGCCTATATCACCATGTACCTGTCGGACGAGATCTACGATTTCGACCCCATTCAGGCATACTACAACAGCGGCACCGCCAACGTGATCGGGCTTTTGTATGAAACTCTGTTCAAGCTCGATGAAAAGGGTCGAATCAAAAATGCTCTCGCAAAGGATTACGAGATCGTTGACGACGTAGAAACCGACACCTACGAAATGACCATCACGCTCAACGAAACCTACTGGAGCAACGGTCAGGCGATCAGCGCAGAGGACGTCGTTTTTGCATGGCGCCGTCTGTTGAATCAGGAAAACAGCTACGAGGCGGCTTCCCTCCTCTTTGATATCAAGAACGCACGCGCCGTCAAGGAAGGCGACGAGGCGATCGACGACCTTGGTGTCGAGGCACTCGAGCCTACCGTTCTCAAGATCACCTTCCAGGGACGCATCGACTACGATCAGTTCCTCTTGAACCTGACCAGCCTTGCAACCGCTCCCCTGCCCGAAAGTCAGGTCGCCAAGAATGCCGACTGGGCAAAGAAGTCCTCTACGATCGTTACAAGCGGTCCCTTCAAGCTCGGCAAGATCAAGTACGCCGCAGGTGACGAAAAGGTGCGCGACGATAACGCGATCGGCAAGGACGGCGAGGTAGGCTCTATGTCCACTCCCGTCGCAACGATCGAATATTTCTATCTGGAGCGTAACGTATACTACTACCGCGAATCCGATGACAGACTTGACAAGTCCGTAACGCCTTACCGCCTGCTGGTCGATTGTACCATGACCGACGCAGAGATCCTCAAGGCTTACAAGGAAAACAAGCTCTTCTACATCGGTGACATTCCCCTTTCCATCCGTAACGATGCAACCGTTAAGGAAAAGGTCGAGGTTTCCAACGCGCTTTCCACCACCGTTTGCTATTTCAACATGAACCACGAGGACGAGGATCTTGCGGCACTCTTCAGCAACGCAAAGGTACGTGAGGCACTCTCCCTTGCGATCGACCGCAATGCCATTGCCAAGAAGGTCGTTTACGCAGAGGCATCTACCGGTTTGGTGCCTCCCGGAGTCTTTAACGCAGAATCCGGCAAAAAGGCAGCTCAGTTCCGCGCAGAGGGCGGCAACCTGATCGCAACCTCCGCAAACAAGACCAAAGCAAAGCAGCTGCTTGACGACGCAGGCGTTACCCCCTCGAAGTACAGCTTTGAGCTTTCCGTTGCCGCTTACGACGACGTACATCAGGCAATTGCCGAAATGATCGTTGCCGCTTGGAAGGATCTGGGCTTCAAGATCACGATCAAGAAGATCCAGCCCGTGCAGAACAACGACTACCTCAAGTCTCAGGACGAGGAGCCGAAGGACGTTTGCGACGACCTGTTTCAGGAAGCAATCGCACGTGCAAAGTACGACGTGATTCTGTGCGACTACACCGCATACTCCGCTGACGCATATTCGATGCTCTCCAGCTTTGCAAAGCCCTTCTCCGGCATGGCATTGAGCCGCTATACGGTCACGGACGAGGAAACCGGCAAATCGCAGGTACACTACGAGCAGAATCCTCACCGCTCCGGCTACGAAAACGAGGAATACAATCTGCTGATCGAGGCAACCTACTTTATTCCTTATTTCAAGGGACTGAAGAATACCGACAACGAGTTCCTCGGTGACGACTTCTATACTGCTGACGAGTGGAAGACCCTGTACTCTCAGATCAAGTCGGTTTACAACAAGTACGGCATCAACCCCACCGACGATCCCGACGAGTGGGCAGCACAGAAAGCAAAGCTGCTCCACGCCGCTGAAAAGCTTTTGCTTAAGGATATGGCAGTTCTGCCGATCGTATTCAACAAGACTGCGGTTCTGGCAAGCAAGGATCTGAAGAAGATCGACGCAAACTACTACTCCCCCATGGTATTCAACAAGCTCAAGCTCAAGAATTACACCGATTACACCTACACCGTGATCACGCGTAACGACAAGGGCGAGATCATAAAGGAAGAAACCGTTTCCATCTTCGACAACTTCCCCACGGTCGAATGGAATAAGGCAGGCACCACGGTGGAGAAAAAAGCAACAAAATAAGCACTTTGGGAGCGCACGGATACGTGCGCTCCCTTTTTTATTTAACAAATGAAGATTTTTTATAAAAAGCTCTTGCAAAAGAGAAAAAAATGTGATATACTATGCTCTGTAAATGCGATGATAAAGTCCGCCGATCCGAATACACGACGATTACAGAGAGTGCTGATATGCTGAGAGCAGTGCATGCCGTCGGATCGCGCATTTCCCTTTGGAGCAGATCGGGTCAACACATGCGTTTGTAGCCCGATACGGTTCAGGCACCGTTATGCGCCTGTCAGAGTGTTGGCTTTGAGCCGAAAATTCGGGTGGTACCGCGGAGTGCTATGTTGCGCCTCGTCCTGATGCAGTGGGACGGCGCTTTTTTTGTTGCCGCCACATAAAAACGTCAAAAATATTCCAATCTCAGAAAGGAAGAGTAGATAAAATGAAAGAAAAGCTTTCCAAGATCCGATTGGAGGCGCTGGAGCAAATCAATGCTCCCGATGCCAATCTGGAGCAAATCAAAATCAAATACCTTGGAAAAAAGGGTGAACTGACCGCCGTACTGCGCGGCATGGGTGCGCTCTCCCCCGAGGAGCGTCCCGTGGTGGGACAGATGGCAAACGAGGTGCGCGAAAGCATCGAGCAAGCCATTTCCGAAAAGGCGACCGAGCTGCAGGCAAAAGCACTTGAGGCACGCCTGAAGACCGAAAAGGTGGACGTTACCATGCCCGGCACGCCCGCACCTGTGGGTCACATTCACCCCCTGACGCAGGCACAAAGAGAGTTGGAAAACATCTTCATCGGCATGGGATTCTCCATCGCAGAGGGGCCCGAGGTCGAAATGGATTACTACAACTTCCAGGCACTCAACATCCCCGAAAATCACCCCGCGCGCGACACGCAGGACACCTTCTATATCACGGACAACATTCTGCTCCGCTCCCAGACCTCTCCCGTGCAGGTGCGCGTCATGGAGCATCAGAAGCCTCCGATCCGCATCATTTCTCCCGGGCGCGTATACCGCTCCGACGCACTTGACGCGACCCACTCCCCCCTCTTCCATCAGTTGGAGGGCCTTGTCATCGACAAGGGCATCACCATGGGTGACCTGAAGGGCACGCTTGAGGTCTTTGCCAAGAAGATGTTCGGCGAGGAAACCAAGATCCGCTTCCGTCCGCACCACTTCCCGTTCACCGAGCCCTCTGCCGAGGTCGACGTGTCCTGCTTCGTCTGCGGCGGAAAGGGCTGCCGCCTTTGCAAGGGCGAGGGCTGGATCGAAATCCTTGGTGCAGGTATGGTGCACCCCTTCGTGCTCTCCAACTGCGGCATTGACCCTGAGGAATACTCCGGTTTTGCGTTCGGACTTGGCATTGAGCGTATCACCATGGCAAGATACGGCATCGACGACATTCGTCTGTTCTATGAAAACGACGAGCGTTTCCTCGAGCAGTTCTGATTAGGAGGTAGAAACATGAATCTTTCGAGAAATTGGCTGTCGGATTTCGTTGACGTCAGCGAGATCGACAACAAAACATATGCAGACCGCCTGACCATTACGGGCTCTAAGGTTGAGGGCTTTGAGGTTCTGGGCGAGAATATTGAAAACGTCGTTGTGGCAAAGGTCACGGCAATGGAAAAGCACCCCGACTCCGACCACCTGTGGGTCTGCCGTCTGGATGCGGGCGACGTACACGGTCACGACATTCAGATCGTAACGGGCGCACAGAACGTCTTTGTCGGTGCCCTTGTTCCCGCCGCTCTCCCCGTGGCAAAGCTGCCCGGTGACGTGGTCATCAAAGCAGGCAAATTGCGCGGTGTGGAGTCGAACGGTATGCTCTGCTCCATGGGGGAATTGGAGCTGACCGCACACGACTGCCCCGGCAAAGAGGAAAACGGTATTCTGATCCTCGACGAGGATTGCGAGAGCCGCATCGGTGAGGATATCCGCGACGTGCTGATGCTGCGCGACACGACGGTCGAGTTTGAGATCACCTCCAACCGCCCCGACTGCCTCTCGGTCATCGGACTTGCACGCGAAACCGCCGTTTCCTTTGATAAGCCTCTGACTGTCAAAGCACCCGTTGTCAAGGGCTGCGGCGACGGCGATAAGATCGGCAATTATCTGAGCGTCGGCATCTCCGCGCCCGATCTGTGCTACCGCTACTGCGCAAGAGTGGTCAAAAACGTCAAGATCGCGCCCTCTCCCATATGGCTCCGTATGCGCCTGCGTGCGTCGGGAGTGCGTCCGATCAACAACATCGTTGATATCACCAACTACGTCATGCTTGAGTACGGTCAGCCCATGCACGCGTTCGACTACAAGTCGCTGGACGGTGCAGCAATCGACGTGCGCCGCGCGGCTGATGGCGAGGCGTTCAAGTCGCTGGACGACACCGATCACACGCTGGACTCCTCCATGCTGGTCATCGCCGACAGCAAAAAAGCGTGCGCGCTGGCAGGTGTCATGGGAGGTGCGAACTCTGAGATCACCGACGGCACCGCAACCGTTGTCTTTGAATCCGCTTGCTTCAACGGCGCGTCCGTGCGCGTGACCGCAAAGAAGAACGGTATGCGCACCGAGTCCTCCGCGCGCTTTGAAAAAGGCTTGGATCCCGAAAACTGCATGGCAGGGCTTGAGAGAGCCTGCGAGCTGGTTGAGCTGCTGGGTGCGGGCGACGTGGTTGACGGCATCATCGACGTTTATCCCACCAAGACCGAGCAAACGGTTCTCCCCTTCACCCCCACGCGCTACAACGAGTTCCTCGGCATGGATATTCCCGAGGCGCACATGGTCAACACCCTCACAGGGCTGGGCTGCCGCATTGAGGACGGCAAGATCTACGTGCCCTCCTTCCGCGCCGATCTCGGCTGCATGAACGACATCGCCGAGGAGGTCTGCCGCATCTACGGCTACGACAAGATCGAGGCATCCTACATGAACGCCGAAACCACGCTCGGCGGCAGAACCGACAAGCAGATGTTCGAGGTCAACACCGAGAACGCTTTGGTCGGCATGGGGCTCTCCCAGATCCACACCTTCTCCTTCATCAGCCCCAAGTATTACGATAAGATCCGTATGCCCGCAGACAGCGCACGCCGCCGCTCGGTCGTGATCTCCAACCCTCTGGGCGAGGACACGAGCGTCATGCGCACCACGGCGCTCCCCTCCATGATGGAAACGCTGGCACGCAACAATAACTTCAACAACGACAACATTCGCCTGTTCGAGATCGCTTCGATCTATCTGCCCTGCGAGGCAGAGAACGAGCTGCCCGACGAAAAGCGCGTGCTGACCGTCGGCATGTACGGCAACACCGATTTCTATGCGCTCAAGGGCGTGTGCGAGAATATTCTCACACTGGCAGGCATCAAGGGTGCCACCTACACCGCTTGCACGGACAACGCATCCTACCACCCCGGCAGATGCGCTAAGATCCTTTCCGCCAACGGAACAGTTCTCGGCGTATTCGGTCAGGCACACCCCCTCATGGCGGAAAACTACGGCATGAGCATTCCCGTTTACGTGGCAGAGCTGGCGTTTGACGAGATCTATGCGTCCGCAAACACCAAAAAGGCGTACAAGCCCCTGCCCAAGTACCCCGCAACCACCCGTGACTTCTCCTTCGTCTGCGACGAGGAGATGGAGGTCGGTGCGATCGAGGGCGTGATGGAAAAGGCAGGCGGCAAGCTCGTCGAAAACGTCGCACTCTTCGATATCTACCGCGGTCCGCAGGTAGGCGAAGGCAAAAAGTCGGTTTCCCTGCGTGTCACGCTTCGCGCTTCCGATCGCACGCTGACGGTCGAGGAGGCTGACAAGGTCACCAAGAAGATCCTGAACGACCTTAAGTTCAAGATGGGCTTGGAATTGAGAAACTAAAAGACAAAAGCACGCGGAAGCCGCCCAAAGGCGGCTTCCGCGTGCACTTTTTCTGTTTTTTTGCAAAAAATTTGTGTTGAGTTTACAAAGGCGTGTTATAATCAAAGCAAACAACATATGAGGAGGCTTACCTTGAAAAAATGGTTTCAAAAAATAGGCTATAACATTGCGCGCGTGATGTACGGGAGGTACGGAAACGACGAGTTGAACCTCGTTCTGTTAATCTGCGCCCTGATCTTCTCTGTACTATGCGCGATTCCGATTCGCTTTTTTGGGCTCTTTTCGATCGTTAGCGTGCTTCTTGTGATCCTTTCCTTCTGCCGTACCTTTTCAAGGAATATTGCAAAGCGGCGCCGCGAGCTGGATCGCTATCTTGCCATCAAAAACAAGCCGAAAAACGCGTGGCAACTACACAAAAACAAAAATCGCGACAAAAAAACGCACGTTTATTTCAAATGTAAAAAATGCCGCGCCGTCCTACGCGTGCCGCGCGGAAAGGGCGAGATCATCGTCACCTGTCCCCGCTGCCGTGAGCGGATCGAGAAAAAGACCTAAAAAACAACCGTCCCACCGGGGCGGCTGTCCTCTTATATTTCAAAATCTACGCACACACGCGAAACCCGTAAAATCGGCTTTCGCGTGCTTTTTCTATAAAAAACACAACAGTTGTGCAAATAATTTAATTGAAACTATAAAATTATGTTTACAAATCGATTATTTTATGCTATAATAAAGAAGCCAAACAAATTTAATAATAGAATTAGCGGTATCTTTTTCTTTATGGGATAAATATACCCTTTTCTGCCATAGCTATTTTTAGAATTTGGTAAAAATGCAAATTCCACTTAAATGGTTATGGTAGAGATACTCTAATTCTATTTAAATTTGTTTGGCGACAATCGGAGTTTGCGTTTTTCGGTGCGTATAGCTTCGGTTGTACGCACTTTTTTATTTTAAAGGAGAAATCACTATGAGCCGTTGTTGGTGCTGCAAAAAAGAAATAACAAAAATTGATATATACGCGAAAGAAAAAGCTAAAATCCCAGAACATCCATACTACTTTGCAGAAAATGACAAGCGCGAATCTTGTTACCTATGTAATGTGCCAAGTAACACAAAGTACGAAATAGCAAAAGCGGAACTACGAAACAGCGTCATTAAGTTAGAACTAATTGGTGGTAGTATACTTGTTTTGCTATCTTTAGTCATAATTTCATGTGCTGTAAATTTTATGCCCTATGAACTTTTGCCGGTATTGGGCTTCCCAAATCTAATGCTCCCCGACCCTGATGCCTTTGCCCCAATATTAGGTATATTAGGTATTCCCAGCCTAATATTAGGGATTGTAACTTTTCGAAAACTAGGAATATGGGGAGTACCTCATACTTATGTTGCTCCTCGCACGGAATATGAGGTTAGTTCTCGCTTTGACGGTACATATCGAGTAGAAAAAAAAGAATATGATGGTGGATATGCTCCTAATTTTTTAGGTATCCTCATAGAAATCGTAGGTGCTCTAACCTTTACGCTTTGGAGCCTCCCACATGCATTTTACTCTTTAAGGCAAAAGCGAACTCGCTCGCGCCTTTATAAAAAATGTTCCAGAATCCATGTTGACGCATACTACGAGGCCGTCGAACAATATAAAAATAAAATTTAAGAAACAGAAAAGGAACTGCCTACACCGAAACAGTTCCTTTTTGTTGTGTAACGAAAAACACCATCACCGTATCGGTGGTCATGGCTTTACAGCTCAAAATCCACACACGAGCGCGCGCGGCGCACGGGACGCATGAACGTCCCAACCGCGACGTGATCGGGGTGAACGCGATAGCGCTCGAGATCCTCAAAGGAATCAAAGTCCGAGATCAGAACCAGATCCCAGTTGCCTGCGGGCGCGTCCTTTGCGTTGGTTGCCACGGTGGACGCACGGATCCACTCGATCTTCTCGGGCAGAGCCTCCGGTATCGCTTTTGTGATTGCAACGTTTTCCTCGCGCGTTCTTCCCTGCGCCTCATCCAAAAATTCAAACATACAAACGTGTCGAATCATATCATTTCCCCTTTATCTGACCACTTCGATTTCAATGCCGACAGCACCGTATCGAGCCTGCTCCTCGGCGGTGTAAAATCCGTCCATATCGCGCATCAGTGATGCCGCGTCCGCGTAGCCGCATTTCTCCAGCGGCAACGTAGCGTACAAATCCTCAAAGCTCTCAAACGAATATAGTGCCACCACGCGTGCCGTCAGCGACTCGGACGCATCCGCGCGGTTGAGAAAGGTGATGCAATCACCGATCCGTATGCGCCGTCTTTTCTCATCGTTCAGGCGCAGTTCTATCGTTTTCGTGCCGTTTTGCACCTGCCGAAAGGGCTCCTCGTGCAATTGCATGATATACGTCATTTTTGTTCTTGTCCTCCATACTCCGAATCATTCGGAATGCTTTTGATATGGGCAAAGGTCTTCTTTTCCCCTTTTTCCGCCAGCATCACGAGCCACGACTCCAAAAGATCCGCCGTGTCGGCGTGCATCTTCCGGCGCGCGTTACCGCGCTGAAAGTAGCCGAGCGGATGCCCATCGGTGTAATTTTCTCCTTGGTAGATCTTGCTCGCCGCC
Source organism: Eubacteriales bacterium (assembly GCA_045597145.1). GTDB lineage: Bacteria > Bacillota > Clostridia > Oscillospirales > CAG-272 > UMGS1865. Next base: position 21,359 of record JAZODU010000007.1, read on the forward strand.
ACGCGGTCGCAAAACATCTCCTTGACGTAGCGCATCGGCATTCTGACAGGCTCATACAGCTTGGTCGCGGGATTGAGATCGTTCCAATACTCAAAATGATGCCGATTTCGTCCCTTGTGGTGCAGCCACGCGGGCGAATAGCCAAATAGCTCGCGCTCGCGCTCGTTGGGACTGCGCGTGCCCTGATAATACTTCGCGCCGGGGATAAATTCCGTGGGAGAAAGCTTGGAAAGATCATGCCACAGCCCCTGCCAACCGATTCCTGCGCGGCGGCAATGTGCAATGACCTTACGGCGGTGCCTGATGATCGTGCGCAAATGCAAAAACGGATGTGCCATAGACGCTCCTCCCTCACAATTTCCTATCTATTATACCGCAAAAAAGCGGATTCGTCAATCCCGTTTTGCAAAAACATAAAAAAGATACATTTGCAACAAAGCGCACCGCATATTGACAAAACGTGAAAGCTGTAGTAAAATAAAAGAAACGCTACGAAAGGAACACACGGCAAATGACCTTTTCCTTTGGGGAATCCACCTCTGTTTATCTCGGCGGCATCATGACCTGCACGCTCCTCAACCTCTTGGGACACGTGCTCGACGCATATCTTGGAACCTATCAGATCTTCTCGATCCTTTGCAAGCTCCCGCCAATCCTCATTATGCTCGGCATCATGTGGAAATTAAAAAACGCAAAGCTCCTCGTCTACGGAAAATTCTGGACGCCATATCTTGCATTCGCGCTCCTGCCTCTGGTTTTCAGTGCCCTTGTCAATACGGGACATCCGAACATCACTCCCACAGTCGGCGTGCTGCTCCTCGGAATCACAAGCATGCTCACAACCATTCTCTGGGAAGAGCTCTTCTTCCATTACGTCGGGCAGATGCTCTTTGAGAAAAACGACACCTACACGCTCTCCGCCCTCGCTGTGCTGGTCTTGGGCTTGGGTCTTTCGCACCTGTGCTATATCCTGCTTGACCCTACCATGCTCGAGGAGGTCATCTGGCAAACGGTGCTGACCACCTGCTTCGGATTTTTCTCGATCACCCTCTATGCAAAAACGCAAAACATCTGGGTCACCGTCGTGGCGCACCTTGCTATGAATATTCTCAACACCCTCTCCGCACTCTTCGCGGAAAAGCCCTATTTCCACAACTATGCCCCCCTCTTGGACACCACCTACTGTGTCTGCCTCCTGATCGCAGGCGCGATCCTCTACCACCTGAACAAGGAAAAAAAGCATCTCGCTCCGTTGCATCATTGATGGTTCGGAGATTTACGGGGAGGAAACTTTTTGAAAAAAGTTTCCTCCCCGTAAAATCTCATTCTTACAACAATATACAAATCAAACCGTTGCTGCCTTCGTTGATAATGCGTTCAAGTGTTTCGGAAAGCTTTTTGCGGGATTCCTCGGGCATGTGATCAAGCTTGGTGTGAAGCCCCTCGTTGATCAGCTCGTAAAGCGACTTGCCGAACATATTGGACTGCCAGATGCTCTTGGGATCCTCCTCAAACTCCTTGAGCATATAGCGCACCAGATCCTCGGACTGCTGCTCGGTGCCAACCATCGGGTTGATCTCTGCCTCAATGTTTGCGCGGATCATGTGCACCGATTGCGCCCCCGCACGAAGCTTGACACCGTAGCCGCCCGACTGCTTGACGATCTGCGGCTCCTCAAGATGCAGATCCTCCACCTCGGGCATCACGATCCCGTAACCCGTGGAGTTGACCTGATCCAACGCCTGTGCCACCTTGTCGTATTTTGCTTTCATTGCCGCAAGCTCGCGCAACAGAGCGATCAACGCGCGCTCGTCGGCAACGTCAAAGCCCGTCAGCTCGCTGATCACACTGTAATAAAGTCCGTCCTCCATGCGCACCGCAACCGTCGCCTGCCCCGTGCCAAGCTCCAAAAGCTCCACCGAGGCGTCACGGATATATTCGTTTTCAGCCATTGCTTCAAACGCGCGGTGAACGTCACCTGCCTTGTATACCCCCTCGGCGCAACGGCAAACCGACGCACGCACCGACGCACGAATACGGTGATTGTCGTCCAGCGCGTTGACCCATTCGGGCATTCTGATGCGGATCTCGGTCACAGGAAACTCCTCCAGCACCAGCCCCAAAATGTGACGGATATCCTCTGCGTCAAGCTCCAGACAGCTGACCAGCGCCACGGGAACGCCGTATTTTTCCTCCAGCTCGAGCGCAAGATTGCGGCTGTTTTCACTTTCGGGACGCATCGAATTGAGAATGATGGCAAAGGGCTTGCCAATCTCCTTCAATTCCCGCACGATCCGCTCCTCGGCTTCAATATATGCGTCGCGCGGGATCTCACCGATCGAGCCATCGGTGGTAACCAGCATTCCGATAGTGGAATGCTCGGTGATCACCTTGTGCGTCCCCATCTCCGCCGCCTCCACGAAGGGCATCGGCTCCTCGCGCCAGGGCGTGCGCACCATGCGAGGCTGTCCGTTTTCGATCGCCCCCATCGCCTCGGGGATCAGATACCCCACGCAATCGATCATGCGCACACGCATCTGCGCATTGTTGTCAAGGATCACGGGAATCGCTTCCTCGGGGATAAACTTGGGCTCGGTGGTCATCACGGTCTTGCCTGCCGCCGACTGCGGCAGCTCGTCGCGTGCACGCTCACGGGAGTAGCCCTCTCCCATGTTGGGAAGCACCACGGCTTCCATGAATCTCTTAATAAAGGTAGACTTTCCGCTTCGCACAGGGCCCACGACACCAACGTAAATGTCGCCGCCCGTCCGCTCTGCTATGTCCTTGTAAATCGAATGCTCAGGCATCACAAAACCTCCCATATATCGCGTTGTTACAATATATGGGAGGTCGCTCGCATTTAGAACAAGCCTATTTATTTTTTTAGCCATCAAGAGAAAATCGGACGCTCGCCTCTCTTTTTCCAAGGAGAGGCGTCCCTAAAATTTTCTTACTCAAGAACCTTAAAGTACCCCTGCGGATGCAAGCAGGTGGGGCAAACGACGGGCGGCTCCTTGCCTGTGACCACGTAGCCGCAATTGATGCAGATCCACTTGGTGCTCTCGCTGTCCGAGGAAAACACATTCCCCGACTTGAGCTTAGTCAACGCCTTCCGATAGTTCTCCTCGTGCATTTTTTCAATGCTCGCCACGCGTGAGAACAGATTGGCGATCTCCTCAAAGCCCTCCTCTCGCGCAGTCTTTTCAAACTCCGCATACATCGTTTCCCACTCAAACTGCTCCCCCGACGCCGCAACCTCCAAATTGCGCTCGGTGCCGCTCCAGCCGCCAAGATACTTGAACCAGATCTCGGCGTGCTCCATCTCGTTCGCGGCGGTGTCGCGGAAGAGCTCCGAGATCTCCACGTAGCCGTCATTCCTCGCCTTTTCCTCGAACCACTTGTAGCGCAAATACGCCTGCGATTCGCCGGAGAGTGCGGTGTGCAGATTCTTCTCGGTCTGCGTCCCAACGATATTTTCGGCAAACACGCCCGGTTTTGTGTAAACAGCCATTTGATACAATCCTCCAAAAAAACAAATCGGGATACCCCGTACCCCGATTTTTTACCTATAGCGGAAGAAATTATTCAATGTTTCTTCTTTTTGCGGTGCTTTTCCTTCCATTCGTCCTCAAGGATCGCACAAACGCCCACGTTGACGTAATTCCCCTTGACAAGCATGCCGCCGCGCGCCACCCCCTCAAAGGTCATGCCCACCTTTTCCATCACACGGCGCGAACGGTCGTTCTCCTCGATAAAGCGCGCTTCAATGCGGTGCAACCCCAGAACCTCAAAGCCAAACTCCAGTACACGCGAAAGTGCCTCGGGTGCGATCCCCTTTCCCCAATAGGCGGGATTGAGCACGTATCCGACCTCGGCACTGTCGTTGGTGCAGTTGAACGAGGTAAAACCGCACGTGCCGATCATCTTGCAATCGGGCTCGTAAACGATCGCCCAATCGTAAAACATCCCCGCGCTGTAGCGGTTGCCGAGATATTGCAAATACTCGCGCGTATAATCCCTGTCGGGGTGCGGCTGCCAGGTCAGGTATTTCGTAACCTCCAGGCGTGATGCGTATTCGTACATATCCGCCGTGTCAATCACCATCATCTTGCGCAGCGTCAACCGCTCGGTGACAAGCTCGGGCATATGCGAAAACACGCGATAAATCTTTTCTTTCTTCATTCTTCTCACAATCCTTACGTTATCGCTTCTATTATATCGAAAAAGCGCACCAAATGCAAGGGATTTCCAAAAAAATCCGCAAGTATTTTCGCGCGAGCCTTTCTTTTTTTGCTTTGATATGGTATAATAAGATATGGTCCGATTATGACCGATTTTGAAGAAAGGAGCCGCAAAATGGATTACATCGTTCCCGACATTCTTTCAAGCGAGATCATTCCCGTTCTCCTGGGCGTATCTCTTGAGGTCAGCGAAACCGCGCACCGCATGTATCGTCAGTACGGCGTGGTGTCCCACGTGTTCTGCGACAAGGTGCCCATTGCCATGCGGCTCTCGCTCTGCATGAAATTTCACGTGATCCGCCGCACCTCGCACGAGCGGCTTCTGATACAGGCGCTTTGTGATTTTGCCGATCAGCTCGGCAACCGCGACGTTATTTTGTATCTGATCCCCTGCACCGAGGAATACGCAGGGCTCGTCTGGAACCGACACGAGGAATTGGAAAGTCGGTTCGTGCTTGCCGACAAATCGGAAATGTACCGCGTTTGGTTTGGCGAGGAGGATCCTGCACCCGTGACGAAAGGAGAAGGCGTATGACAGAACCGAATATCCTGCTCGGTGTTCTCGGCGGATTGGGACCTATGTCCACCGTTTACTTCTGCGAGCTTCTCAACCGCCACACGCTGGCGCAAAAGGACAGCGATCACATTGATATGATCGTCAGCAGCCGCGCCTCCACCCCCGACCGCACGGCGTTTATCCTCGGGGACTCTTCCGTCGATCCCCTCCCCGTGATGCTTGCCGACGCGCAGCGTCTGGAGGCAGCAGGTGCTGATCTGATCGTGATCCCCTGCAACACCGCACACTATTTTTACGACGGACTGGCACTCGCCTCTCGCGTTCCGATCTTAAACATCATCCGCGAAACCGTTGCACACTTAAAGCGAACGGGCGTACAGACCTTTGGTCTGCTTGCCACCGACGGCACCGTACAATCGGGTGCTTATCACCGCGTCTGCGCGGAGCAAGGCATCGAATGTCTGACCCCCACAAGCGAAGAACAAGTGCTCATCATGTCTATCATTTACGATTCCATCAAGCAAAACAAGCCCGTAGATGGCGAGGCATTTCTGCGCGTGGCGGATTCGCTTACCTCCCGCGGCTGTCAGCGGCTGGTGCTCGGCTGTACCGAGCTCTCGCTTCTCAAGGCGCAGGGGCTCTGCGACGCACGCTTTCTCGATTCGCTCGAGGTTCTGGCATGGCGCACGATCCTCGCGTGCGGCAAAGAGCCGATCGGCTTTGACGAGGAATTTGAGGTGACGCCATGACGGCAAAAGAGCTTTTATGCGAATGCTTCCCCACAGTACATCTGCCCGCGACCAAGATCACAACGCTGACCGATAACACCGCAAAAGCCAACGGACAAAGCGTTTTCGTTTGCATCAAGGGCGCACGCGCCGACGGGCACGCGCTTGCCGTGCACGCTTATGAGAGCGGCTGTCGCATCTTCGTGGCGGAGCACGCCATCTCCCTCCCCGCCGACGCTACGGTTCTTGTCTGTGAGAACACCCGCAAAGCACTGGCACACCTTGTCTGCCGCTTTTACGGACACCCCTCGCGCGAAATGCACGTCATCGGCATCACAGGCACCAAGGGCAAAACCACGACCGCGCATCTTCTCTCACATATTCTCAATCAAAACGGTATTCCCTGCGGCTACATCGGCACGAATGGGATCGCCTACGGCAACGTTACCCGCTCTACCGTCAACACCACCCCCGACCCGATCACGCTTCAATCAGCTCTGCGAGATATGCGGGAGGCAAGCATGCGCGCCGTCGTCATGGAGGTGTCCTCGCAGGCGCTCATGCAATCGCGCGCCGACGGAACGCACTTCCAAACCGTCCTCTTTACCAATCTCGCACTCGATCACGTAGGTCCTCGCGAGCACGCAAGCTTTGAGGATTATATGGCGTGCAAAAAGCGGCTGTTTACCGATTTCAATGCCCAAAACGTCATCTGGAACTGCGACGATCCCTATACCGCAGAAATGCAAAGCGGCTGTACGATCCCACGCGTGATACGGTGCGCGACGCAGGAACCTGCCGATTGCACCGCCACCAACATCATGCCCTTCCGCACACATACCTCGGCGGGCATTGCGTTTACCTATACGGTACACGGCGAGCAAACGCCCTGCACGCTCTCCTTGGTTGGCAGCTGTAACGTATCCAACGCACTCCTCGCCGCCGCAACCGCAACCGAGCTCTTTGGGATCTCTCCCGAGCGCACCGCCGCTTCCCTTGCCGCCTGTGCGGTCAGCGGCAGATCCGAGTGGCTCGCACTCCCGAACGGTGCCGCTGTCGTGATCGACTACGCCCACAATGGCGAGAGCCTGCGTCGGATCCTGACCTCACTCCGCGAATACGCACCCACGCGCCTCATCTCGCTCTTCGGCTCGGTCGGAGAGCGCTCACAGCTACGGCGCGCCGATCTGGGACGTGTCGCAGCAGAGCTGTCCGACCTTTGTATCCTGACCTCGGACAACCCCGGATACGAAGATCCTAAAGCAATTATCAGCGAGATCGCCGCCGCGATCCGTCCGCACGGTACACCGTATCACACGGTCACAGACCGCAAGGAAGCCATCGAATATGCCCTTTCCCTCTCCCGCAACGGCGACATTCTCCTGCTTGCAGGCAAGGGGCACGAGGAATATCAACTCATCGGACGCGAAAAATGCCCTTTCTCGGAGAGGGCGATCGTTGCCGATCACATCGCAAAATTTTCAACCGTTATTTAAAGCAAAGGAGGCACGTATGGCAGAGCGTTTGATCTTTCACGTTGACGTCAACAGTGCCTTTCTGTCCTGGGAAGCGACCCGACGCGTGCAAAACGGCGATGCGGATCTGCGCCTGATCCCCGCCGCCATCGGCGGCGACCGCGAATCCCGCCGCGGCGTGATCCTTGCCAAATCCATTCCTGCAAAAAAATACGGCGTGCAAACGGGTGAGCCTATCGCGCAGGCATTGCGCAAATGCCCCGAGCTTTATCTTGCAAAGCCGGATTTTCACCTTTACCAAGCATCCTCGCGCGCCTTTATCAAGGTCTGCGAGAAGTACGCCCCCGTAGTCGAGCAGGTTTCCATTGACGAGTGCTTTTTAGACATGAGCGGCACGTCGCGTCTCTACCCCGATCCGCTTGCCATCGCGCAAACGATCAAGGACGAGATCCGTGACACGCTGGGCTTTACCGTCAACGTCGGCATCGGCTCGAACAAGCTTCTTGCCAAAATGGCGAGCGACTTCGAAAAGCCCGACAAGATCCACACGCTTTACGCGCACGAGATCGAAAAAAAGCTCTGGCCGCTGTCGGTGCGGGATCTGTTCACGGTCGGCAGATCCACCTCCGAACGTCTTATCAGCGTCGGCATCACAACAATCGGCGCGCTGGCACACACAAGCACGGACCAACTCCGCTCCATGTTCGGAAACAAGCCCGGTGAGCATCTGTTCCGCTTTGCCAACGGCATCGACGATTCCCCCGTGCTCGCGGTTGCGGAGGAAGCTAAGGGCTACAGCAACTCCACCACGCTCCCCGAGGACGTCGTAACGACCGAGGAGGCGCACCGCGTGCTTCTCGCCCTTTCGGACAGCGTGACCTCACGTATGCGCCGCGACGGCTGCCGCACCATGTGCGTGTCGGTCACGATCCGCGGCAACGATTTCCGCGATCGCTCCCATCAAAAAAAGCTGGATAGCCCCACCGATATCACCTCCGAGGTCTTTGCCATCTCCAAAAAGCTCTTTTCCGAGCTTTGGGATCGCCGCACGCCTTTGCGACTGTTGGGCTTGAGCCTGACGCATCTGACGCGCGAGGAGGCGGAGCAGCTTTCCATGTTCCCCGACGAGAAAAAAGAGCGCGAGCAGGAGCTGGACAAGATCATCGACGGCATCCGCCGCAAATTCGGCACCGACACCATCGTGCGCGGATCGATCATGGATTACCACAAGAGTGTCGGCAAAAAGCACAAGGCAGAGACTGACGCCGAGCAAGAATCATAAAAGGACGCAAGCCAAAACGGCTTGCGTCCTTTTACATATTAAAAAATGATGCTTAATTGGTCAGTTTCGCTGACGTTATCAAGCACTCCGTTGACACGGAGCATCTCAATCTGGGATTTACTGATTTTTGCGCGGATCTGCAGATCCTCAACCGAGAAAAACGGCTCCTCCTCGCGCGCGCTGATGATGCTCTTCGCTGAGTTTTCGCTAAGTCCCGGCAGGGACGAGAACGGCATACGGATCGCACCGTTTTCGGGCAGGAATGCGTATGCGTCGGATTTTTGGAGATCCACGGGCAGAAAACGGATTCCGCGTGCCATTGCCTCATTGACAAGCTGGTACGTGGGAATACTCGCCTGCTCGTTTTGCGACGCGTCCTTGCCGCGCTTTTGCACGTCGCGCATGTACGCCACGACGCGATCCTTGCCGCCCATGACGATCTGCGCATCAAAGCCCTTGGGTGCGACCGTAAACATCGTGCAATAGAACGCTACGGGCTGATGTACCTTGTACCACGCCAGACGGATGGCGGACATAACGTACGCCGCCGCGTGTGCCTTCGGGAAAAGATATTTGATTTTTTTACAGGACAGAATGTACCATTCGGGAACGCCGTGGTCGACCATCGCCTGCTCCCATTCGGGTGTCAATCCCTTGCCCTTACGAACTGCCTCCATGATCTTGAACGCCATTGCGTTTTCAAGACCGTAGCGGATCATATCCAGCATGATACCGTCGCGCGTACCGATGACGCGCGAAATATCGCAAATGCCATCCTTGATCAGATCCTGCGCGTTGCCGAGCCACACGTTCGTGCCGTGCGTCAATCCCGAGATCTGCAAAAGGTCTGCAAAGTTACGCGGCTTTGCGTCAATCAGTACCTGCTGGATAAAGGGAGTACCCAATTCGGGAAGCCCGTACGTGCCGATCGTACAGCCCTCGATATCGTCGGGCTTGATGCCCAAGGGCGAGGTGGATTCAAACAGCTCGTACACCGAGCGGTCGTTCATCGCCACATCAAGAACCGAGGTGTTTGTAAAGGTTTCAAGCCACTTATATTTGGTCGGTACATCGTGTCCGAGCTCATCAAGCTTTAAGATCGTGTCATGCAGATACGAGAATGCAAAGTGCGTGGTAATGGTATCCGCATCTTCCTTTTCTGCAGGACGCTGAATCGGCGTAAAGTCGTACACGTCATACTGCTGCGGCACAACGATGATACCGCCCGGATGCTGACCCGTACTCTTTTTGACGCCCATGCAGTTGAGCGACAGTCGGTTCATCTCGGCGCGCGAGAGGCTGATCCCCTTTTGCTCAACGTACTTGGCAACGTAGCCGTAAGCCGTCTTGTCCGCAAGCGTGGTCAGCGTTCCCGCACGGAACACGTGCCCCTCACCGAAGAGCTCCTCGGTGTATTTGTGAACGCGCCCCTGCACGTCACCCGAGAAGTTCAGGTCGATATCGGGCGACTTATCACCGTAGAAGCCAAGGAAGGTCTCGAACATGATGTCATGCCCGTCAGCCTTGTATTTCGTTCCGCACTTGGGGCAGTTCTTGTCGGGCAGATCAAAGCCCGAGCCCACCGAGCCGTCGGTAAAGAACTCGTTGTGCTTGCACGCGGGATTGGGACAATAGTAGTGCGGCGGCAGAGGGTTGACCTCGGAAATACCCGCCATGGTTGCAACGAAGGAAGAGCCCACCGAGCCGCGCGAGCCGACGAGGTATCCTTGCTCCTCGCTGTAATGCACCAGACGCTGTGCGATGAGATAAAGCACCGAAAAGCCGTTTTTGATGATGGAGGTCAGCTCCTTTTCAAGGCGTGCCGTGACAAGCTCGGGCAACGGATCTCCGTACATGCGCTTGGCTCGTTCCCAGCACATATCCTGAAGCTCCTGCTCCGCGCCCTCCATTTCGGGCGTGTAGCTTCCCTTCGGGATCGGGCGGACGTTTTCGATCATGTCCGCGACAAGATTGGTATTGGTCACGACTACCTCATACGCCTTCTCTTCTCCAAGATACGAGAACTCCTCAAGCATTTCCTCGGTGGTGCGGAAATACAGTCCCACCTCGCGGTCGTAGTCGTCAAACTTCTGTCCCGCCTTGAGGATCTTGCGGTAAAGCTCGTCCTCGCGGTTGAGAAAATGCGCGTCGCAGGTCGCACACACGGGCTTGTTGTATTTCTCACCCAGTGCCACGATGCGTCGGTTAAACTCGCGCAGATCCTCCTCGCTTCCAACCTTTCCCTCGTCCAAAAGGAAGCGGTTGTTGCAGATCGGCTGGATCTCGAGATAATCGTAAAAATTCACGATCTCCTCGATCTCGCTCTCGGGGCGGTTTTCGAGCAACGCCATAAACAGCTCACCCGATTCGCAGGCAGAGCCGACAATAAGTCCCTCGCGGTGCTGCTCCAGCACGGTCTTGGGGATGCGCGGATTACGCTTGTAATACTCCAGATAGCTCATGGAAATGAGCTTGTAAAGGTTCTTCAGTCCCGTCTGATTCTTGACCAGAAGGATCTGGTGATAGGGCTTTTTCACCTTCAACGGGTCTGCCTTTTCCACCATTTCGCGGTGCAGGGCGGACAGATCCGCAAGATCCAGCTTTTTCATCAGCTCGATCATGTGGAAATAGATCTGCGCCAGCATTTCCGCGTCGTCGCAGGCGCGGTGGTGGTTGAAATCCCCAAGCTCATACGCCTTTGCGATGGTATCCAGCTTGTGGTTTTTCAGCTCGGGATTGATATGCTTGGAAAGTGCCAGCGTGTCAAGATAGGGATTCCCGAACGGCAAGCCCGCCTCCGTGGCGTAGTGACGGATAAAGCCGACGTCAAACTTTGCGTTGTGCGCGATGAGCAACGGCAAGGGCTTTTTATCCTCGCTGTTGCCGATAAAATCGAAGAACGCACGCAACGCCTCGGGATATTTGGGTGCTCCCGCCACCATCTCGTCGGTAATTCCCGTCAGCTCCACGATATTCTCGGGAATCGGGCATTCGGGGTCGACGAAGGTGTTGAAGCGATCGATCACTTCGCCGTTTTTGATCTTCACGGCACCGATCTCGGTGATCCTGCAGGTCTGAAAATGCAGACCCGTCGTTTCAATATCAAACACGACGCACTCCGCGTCAAAGCTCGGATCATACGTACCCGAGATCGCACTCGCAGTGTTGTTGACAAAATAGGATTCAATTCCGTAGATCACCTTAAAGGGCTGATCCGCGCCAATCTTGTCCCACGCCAGCATCGCCTCGGGATACGCCTGCACGTTTCCGTGGTCAGTGATCGCCACGGCGGGCATACCCCATTTGTACGCCGTTTTCACGGCAACGTCGGGCGGAATCAGCGCGTCCATGGTCGAGAGCGAGGTGTGCAGATGCAGCTCCACGCGTTTCTTTTCGGCGCGATCCTTACGCTGGATCTTGGAGATCTTTGCGATATCGGTGTAATAGAAGGTAAAATCGGTGTCTACCTTTCCCTTGCGCGTCACCTTTTTGACGTATCCTCTCATCGCCACGACCGTACCGTCCTTGATCACGCCCTTGAGTTGCTCAAGCTCCTCGACCTCCATACCGAAGGTGCGGTGCTCGATCGATGCGTTGCCGTCAAAGACATCGAAGGATACGTCGAATTTACCGCCGCCGCGGCTCTCCTCCTCCTTGTAGCCGAAGACCTCGCCCACGATCACAAGGTTTCGCATCGGCTTGTCGATCGATGCGATGGTCACGGGACGGATCTCAAACGGCTCGCCAAGCACGTATTCGGGTGAGGACAGATCGTAGGTTTCAAAGCCGATGCGGCATTTGCCCTCGCTGACATCGGGAAACATCTCCACGTCGTAGATCGATGCCGCCCGCGGCAGCATCTCCTTTTCTTCTTCAACAGGGGCACTGCTCGTCCACTCCCCTGCCGCCTGCGCCTTTTGCATCGCGATGTACTGCTCCTCGGCGCGCGCCGCATCGCGTCCCATCTGCGCCAAGCGCTCGTCAAAGTCGTTCCGGTAATCGGCAGGATCAAAGTTCTTCATGCGCCGCACCTCAACGTGCAGGGAAACGCCGAACTCGTTTTTCACGATCTGCTCCATGACCTCGGGGGTCTTGGCATCATAGATCAAGCCCACGCCCCCCTCGGTAAACGGGATCTCAACGATCAGCTCCCCGTTGCCCAGCTGATACTCGCAATGATTGAAAAAGCCGTTGGCAACAAGACCGCGGCGGTTGGTTTCGCGAAGCAGATCGGGGATCTGCCCCACGTCAAAAAGTGCCGCGTTGTAGCGCGGACAGATGCGAACCATATTCAATTCATACGCCACGCGGATCTCCTCTTCGATGCGGTAAAGCTCGCTCTTGGGCACGATCCGCGGAAATGGGGCCGTGACCTCGATGATGCGCTGCTCCTTGTCCGCGCGCAGAGAGATCCCCTCGGGATCCGCCGAGAGAAGGATCTCGGCGGTTTTCCCATCGGGCTCGTATCGGTTAAATATTTCCAGAAAATTTTTGCTCATTTTTTGTCCTTCAGCATGCGGATCTCCCGCAACAGTCGTTCAATGATCTCGGATTCGGGAATCTTTTCCACAGTTTCTCCGTGGCGGAACAACACCGCCTCGCCGCGGCCTCCCGCGATCCCCACGTCCGCCTCGCGCGCCTCTCCGGGGCCGTTGACAACACAGCCCATCAGCGCCACCTTCACGGGCACGTCCTCAAGTCCTGCCTCGCGCACCGCCGCCTCAAACCGCTTGACCAGCGGGATCAGGTCGATCTTCGTGCGCGCACAGGTGGGGCAGCTGACGATATCCATACCGCTCTGCCCCTCCATGCCAACGGCGCGCAGAATCTGCTTTGCCGCACCGATCTCCTCCACGGGATCGTCGGTCAGGGATACGCGGATCGTGTCGCCAATGCCGTCGCACAGGAGCGAGCCGATGCCGACCGCGCTTTTGATCAGTCCGCGATTGCCGCCGCCCGCCTCGGTCACGCCCAGATGCAGAGGATAGTCGCATTTCGCCGCCAACAGACGGTTTGCCGCGATCATGTCCGAAACGGTGGACGCCTTGATCGAGATCAGCGTATCGTAAAATCCGAATCGCTCCAGGAGCGAGATATGGTAAAGCGCGCTCTCGCACAGCGCATCGGGCGTGGGCGAGCCGTATTTTGCAAGGATCTGCTTTTCAAGCGAGCCGCTGTTGACCCCTACGCGGATCGGGATCCCCCGCTCGCGGCAAGCGTCGCACACCGCCTTGACGCGGTCGTCCTCCCCGATATTCCCGGGATTGATGCGGATCTTATCAAAGCCCAGCTCCGCACAGCGCAGGGCAATGCGATAGTCAAAATGAATGTCCGCCACGATCGGGAGCTTCACGCCCGCTTCTTTGATTTTCCAAACGGTATAAGCCGCCTCCTCGGAGGGCACCGAGATGCGCACGATGTCACACCCTGCCGCCTCAAGACGTCGAATCTGATCCACCGTTGCCACGGCGTCCAGAGTATCCGTGTTTGTCATGGATTGGATCGCAATGGGCGCGTCACCGCCCAGCGTCAGCCCCCCCACCTTGACCGCACGCGTTTTTCTTCTAATGTCGTTGTATTTCATAATAGTGTAATCACGTCCTTTATCGCCACGACCACTGCCAAAGACAGGATCAGGATCAATCCTACGAAATTGATGACCGCCTCAAGCTCTTTTTTCATGGGCTTGCGGCGCACCGCCTCGATCAGATAAATGAAGATGTGCCCACCGTCAAGTGCCGGCAGCGGCAACAGATTCATGATACCGAGGTTGATGGAAATGATAACGATCAGGTACAAAAGGCTCGTAAAGCCCATCTGCACCACGTTGCCGACCTGCTTGGTAATACCGATCGGCCCCGACATTGCCTCCAAGCCAAACCGTCCCGTAAAGAGCCCCGCCAAAGAATCGAACACGGTTTTGACCGTGGAAACCGAGCGGAACCACGTGTGCTTCATGACCGTAGGGAAATCGAAATATGCCTCGCGGTAAGGCACCAGATCCACCCAACCAAAATAAACACCGCTATCCTGCTGTCTGTAAAAACGAACGTCCTTGAGAACGATCTCCCGACCGTCACGCAGCACCGTCAATTCAACCGGACGGTAGCCCTGGTTGGTCAGCTCATAATAAAGCTCGTTATAGGTGTGCACTCTTGCGGAATTGACCTTCAGAATTTCATCGTTGATCCGCAGTCCGCTCTCCTCGCCGCCCGCACGGCGCAAGGCACCGAGCAGCTCGTCGTCGATCGCCGTTTTGAAGGTGACCATTTCGTAGCTCGTACCCGCCTCATTTACGCGGCGAACGGTGACGTCAAATTCCTTTCCGGGATTTTCGGCAAGATATTGCTCCAGCTGACTGTAAGACAGAATGCGTTTGCCGTCCAAGGCGTGAAGATAGTCGCCCGTCTGAAAGCCGCACTGCTCCTCCTCGCTGAAATAGTAGATATCAAAGCCGCCGATGATGTTGGTCGCCATCGCGTCATGACCCGACATCAACACCAACACCAGCATCAGCACAAAGCCGAGCAGAACGTTCATAAAGGGGCCCGCCAAGGAGATCAAGAGCCGCTTCCAAACGCTCTGGTTGCAATACGCCTGCTTTGCAAGCGCGGGATCAAGCTCGGTCTCGAGTAATTCCGACTCTTGAGCGGTGTCGATCTCCTCAGCGTCATTGACAAGCGTTTCCGCCAGCTCTTTTTTCAAGGCTTCTTCCCCGTTGTCGCCCTGCACCGCCTCCATGCCGTTCTCACCGAGCATATTGACAAAGCCGCCGATGGGAAAGGCGCGCAAAGCGTACACCGTCCCAGACTTTTTGCCCCTCAACGACAAAAGCTTCGGGCCCATACCGATCGCAAATTCCAAAACCTTGACACCGCACAGGCGTGCCACGATAAAATGCCCCAATTCATGGATAAAGATCAACAACCCGAAGATCAGGAGCGCCAAAAGGATATAGAGAACCGTCAAATTTTATTCCTCCGTAATAATAGCCGTTAGTGCTTTGCAAGAAATTCGTTGGCAAGCGATCTTGCCGCGCCGTCAAACGCATAAATGTCCTCAAGAGAACAGATCCTCGCCGCATCGGGCAGAGCGTTGACCGTTTTCTCCACAAGGTCAAAGATCCCGACGAAATCCAGCTTCTTGTCAAGAAACGCACCGACCGCCACCTCGTTGGCAGCGTTCAGGACCGCCGGAACCGCACCGCCCGTGCGAATGGCATCCAGAGCCAGACGCAGCAGCGTAAAGGTTTCGGCATCGGGACGCGCAAAGGTCATCTTCCCCACCATCGTCAAGTCCAGCGGCGGAATGACCGCCTCGGTGCGCACGGGGTGCGTCAGCGCGTACTGCACGCACAGGCGCATGTCGGGCACCGACATCTGCGCGATCACGCTGTTATCAATGTATTCGATCGCAGAGTGCATTATGCTCTCGCGGTGCACCAGCACCTCGATCTGCTCGGGTGTTACCCCAAACAGATGCACCGCCTCGATCACCTCAAAGCCCTTGTTCATCAGCGTCGCGCTGTCGATCGTGATCTTCGCCCCCATATTCCACGTGGGGTGCGCCAAGGCACGTTCGGGCGTGATTCCCGCCAGCTCCTCACGCTTCATGCCGTAAAAGGGCCCGCCCGACGCCGTCAGCAGAATGCGCTTGATCTCCTTTTGCGTGCCTGCGCGCAGAGCCTGAAAGATCGCGCTGTGCTCGCTGTCAACGGGCAAGATTTCCACGCTCTTCGCCTCGGCAAGCTTCATCACAAAGTCGCCCGCGCACACGAGAGATTCCTTGTTGGCAAGCGCCAGCTTCTTCCCCGCCTGCAGGGTTGCGATCGTCGGACGCAAGCCCGCCTCTCCGATAATGGAATTGACGACCGCCTCGTTTTCATCATAAGACTGTGCGATCATCTCGCAAATGCCGTCCATACCCGCGTAAACCTTGATGTCGGTATCGGCAAGACGCACCGCCAAATCCTTTGCCGCCTCGCGGTCTGCCATGGCGCACGCCTTGACGTGCAAGGATCTTGCCTGCACCTCGACACGCGACACACTGCGGTTCGCGGAGATCGCGTTGACACGGATCCCGTTGCGGCGCGCCACGTCGATCGCCTGCTCTCCCACGGATCCGGTCGATCCGAGAATGGTCACAGACGGATATACAGAATTGTTAAGCATCCAATCACCCCTTCGCAAAGAAATCAAAGAAGGAGGTAAATGCCATAAGCGACACGGAAACCGCAATGATCGAGTCAAAGCGATCGATCATGCCGCCGTGTCCCGGGAAGATCTTGCCATAATCCTTGATTCCGTATGTACGCTTGACAACAGACATCACAAGATCCCCGATCTGCGACACGATGGACGCGATCAAGCCGCCCAGCGCAAAGATCAGAAGAGACGCGTCCTCTTCCAGGAAATGATTGCATACCAATCCAAAGCCCACCATGGTCAGCACGCAGAACAGCATGCCGCCAATGCTTCCCTCCACCGTCTTCTTGGGACTTACATCGGGGATCAGCTTGTGCTTGCCGCCGCGCCCGAACAGAACGCCGCAGAAATACGCAAAGATATCCGTAATCCAAGCCCCGAGGAAGATCGTCAGGTACGCAAGATGCCCCTGATGGCGGTGCATGCGCATCACAAGGATCCCGTTAAAGCCGAGCAGGATATAGAACACTGTGGCAAACAGTATGCACACGTCCGCCAGCTTGTATTTTCCGTGAGAAAAAGTCATCACGGCAAAGAAATACAGCAGCATGCCAAGAGCGAGTGCCATCATACACTTGAGCAACAGATATTTGGTGGCATCGGTGTTCGTCGCTCCGATGTAACGCACCAGAAAGGGCGCGCCCGCCGCAATGAGATAGAGCGGAACGGTCAGGACGTGCGCCTTATGAAGACCAATGCAGCGCGCCATTTCAAAGACCGCCAGCACCGAGCACGCCGCAATGCCGAGCGGCAGCGCAAAGGTGTCCGAAAAGATCAGCACCGGAATCAGTACACAGGTGGCGATCAGCGCGGTAATAATACGTTGTTTCATGAATATTCCTCCCTTGCAAGGTAAGATCAAACGCCACCGTAACGGCGTTTTCTGGAATAAAAGACGGCTATTGCCGCATCGACGTCCGCGTCCTTAAAATCGGGCCAGAGAACGTCGGTAAACAGATACTCGGTGTAAGCCGACTGCCAGAGCATAAAGTTGGAGATACGCAGATCTCCCCCCGTGCGCACGACAAGATCGGGATCGGGACAGCCCTTGGTATAGATCCGCGCATTGATGTCCGCCTCGGTGACGCTCGTCTTCCCCTCGCGGATCAGCTCGTTGCAGGCATGCACGATCTCCTCGCGTCCGCCGTAGTTGACCGCAATGTTCAAAAGGAATGGTCTGTCCGAGGTCTCGCGGTCCAGCCGCTCCATTTTCTCGCGCAGCTCCGCCGGAAAAACGTCGAGATTGCCCACGAATCGAAAATGCACGTTCTTCGCCTCCGCGTCGGTAAAGCACTGCTCGGTGTATCGGTCAAGCAGCCCCATGATCGTATCCACTTCCTTTTGCGGACGCTTCCAGTTCTCGGTGGAAAACGCGTAAACGGTCATGTATTTCAGCCCAATGCTCTCACAATAGCGACCGATCCTGCGAAAGGTCTCCGCACCGTGCGAATGCCCGAATTCACGCGGCATGCCCCTCTTTTGCGCCCAACGGCCGTTGCCGTCCATAATAAACGCAATGTGCTGCAGCCGCTCGTCGATCTGCACCTTTTCTGCCTGTTTTTTCTTTTTTCCAAAAAGCATATACTACCCCTTTTCACGAGCATTCGCCGGGTTATAAACAAACCCGGCGAGAGCAAACTCAGATCTTCATGATCTCTTTTTCTTTCTTGGACGTGATCTCGTCGATCAGCTTGATGTAGCGGTCGGTGAGCTCCTGCACAGCCTTTTCGCCTGCCTTCTGCTCGTCCTCGGTCATCTCGCCGTCCTTCTTCTGCTTCTTGATGTCATCGTTGGCATCGCGGCGAATGTTACGGATCGCAACGCGGGAATCCTCGGACATCTTCTGAATCTGCTTCGCCAGCCCCTTGCGGTGCTCCTCGGTCAAAGGCGGAAACACAAGACGGATCACCGTTCCGTCGTCAACGGGGTTAATACCGATATCCGACGCCTGGATCGCCTTGACCATTGCCTTCAGGGTCGAACGGTCGTAGGGGGTGATGGTCAGGGTCTTGGGGTCGGTCACGGAAACCGACGCCATATCGGTCAGCTTCGTTGCCGAGCCGTAATAATCAAAGGTCACCTTGGAAACGATCGCGCCGTTTGCCTGGCTTGCGCGAATGGTGGAAAGGTTGTTTTCGTAAGCCGCTACGGTCTTCTGCATCTTCTCTTCTGCTGCTTTGGTGTTGTACTTCATAATTCAAAAATCCTTTCGATGTAAAATTCTCAGTTGTGAATCGCCGTGCCCACGGACTCGCCCATGACCACGCGGTAAATGTTTTCGGGATCGGCAAGCCCGAAGGCATAGCCGTTGATACCGTTATCCATGCAAAGCGTGACCGAGGACATATCCAAAGCACGCAGATTTTCCTCAATGATCTGCTTGTAGGTGATGTCGGAATAACGAACGGCGCTCGGATCCTTCAAGGGGTCTGCACTGTAGATCGCGTCGATGTTCTTCGCCATGAGAATACAATCCGCCTTGATCTCAGCCGCGCGCAGAGCCGCAGCCGTATCGGTGGAAAAGAAGGGCGTTCCCAAGCCGCAGCCAAAGATCACGACCTTGCCGCTCTCAAGAGCCTTGATGGCGCCGCGCGAGGTGTAGTGATCGGCAAACGCCTCCATCTCAACGGCGGTCATCACCAACGCATCCATGCCGACGCGCAGGAATACGTCCTGCAAAGCCAAGGAATTGATCGCTGTAGCCAGCATACCCATGTGATCGGCACGGCAATGATCCATGCCCGTTCCTTGTCTGCCACGCCAGATGTTGCCCGCACCCACGATCACAGCGACCCGGACACCTGCGTCCACGCATCTCTTGATCTGCACGGCAACCCGTTCGATAAAGCTAAAATCCAGAATTCCGCCGTCCTTCGAGGACAGAGCCTCACCCGACAGCTTGAGCAAAACGCGTTGATACTTCGGCTGTTCCATCATTCTGTTCACTCCTTGCCTATTCTATATTATATTCTTTTATATTTTACTACATAATTTCCCTTTTGTAAACACCTTTTTTGTAAACAAATATTTTTTTTGCAAAAAAGTGTGAGAAACAAAGGGAGAGCCGCTCGGATTTCAATTTCATCACCATCGGCGATTACACAACACTCGGTGAGAGGGTGGAGGCGTTGCCGGGTAGAGATTTGTGGGGAGAGAGCTTTTTGGAAAAAGCTCTCTCCCCACTTTCTTTCACACCTTCATAACTGCTAATCCACACCAGCCGTTGTCAACAAGCTTTTCAACAATGCGGAATCCGTTTTGCTCAAAGCATTCGATCACGTCCGAGCTGCGCTCGAGAATGATTCCCGATGCCAGAAGGATCGTATTTTCGTGCATCAGCGTCCCCACGTCGGGCGTCATACGAATGATGATATCCGCCACGATGTTGGCGCAGATCAGATCGTACGGACGGGACTTGTCCACCTGACGGAGCAGGTCGGACACCTCGCAGGTGATGTTGGGCAGTCCGCTGTCCTTGATGTTCTCGTTTGCTACGCGAACCGCCATGGGGTCAATGTCGTAAGCGCGGCACTCGCCTGCTCCCAGCTTGGAGGCGCAGATCGCCAAAATTCCGCTTCCCGTGCCGACATCCAGCATCCGACAGCCCTCTTTGGTATATTTTTCAAGCAGTTGGATCACCAGACGCGTGGTCTCGTGCGTGCCCGTACCAAACGCCATGCCCGGATCCATGCGCACGATCAGCTCGCCCTTGGTAGGCGTGTACTTTTCCCATGCGGGGACGATCACAAGCTTCTCGCCGATCTTGATCGGCTTGTAGTACGCCTTCCAGGAGTTTGCCCAATCCTCCTCGTTCACGCCGACCGTTTCGATCTTCGCGTCCTCCAGAGCCGTTCCCGCAAAGCGCTCCTTGAGAAACGCCAGACACTCGGGTACGCTCTTCTCGGCTGGCAGATAGACCGACACCGACGCGATCGTTTTATCGGCGTTCAGAATGCTCTCGTCGATCAGGTCGCCATAGCAGGTCTTCAGATCAATATCGCTGTAATCTTCAATTTGCAAATTGTTGGACACCATGCTCATGATCGCTGTCAGCTGATCGAGCAGCTCCAGCTTGACCGTTACGCGCACCTGCGTCCAGATCGACTCGTCACCAAAGTCACCGCATACGTAATCCTGATCTACCATGCTTTACCTCACTTTTGTCCGAAAATCTTTTTGAAAAACTGCTTATGCTTTGCGTAATTGCTCTCGCCGCAGCTGTCGGCAAAGGCACGCATCGCATTTCTCTGCTTGTCGTTGAGCCCCTTTGGGATCTCAACGCTGACGCGGAAGATATGGTCGCCGCGCTTACCGCCTCCGTTGATATACGGGATTCCCTTGCCGCGCACGGTAAACTGCGTGCCGGGCTGGGTGCCTTCGGGAATGTTGTACTTGACGTTGCCGTCGAGCGTGGGAACGTCGATCTCTGCTCCCAGCGTTGCCTCCGCAACCGTCAGGGGCACCTCGCAATAGACGTTATAGCCGTCGCGCTCGAACACGTCGTGGCTGCGCACGCCCACGGTGATGATCAAATCACCCGCAGGACCGCCGTTTCTGCCGTCGTTGCCCTGTCCGCGCAGCGCAATACGCTCGCCGTTGGCGATGCCCGCAGGGATCGAAACGCTCAATTTCTTATTCTCGCGCGACATACCCGTTCCGCGGCATTTGGAGCAAGGATTTTTAATGCTCTTACCGCTACCGCGGCAGGCATCACACGTGGCGGTGGACTGAAACGCCATGCCGCCCATGCGCTGAACGCGGCGCACCTGACCCGTGCCGTGGCAGGTCTGGCAGGTTTCCACGCCCTGGCTTCCCTTTTCCGATCCGCTTCCCTTGCAGGCGTCGCAATGGCAAACGCGCGCGTAGGAAATATCCTTTTTCACGCCGAACGCCGCCTCTTCAAAGGTAATGTAGACCGACGTGCCGATATCATCCCCCTGAATGGGTCCGTTGCGTCTGCGCGACGCGCCGCCGCCAAAGGCACCGCCGAACATACCGCCCAGAATGTCGCCCAGATCTCCGAAATCGCCAAAGCCGCCAAAGCCACCGCCAAAGTCGCCGTAGCCGCCGCCCATGGAGGGATCAAAGGCAGCATGTCCGTACTGGTCGTACTTCGCCTTTTTCTCGGAATCCGAGAGCACCTCGTACGCCTCGTTGACCTCCTTGAACTTCTCCTCTGCTACCTTGTCGCCGGGATGCGTATCGGGATGATACTGCTTCGCCATTTTATAAAACGCTTTTTTGATGGTGCTTTCGTCGGCGCTTTTGTCAACGCCCAGCACCTCGTAATAATCTCTTTTGTCTGCCATATGAACCTCTTTTTTGTGTTGGTATCATGCTGATGCAGGTGTATTTTGAGCAAATACGCGTGCATCGGCATGATACACCCGACGGGAAAGGCGGTTTCCCGCCTTTCCCGATGTCAGTGATTATTGATTGTTCGAGTTATCCTCGTAGTTTGCGTTGTAGTAGGTGCCGTCGCCGCCCATGTTGGGATCAGCCCCTGCCTCGCCTTGCGCGTCTGCCTGCTGCTGGTAAAGCTTTTCGGAGATCGCGTAGAAGGACTTCTCCACAGCCTCGGTGTCAGCCTTGATCGCCTCAACGTCGCCGCCCTTGAGGGTTTCCTTCAGCTTTTCGATCGCGTTCTTCACGTTCTGTGCGTCAGCGGGATCGACCTTGTCGCCAAGCTCGGAGAGCGTCTTTTCGCTCTGGAAGATGATGGACTCGGCACGGTTCTTGGTATCAACCGCTTCCTTTGCCTTCTTATCCTCCTCTGCGTACTTTTCAGCGTCCTTCACAGCACGGTCGATGTCCTCCTGGCTCATGTTGGTAGAGGAGGTGATCGTGATGTGCTGCTCCTTACCCGTGCCCTTATCCTGCGCGGTTACGTTTACGATACCGTTTGCGTCGATGTCAAAGGTGACCTCGATCTGGGGGATTCCTCTGGGAGCGGGCGTGATGCCGTCGAGAATGAAGCGACCGAGCGTAGTGTTGTTTGCCGCCATCTCACGCTCACCCTGAAGCACGTGGATCTCAACCGAGGTCTGACCGTCAGCCGCGGTGGAATAGACCTGACTCTTCTTTACGGGGATCGTGGTGTTACGGTCAATGATGCGGTTGAACACGCCGCCCAAGGTTTCGATACCGAGGGACAGAGGCGTGACGTCGAGCAGGAGCAGATCCTTGACCTCGCCGCCGAGGACGCCGCCCTGAATTGCCGCACCGATCGCAACGCACTCGTCGGGGTTGATGCCCTTGAAGGGATCCTTACCGATGAACTTCTTAACAGCCTCCTGAACGGCAGGAATTCTGGTAGAACCGCCGACGAGGAGCACCTTGTCGATCTGGTTTACGGAAAGGCCTGCGTCGGAGAGTGCCTTCTTGGTGGGGATCATGGTTCTCTCAACGAGGTCAGCCGTGATGCGGTCGAACTCCGCGCGGGAGAGGGTTGCCTCGAAGTGCAGAGGACCTGCCGCGGTTGCGGTGATGAAGGGGAGGTTGATCGAGGTGGAAGCCATGCCCGACAGCTCGATCTTTGCCTTCTCTGCCGCGTCGCGCAATCTCTGCAGGACCATTTTATCCTTGCGCAGGTCTACGCCGTTCTCGCGCTGGAACTGATCTGCCATCCAGTCGATAATTCTCTGGTCGAAGTCGTCTCCGCCCAGACGCGTGTCACCGTTGGTTGCAAGAACCTCGAACACGCCGTCGGAGATCTCAAGCAGGGACACGTCGAACGTACCGCCGCCCAGGTCAAAGACCATGATCTTCTGGTTGTCTTCCTTATCCATACCGTATGCAAGGGCTGCCGCCGTGGGCTCGTTGATGATACGGAGCACCTCAAGACCTGCGATCTTGCCCGCGTCCTTGGTTGCCTGACGCTGTGCGTCGGAGAAGTATGCGGGGACGGTGATGACCGCCTGATTGACGGTGGTACCGAGATAGCTCTCTGCGTCTGCCTTGAGCTTTTGCAGGATCATTGCAGAGAACTCCTGCGGATTGTAGGACTTGTCGTCAATCGTCTTCTTGTAACCCGTACCCATCTCGCGCTTGATGGAGATGATGGTGCGGTCGGGGTTGGTGATCGCCTGTCTTTTTGCGACCTGTCCAACCATTCTCTCACCCGTCTTGGAAAATGCCACGACGGAGGGGGTGGTTCTTGCTCCCTCGGGATTGGGGATCACGATGGGCTCGTTGCCCTCGTAAACCGCTACGCAAGAGTTGGTAGTACCCAAGTCAATACCAATGATTTTTCCCATGATAATTTCCTCCAATATATCAAATCAAATTTAAAACGGATTTATGTCGGCACGGTCAGTTTGCAACCGTTACCATAGCGTATCGGATCACCTTGTCGCCCTTGGTGTATCCCTTTTGGAACACCTCAACGATCTCGGAGTCACCGTATTGCTCGTCTTCAATGTGCATCACTGCGTTGTGCACGTTGAGCTCGAAGGTCTTGGTTTCGATCTCGCTCACACCCATCTTCTGCAAAGCGTCGTCAAACGCCTTGACCGTCAGCTCCAGCCCCTTCTTCACGCCCTCGAAATTGTCGGACTTCTCCGCTCTTTCCAGGTTGTCAAGGATCGGGAGAAGCCCTGCGATGCAATCGCTGTACGCATCTGCGTACACGCCTTCCTTTTCCTTTGCGCTTCTCTTGCGGAAGTTATCGTACTCCGCCATCATGCGCAGATATTTATCGTTCGCGGCATCGCGCTCGGCACTCGTTTCCTCAAGCTGCTTTTTCAGTGCCGCGATCTCCGCTTCCAATTTTTTCACACTTTTCTTCTCGGCCTTGGTGGGCGTTTCGGTTGCCGCTTCCCCGACCGTTGCGTTTTTAGTTTCCTCCATTGGTTTCTCCTCCGTTCAACTGTTTATTCGGCTGTATCATACTGGAAATGTTGCCGCTGAGCTCCTCCAGTGTTACCAGCACGCGGGCATAATCCATGCGTCGCGGTCCGATGACACCGATCACTCCCAGCGTTTTTCCGTTTTTGACGATGGGCTTGAACACAAGCGCCGAATTATTCATCACCTTGACCTGACTCTCCGAGCCGATCACAACGCTGATATCCTCGTTGTCGCTCTGTGACACGAGATTCAGAATATCGTCCTTTTTCTCAAGCGTTCCCAAAAGCTCCTGCAACTGTGAGACGTCGCTGTACTCGGGATACTGCAAAAGTCGGTCGATACCGCTGATGCGCATTTCCCCGTTATCAAGCTCGCCCAACAGATCGTAAATGACCTTGATGACCTCCCCGATCGCGCCGCGCTCGCTCCCCATCTCCTCTTCCATTTTCATCATAATGGGAAGCGTGATCTGATCGGCGGTAACGCCCGTCAGATAGGTGTTGAGAATACGCGAAAGCTTTGTCAGCGTCGCCTGCGTGAGTGGCACCGTGGGATGCAGGT
The DNA here is from genome assembly GCA_045597145.1 of Eubacteriales bacterium. Taxonomy (GTDB): domain Bacteria; phylum Bacillota; class Clostridia; order Oscillospirales; family CAG-272; genus UMGS1865. Next base: position 46,215 of record JAZODU010000007.1, read on the forward strand.
GCTTGCTTTTGACGTTTCCGTCCGAATCGACCGCTACCAGAATGTAGTGATCGGGCTCCAGATAGATGGTATCAAACTTGTTGACCGTGACCGACGCGACGCGGGGCTTGATGGCAATGCCCGTGTAGTTGGTCATACTGGACGCGAGGTTGGACGCCGCCAGCAGGATCTGGTCGAGCTCGCCCATTTTTGCCTTGAGAAGCGCGTTGATCTGCGCGATCTCGTGCGTGGTCATGGCGTACCGCTCGATCAGCGAATCGACGTAAAAGCGATAGCCGAGCTCACTCGGCACGCGCCCTGCCGATGCGTGCGGCTGTTCAAGATACCCCATCTCCTCCAATTCCGCCATTTCGTTGCGGACGGTAGCAGACGAGCAGTTCAACTGCTGATTCCGGAGCACGTATTTGGAGCCGACGGGCTCGCCGCCCTCGATATGCGCATCAACGATCGCTTTTAATATTTGCTTTTTCCGCTCGGTTAATCCGCGTTTTTCGGCGCTCATGCGTGTCCTGCTCCTTTCCGTTTCTTGAAACTGCTGTTTTTAGCACTCAAAGCAAGAGAGTGCTAAACCACGATACAAATTTACCACTTTTTCAGCCATTTGTCAAGGGCTTTGCGCATGAATCTTATGAATAAATTGTAAATATCGCAGGCGAGTGCTAAAAAGAAGGACAGAGATGCAGTTTCTCTGTCCTTCTCTTTTATTTTTGCTTGGTGCTGTCGTATTCGCTTTGCGCCCGCTGCTCGGCGCGGCTCAGCCATTTCAGGCTCAGCGCGATCACAAGGAAGCCGACGGGGATCGCCAAAAGGTCGGTTATATAATAGGATATCACCAAGAAAAGCTCCATGCCGCCGTCGATCTGCAGTTCAAAGGAAAAGATCATCTGCATATCGTAATAGAAGCGCGAGAGCACCTGCGTAACGGCGGGAATGATCGCGCAGAGCCACGCCGCGCGAAGCGTCGGCACACGGTCGCTCACACGTAAAACGGGCTGATATTTCTTTCCTGCCAGCGTGCGATAGCAGATTCGGAACGCGATGCCGATCTGCACGCAGTCGAACACCGTACTGATCAGGATATCGGGCAGATCGTAGGTCACCCACTCGCTCACGTGAAGCGCGCCCATGATCCATATGTAGGAAAAAACGTTGGTGAGGTACCGCAAAAAGGCTGCGCCTGCGAAAAAGCCTACGAAGGGCGCGGTCTTGTGTGCGTCAAAGCGTGCCGTGCCGTGGATCAGAAAGGTGAAGGCGCCGAGGTAAAAGATATAGTTCATCAGCGGCTCAACCATTTCGAGCCAGATCAGCATCGGGATCGAATCGTTCCAACGGATATCGCTGTACATCAGCCAGTACACTGGCATATAGATAACGGTACTGAACGCAATGCACGCGCCGAGAAAGATCAGAAAATTTCTGCGAAGCCTTTGATATCGCGCAGTATCAAATATAGAAGCTGCCATAAGATCTCCTTTTTGCTCAAATTCATTTTATTATAGCACATCTGCGCACAAAAATCCTATCCTATTTGTAAATATTTATCGTCACGCGCATATTCTGTTACAAATTATCAAATTGGGAGAGCCGTTATGAAAGAACGCATGTCAACCGCCACGCCCTTTGACCACGTGCGCCTGACCGAATTACTCGCACAGATCGCAGACACCTATCCGTTCGCGGAGCTGACCTATCTCGGAAGCTCGATCATGGACCGCGCCATTCCCATGATCAAGATCGGAAATGCGCCGCGCGCCGTACTGTACGTGGGGACGCACCACGGCATGGAATGGATCACGGCGGCACTTCTCGTGCGCTTTTTGGAGGAGCTTTGCGAGGCGGTCGAAAAAAAGCAGCGCATCGGCGCTTATTATCCCGTTGATCTGTGCAAGACCCGAGCCGTTTACATTCTGCCCATGCTCAACCCGGACGGTGCTGACTATCAGATCCACGGCGTGGCATCCGACAATCCGCTGTATGAGCGGCTGATCGAAATGAACGGCGGCAGCACGGATTTTTCGCGCTGGCAAGCCAATGCGCGCGGCGTGGATCTCAACCACAACTACGACGCGGGCTTTGCGGAATACAAAAAGCTGGAGACGGAGCATGGGATCGCGGGCGGCGCGCCCACGCGCTACAGCGGACTCTCCCCCGAGAGCGAGCCCGAGGTCAGCCTGCTTTGCAATTTTATTCGCTTTCACCAAAGGGAGCTTTGCGGCGTGATGACGCTTCACACGCAGGGCGAGGAGATCTTTTACCGCAGCGGTGACGTCACGCTTCCCCGTACCGCGCACGTTGCGCGCCGTTTGTCGGCACTGTCGGGGTATCGTGTCAGCGATGCCGAGGGGCTTGCCTCCTACGGGGGGCTGACCGATTGGTGTGTGCAAAAATTGGGACTGCCCTCCTTTACGCTCGAATGCGGCAAGGGAGAAAACCCGCTCCCCTTTTCGGAGCTTTCTGCGATCTACCTCCAGCTGCGGCACGCGCTGTTTGCGTTTCCGCGGTTGGTTTGAGTGATATAGAACCCTCCCTGACGAAATGTCGGGGCGGGTTCTGTTCAATTTTCGCGCACCTTGGTGTGCTGATACTGGATCTCAACCACGGAGCCGCCCTCAAGGAAGAACTCCATGTATATGCCGTCGCACTTGTAGATGAGGGAGGTATTGGTTGCGGTGTCGGCGTCGCCGTATGCCTTTGTGACGTCGCTCTTGGACGAGCCGATGCGCACGCCCTCTGCCGTTGCCACGGTGTCGTCGTACAGGCGGATCAGATAGATATAGTCCTTGCCGCCGTCGGGATAGGTGTGCAGCTCAAAGCCGCCGTAGATATAGATCTTATCCATGCCCGTAAAATAGCAGGAGGGGGATTCGTAATAATCGCTGTACGCGCCAAGCTTTTCAAGGATCGGTCCGACGTTCGCGCCCACGGCGATCTCGGTGCTGCCCGATTTGAATTTGTACGCCTTTTTCTCGGACGCTTCCTCGGGCGTGCAGGAAATGCACATCAAAAGCATCAGGGCGCAAAGTGCCGGGCAAAGCCATTTTTTCATTGCTGTTTCTCCAATTCTTTCTTTTCCTTTTCGTATGCGGCAAGCTTACCGTTCCAGACCTCGGCAAGGTCGTTTTCACCGCTGTGATCCGAAAGTCCGTATTGTTCCTGCAGAAGCTTGCCGAAATAGGACGTCAGCTTCTCTGCTCCGCAGACGTTGAGATGCACGCCCGCGTCGTAGGTGTCGGTTGACCAGTCGATGCCGATCTCCTCGTTATCGATAAAGTTGTAGTAATCCAAGCCGTTCTCCGCGGCATAATCGCAGATCTGCGCATCCCACTCGTCGTACCACCAGTATTTCCAGTTGTTGGTGGGGGCTTTGATGAGCACCAGCTCCGCGCCGTTTTTCTCGCACAGCGCGTGCATTTTGTCAAGGTATTCAAAGCTGATCTCGGGAAGCGTATAATCCGACAGACGAACGCCCTCGCGCTCATGCTCGGGCCGCGGCTTGACCGCCGTTTGCATCAGATACCCGTTGTGCGACACGGTGTCGCGCGAGAAGAGGTATTTCCAATCCTCCTTCGTCAATTCACTCCAACGGCTGTGAAAGCGCAGGAGCGGAAAGATATAGGACAGAAGATTTTCCTCCTCGGTCATGGACGCTTTGATCGCTGCAAGCTTGATGTCCGACCATTTCATGCCGTCCAGCGTCATGCGGTTGTATTCCTCGTTCTGCGGCTCGCCGTATTTCATGGCGAGGACGTTGAACACGACCACCTTCGGCTGTTCGATTGTAAAGGTTTCCTCAAGCAGATAGTAGGATTGCCAGATGAGCTGCTGGGCACTGCCGCGGATATAGGAGGTAATGCCGTACTCCTCCCAAAGTGTGGGCGGTGTGAAGGATTCGTAGACCTCGCAGTCCCCCACGAAGATCACGTCGTGCGCAGTGGTCTCATTGTAGTATTCCGCAATGAGTGCCCCCTCACGCGTGAGAAAGCTCATGTATTTGGGCATCACCAGTGCCTGCACGAAGGCGAGCATCCCCACGGTGGAGGCAACGATCGCCACACACAAGAGGACTGTGACGCAGATACGGATTGGTTTTTTCATAGTTCTCCTTTATTCAGAACTGCGTATAGATGAATGCCGACGCATCGTATCCGATGCCGTACGTACCGAAAATCAGCACCGCCAAGAGCAAGAGACACACGCACAGACAGGACAGCACGGGGTGCGTCGCCAAGCGATGGCGCACGGGCTTGTCCCTCCCCCACGTACTGACGGCACAGATCAATACAACGCTGACGAAAATGACGCACCACGCAGGAAGACTCAACAGATGGGTAAAGGACAATTCTCCCACGAAGAGCTCGCGCGCGTTCCAATCGGTGAGCATGGTGCCCCACTGACGGAAGGTCAAGGGCACGTCGCGGTAGCAATCAAGGCTGCGGATCAAGCCCATCAGAAGGAAGGTTCGCGTTACCTGAACGCATTCCCAGAAGTGTGACGCCGACAGACGCGGAAAGTGCTTGCGGAAAATGCGGTAAAGGGGCTCAAGCTCGCGCGACACAAGGATCACAAGGCAATTGAGCAATCCCCAAACGATAAAATTCCAGCCCGCGCCGTGCCAGAGTCCCGTTAAGATCCAGGTGGCAATCGTAGCGATATACACGGGCAGGCGAAGCCCCAAGCCCTTGCCGCACTTGTCGCAGACGAAGGAGGAGAGCCGTTGCATCGGCTTGCAGACCGAGAGCGGATAAAAGACGTAATCGGTGAACCACGCGCCCATGGTGATGTGCCAGCGGTTCCAATATTCCTTGGTGGATTTGGAGGAAAAGGGGCGGTTGAAGTTCTCCGCAAGCTTGATCCCCATCATCTCGGACAGTCCTATGGTGATGTCGATCCCTCCCGTAAAGTCGCCGTAGATCTGCGCGGAATACAAGAGGATCAGCAAAAAGACGTACACGCCCGTGTATGTATCGGCATCCGCCAGGATCGTCGTGATGGCGATCATGGCGGTGTCGGCAAGCAGAAGCTTTTTAAAATAGCCCCACATCACACGCAAAAGCCCTGCGCGGAAGGAAAAGGCATCGAATTTGTGCGGCGCGACGAGCTGCTCGTGCAAAGCACCGAAGCGGCTGATCGGTCCTTGCAAAATTTGCGGGAAGAAGGACACGAACAGAAGAAGCCTTGCAAAATTCCGCTCGGCGCGCACGCTTTTGCGGTAAACGTCGATCAGATACCCCATGGATTGGAAGGTATAGAAGGAGATTCCCAGCGGCAAGAGTAGGCTTGGGATCGTGACGCCGCGCGCGCCGAACGCCGAAGCCACGGAGTTGACGCCCTCAAGCACGAACGCGGTGTATTTGAGCACGGCAAGCATACCAAAGCCGAGGACAAGACCCGCCACCAGGATGCGGAAGCGTTTCTTCTTCTCACGTGCGCGGTAAGCCTTACGCTCGGATTTTTCCATGGTTGCGCGGTTTGCCTCCACGTATGCGTCCTCACGGTCGGCACGCGCTTGCAAGAGGCGCGAGGTCAGGTAGGTGATCAGCGCCGTATAGAAAATAAAGATCAGATATTCCCTGCCCGCCAATGCGTAAAACACAAGGCTTGACGCAAGCAAGACCCACCACTGCATCCGTTTTGGGACGGTGAAATACAACAGCAGCGTCACGGCGGCGAAGAGAACGAACGCAGCGGACGTAAAGAGCATCGTGGCTTATTCCTCGTCCAGCCGCTCGATCAGCGCGTAAATGGTATTGACGTTCTGAAAGTTTTCGGGCAGGAGCTCCTCTGCGGGGATCTGCACGTCAAATTCGCGTGCGATCTCGGTCACAAGGCGCACCATATCGAGGGAATCCAGCACGCCCTCCTCGTAAAGATCCTCGATCTCACGAAAATCCACATCGGGGTGCAGGCGACCCAGTATCTCTAAAAGCTTTTCCATAGTATCACGTTCCTTTCAAGCATCTATATATTATTATACATTTTTCCGCTATTTCTGTCAAGGCAAAAACGCAGGTTTTTAAAATATTTCGGCAGCGGCAGATTGTTGCCGCCACCTCTTGACACGGTGCTTTTTTTGTGATAAAATGGTAGCGTATGCAAACAAATGTCAAAGGAAAGGACATTCGATATGCTTTCAAAAGAAATTTGCGCCACATACGAGGCGATCCTTGCCGAGGAATTACAGCCTGCGATGGGCTGCACCGAGCCGATCGCGATCGCTTACGCGTCGGCAATCCTGCGCGATCTGTTAGGGGTTGCACCCGAGATGATCGACATCTCGCTCAGCGGCAATATCATCAAAAACGTCAAAAGCGTCATCGTTCCCGCAACAGGCGGCATGCACGGCATCGAGGCTGCTGTCGCGGCAGGCATCATTTCGGGTCGCTACGACAAAAAGCTGGAGCTGCTGTCGGTTCTGGACGAGGACGGACGCATTCGCGTCAGAGCCTATCTTGAAAAGTGCCCCATGAAGGTGTCCGAGCTGAACACCACCTGCACGTTCGATCTGCTTCTGTTCGGCACGGCAGGCGAACACTCCGCGCGCGTCAGAATCACGGGCTATCACACCAATCTCATTCTTGCCGAGCGCGACGGGATCAATCTGACTGCAGAATACGTGAGCGAGAGCGCGGAAAACAGCACCAAAAACGATTCCGACCGCTCGCTTCTCAACGTCAAGGATATCGTTGCCTTTGCAGACGAGGCGGCTCTGGATCGCGTGCGTCCGTATCTGATGCGACAGATCGAGCTGAACACGGCGATCGCCGAGGAGGGCTTGCGCAACAAGTACGGCGCGTCCATCGGACAGCTGATCTGGCGCGACGGCAACATATCGGTCAAGGACAAGGCGCGCGCCTATGCGGCGGCAGGCTCGGACGCTCGTATGAGCGGCTGTGAATTCCCCGTTTGCATCATTTCCGAGAGCGGCAACCAAGGCATGACGGCATCGCTCCCCGTGATTATTTACGCACGCGAGAACGGGATCGACGAGGACACGCTTCTGCGTGCGCTGATCGTGTCGGACCTCGTCACGGTACATCAAAAAACGGGCATCGGCTGTCTGTCGGCTTACTGCGGTGCGATCAGCGCGGGCTGCGGCTGCGGCGCGGGAATCTGCTATCTGGCGGGCGGACGCTACTACGAGATCGCACACGCCGTGGTCAACGCGGTGGCGATCCTTTCGGGCACCATCTGTGACGGTGCCAAGCCCTCGTGCGCGGCAAAGATCGCCATGGCGGTCGAGGCGGGCTTTATGGGCTTTGAAATGGCGTCCACAGGTCGGCAGTTCTACGGCGGCGACGGTATAATCACAAAGGGCGTTGAAAACACCATTCGCAACATCGGACTTCTTGCCCGCGACGGCATGGGAGAAACCGACAAAGAGATCATCAAGATCATGCTTGAGAATTAAAAAACAGGCGTTCGCTTTTCAGCGAACGCCTGTTTTTTCCTCTTCCCCCTTGCGGAAGATATCCGTAAAGAGGTTCTTTCCGTTTTTCTTGATCAGGTCGCTCATCATGGTCTGCACCGTTTCGTGCACCTTGGGATCCAGCGTTTTGCTGTGGCTGAGCCACTTTTTGCGCACCGCCACAAGATCCGTCAGGGTCTTGACCCCCTCAACGGCAAAGAGCTGGTACACCGCCGCAGAAAATTCCGCTCTCTGCTCGGGCGTCATATCCTTAATCCATTGATTGATGGTCTTGTCGGCGCGACGGCTCTCGGGCGTGATATTCTTCAAATGCACGAAGGAATTGCCCATGACCTCCCACGTCAGCCCATTGTGCTGAAGCAACCCCGCCTGACGGCTTTTGACCACGGTCAGGTGGTTGTCATGCTCCAAAAGAACGCCTACGACCGATGCCTGCGGCACAAGATTGCGGATCACGGGGCGCATTTCCAGATACACGGGGTCGTCCAAAAACGCACGTGTAAAGCCGGGACCCTCGTTGCTGTAGACAGCCTTAATGCGCTTGCGGATCGCCTTGCGGCATTTGACCGCCGCATAGACCGCCAGATTTCCGCCCTTGCTGTGCCCTGTGCAGATCAAGGAGCCGCTGTGCGCGGTTGCCGCCTGGCGCAGATACTCGACCGCCGCCTCCTGCGAGGGGATCACGGGAAGGTAGCACATGTTCATATCCTCCTTCCAGCCGATCAAGGTGTCGTCCGTGCCGCGATAGGTCACGACCGCCGTGCCGTCGTCGAGCAAAAAGGTGATTGCGGAGAATTGCTTTTCCGCCACCTCGTCCACCTCGTTGACGAACGCCTTCATCTCAACGCCGCGAAAGCGTCTGGTATCCTTGAGCTTGCGGAACAGGGGTCCGATATCCTTGGGGATCAGGACACCCGGCGTCATTTTTTTAGGATCGGGATAGCGCGACTGAAGCTTTGTCGCCGCGCCACGCAGCGTGATGCCGCTCTCGTCGTGCGAGGCTGGCACGATGCCTTGGTAATCGAGATAGGAGATCATGGAAAAGATCAGACAGTCGACCTCGTTGGGCGGTGCTTCGGAAAACGCCAGGTCTCCTCGCCAGCTCAGATAATCGAATAACGTTCCCATAGATCTCCTCCTTTCCAAAGGATCAACCGTGATACAGTCGCTTGGTTTCGTACACGGGCTCGCAGGTCAAGTTGATGCCCAGCTTTTTCAGGGTATGCTCGTCGTTTGCCGAGAGGATCACGGACGAATGCATCTCGCAGTAGCGCAGGTTGGAGAGCTGCTCGGTCGCCTTTTGCGCGATCGGATCGTGCACCGCGCAAATAGAGAGCGCGATGAGCAATTCGTCGGGGTGCAGACGCGGATTCTTGCTGCCGAGAAGCCCCACCTTGAGGTTGGTGATCGGCTCGAGGATCCCGGGAGAGATCAGATCGATGCGATCGTCAATGTCCGCCATTGTCTTGAGCGCATTGAGCAGTGCCGCCGACGCAGCGCCGAGCAGACGCGAGGTCTTGCCCGTGACGATCCTGCCGTCGGGAAGCTCCAGTGCCGTTGCGGGCTTTCCCGTTGCCTCGGCTTTGGCGCGTGCCGCCTCCGCAACGTGGCGGAAATCGGTGTCAATGCCTGCCGACTGCATGATCAGCTTCAGCTTTTCGACCTCGTGCGCGCCTCCGTTCCCCTTGCGCTGATTGGACAGCACCGTATAGTAACGGCGCACGATCTCCATTTTCGCCGCATCGCCCACGGCGTCGTTATCCACGATACAGTTCCCTGCCATATTCACGCCCATATCCGTGGGGGATTTATAGGGAGACGCGCCGTGAATGCGCTGGAACATAGCGTTGAGAACAGGAAAGATCTCCACGTCGCGGTTGTAGTTGACCGCGGTTTCGCCGTACGCCTCGAGGTGGAAGGGGTCGATCATGTTCAGGTCGTTGAGGTCGGCGGTTGCCGCCTCGTAAGCGATATTGACGGGGTGCTTGAGCGAGAGATTCCACACGGGGAAGGTTTCAAACTTTGCGTACCCCGCCTGCTTCCCTCTCTTGTGATCGTGATAGATCTGGCTCAGGCACACTGCCATCTTGCCACTGCCGGGGCCCGGTGCGGTGACGACGACGAGCGAACGCGAGGTTTCGATATATTCATTCTTCCCGTAGCCCTCGTCGCTGACGATGGTATCGATCGCAGCGGGGTATCCCGGAATGGAGTAGTGGCGGTAAACGCGCACGCCGAGAGATTCCAGACGCGTCTGGAACTTGTTTGCGGCGGGCTGATCCTGCCAGCGTGTCAGCACGACGCTTCCCACAAACAGCCCGAAGCTGCGAAACGCATCGATCAGTCGCAGAACGTCGAGATCGTATGTAATCCCGAGGTCACCGCGCACCTTATTCTTTTCGATGTCGTTTGCGTTGATGACGATCACGATCTCCGCCTCTTCCTTGAGCTGGATCAGCATGCGCACCTTACTGTCGGGTGCAAAGCCCGGAAGAACGCGCGCGGCGTGGTAGTCGTCAAACAGCTTGCCGCCAAACTCCAGATACAGCTTGCCGCCGAACTGGTCGATGCGCTGACGGATATGCGAGGACTGCATTTCTATATATTTTTCATTGTCAAAGCCGATTTTATACATCTCTGCGTTCTCCTTATGCTTGTTCGGGGTAAGAAACCGTGATATTGCCATCGGCACTCGTATGGAGTGCACAGGAATAGAAGCTCTTCATTGCATCGGCAAGATACGCCGCATCGCGGCAGCCTGCCGTTTCGTATGCGGAATGCATGGCGAGCTGTGCCATGCCAATATCCACGCTCAACACGGGAACGTAAGTGTTTGCGATCGAGCCGAGGGTCGATCCGCCCGCCATATCGCTTCGGTTGGCAAACGTCTGGACGGGAACGCCCGCGTGCTTGCAAATATCCGCAAAAACGGAGGCGGAGAGCGCGTCGGTCGTGTATTTTTGCGCCGCATTGTACTTGATGACCACACCGCCGCCCATGAAAGGTGCGTTTTGCGCGTCGCTCAATTCGGGGTGATTCGGGTGCTTCGCCTGCGCGTTGTCGGCAGACACCATCATCGAGGAAGCAAGCATTCTGCGCTTGTCCGTACCAACCGCTTCACAGATGCGCGCCAGCGTATCGGAGAGAAACACCGAGCCCGCGCCCTGCTTGGTGGCGCTTCCCGTTTCCTCGTTGTCAGCCGCGAAAAAGACGTTGACCGAGGATGTGGGTGTACCCTTGAGGAAGCCTTGCAGCGTGCCCCAAACGCACATGACGTTATCGATGCGGGGGGCGGAGAAAAACTCCTCGGACGCGCCAAAGGTTATGCCCTTGGTGCGATTGTATACGTAAAGATCCATACCCGCGATCGCGCTTTCGTCACAACTCAATTCGCTTGCAATCAGGCTCTTGAGCGTGGTGTTCTTCCCCTCTGCAAACAGCGGCAAAAGATCCACCGCGGGATTGTAGGCATACCCCGAATTGACGCTGCGGTTGAAGTGGATCGACAGATTGGGGATCACGAGCAGATCGCGATCGATATTGACAAGGCGCGTGATAAATTCCCCGTTCTCGGAGAGGATCACACGCCCTGCGACAGAGAGCGGTCGGTCGGTCCACGTCGAAAAGATCGTGCCGCCATAGACCTCGGTGTTGATGCGCTGATAGCGATCCATGGACATAGCGATATGCTCATCCTTGACCTTGAACATAGGAGAATCGGTGTGCGATGCGGCGATCAGAAAATGATCGGGTGCCGTGCTCGGCAATTCAAACGCGATGATCGAGGAGCGGTTGCGCGTGACGTAGTATTTCCCGCCTTGCGTCAGCTTCCATTCGTCGCCCTCGCAAAGCGGCACAAATCCGTTTTGCTCCAGTGCGGCAACACAGCTCTCCACCGCGTGAAACGCCGTAGGGCTATTTTCAATAAAATTCAAAAGCTCATGAACAGCACTCATTTTCCGACCCTCGCTTTCCGTTTCGGACATTATAAAACATCATCATATTATAACACAATCACGTACCAAAATCAATATATTTTTTGTGACATTTGAAAAACTTTTGCGGGCTTCCCGACTGTTTTTCGAGTCTTGAAAATTTTTTTGACTTTTTTTGAAAAAGGGGTTGCAATTTCAAAACGGTTATGCTATAATATATATCGTTGTGATGGAGGCATAGCTCAGTTGGTTAGAGCGCATGCTTGACATGCATGAGGTCATAAGTTCGACTCTTATTGTCTCCACCAAAAAATCCGAAAGCATTCGCTTTCGGATTTTTTATGTTATCTTTGCGGAGGATAATATTATGAACGATGACGTATCAACGAAAAACGCAATAATCAAAGCTAAAGCGCTTAAAGTCTTACAAACCATTTTATGCTTTTTGATCGGATTGGCTGTAGTGCTTGGTGTTAAATCCTGCATAAGGAATGTCGGAATGCCGGATGACTTTAAAGAGGCAAAGAAGCTCTTAAAAAAAGAAGGTTTTTCCAAAATAAGATATCTTGATGATGAAGACAAAATAGACGACTTATTTGATGAGCTTGATGTGGATGGTGACGGAGTACGGGAAGTGTTGGCTGCGTACAATAACGATTCCGAGGATTTCTTTTTTGTTCTATATTGCGATGATGTATCGTGTGCAAAAGAAGTGTTAGACGAATTTTCATGGGCTTTAGCCATGGATGATATTCTTTATCACAGAGGATACGCTGTCGAAATAAGTTATCGAACAGTATATTTCGGACATGAAGATCTAATCTCTGAGTTGATTCGGTGAGTTAGGTTCACCGCCCTTTTGTCGTTTGACAAAAGGGCGGTTTTTTCTTGCCGATTTTATTGAGATTCTTGTTCCTCTCGGACATAGACCAAGATATCTTCCACCTTGCAATCAAGACACGCGCACAAATCGTTCAGTGTCACCGTACTGATCGGACGATTGTGCTTCAAGCGATCGAGCAAGCTTCGGCTAAAGCCGAAGTGATTAACCATTTTATAAGTGGACACTCCCCTTTTTTTCATTGTTTCATAAAGTGGTGTATATGAGATCATTGTCAACCCTCCTTCACATTTTTATTATAAAATATGCTTTAAGTATTGACAATTGTCTATAAATAGAGTATAATGTATTTGTGCTCTATTAACAGAGCACAAATACATTTTCAAAGGAGAACATTTATGAACAATCAATCCACCCCTACAAAGCAGAATACGACCAAATATCTGATCTATGCAGCGATGATCCTCATTCTGCTGAATCTTATTTTGATCTTCCTGCCCGCATTTGAAGATTACGGACCCTCTCACAAAAAAACAGATATTTTTGGGAATGTCACCTATATCGGTTGGAAAAAGGCAACCTATTCTATGATACAAGTACAGGCTTTCTTTCTGGTTGTTGAAATTCCCTATCTCCTCACCCTCATCAACTTCATTCTCAGTTATCTCACCAAAAAAGATTACAGTAGCTTTATGAAAGTATTAAACAGCACAGCCAAGAAGCCCTTTAAATTTTGGTGGCTAAAAGCATCCGCCATTCTCAATATTGTCGTAATGGTGCTTATCTATGACGCGAACAATGATTGGCCCTATGAGGTTGAAAAAGCGGGGGCTTACTTTCGCTTTACCTTTTGGGGGATTTTGCAGATTCTGTTCTCTGTCGCTCTGGTTGCGATTTTGTTTTACCTTTCCAAGACATCAAAAGAACACTTTAAGTTCGTACAAATTCCTATCGAGGAAGTAGCTTCCCCCATTGAAGCATCCGCTTCAGAATCCGAAAACAATGAGGAGAACAACGCATGAAAGCAATCAAAACACTCGCGCTTCTCCTATGCGCTCTCATCATTCTCACCGCCCTCACTGCGTGTGACATAAACCGTTTTGAAAAGCCCAAAACGGATGAAGAGTTGATCGAGGAACGTATTGATATGTTCCTGACCGCATATAACAGCGGTGACATGGAAACGGTTCTTTCTTGTCTGGACGCAAAAACACGCAACGCCTTTGAAGTGATGTTTAAGCTGATGGGCGGTCTCGCGGGAAGCTATACGGGGATCGACATCGACATTTCGGATCTTTTCAGCCTTGGCATTTATTCCGTCGAAGACGATTTTATGGAGTTGAATATATCCGAAATCAACATTGAAAGTGATAAAAAAGCAACCGTCACCGCCACAATGGATATGCCAAACAGCAAAAATATACCGATTTATATTTACATGGTCTACGAAAACGAGGGCTGGTATATCCGCGACATGCGCGATTATTAAAAAAGAAAGCCTGCCAACACTTTGTATTGGCAGGCTTTCTTTCATCTTCCCTTCGACAGGCACACACCCGTGCGTGCGGGAAGGGTCATTTTGATTTTATAGTGTCCGTCGGGGTGCAAGCTTGCGCGCATGGCGTTGCCGACAGGAACGCGGTCGTAGCCGCCAAAGCGGCTCTCGTCGGTGCTGAAGCACACGCGATAGTACCCCGCGGCGGGAACCGTTACCCAGTAGTCGCGCTTTTCCTCCGTCGGGTGAAAGTTCATCACGCAAACAAGCCCCGCGCGCTCATAAGTCAGCACCTTGCCCCAATCGTCGATATAGAGGCATTTGGGCGGCTTTGCAAAGAGCTTTTTCTTCTGGGCGAGCGCAACCATCGCGCCGTCAAAGGCTTGCAGATAGCCGTATTTGAGGTTGTCGTCGTCCGCCAGATGCCACTGTCTGCGACAGTAGAAATAGCTCCAGCCGTTCCCCTCGCGCGGAAAATCGATCCACTCGGGGTGCCCGAACTCGTTACCCATGAAGTTGAGATACCCCTCGCCCCCTGCCGTCAGGGTGACCAAGCGGATCATCTTGTGCAGCGCCATGCCGCGCTCGACCGTGGGATCCTGCGACCACTTCGCCATATCCGTATACATTTTGCTGTCGCACAGGCGGAACATAAGGGTCTTGTCCCCCACCAGTGCCTGATCGTGCGACTCGGCGTAGCCGATATATTTCTCCATCGGTCTGCGGCTCGTCAGCTCGTTCCAGACACGCCACATATCCCAAGTCTCATCGGGGCATTCCTTGAGCAGCTTGATCCACAGATCGGGCAATCCCATGGCAAGGCGGTAGTCAAAGCCAATGCCGCCTGCGCGGATCGGCAGGCACATACCGGGCATTGCCGACATATCCTCGGCAACGGTAATGGCGCGGGGATTGACCTCGCGGATAAGTTCGTTCGCCAATTGCAGATAGGTGAGTGCCTCTGTATCGGTATTGAGCGAAAAATATTTGCCGTAATCGGTAAACGCCTCGCCAAGACCGTGGTTGTGATAGATCATCGAGGTCACGCCGTCAAAGCGGAAGCCGTCGAAATGATACTCTGTGAGCCAGAATTTCAGATTGGACAGCAGAAAATGAATGACCTCGTTTTTGTTGTAGTTGAAGAGCTTTGTGCCCCACGCGGGGTGATCGCCGCGCGCGCCCTCGTGGAAGAACTGATAGGTCGTGCCGTCGAACTCGTTGATCCCCTCGGCGGTGTTTTTGACCGCGTGCGAATGAACGACGTCGAGCAGCACCGCGATCCCCATGCCGTGCGCGGTGTCGATCAGCTCCTTGAGCTCATTCGGCGTACCGTAGCGCGAGCACGCGGCAAAGAAGGAGGACACCTGATAGCCGAACGAGCCGTAATAGGGGTGCTCCATGATCGCCATGATCTGAACGGTGTTATATCCCAGTGCCTTGATACGCGGCAGGACGTTGCCGCAAAACTCGCGGTAGGTACCGATCCCTTCCTTGTCCTGCGCCATACCGATATGGCATTCGTAGATGAAAAGATTCTTCTTTTCGGGAACGAACGCCGTGTTTTTCCATTCGTACGGTGCCTCGTCCACGATCACGCCGCACCACACATAGGTCGTGGGATCCTGCTCGACGCGGCGGATATAGAGTGGCACACGCTCAAGCAGCTCCCCACCGTACCGCACGATCGTTTTGACGTGACAGCCGTGACCGAGCGCGTCGTGCCCCTCCAGATAAAGCTCCCAAACGCCGTTTCCGAGCGGCTTCAGCGGCAGATCCAGCCATCGCCACTCCACCATGTCTCCTGTCAGATAAACTGCCTCGGCGGCGGGTGCCCATTCACGGTAGACCCAGCCGTCGGCGGTGCGGTGAAAGCCGAAATATTCGTGCCCGTTGGCAAAATCGCACAGCTTGCCCGTCTTGCGACCGACCAGCTCTCGCTTTTTGTTGGTATAATTGATCATGCGCTGCTCGATATCGCGCGCAAAAGGCAGCAAATACGGGTCATATTCAAAAATTTTATATCCCATACAATGCTCCTTATTTTTATTTTGGCATTAAATTGATCCTTAGATCATACGCCTTGAGCAGATACCGCGCCATCTTCGCCTTGCAAGCGTTCATGATGACCTCCTCGGAGGAATCGTCGAGATCCATCTCCTCCGCGCGGAAACATACGGTTTCACGGATCCCGAAAAACGAATACGCCAGAGTCTTGATATAGTTATATCCGAAATCGAAATCCACCATACCACCCGCAGTCGTAATATAAACCAGGCACTTGGCGCGACAAAGCCCGCTCGGCACGCCGCGGTTATATCGGTATGTAACGCCGCGAACGCTCACGGCTTCAAGGTAGACCTTCAGAATTGCGGGAAACGAAAGATCCCAATAAGGTGCCGCGATCACGATCGTATCCGCCAACGCAAATTCCTTGGCATATCGCAGCATGGGATCGTCGTACGCTTTCTTTTTCAAAAGCCTTTCACGCTCTGCCAACGATGCTTTCGTCAGCGCGGGAATGTGTTCCTCGTTCAAATTGACCTCAACAAGCTCCCCACTCAACATCCCCAGAAAATGCTGTGCCAGCACTTTGGTTCTCGAATTTTCACGCACGCATGCGTTTACAAACAGTATCTTGTGCGGCATTTCCCGTCCTCCAAGCATTGTAAAATAATACAAATTCATTATATCACAAATGTCAGCCTTTTGCAAGGGTGGTTTTGCTTTTTTTGCAAGATTATTTCGACACAGCCCTTGTATTTCTCTTGAAGCGATATTATAATGAAAGCAACAAACGCAAGGAGGAGTCGGAAATGAGACTTACATTCAATCAACTCAAGGACGTTACAATCGGTGATCGACAGCTTTACTCTGATTCCCGCAAATACAGATTTTATGGCAGACGTCCTTCACCCCAACGATCTCGGCTTTTACGTCTACGCGCACAATCTGATTAAATATTTGAATTTTTAAGCACAAAAAACCGCTTGCGGCTTGCCGCAAGCGGTTTTTTATTGAATTAGTGAAGAATGCAACGCTCGGTATCCTTATCGAAGATGTGAAGTCTCTCCATATCAAAGGCGATCTTGATGTTGTCGCCTGCGCGGGTGGTAGAGCGGGAAGAAACGCGCGCGGTCAGCTTGCCCTCTTCTCCGACCTTGAGGTACAGATAGATCTCGGCACCCATAAGCTCGGTAACGTCAACGTCAACGTCAAGGGTTGCGCCCTCGCTTCTTGCGATGCTTGCTTCGTCATCGTGGATACACTCGGGACGCAGACCGCAAACGACTTCCTTGCCGATGTACTCCTGCAGCTCCTCTGCCTCTGCCTTATCCTTGGGCAGGAGCAGCTCGTTGCCCTCATATACGAAGTATACGTTGTCGTCATCCTTCTTCTTCACAAGCGTACCGTTCATGAAGTTCATCTGAGGCGTTCCGATAAAGCCTGCAACGAAGATGTTTACGGGCTTGTCGTACAGATTCTGCGGCGTTTCGACCTGCTGGATCAGACCGTCCTTCATAACGACGATACGGGTTGCCATGGTCATAGCCTCGACCTAGTCGTGCGTGACGTAGATGAAGTATACGTCCTCGCCGCGCTTCTCGAGCTTACCGTTGAGGAAGTTCATCTGAGGCGTTCCGATAAAGCCTGCAACGAAGATATTGACGGGCTTCTCGTACAGGGTCTGAGGATTGTCAACCTGCTGGATCAGACCGTCCTTCATAACGACGATTCTGGTTGCCATGGTCATTGCCTCGACCTGGTCGTGGGTAACGTATACGAACGTGGTCTCAACGCGGTTGTGGAGCTTGGTCAGCTCGGTTCTCATCGCAGCACGAAGCTTTGCATCGAGGTTGGAAAGCGGCTCGTCAAGCAAGAAGACCTGGGGATCACGCACGATTGCACGTCCGAGTGCAACACGCTGCTTCTGACCACCCGACAGAGCCTTCGGCTTACGGTCGAGCAGGTGGGTGATATCGAGGATGCGCGCTGCGTCCTCAACCTTCTTCTTGATGGTTTCCTTCGGAACCTTGCTCAGCTTCAGACCGAATGCCATGTTCTCAAACACGGACATGTGGGGGTACAGAGCGTAGTTCTGGAACACCATCGCGATCTTACGGTCCTTCGGAGCCACGTCGTTGACCAGACGGTCGCCGATGAACAGCTCACCCTCGGAAATTTCCTCCAGACCTGCGATCATACGCAGAGTGGTGGACTTACCGCAACCGGAAGGTCCGACCAATACCAGAAATTCCTTGTCCTTGACTTCAAGGTTGAAGTCGGAAACGGCGGTAACACCGCCGGGATACTTCTTGTAAATGTGTCTCAAGGATAAACTTGCCATTTTGAAATCCTCCTGTGACGTCACGATTGGCTCGTGACAATATTTTTCAACGTATATTATTGTACCAAATTTTTCGCAAAAAAGGAAGAGTTTATTTCCCCAAAATTGCAGGACTTTTATTGTGCATCTTGCACAATCTCTTTCTCTTCTTCGAGAACTGTCGCCCGAAAACGTCGGTTTTATTTTTAATTTATTAAAATCAAGCCTTGGAACGCGATTTCATGGTGAGCGAAATGCGCTTTTTGGGAACGTCCACGCTGAGGACGCGCACCTTGACGATGTCGCCGACCTTGACGACCTCCGAGGGATGCTTGACGAAGCGATCCGAGAGCTGGGAGATATGCACGAGCCCATCCTGATGCACGCCGATGTCCACGAACGCACCGAAGTCGATGACGTTGCGGACGGTTCCCGTCAGCTCCATATCGCGCTTGAGCTCCTCCAAGGAGAGAATATCGTCGCGCAATACGGGGGGCGGCAGGCTGTCGCGCACGTCACGTCCGGGCTTTTCCAGCTCGGAGAGAATGTCCTTGAGCGTCGGTACGCCGATGCCGAGCTGCTCGGCGATCTTGGCGGTCCCCGCCTTCTGTACCTTCGCGCTCAGCTCCTTGAGGTTGCCCTCCTTCACGTCCGCCTTGGTGTAGTCAAACATAGCGAGCAGCTCTGCCGCCGCCTTGTAGGACTCGGGATGCACGCCCGTGTTGTCAAAGATCTCTTTCCCGCCCGGCACGCGCAAAAATCCCGCTGCCTGCTCAAACGCCTTCGCACCGATGCGCGGAACCTTGAGCAGCTGTGCGCGAGATGCGAACTCGCCGTTCTCCTCGCGGTACTTGACGATGTTCTTCGCCGACGCGATATTGATGCCCGAAATATAGGAAAGGAGCGAATAGGACGCGGTGTTGATGTCCACGCCGACCGCGTTCACGCAGTCCTCCACGACACCGCCGAGTGCCTCGTCGAGTCTTGCCTGCTTCATGTCGTGCTGATACTGTCCCACGCCGATGCCCTTGGGATCGATCTTAATCAGCTCCGCCAAGGGATCCTGCAAGCGTCTCGCGATCGAGACCGCGCTGCGCTGCATCACGTCAAACTCGGGGAACTCCTCCGCCGCGAGCTTGGATGCCGAATAGATCGACGCGCCCGCCTCGCTGACCACGATATACTTCACGTCATCGGGGATCTCCCTGAGCAGTCCCGCCACAAAGATTTCACTTTCCTTGGATGCCGTACCGTTTCCGATCGCGATCACGTCCACCTTATGGCGGCTGATCAGACGCTTCATGATCGACTTGCTCTTTTCGATCTCCTCGCGCGGCTTGACGGGATAGATCACCGCCGTATCGACCACCTTACCCGTTTTATCGACCACCGCCAGCTTACAGCCGTGCGCGTAGCCGGGGTCAAATCCCAGCACGGTCTTGCCCTTCAGGGGCGACTGCATGAGCAGGTGGCTCAGGTTATCCGCAAAGACCTTGATCGCGCCCTCGCTGGCGTTGTCAAAGATGTCGCTACGGATCTCGCGCTCGATCGACGGCGCGATCAGACGGTCGTAGCTATCGAGGATCGCTGCCGAAACGTAAGGCTCGGCAGGACTGTGATTTCCAAGCAGGATCTCGGCAAACAGATAGTTGAGCACGATCTCGGATGCCACCGAGACGTCCACCTTGAGGAAGTCCTCCTTCTCTCCGCGGTTGATGGCGAGCACGCGGTGCGGAAGCACCTTCTTGAGCGGCTCGGAATAGTCGTAATACTGCGCGTAGACCGAATCCTCCTCCTTCGCACCCTTGGTCGAAAGGATACCGAACTCAAATGTCAGATGGCGCAGCTCCTTACGGAACTCCGCATTGTCCGAAATATTCTCCGCGATGATGTCCTTCGCGCCCTGGATCGCGTCCTCCGCGCTCGCGACACCCTTTTCCTCGTCGATATAGGTCGCCGCCTGCTCCATGATCGAGGGCTCGTAGGAGGGGTGCTGCGCCCAAAGCAGATCTGCCAAAGGCTCAAGTCCCTTCTCTCTTGCCACCGACGCACGCGTTTTGCGGTGTGGGCGGAAGGGGCGGTAAATATCGTCCACCTCGGTGATGGTCTTTGCCGCCTCGATGGCAGCCGCGATCTCGGGTGTCATCTTCTCCTGTGCCGAAATCAGGTCAAAGACCTCCTGCTTGCGCTTTTCGATGTTGCGCAGGAAGGTCAGTCGGTCATTGAGATCGCGCAGAACGCTGTCGTCCAGACTTCCCGTGACCTCCTTACGGTAACGGGCGATGAAGGGAATGGTGTTGCCCTCGTCAATGAGAGCGACCGTCTTTTCGACCTGGTCGACGGTCAGGTTCAGTTCTTTTGCGATGGTTTCAATAATGTTCATAGGGTATTCTTCTCCGAATGCGTTGTGATGGATATTGTATTATTGGGAAATGACGTTGCTTTGAATCAGTTGGTCGACGTTTTCCTCACCGTCGATGACCTTGGCGGAACCGACCGAGAACACATCCGAGACGATGGCGGTATCGACGTGGCCGCAGGGATAGACCTTGAGGACGTTGCCCGAACGATTTACTCCCTTGTCCTTGACGGACAGCACGTTTTTGAGGACGAGATTTTTTACGTCACCAAACACGCGCAACTGCTCCATGCCCTCGCTTTGCTCGTTTTCCAGCACCGTCACACCGTCGATGATCAGATTCTGAATGACGGGTTTTCTGCCCGAGGGATAGACGTA
>JAZODU010000008.1:0-41268 GCA_045597145.1 Eubacteriales bacterium
CTTTCCGCTTCTCTCTGTAAACATAGATGTTTCCTCCACGTTCTTTTTTACACCTATATTATACCATTTTTCTTCCTTCCTGTAAATACGACAAAAGAGCCCAAAACCTACGTCTTGGTCTCTTTGTCAGTGATCTGAAGCCCTCCGCTTATGCGGAGGGCTTCTTGGTTATTGGAGCAGGTGACGGGAATCGAACCCGCGTATTCGGCTTGGGAAGCGGACACTCTGCCATTGAGTTACACCTGCATCTCAAAGTACCTATTTATTATAATACAAAATGCGCTCGATGTCAAGTCCCTCGAGCGCATTTTTCCTTTCTTTTTTGCGTGCTTAATCTTTGTTTTCCGCTGCTTTTTGCGTCTTTCCTTCAAAAAACTGCGGGATCTGTGCTACGATGATTGCCACGAACACCAATGTGCATCCGACCCCTTCCTTAAGTGAGAGCGTATTGCCCGAAATGAGCCAACCGCCAAGGGCTGCAAAGACGCTTTCCAGACTCATCGAAAGCGATGCCACGGGCGGATCGGCGTATCGCTGTCCCACGATCTGAAGCGTATACGCGATGCCGCTGGACATGATACCGAGGTACAGGATCTGCGGCGCGGCATGGAGGATATTCTGCCACGAGATCGCGTCAAGCTCAAAGATCAGCGCGAGAATCAGCGACAGAATGCCGCACACGAGAAACTGCAGCATCGAGAGTAGCACACCGCCAACGGGCTCGCCGTATTTGTCGACTGCCAGAATATGAAACGTAAAGCTGATGGCGCAAAGGAACATCAGCACGTCGCCAAGGTAAATGCCGGCAATGCCGCCCGACAGACTCAGCAGATAAATGCCGATCATGGCGATCGCTGCCGCACCCCACACGGGAAGTTTGATCCGTTTGCCGAAAAAGATGGATACGATGGGCACGAGCACCACGTAAAGTGCCGTCAAAAATCCGCCGCGCGCCTCACTCGCCGCATTGGCAGGGTAGTACATCAAGCCGAATTGCTGAAAATTGACACTGATTGCCAGCAAAACGCCGCACAGCGCGCCGCCGATGAGCATTTCCTTTCTTTTTTGCGGTTCTTTTGTGAAAATAGGCGTTTGTTTGCTTGCTTTTTTCAAGGCAAGCAGCACGAACAGGAATGCCGCGCCGATGAAGGAGCGCAGGGCATTGAAGATAAAGGGCGGCACGGCGTCAGCCGCCTGACTTTGCGCTACGAACGCCAGTCCCCAGATCAATGCCGCAAGGCACAGGATCGCACTTCCTTTGATATTGTTAAGCTGTTTCATGGGTGATTGTCCTTTTCATTATGATGCTCTTGATTATACCACATTCAGATGCAAAAATCAAGCGATTCTTGAGAATGTGAATTTTTTGTTCGCAAAAAAAGTTTTTGTTGCAATGGGCGCGAAAAAGTGGTATAATGAAGTGAAATATGAGAGAGGAGGGATTCTTTGTCACAGCTTACCAGACGTGCGATCGTGGAAGCAACGGTCGCTCTGGCGCAGGTGCGCCCGCTTAACAAAATAACGGTACGCGATATCGTGGAGGCATGCGGCATTACGCGGAATACCTTCTATTATCATTTCCACGACATCTACGAGGCACTGGAATGTGCGATCGAAAGTGCGTTCTCGGAGCTGCGCGGAACGTGGGGAAGCAATTCCGAAATGGCACTTTTTGCGTTGGTGGATTTTTGCGTGGAGCACAAAAAGCTGTTCGTCAATCTCTACCGCGCGATCGGCGGTGAGCGTTTGTCCGATTACGTCGGCAAGCAGATCCACGGGCTCCTGTCCGAGCAGTTGCGCACCGAATCCGACGGCTTTGTCGTGGAAGAGGACGACCTGCGCGTCATTTGTGCGTTTTACGAGGAGGCACTGACGGGGCTTCTTTTGCGCTGGATCCGAAACGACAGTAAAGACCCCACGGGCGAGCGGTTGCGCGCCGATGCTGCGCGCGTGCGTGTGATTTTTGATGGCAATTTGCGGCTGTGCCTTGAAAATTGCCGCAAAAAGGGGATCTTCCGCTCGTGAATTTTTGATACAATTCGACGCATATGCCCAAAAAGCGGACATGTTGTCGCAATTGTCCATGGAAATTTGAAATGCTTGCAGATATAATAATGCTGATGCTTTGTGATCAGCAGGAAAGGAGAATGATATGAACGAGCACTTCGATTCAAAACCGAACGACAAAATCGTGAAAAGTGCCAAGATCATGCACCTTTGCTCCGCCGTTGTGTTTTTGCTTGCAGGGATCCTTGTTGCATTCTTTCCAATGTGGAACAATCCCACGTCCTTGGGAGAGATCATCGTCGGTATTGCCAGCATCGTCATCGGCACCACGGGTGTGTTCGGCTACTTTTCAAACGATATGTACCGTTTGGCTTTTCAATCGGACTTTGCTTTGGGAATCTTCAATATTATCTTCGGTGTTTTGCTGATCATAAACCCGGATAAATTTCCCGTGCTTCTGCCCACAGCCATAGCGATCCTGACGCTGTTGGACGGCGGCAACAAATCCCAGATCGCAATCGAGGGTCAACGCTTCGGCATCAGCAAGTGGTATCTTGTGCTGCTGTCTGCCTTGATCGAGATCGTCATGGGCGTTGTTCTGCTGATCCTGGCATACCTCAACGTGATGGATGTGCACGTGTTTATGGGTGTGACCATGGGCGTGGTAGGGGCTACCAACTTCTGGACGACTATGTATACCGTCCGTATCCGGGGGAAATCATCAAATCTTACGGATAAATGAGGAACACACCATGAGGAACATTCAAGTGATCACCGATTCCTGCTCGGATCTTTCCCGCGATCTGATGGAGAAATACGGCATTGATTATGCCTGTATGCGCACCGTGCGTGACGGCAAGGAAGCGCCCGCCTCTCTTTTGTGGGAGTACTACAGTCCGAAGGAGTTTTACAATGTGATCCGCGGCGGCGAGCGTATTACCACCACGCAGGTGCCGCAGGAGGAGTTTCACGAGATCTTCATCAAATATCTGGAGGTAGGCTGCGACATTGTCTACATCGCTTGCTCGTCCAAGCAGTCCAGCTCGGTCAACACCGCGCAGGTGGTTGCCAAAAAGGTGTTGGCAGATTATCCCGATGCCCGCATTGTGTGCATCGATTCTCTCAGAGGCAGTATTGGTGAAGGAATGCTTGCCATCAAGGCGGCAGAGCTTGTCGCTGAGGGCAAGACACTTGACGAGGTCGTGGAAACGGTGAACGGACTGCGCAACAACGTGGTTCAGTACTTGACCGTGCAGACCTTGGAGTATCTGCGCCGTTGTGGTCGCGTGACGGCAACCTCGGCGTTTTTCGGCAACCTGATGGGCATCAAGCCCATTCTGATCGCAGACGCAGACGGTGTGCAGACGCCGATCAAAAAGGCGAAGGGAAGAGCCAATTCCATTCGTGAAATGGTGGCACTGATGAAGGAGCACATTACCGATGCGGAAAACCGGACCGTGTACGTAATCCACGCAGACTGTATTCCAGAGGAGCTGGCGCTCATGGAGCAGTTGATCCGTGAGCAGATCCCCTGCCGTGAGATCATCACGCTTCCTATCGGTCCCATCATCGGTGCCAGCGTCGGACCCGATTCCATCGGAATTTTGGCGTTTGGTCAGGAAGTGACCTACCGTGTCGGAGCTGCAAAATGATACATCAACGGCTGAACGGAAAAGACTATGCGGGCATGATCGCGGCGGGCACGGCAAGTCTGCAGCGGCATGTCGAGGAGATCAACGATCTCAACGTGTTCCCGATCCCCGACGGGGATACGGGCTCGAATATGCTTCTGACCATGCAGGGCGGGAGCGAGGCGGCGAAGGGCGCGCCTGCCGATCTTTCGGCGTGTGCCGATCAGATCGCGCGCGGCATGCTGCTGGGCGCACGCGGCAACTCGGGCGTGATCCTGTCGCAGTTCTTTGCGGGACTTGCCGAGGGCTTTCACACCTACGGAGAGGCGGACGTACACTCTCTTGAAAAGGCGGTTGCCTGCGGCGTTGGATGCGCGTACGAATCGGTCGTCACGCCCACACCGGGCACGATCCTGACCGTGCTCAAGGACGCGTGCCACTATGCGGGGCACGCCAACTGCGAGAGCGCGGAGGAATATTTCCAAGCCTTTATCGAGGAGGCGCACCGTGCCTTACAGCGTACCCCCGAGCTGTTGCCCGTTCTTAAGGAAGCGGGCGTAGTGGATTCGGGCGGTGCAGGGCTTATCTATATCGTGGAGGGCATGTACGCATTCCTCTGCGGAAAAGAGATCGCAGCTGTTGACGCGGTGGCGGCACCTGCCGCACACGTGATCGATCCCGATCTGTTCACGGCGGACAGCGTCATGGAATTTGGTTATTGCACCGAGCTTCTGCTCCGCTTGCAAACGGCAAAGACCGATCCCGCGGTGTTTGACGTGACGCTCATCACGGAGTTTTTGCAAAGCATCGGCGACTCTGTTGTAGCCGTGAAGAACGACAGCATCGTCAAGCTTCACGTGCATACCATGACGCCCTATAAGGTGCTGGAATTTTGCCAGCGGTACGGCGAGTTTCTCACGGTGAAAATCGAAAATATGATGCTCCAGCACAATGAAACGGTGGCAGGGGAGCCTGCTGTCGCGGCAATGTCCGGGAGCGTGCGCGAAAGACGCCCGTTCGGTGTTGTTGCCGTTGCCATGGGCGAGGGTATTTGCGCGTCGTTTGCCGAGATGGGTGCCGACGAGGTGATCCGCGGGGGACAGACCATGAACCCCAGTGCCGAGGACTTTTTGCAGGCGTTTGAGCGCGTCAATGCCGACATCGTGTTCGTGCTTCCCAACAATGGCAACGTCCTTCTGGCGGCACGTCAGGCGGCACAGATCTGGCGCGACGGCGACGTGCGTGTGATCCCCACACGTTCGATCGGCGACGGATACGCCGTGCTGTCCATGCTGGACATGGACAGCGGCGATGCCGATGCGATCGAGCGCGAGATGAACGACTCCATGAGCGGTGTGCTGACCGCAGAGGTATCCCGCAGTATTCGTGACGCCGAAATGAACGGCGTGGCGGTGAAAAAGGGAGATTATATCGGCATCATGGGCAAGACGATCCTTTCCGCAGGGGAAGAGCGCGAGGCGGTTGCCTGCCACGCACTTGATACCATGGAGCTCTCCTCGCATTCGCTGATCCTCGTGATCTGCGGCAAGGACGTGCGTGACACCGATGCCGAGCAGATCGCCGCATACATCAAAAAGCAATCTCCGCTTGCCGACGTCTGCGTGACGAACGGCGGGCAGGATATATACGATTATATTCTGGTAGCAGAATGATCCCATGGGCTGTTTTTTAACAGCCCTTTCAAAGGTTTAGAAAGGGTTACGCTTTATGAAGAAAACCAAAAATCCCGCGCCCTCGCCACACGTATTCGAGCGGCAGGAATTTACCAAGGAAATGAAGGAAACGCACAAGATACTGGCACCCGACATCTTTCCGATCCACATGGAACTGATCAAGAAGATCTTCGACATGTACGGGTACGATCTTGTGATCCTGAAAACGCGCGGCAAGCACATCATCGATAAGGGGCTGGAGTATATCCACAACGACATGTGCTATCCCGCGATCTGCATGACGGGACAGCAGCTCCACGCGCTCACGTCCGGGGAATACGACCCCCACAAGTGCGCGCTGATCCAGTTCCAGACGGGTGGCGGCTGTCGTGCATCCAATTACATCTGGCTTCTCCGTAAAGCACTGCACAACATGGGCATGGACTACGTGCCGGTCATTTCGGTCAGCTTCACGGGCATGGAGAAGGCGAGCGGCTTCCGCATCACGCCCATGATGATCGCCAAGGCAATGGTCGCGATCCTTTACGGCGACATGCTGATGCTCCTGCGCAATCAGGTCAGACCCTATGAGGCGCACGAGGGCGACACCCGGCGCGTGATCGAAAAATGGTACGGCGAGCTTGACGCGCAGTTCCGCAAAAACAAGGGGCTGTTCGGCAAGCGCTTCCGCAAAAACCTTTATAATATGGCAAAGGATTTCCACGAGATCGAAAGACGGGACGTCAAAAAGACCAAGGTCGGCATCGTCGGGGAGATCTACGTCAAATATTCGCCCTTCGGCAACAATGGGCTGGAGGAATTTCTGGATTCGCAGGATTGCGAGTACATGGTGCCGGGCGTGCTGGGATTTTTCCAGTTCATGTTCGACAATAAGCAGAACGACTATCAGCTGTACGGCAAAAGCTTTAAGTCGGCGTTCGTGTCCAAGTTCGGCACGCGCCTGACCGACCGCATTGAAAAGACATTTAACGAGGTGCTGGCGGAATTTCCCGAATTTTCCGCACCGACCTCCTTCAAGCATATCCGCGCCCTTGGCGACAAGGTCATCGGTCGCGGCGTCAAGATGGGGGAGGGATGGCTTTTGCCCGCCGAGGCGGCAGAGCTGATCGAAAAGGGCTATAACAGCGTCATTTGCGCACAGCCCTTTGGGTGCTTGCCCAACCACATCGTCGGCAAGGGAACGGTTCGAACCCTGCGCGAGATGTATCCAAACGCCAACATCTGCCCGATCGACTACGACGCAGGCGCGTCGCGCGTCAATCAGGAGAACCGCATCAAGCTGATGCTGGCGCTGGCGAAGGATTCCGAAGTTGCGGACGCGAAAAAGTGAGGTGTGGAGTGATGAAAAGACTTGGTATTGATATCGGCTCCACGACCATCAAAAGCGTGGTGTTTGACGAGAGCGGTGTGCTTTTGCACAGCAGCTACGAGCGGCATAAATCCAGAATTTCCGAAAAAATGGCAGAGGTTTTGCGCGAGATCAACGCAAAATATCCGGGCGAGCAGATGCTGCTGTCGGTTTCAGGCTCGGCAGGCATGGGAATGGCAACCGATATGGGCTTACCCTTCGTGCAGGAGGTGTACGCCACGCGGCTGGCGGTCAAGGAGCGCTTTCCCGAAACCGACGCGGTGATCGAGCTTGGCGGCGAGGACGCAAAGATCCTCTTTCTGACCGACGGGCTTGAGGTGCGCATGAACGGCACCTGCGCGGGCGGAACGGGCGCGTTTATCGATCAGATGGCAGAACTGATGAACGTAGCTCCCGACGAGATGGATGCCATGGCGCAGGAGAGGGAAAAGATCTACACGATCGCCTCCCGTTGCGGCGTGTTTGCAAAATCCGACGTCCAGCCCCTTTTGAATCAGGGCGCGCGTCGGCAGGATATCGCGGCGAGCATCTTTTACGCGGTGGTCAACCAGACCGTCGCAGGGCTCGCTCAAGGACGGCAGATCGAGGGCAAGGTGCTCTATCTCGGCGGTCCCCTGACCTTTTTCTCCTACCTGCGCACGGCGTTTGACGACGTGCTTAAGGTAGAGGGCACTTGCCCCGAAAATTCGCTTTACTTCGTGGCGATCGGCGCGGCGTATTCCGATGCCTCGCAGGCGATGGATCTCTTGGCACTTGCCGACCGCGCGGAGCGCTATTCCTCCTCGCACGGGTATCTCGGCTGTGCACCGCTCTTTGCGTCGCGTGAGGACTTTGCCGCGTTCGTCGAGCGGCACGAAAAGGATTCGGCAGGGCTTCGTGAGCTGAGCCGACCCACGGGGGAGATGTACCTCGGTATTGACGCGGGCTCGACCACCGTCAAGGCGCTTTTGTGCGACGCGGACGGCAACCTCTTCCGCACGCTCTACACGCCCAACAGCGGCAACCCTGTGCCGATCATAAAGAACTATCTGGAGGAGCTCTACCGCGACTATCCCGACATCCGCATCGCGGGTGCGGCGGTCACGGGATATGGCGAGCAGATCATTCGCTCGGCGTTCCATATTGACTACGGCGTGGTCGAAACCATCGCGCACTACACGGCGGCAAAGTATTTCTGCCCCGATGTGGACTTCATTCTTGACATCGGCGGGCAGGACATCAAGTGCTTCCGCATCAAAAACGGCGCGATCGATAACATCTTCCTCAACGAGGCATGCTCCTCGGGGTGCGGCTCGTTCCTGCAAACCTTTGCGGGTGTGCTGGGATACTCCATGAAGGATTTCGCGCAGCTGGCACTCTTTGCGGATACGCCTGTCGACCTCGGCTCGCGCTGCACCGTCTTTATGAACAGCTCGGTCAAGCAGGCGCAGAAGGACGGCGCGACCATTGAAAACATCTCCGCAGGACTTTCGATCAGCGTGGTCAAAAACGCACTTTACAAGGTCATTCGTTGCGTTGATCCCGCACAGCTGGGGCAGAAGATCGTCGTGCAGGGCGGCACGTTCCTTAACGACGCAGTTCTGCGCGCGTTCGAGCAGGAAACCGGCAGAGAGGTGCTTCGTCCCTCGGTTGCAGGACTGATGGGCGCGTACGGCGCGGCGCTGTATGCAAAATCCAAATCGGCGGCGGGTGCCAAAAGCTCTGTGATCGATGCCGCGGCACTGGCGGCGTTTACGCACGAGGTGCAGGCGATCACCTGCAAGGGGTGCAGTAACCGTTGCAGACTGACCGTCAACACCTTCTCCACGGGCGAAAAATACATCGCAGGCAACCGCTGCGAAAAGCCGCTGGCGACCCAAAACGCTGCGATTCGCTACGATCTGTTCGACTATAAGCTGGAGCTTCTTGCAAAATACCGCACCAACGAGCGGGAAGACGGGAAGCTCACGGTCGGGATCCCGATGGGGCTGAATATGTACGAGCTGTTGCCGTTCTGGCACACGCTTTTGAGAGAACTCGGCTGTAACGTCGTCGTGTCGGGAGAATCCAACCACCGCATGTACGTGAGCGGTCAGCACACCATTCCGTCGGATACGGCGTGCTATCCCGCAAAGCTGATGCACGGTCACATGGAGGATCTCTTCTTACGTGGCGTGGACGTCGTCTTTTATCCCAGCATGACCTACAACCTCGACGAATCTCTTGGCGCGAATCATTACAACTGTCCCGTCGTGGCATACTATCCCGCAGTCATCAAAAACAACGTGCGCTTTCCCGGGGACACGCGCCTGATCAACGGCTTTATCGGGCTTCATAACCCCAAGCTCTTCCGCAAGTATTTCGTCAAAATGATGAGGTCGTTTGGCTTTGTGTACAACGAAGCCGACGTCAAGCGCGCGGCAGAGGCGGCATACCGCGAGTATCACGCCTATATGCAGGCGGTGCGTGAGAAAGCGGACGAGTACCTTGAAATTGCCAAGCGCGAGGACAGACAGGTCATCGTGCTCGCGGGCAGACCCTACCACATGGATCCCGAGATCAATCACGGTATCAACCGCCTCATCACCGACATGGGTGCGATCGTTCTGACCGAGGATGCGGTAGCGCATAGGGCAGAGCCGTTTCAGACCACGGTCCTCAACCAATGGACCTATCATTCGCGCCTGTACAACGCGGCGAAATACGTTGGCGAGTGTCGAGATCTGAAGATCGACCTCGTTCAACTCGTGTCCTTCGGGTGCGGTGTTGACGCTGTGACCACGGACGAAACGCGCGCGATCATTGAAAGCCACGGTAAGCTCTACACGCAGATCAAGATCGACGAGATCACCAATCTCGGTGCGGTCAAGATCCGCTTGCGCAGTTTGTTTGCCGTATTGAAGCATTAAACGAGAAAGGATTCTTTTATGCCAGAGTTTATTATTCTTTGTATCATTTCCGTCCTCACCGCCTATCTGTTGGGCGGCATCAACGGAGCGATCATTCTCTCGCGTGCGGTCTATCACGAGGACATTCGCACAAAGGGAAGCGGAAACCCCGGCTTTACCAACTTCAAGCGCATCCACGGCTTTGGGGGCGCAACGGTTACCGTGATGGCGATCGACATCTTCAAGACCCTCATTCCCACGCTTGCCTTCCGCCTCCTGTTTGGGCATTTCTGCGGTGAGGCGCAGTTTGGCGCGGCACTCACGCTTCTGTTTTGTATGCTGGGACACGTCTTTCCCGTGTGGTACAGGTTCAAGGGTGGCAAGGCGGTTCTGGCATATCTGTCGGGCATCTGGTTCGTGGATTGGCGCATGGGACTGATCTGCTTTGGCATCTTCCTCCTCCTTTTGTTCACCGTCAAGTTCATGTCGCTCGCGTCCATGACCTTTGCCTTTACAGCCCCCATCGTGCTGGTGCTGTTGGGCAACCGCGATTGCAAGGTCATCATCGTCACGGCGATCTTGGCGATCCTTGTCATCGTGCGGCACAAGGACAACATCGTGCGCCTTTGCAAGGGAACGGAATCCAAATTCTCGTTGTTTTCCAAAAAGAAAAAAGCATAAACCCGGACGAACGGCATGTGTTCACATGCCGTTCGTCTGCTTTTTGCGACCGCTTGTGAAGAAGTACTTTTCTTTTCCGCGCGGTCGTGTTATAATAAAAGCATCAAGAAGGACGGTGACGGAATGAAGATCGAATTTATCAAGGATCCCGCGCAGAACGAGGTAAAGCTTGCCGTGATCGCGGCGGAGAAAAGCGCGCGTGTTGCGGAGCTTTTGGATGAGCTGGAGCGCGCCTATTCCGATGCGATCAACGGATATGACGGGGATCGCGTTCAGATTTTGCGGCAAAAGGATATTTTGCGCGTCTATGCCGAGGGACAGCGCGTGCTGTGTCAGACCGCTGACGGCATTTTTGCGCTCCGCGCGCGGCTGTA
Organism: Eubacteriales bacterium; assembly: GCA_045597145.1. GTDB lineage: Bacteria > Bacillota > Clostridia > Oscillospirales > CAG-272 > UMGS1865. The sequence continues at coordinate 10,624 of JAZODU010000008.1, forward strand.
CGAAATGGAGGAGCGGCTGGATCCGGCACTGTTTGTACGCATTTCCAAGTGCGAGCTCGTCAACACGCGCAAGATCCTGCGGCTTGACGTGTCCCTTACGGGCACAGTCGGCGTTCTCCTGGAGGGGAACGTCAAAACCTACACCTCGCGCCGCTATATGCAAAAGATCAAATCCGTATTCGGGATTTGAGAAGGGAGATCGAAATGAAATATCATATTTTGGGACGCTTCTGGATCGGTGTCGGTATCGGAAGCGTGATCGGAAACGTCATTATGCTGATCATCTCCTTTGCGGAGGGGAGCGGTGAGTTTTACGCTGTCATGCCGCATTTTGTGCCCATGTTTCCAAACGAAGCGGTCGCGGCACTGGTGCAGGTTTTGCTCTATTGCCTCATCGGCGCGGTTTTTGCCGAGGCAGGGATCATTTTCACACTCGAAAAATGGAATTTTCCGATCAAATGTCTGCTCCATTTTGGCGTAACGGCAATCTTTTTCGTGCCGTTCCTTTGGATCTGCTATTTTCGGCATGATGCGCTCTGGCGCGTGCTACTGATCCCGCTGAATCTTGCGGCGACTTACGTGATCTCATGGCTGACCTCGTATTTTTCGGCGCGTGCCGACGCCAAAAGCATCAATCAGAAAATCATGGAAATGAGGAGGAGCGGTGATGACGGCAATTCAAACGGAGGGGCTGTGTAAGCAATTCGGCAGCACCTACGCTGTCAAGGATCTGTCGCTGTGCGTCGGTGAGGGCGAGCTGTTGGCGCTTCTTGGGCTCAACGGCGCGGGCAAGACCACGACCGTCCGTATGCTGTCCTGCCTTTGCCGCCCCACGGCAGGAGAGGCGTATCTGCTCGGCAAAAGCATTACGCAGGATACGGAGGCGGTCAAGGCGCTGATCGGCGTGTCACCGCAGGAGAGCGCGACCGCGCCAAACCTGACGGTGTACGAAAATCTCGCGCTCGTCGTACGCCTGCACGGGCTTTCCAAGGAGTGCGCGCAGACGCGGATCGCAGAGCTGACCAAGCTCTTTTCGTTAGACGCGGTCATGAAGCAAAAAAGCAAGACGCTCTCGGGTGGCTGGCAAAGGCGGCTCAGCATCGCCATGGCGCTGGTGTCGGAGCCGAGGATCCTCTTCCTCGATGAGCCGACTCTGGGGCTTGACGTGCTGGCACGGCGCGAGCTTTGGGGATTGATCCAAGGGCTCAAAGGGAGAGTCACGGTCGTTCTGACCACGCATTACCTTGAGGAAGCAGAGGTGCTTGCCGACCATGTCGCGATCATGGCCAACGGCACGCTGCGCGCATACGGAAGCGTGGATGAGCTCAAGGCACACGCTGTCGCGGACAATTTTGAGGACGCGTTTGTGACCTTGGCAAAAGGGGAGGGAACGCTATGAGAGTGTGGGTCTGGTCGGGGCGCGTGACCAAAGAAATTTTGCGCGATCCGCTTTCCGCCGTGTTCGGCATCGGCTTTCCCGTGATCCTCTTGCTGCTCTTGAGTGCCATTCAGAGCAACGTGCCCGTGGAAATGTTCGCGCTCGACGCGCTCACACCCGGCATTGCTGTGTTCGGACTATCCTTTCTTGCGCTCTTTTCCGCACAGCTTGTGGCAAAGGATCGCGCAAGCTTCGTTCTTGGGCGTATGTTCACAACTCCCACACGTGCGGGCGAATTTATCCTCGGATACGTCCTGCCCCTGCTTCCAATGGCTTTGTGTCAGGGCGCGATCTGCTACGCAGTTGCGCTACTTCTGGGGCTGCAGCCGACGCTCCGGTTGCTTCCGACCTTGCTCGTGCTCTTGCCCGTAGCGGCGATTTATATCGGCATCGGGCTTTTGTGCGGCTCTGCCATGAGTGAGAAGAGCGCTACCTCGATCTGCGGCGCACTCCTGACCAATCTCTCCGCATGGCTCAGCGGCACGTGGTTTTCCTTGGAGCTGGTAGGGGAGGGCTTTCGCACCTTTGCTGCGCTGTTGCCCTTTTCGCACGCAGTCGACCTGGGGCGCGCGGTATTGCAGGGCGATTACGGCGCAATTTCCGTCCACCTTGCCGTTGTCAGCGGCTATGCGATCGTCTTTTTAACGGTGGCGATCGCCGTGTTCCGTCGGAAAATGAAAAGCTGAAAAAAGAGGGGCATGAGCCCTTCTTTTTTGAAAAATATTTTTTAGAATAATTCTAAATTCCCTTGACAACGGGTGTCGAATGGTGTATAATAACAATAGCCTGTATGACTGACGGAAATGCGGAGCACCGCAAGGAAATGCAGGCTGTGAAAAATGCCGACCGTCTGGGCAAATTTGTTGAAAAGGAGAAAGAATTATGGAAAACAAATGTTGGAACGGATTTGTAGCGGGCGAATGGCAAAATGAGATCAACGTGCGTGATTTTATTCAGCTGAATTACAAGGCTTACGAGGGGGATTCCTCCTTTTTGTCGGGGGCTACCGAGCGCACGAACGGCTTGATGAAAAAAATTCAGGACCTCTTTGCCAAGGAACGCGCGGCAGGCGGCGTGTTGGATATCGATACCAATACGGTTTCCTCGCTGACCGCATACGCTCCCGGGTTTGTCGACAGAGATAACGAGCTGATCGTCGGACTTCAGACCGACAGTCCGCTCAAGCGCGGCGTCAATCCCTTTGGCGGTATGCGCATGGTGCGCAACGCCTGCGCGGCGTACGGCTATCAGCTCAGCGATAAAGTGGAACAGGAATTCCGTTACCGTACCACGCATAACGACGGCGTATTCCGCGCTTATACGGATGAAATGCGTGCGGCGAGAAAATGCCACGTCATCACGGGACTTCCCGACGCATACGGCCGCGGCAGAATCATCGGTGACTACCGCCGCGTGGCTTTGTACGGCGTTGACCGCTTGATCACGGAAAAGAAAAAGGATAAGAAAAACGCAGGGAAGGGTGACTTCAGCACGGATTCCGTGCGCCTGTCCGAGGAGCTCTTCCAGCAGATCACCTTCCTTGGCTATCTCAAGGAAATGGCGGCAATGTACGGATACGACATCAGTCGTCCTGCAGAAAACGCGCGCGAGGCGATCCAGTGGACCTACTTTGCCTATCTGGGCGCGATCAAGGAGCAGAACGGAGCGGCAATGTCGCTCGGGCGTGTCAGCACCTTTTTCGATATTTACATTGAGCGCGACATCGCAAACGGCACTTTGACCGAGGCGGGCGGACAGGAGCTGATGGACGACTTCGTGATGAAGCTGCGTCTGGCACGTCACCTGCGCACTCCCGAATATAACGAGCTCTTCGGCGGCGACCCCATGTGGATCACCGAGGCAGTCGGCGGCATGGGCGAGGACGGAAGAACCTTGGTTACCAAGAACAGCTTCCGTATGCTCAACACGCTCTATACCCTCGGCTCGTCTCCCGAGCCCAACCTCACGGTTCTCTGGTCAACCGCACTTCCCGAGGGCTTCAAGCGCTTCTGCGCAAGGGTTTCGGTGGATACCGACTCCATTCAGTACGAAAACGACGACGTCATGCGTCCGCTCTATGGCGACGATTACGCGATCGCTTGCTGCGTGTCCGCTATGAAGGTGGGCAAGCAGATGCAGTTCTTCGGCGCGCGTTGCAACCTTGCAAAGCTGCTGCTCATCGCCATCAACGGCGGTTATGACGCGACGAGTGACATGAAGATCGGGCCGCAAATGCCGGTGCTTGACGGCGAAAAGCTGGACTATGCTACGGTCATGGAGCGATTTGATGTCTATCTGGCATGGCTCTCGCGCCTCTACGTGAACACCATGAACGTCATTCACTACATGCACGATAAGTATGCGTATGAGAAAACGCAGATGGCACTGCACGATACCACCGTTGACCGCTTCATGGCGTTCGGTGTGGCGGGACTGTCGGTGCTGACCGACTCGCTCAGCGCGATCAAGTACGCAAGCGTCCACCCCGTGAAGAACGAGAACGGATATATTGTCGATTTTGAAACCGCGGGCAAATTCCCGACCTACGGCAACGACGACGACCGCGTGGACAGCATTGCCAAGGAAATGGTACACAAGGTCATCACCGAGCTGCGAAAGACCCCGACCTACCGCGATGCGATCCATACGCTCTCGGTTCTCACCATTACCTCCAACGTCATGTACGGTAAGCACACGGGCGCAACCCCCGACGGCCGTGCCGCAGGTGCGGCGTTCGCACCGGGTGCTAACCCCATGCACAACAGAGAAGAGAACGGTGCCCTGGCGTCGCTCAACTCGGTGGCAAAGATCAGCTACAACGATTGCCGTGACGGTGTTTCCAACACCTTCTCGATCACGCCCGATGCACTCGGACGCAACGCCGAGGAGAGAGTGGGAAATCTTGTTTCGATCCTTGACGGCTACTTTGCCAAGAAGGCGCATCACATCAACGTCAACGTCCTCAACCGTGAGACCCTGATGAAGGCTTACGAGAATCCCGAGGATTACCCGAATCTCACCATTCGCGTGTCGGGTTACGCCGTCAACTTCAACAAGCTCTCGCGCGAGCAACAGCGTGAGGTCATCAGCCGTACCTTCCACGAGGTGCTTTAATGAACGAATTTGATTCCGTAAAGGGATTGATACACTCCATCCAGACACTCGGCACGCTTGACGGGCCGGGTGTCCGGTTTGTTGTGTTCACCCAAGGCTGTCCCTTGCGTTGCGGCTGCTGTCACAATCCCGACACGTGGGAGATGACGGACGGCACAAGCTACACGGCAGGGGAGCTGATTGCGCGTGCCGAGCGTTACCGCACCTATTTCGGCAAGGAGGGCGGCGTGACCCTTTCGGGCGGCGAGCCGCTCTTGCAGGCTGACTTTTCCACCGCATTTTTTGCACTGGCGCACGAAAAAGGGATCAATACCTGCCTTGATACCGCAGGATGTATGCTCACCGACCGCGTCAAGGTGCTGCTGCAACACACCGACCGCGTCCTCTTGGATCTCAAATATCCCACCGACGAGCTCTACCGCACGCACGTGGGCTGTTCCATCGACGCACCGCTGGCGTTTCTCGCTTACCTCAACGAGCAAGGGATCCCCACGACCCTGCGACAGGTCGTGATCCCCACCCTCAACGATACCGAGGAAAATACCGCATTTCTCGCCGACGTGATGGCGAAGCACCCTTGCATCGATCAAATCGAGCTTTTGCCCTTCAAAAAAATCTGCACCGTCAAATATGAAAAAATGGGAATCCCGTTCCCGTTTGCGCATATTTCCACACCAAGTGCCGCCGACGTGGCACGCCTGAATGACGCCGTGCTTGATGCCATACACAAAAAAGGAAGTCAAAATTGACTTCCTTTTTTGCGTTATACCATTTCCTTATAGACCTCATTTTTCGGCACGCCGCGGTCGCGTGCCGCCTGCTTGATGGCGTCCATTTTGCTCATGCCGCCGTCGATGTAATGCTTGACGTGCGTGGGGATATCCCAATCTGCCCAAAACGCCGCCGAGGGAGCGGCTTCCTTGCAGCCCTCTACCACCAGTACGTACTCGCCGCGCGGCGAATTGTCGGTGTAATAGGCAATCGCCTCGCCGATCGTCGTGCGCTGAATCTCTTCGTTGAGCTTGGTCAGCTCGCGGCAAAGGGAAATGCGGCGATCCTCGCCAAAGGTTGCTGCAAGGTCGGCAAGCGTGGCACAAAGCTTGTGCGGTGCTTCGTGAAAGAGCATCGTGCGGCTCTCGCTCGCGAGTGACGACAGATGTGTGCGGCGCTCCGATTTGTTGGTGGAAAGAAAGCCCTCAAAGGTAAAGCGACCCGTGGGAAGACCCGAGAGGGTCAACGCCGTGATCGACGCGACGGGGCCGGGAATCGAGGTCACGGGGATTCCGCGAGAGGCGCAAAGGGCTACCATGTCCTCGCCGGGGTCGCTGATCGCGGGCGTGCCCGCATCGGTGATCAGTGCGCAGGATTCACCCGCATCAAGACGCGCGGCGATCTGCTCGCCTCTCTCGCGTTTGTTATGCTCAAAATAGGACACCATGGGCTTTGAGATGCCAAGATGCGAGAGCAGGCGCATGGAGTTTCGCGTGTCCTCGGCAGCGATAAAATCTACCTCGGAGAGCACCTTGATCGCGCGCTCGGAAAGGTCGGCAAGATTTCCGATCGGTGTGGCGACCAGATACAGCTTGCCCGCCTCAACGCGGTTCTTTTCTTTTTCGCCTTGCTCAATTTTTTTAATGGAACTCATCTTTTTTCCTTTCTGTTCGTTATGCACGGATAGGGACAAAGACGTTTGCACATATCCAATGCTCCCGCATATGCTGTGTATGAGAAACCAACACGGAGGGCGCTATGGCAATCAGAATATACATCGATCAGGGACATAACCCGGAAGCCCCGAATGCGGGGGCAGAGGGCAACGGTCTGCGCGAGCAGGATATCACGTATCGCGTGGGGCAGGCGTTGGCGGAATTGCTCCGCGCCAACGGCAATTTTGAGGTGCGGCTGTCGCGCCCGACGCCCACGACGTCCCTTGGCACGACCAACACGACAAGCCTTCAGGCACGCGTGAATGATGCCAACGCGTGGGGGGCGGATTACTTTATCAGCGTCCACACCAACGCCGCCGAAAGTCCGAGCGTCAGCGGCACCGAGGCGTTTGCTTATGCGCGCGCGTCGCAAGCGTTTGAGCTGGGCGAGGATATCATCGAGGGGATCTCCGATGCCACGGGGCTCCGCGACCGCGGCATGAAGGTGCGCCCGGGACTCTATGTTCTTCGAAAGACCGCCATGCCCGCCGTGCTCGTCGAGCTGGGCTTTATCTCCAACCCCGGCGATGCTGCGCTTATGAACGAAAACCCCGGACTCTTTGCCAGAGGTATTTATAACGGTATGTTGGATTTTTTTGACCTGTAAGTTTTCTGTCAGACCCCATTGTAAAAGCTCTTGAAAGAGGATGGGGGTGTGGGGGAAGGAGAAAACTTCTTACAAGAAGTTTTCTCCTTCCCCCACAAGTCCCCCCTCTTTACTGATCGTCGTCGAGCTTGAGGACCGCCATGAACGCCTCGGGGGAAACCTGAACCGAGCCGAGCTGGCGCATTTTCTTTTTGCCTTCCTTTTGCTTTTCAAGGAGCTTCTTCTTACGGGTAATGTCGCCGCCGTAGCACTTGGCAAGCACGTCCTTTCGCATCGCTTTCACGGTCTCGCGTGCGATGACCTTCGTTCCGATCGCCGCCTGGATCGGCACCTCAAAGAGCTGGCGCGGAATGTTGTCCTTGAGCTTTTCCGCGATCTTGCGTGCGCGCCCGTATGCCTTTTCCTCGTGAACGATAAAGGAGAGCGCGTCCACCTGCTCGCCGTTGAGCAGGAAATCCAGCTTGACAAGCTTGCTGGGCTCGTACCCGAGCAGCTCGTAGTCCAGCGACGCGTAGCCGCGCGAGCGGCTCTTGAGCGCGTCGAAGAAATCGTAAATGATCTCGTTGAGCGGAAGATTATAGTGCAGCTCAACGCGCGAGGTATCAAGATATTTCATGTCAATGAACACACCGCGACGGTTCTGGCAAAGCTCCATCAGTCCCCCTACGTAGTCCACGGGCGTGATGATGTTTGCCTTGACCAAGGGCTCGTACGCGGTTTCGATCGTGTCGGGCGCGGGGTAGTCGGTCGGGTTGTCGATGCGGATCATCTCGCCGCCCTTGAGCTTGATTTCGTAGATAACGCTGGGCGCGGTGGTGATCAGATCGAGATTGAATTCGCGCTCCAAGCGCTCCTCAATGATCTCCATGTGCAACAGCCCCAAGAATCCGCAACGGAAGCCAAAGCCCAGCGCGATCGAGGTTTCGGGCTCAAAGAGGAGAGCTGCGTCATTGAGCTGCAGCTTTTCGAGTGCCTCGCGCAGATCTCCGTAGCGCGCGCCGTCGGCAGGGTAGATACCCGCGTAAACCATCGGCTGAACCGCCTTAAATCCGGGGAGTGGCTCGGGCGTGGGATTGGAAACAAGCGTCACTGTGTCTCCCACGCGCGTGTCGCTGATGCTCTTGATCGAGGCGGTGATATAACCGACCTCGCCCGCCGCCAGCTCGTCGCATTTTTTCAGTCCGAAAGGTTCCATCGTGCCAACGTCCACCACGTCAAACACCGCCCCCGTGCTCATCATGCGGATCTTGTCGCCCGCCCGCACGCGACCGTCCACCACGCGGATGTTGACCACAACGCCGAGGTAGCTGTCATAGTAGGAATCAAAAATCAGTGCCTTGAGCGGCGCGTTCTCGTCGCCCTCGGGGGAGGGAACGTCGCGCACGACCGCCTCCAGAACGTCCTCAATGTTCAGCCCTGTCTTGGCGGATACCGCAGGACAACCCTCCGCAGGAATGCCGATGATGTCCTCGATCTCGTTTCTGCAACGCTCAATGTCGGCAGAGGGGAGGTCGATCTTGTTGATGACGGGAATGATCTCAAGGTTCGCGTCCACGGCAAGGTAGGCGTTGGCAAGCGTCTGCGCCTCGATTCCCTGCGTCGCGTCCACGACCAAAAGTGCGCCGTCGCACGCATTGAGCGAGCGCGACACCTCGTAGTTGAAGTCGACGTGACCGGGGGTGTCGATCAGATTAAAAACGTAATCCTCGCCGTTTTGTGCATGGTAATTGAGCTTGACCGCACGCGCCTTGATGGTAATGCCGCGCTCGCGCTCCAGATCCATGTTGTCCAGCAGCTGCTCCTCCATCTCGCGTTGGGAGACCGTCTGGGTGTGCTCCAGAATGCGGTCGGCGAGGGTGGACTTGCCGTGGTCGATGTGCGCGATGATGGAAAAATTGCGAATGTGATTCTGACGTTCGGATTTTTGCACCTTTGAAAACCATACCTTTCAATGAAAGATTTATCAATATTTTATTATACCATAAGAGAAGTGGTTTGTCAAGAAAAACTCGCAAGCCTAATACGATAAGATGGCGGCAACAATCTGCCGCTGTCGAACATAGTAGCAATGTGCCTCTGCCGAACCGCGCACAAACTGAATCTGCACTGCACGAACGACTTTCATCATGCACAAAGCAAAGATGATGCACAATGTCATGCCCCTCGATGGGGAAAGCCAATACCCATGCGGTGAAAGTTTTTGAAGAGGTGTGGGGGAACTTCTTTCAAGAAGTTCCCCCACAAAAAGACTCACTTATTCTGCCTGAAAATCTCAAACGCCATGACCGTCGCGGCGGAGGCGGCGGAGAGAGATCCGCCAAAGGAGCGACCGTAGTCGATGCGCACGGTGCGGTCGGCGGAGTCGAGGAGTGCACGGGAGATGCCGCGCTTTTCTCCTCCCACCACGAGAAGAACGGGGTAGGGAAAGTGCTCGTCAAAGACCGACACCGAGTCGCGGATACCCGCGCAAAGGATCGAATAGCCCGCTTTTTTGAAAAGGGCGACTGCGGTCTCGGGGGAAGAGACGTAGGTTGGGATCAGCTCGGAGGTGCCGGCAGACGCGCGCGCCACAACCCCCGCAGCACTCATCCAATTGCGCTCGGGCAAAACGATACCCGCAACCCCCGCCGCATAGAGTGAGCGCACGGCGTAGCCGAAATTGTAAGGATCTTCGATCCCCTCAAGATAGACGTAAAACGCATTGGGCTGAATGGCGTCAAGCGTCAGCGCAGGGATCGTGCGCGGCGAGCAAAAGGCAATGATGCCGCCGTGCGTATTACCGACGGTGTGCGCGGAAATCTCCTCAGCACTTACAAATTCCACGGCAAAGCCCAATTCGTGCGACTTCGCGGTGAGAAAGCCGATCTGTGCCGCGCGGCTTTTGCGCTTGTCGCGGTCGATCAGCACGCGCTCGATGGTGCGGTCGTTTTCGGTGCTGCTGTTGAGCAGAGCCGAAATCGAGGTCATTCCCTCCAGAATATCGGAGGCGAGAAACTTCTGTTCTTCTTTTTGCATAGTCTTTCCTTCGTTTTTTGCAGATTTTGATTCTAAACCGACCGACGCACACATAGAATGAACCACGGAATACTCACTAAGGGGGCGTTTGGATTGACGGAGTGGAATCAGAGGGAGCGGTGCGTGCTTCTGGGGGAATACCTCGTGGAGCACGGCACAACGGTACGCGCGGCGGCAGAGGCGTTCGGCATCAGTAAAAGCACCGTACATAAGGACGTGACGCGCGGACTCAAGAGCGTCAACCGTGCGCTTTATACAGAGGTCCAAGAGCTTCTGCTGAAAAATAAGCAGGAGCGCCATTTGCGCGGCGGCGAGGCAACGCGCCTGAAGTACTGCGAGCGGCGCGGTGAGCCGTCAGGTGAGTGATAGGGCGCGGCTGTGCCTTGTAAGCCGTTGGAAATCCGCACGGCTGAGATGGTGCGCGGCACACGAAAGGTAGTAGTCAAGGTCAAAGGCGTTGCTCTTTTCGGGCGTGTTGACCGATGTGCCGAGCAGAATCGGGGCACCGCGATGCAGGAGTGCGGAAATGACGCGACAGACCGCTGGATCGCACAAGGACTTGTAGCCGAACTGAAACGCCGCACCGGGTATGCGCATCAGCTTTTCGATGACGTCGGGCGGATAGAGAACCATGCAAAGCTCAAATGACAGCAACAGCAGCGGGAAATGCCGCTTGTAAAGCAGTTGATTGAGCGCAGTGTCGATCCAATCGGCGTAAGCCGTCAGGGGGAGTGCCAGCGGAAGATAGCGTGCGTCGGAAAAGCGCAGACGCTCCACGTCCTTGTTTTGCGCCGGCGTGGGCGTCAGTTGCAGGGCGGTGAGCGGAAACAGGCGGACGGTGCGAGGCAGATGCGTACGGAGCGACGCGATCGCACGGTCGTGTCGCAGTCGGAACGCCGAAACCGACTCGCGCTCGGCGTAATAGTCCAGTGTCACGTAAAAGCGGTCGAACCCGAATCGCGTATGCAGATCCGCGATCGCATCGGCGGCTCGCTCTGTGCCGTAAATGGCATCGGGGACAAGCCGACAGCTCCAATCGGTCAATTTTTCCATATCGGGATCACTTTCTGTGGTTGAGAATACGGGCAATGAGCGGACGGTGCACCTTCATCGCGCCAACGGGGCAGAACTCCTGACAGCAGAAGCAGGTGATGCAGCGCGTGCGGTCGATCACGGGGATGCCGTTTTTCATCGTAATGATGTGTGCGGGGCAGATCTCGGCGCATTTTTGGCAGCCGATGCAAGCCTTTTTAGACGGACGCGGCTCGGCACGGAGAGCTGAGCGTACGAACATTGCCGCAAACTTCCCGTGCCCCTCGAATTGCAGACTGCGGTGCACGTGAATATTTTCAAAATCGCTGACGGTGAAGCGGTCAAGATCACCGGATACCGAGAGCCCCGCAACCGAATCGGGGATCAGCCCCTGCTCCTGTGCCACGGCAAGCGTGGGCACGTCCTTGACGCCAAGTCCGATCAGGTGCGCGCAGGCAAGGTCGGCTGCGTGGGGCGAATGGGATGCCAGAAGCGCACCGATCTGTCGCGGCTTGCCCTGCGTTGGACCGTTGCCCTCCATGCCGACCACCGCGTCAACGATGCAAAGCTTCATTTTGGGGGCAAAATAAGTGTTCAGATCCACCATCATCGACGCAAAATCCTTGTGGTCGGGGTAGCGGAAATGATACTCGGGCTTGAAGGTGCCGGGAACGACGCCGAACATATTCTTTGCGGCGGCGCTCATGCCCATCATGCCGTGCGTTTTGAGCTTGCAGAAATCAATGATTGCATCGGCGCGGTCAAGATATGCCGTGTACGTAAATTCATGCGCGGCAAGAGCGTGCGAGTGCTTTGCCTCGGCGGTGGAGAAATCCTGATTGAGGACAGCACCCGCTGCCTCCGCCTCGCGCATACCCGTGGCGGTGTAAACGCGGTTGACGGCGAGCGAATTATAAAGTCCTCCGGGGCTGTCACCGATAACGACCTCGGCGCCTCTCTTCTTCAGCATCTCAACCAGTGCGCACAAAAGCGCGGGGTGCGTTGTGGCGGCGGCGTCGGGCTTCATCATGGACACGAGATTTGCCTTGATCACGACGTGCATGCCATGCGTGACCCAGTCCAAGCCCCCCAAAGGGGACAGAAGCGCCTTCAGCGCATCTTTGACCTCTGCGGCATCGTACGAGCCACAGGCAACAACAGAAACGTCAACCATAAAAGGATCCTTTCGTTTGATTCTCCTTTAATCATACCACATCTTGCCCGTTTTTGCAATCACCTCGGGCAAGATTTTTTTGTGACGCGATCATATTACCCGCATATTTTGAATAGAGAGAGTATGGAAGGAAAAGGAGGGGGGAGAATATGGATACGGAAAGAGTGGAGCTGCACGACGCGGTGCGCGAGGGATATCAGCTTTTGCTGCGCGCCGATGCAGTGCTGGCTTTGCCGCGCGCCCACGAGCAGATCGCGGCGTATTATCGCGCGCTGGCGCAAAAGTGCATGGAATGGATCTGTGGTGTGTACGGCGAGCGCGTGCGGCAGGAGTTTCTTGCACTTGCGGACGTGCGGGACAAGGCGCGCTTTCGCACGCGGCAGTATCGCTTTTCCATGCAATGCGTGTGGGAACGGGAGGCGCTCGTCGCCTTTCTGTGTGAAAGCACGCTTGCGGGAGATGGCGTGGATGCAACGCTTGCGCGGCGGCGCACGGCGCAGCTCTGGCGCATCGATGAGGAGCAGATCCTGCCGCGCGAGCAGATCGAGGGGCTGTTCCTTGAGGGAAAGCGAAAAGCACGTCCGCCGTTCTCACCCGACGGCATGTATCCGTGCGGCGTGGAGCTGATCTTTTTTAAAAATCCGACGAAAAAGACCCCGGGGGCGGAATGGCGCGCGCCGATCGGGAAAAACGATGTTTTGTGAAATTAAAAACAATAAGAAATCGACATAAAACGCTTGCATTTGTAAGTAAAATATGGTATACTAAAATCGTATTGGTGTTTTTTGGATAAAATGCCGATAAAAAACGGGAAATGTTCCCGAAAAAACAAAAATGACGGGAAACCGCATGGAGGTTTTATGTCAAGGGATTCCATTCGAAAAATCAAGGAGACCGAGGCACGTGCCGAGCAGCTCGTTGAAGAAGCAAGAGAGCGCGCGCAACAGATGATTGCCGAGGCGGAGGCGAGCGGACGGGAAGCGTGTGACGCGACCGAGCGCGAGACCGAGGCGGCGATCGCGGCTATGATGGAACAGCTGCGTGAGCGCACGGCGGCAATGCTTCAACGCATGGCAGGGGAGGCGCGGGAGGATGCTGAAAAGCTGAAGACCGATGCCGGTCTGCGCAAGCGCAGTGCCGAAAAAATCGTAGTCAGGGGGTTAATGTCCAAATGTCGATAAGTACAATGAAAAAGCTGACCGTCTTTGCCTACAGCTCTGACGCGGATACCATTGTACGCCGATTGATGGATCTCCGATGCGTTCATATTGACCGCGCCGCAGGCGACGGGGAACGCGATCTGTCCGTTTTGCACGAGAGCGACGACGCGCGCGCAACCGCGCAAGCGCGGCTTACCACGATCCGTGCGGCGATCCCTGTGCTTGCCAAGTACACACGGCGCAAGTCAACGATCGGGCGGTGCGTGCATTACGTCGACCGTCAGGCGTTCCTGCGCGACGGACGTGACGCAAGTGCGTATGCCGTAGCGGAAAAAGCGATCGCGCTGCAGGCAAAACGGGAGGAGAACATCGCGCTTTGCCGACGGGCGGATACGCTGATGCAGTCGCTTCTGCCGTGGCTCGACTACGATGCGCCGCTATCGGAAGCCGGTACGGTGCACACGGGCTTGACGCTGGGGTCGTGTCCTGCAAAGGAGCCGCCGATCGGTGTGTTGGAGAGCGCGGGTGCGTACGTGGAAACCGTTTCGGGTGAGGCGGGAGGCTGGTATCTTGCCGTTTCCTATCACCGCGAGAACGAGGAGCGCGTGGCGCGCGCCATGGCGGAATGCGGATTCGTCCGCGCAAGCTTTGACGGAATTGACGGAACGGCGCAAGGCGCGTATAATCTGCTTGAAAAGCGGCGCGGAGAGCTGGAAAATGAGTTTGAAAGCATCGACGAGGAGCTTCTGGAGCTGTCCGACGCTTTAGACGACGTCGAAATTCTTTGTGACATCGAGCAAACAACGCTCAACGTCTGCACGCAAAAGCAGAAGCTGATCCGCACGAAAAACTGCGCGATCCTTGAGGGCTGGGTACCCGAGAACCGCGTGGACAAGCTGACGGCAACGCTGTCCGCATTTGAGTGCGCCGTGGATATCGGCGAGCCCGAGGACGGCGAGGAGCCGCCCGTGTTGCTCAAAAACAACGGCTTTGCATCGACCTTTGAGTGGGTCATCGGTATGTACGCCTATCCCAAATACGGCACGTACGATCCCACCTTTGTGATGAGTATCTTCTATTTCATCATCTTCGGCTTGATGTTTGCGGACGTCGGATACGGACTTGCGCTGATTCTTGCCTGCTTTGGCGGCATCAAGCTGCTCAATCCCCGCGAGGGGATGCGGCGCATGCTGCTGATGTTCGGCTATTGCGGTATTTCCTGCGTCTTTATGGGCGTTTTATTCGGCGGATGGTTCGGAGATCTGCCGCAGGCGATCATCAACAGCTTTTTCCCCGAGGCGGGAAGAGGTGACGAGGTCACGCAGCTTGAGGCGTTCTTCGCGGGTGTCATCAACCCGATCCAATCTCCGACGGGCTTTTTGCTCGTGTCTCTTGCCATGGGTGAGATCCACCTGCTGGCGGGTATGCTGATCAACCTGATACAGACCTGGAAGGGCGGACAGCGGCTTGAGGCGATCTGTGCAAACGTACCGTATTTTATCTTGTTTGCGGGTCTTGACCTGCTCGCGCCCAAAGCGTTTGCCAATATGTTCTTCCCGGGGCAGGGCTCCGCGGAGCTGTTGGCAACGTTTGAAAAGATGTCGGGCATCGGTGTCTACGTGCTGATCGCAGGCTTTGCGTCGATCCTGCTTTGCAAGGGTCTGGCGCAGAAAACCTTTACGGGGTGGCTGATGAAAGGATTGGGCGGCTTGTACGCGCTGATCAGCTTTGCATCGGATCTGCTCTCGTATTCGAGAATCCTTGCTTTGGGACTTGTCGCGGGTGTAATCGGTCAGGTCATCAACATGATGACGGGGCTTGGTGCTACGGGACCGGTCGGATTCATCTTTATGCTGATCGTTATGATATTGGGACACGTGCTCAACATTGCGATCAATATTCTGGGAACCTTTGTGCATGCGGCGCGCTTGCAGTACATTGAGTTCTTCGGAAAATTCTACGAGGACGGCGGCAAGCCCTTCTCGCCCGCGCTTCCGGCGGAGGAATACTCGGAAGACATTCAGGAAAGTAATTAAAAAATTATAAAAAATCAAAAAGGAGAATTCAAAAATGAAATTCGTCGAATTTATCAGTCAGATTTTTGCAGGACAGAACCTCGCCGTGCTTGGCGCAGGACTTGCTACCTTGATCGCAGGCTTCGGCTCTGCCAGAGGTGTCAATACGGTCGCACGTGCAACTGCGGGGCTCATCAGCGAGGAGCCCGAGAAGTACGGTAAATCCATGCTGCTCCAGGCACTTCCCATGACGCAGGGTATCTACGGTCTGGTTGCAGGCTTTATGATCCTCGTTTCCGCAGGGATTTTCGGCGGTAACGGCGCGGAGCTGACCACCATGCAGGGTGCTTACTACCTCTTTGCGGCACTGCCCATCGCCTTTGGTGGCTACTATTCCGCGATCAAGCAGGGCGAGGTTGCAGCCGCAGGCGTAGCCGTTCTTGCAAAGCGTCCCGACGCGGTCGGTAAGGCAGTTATTTCCGCTTCCTTCGTAGAGCTTTACGCAATTCTGGCACTCTTGATCTCCCTGATGCTGATCCTGATGGCGTAAGATACGGTAATTTTTTACCGCGAATACGGAAAGGAGAAGGACGGGATGTCTTTGAACGGACTTGAAAAAATAACCGATAAAATTCTTGCCGAGGCGCAGGCTCGGGCGGACAAGATCCTATCTGACGCGCAAGTGGAATGCGACAGGATCACCGCCGAATACGCGGCACGTGCCGAGGCGATCAAGGAAACGCTTTCCGAGGCGGCGGAGCGAGAGGGCATGGAGCGTGTTGCACGTGCCAGAGCAACCGCTATGACGGCAAAGCGGAATATGATGCTGGCGACCCGAAGCGAGCTGATCGACGACGTGTTTGCGGGAGCTCTTGACGGAACGAAAAAGCTGGCGGACCAAAATTATACCGACCTGTTGGTAGGGCTTCTTTGTGCGGCAATGCTCGAGCAACTGGATGCGGAAGAGAAATCCAGACTGTACGACGGGGAGGATGCCGAGGAACCCGAAAAATACGAGGTGCTTCTGAATCAGCGCGACCGCGACCGCGTCGGCAAGGCGGTGGTCGAGGGCGCAAAGCAGAAGCTTGGCGGTAAGGTGGAGGAGAAAAAGCTTGCAAGATTGAAGCTTTCCTCGCACACCGTTGCTATCGACGGAGGTCTGATCCTTCGTTGCGGCTCGGTGGAATCCAATTGCTCGCTCGCGCTGCTGTTTGCACAGCTTCGCCAGGAGCTTGAGGGTGACGTCAGCCATGCGCTGTTCGATGCCAGAGGTCAGCATTGACGAAGGGCGGTGTGACGGATGGCTGATTATTTATTCGGCAGTGCAAATGTGCGCACGCTTGAAAATGCGATCGTCGGACGCGACCGTATAGCACAACTGGCGGAGGCAAAAAGCGCCGACGAGGCGTATGCGCTCCTTGCGGAATACGGCGTAACGCTGTGTCGAAGCGAGGAAAGCGGTGCGGTGGCGCGCGAGGAAACCCTGCTGGGAATTTTGCGAAGCGCGTATGCGAGAGTGACCGAGCTGGTACCCGACAGCGGGGCTCTCTTGCTGTGGCTCTATCCTTACGATTGCAACAATCTCAAGGCGGCGATCAAATGCGCCGCGCGCGGGATCGAGCCCTATTCCATGATGTTTGATTTCGGCTCGGTGTCGGCGGAGCAGGTCGTGCAGGCCGTTGCCACGGGCGTTTTCGACGCATTTCCGAGTGAGATGCGCACGGCCGCCGCAGAAGCGGTTGCGACGTTTGCAAAAACCAATAACCCGCAGGTGGTGGATCTGATTCTGGATCGCGCTTGCTATGCGGATATGCTGGAGGCGGCAAGGGCGTCCAAGAACGACTACGTTTTGCGTATCGTTACCGCAAAGATCGATCTGACGAACCTTATGATCCTGTTGCGCGTTCTGCGTATGCGGAGCGGAGAGGCAGGCAGAATGCTTTTGGAGGAGGCTTTGCTTTCGGGCGGACAGCTTTCAACAGGGGCGTTGCTGGAGTGCTACGCATCGGGCGAGGACACACTTTGGGTATGCCTGAAGAGGAGCGATTACCGTGATTTTGCAGATCTGTTCTACGTCAGCGACAAATCCTTGACGGCGGCAGAGCGGATCGCGGATAACGCCTTGATGAAGATCATTCGTGAGGCGAAATTTATCCCCATGGGGCTTGAGGTCATGGTTGCGTTCCTCCTGGCGCACGAATACGAGGTGCGTAACCTGCGGATCGTGCTCTCGGGCAAGGAAGCGGGCGTTGACACGCAGACCATCCGCGAAAGGATTCGTGATAGCTATGTATAAAATAGGGATTATAGGTGAACGCGACACCGTGCTGGGCTTTATGGCTCTCGGCTTTGCCGTCGAGGACGTCAGCAGCGCGGAGGAAGCGGCAAAAAAGCTGCATGCGATGGCAAAAAGCGGCAATTTCGGCGTGATCTTTATCACGGAAAATTACGCGATGCAGATCGAGGAAGACATGAATCGCTACAAGGATATGCCCATGCCTGCGGTGATCTCAATTCCCGCGGCGGGCGGCTCTACGGGGTACGGAATGAACAATATCCGTTCTGCTGTGGAGAGAGCAGTGGGTGCGGATATTCTGTTTAAGGAATAAGGCATCTGACAAAGAAGAAAGGTTCATAAAAACATGGTTGAAGGAAAAATTCTGAAGGTATCGGGACCTCTGGTGGTTGCGGAGGGTATGCGTGAGGCGAATATGTTCGACGTGGTTCGCGTAGGAAACGGTCGGCTCATCGGTGAGATCATCGAAATGCACGGAGACCGTGCCTCCATTCAGGTTTATGAGGAAACTGCGGGTATCGGACGCGGAGATAAGGTCGTTTCTACGGGAGCACCCCTGTCCGTTGAGCTGGGTCCGGGGCTTCTGACCAATATTTACGACGGTATCCAGCGTCCCTTGGAAACGATGCGTCAAAAGGTAGGTGCCAATCTGACGCGCGGGATCGACGAGCCCGCGCTGGACCGCGAAAAGGTCTGGCACTTTGATGCCGCAGTCAAGTTCGGCGACAAGGTAGGTCCCGGTGACGTGTACGGTACGGTGCAGGAAAACGACGTGATCCTGCACAAGATCATGGTACCGCCGAACGTCAGCGGCACGATCGTTGAAATGCGCTCGGGCGACTTCCGCGTCACCGACCGCATCGGTAAGATCAAATACGAGGACGGAACCATCACGGACATCACGCTGATTCAGAAGTGGCCCGTGCGCGTTTCGCGCCCCTATAAGGAAAAGCTGCCTCCCGTTGACCCCATGATCACGGGTCAGCGCGTCATCGATGCGCTGTTCCCGATTGCAAAGGGAGGAACGGCG
Source organism: Eubacteriales bacterium (assembly GCA_045597145.1). Classification (GTDB taxonomy): domain Bacteria; phylum Bacillota; class Clostridia; order Oscillospirales; family CAG-272; genus UMGS1865. Next base: position 29,211 of record JAZODU010000008.1, read on the forward strand.
TGTGTTCCCGGTCCCTTCGGATCGGGCAAAACGGTGGTTCAGCATCAGCTTGCAAAGTGGAGTGACGTGGATCTGGTGGTCTATATCGGTTGTGGCGAGCGCGGCAACGAGATGACCGATGTTCTGCGTGAATTTCCCGAGCTGGTCGACCCCAAAACGGGCAAGTCGCTCATGGAGCGTACCGTTCTGATCGCAAACACCTCGGACATGCCCGTTGCGGCACGCGAGGCGTCCATTTACACGGGTATTACCATCGCGGAGTATTTCCGTGATATGGGATATTCGGTAGCGGTCATTGCCGACTCGACCTCCCGCTGGGCAGAGGCTCTGCGTGAGATGTCGGGACGCTTGGAGGAGATGCCCGGTGAGGAGGGCTATCCCGCATATCTGACCTCGCGCCTGGCGCAGTTCTACGAGCGCGCGGGTAAGGTCGTGTGCCTTGGTGCCGACGGACGCGAGGGCGCGCTCTCCGCGATCGGTGCGGTTTCGCCGCAGGGCGGTGATATCTCCGAGCCCGTCACGCAGGCAACGCTCCGTATCGTAAAGGTGTTCTGGGGCTTGGATGCGTCGCTGGCGTATCGCCGTCATTTCCCGGCGATCAACTGGCTTAACTCCTACTCGCTCTACCGCGACCGCCTCTCGGGCTGGTTCTCGGAGAACGTGGCAAAGGATTGGATGAATTATACGGGACGCTGCCTCAAGACCCTGCAGGTCGAGGCGGATCTACAGGAGATCGTGAAGCTGGTTGGTATGGACGCGCTGTCCGCCGACGACCGCCTGACCTTGGATATTGCACAGTCGATCCGCGAGGACTTCCTGCAGCAGAACGCATTTGCGGAGATCGACTGCTACACGCCTCTTGAAAAGCAGTACGGACTGCTTGATATGATCTTCACCTACGAGGATCGCGCCCGCCGTGCGATCGCGGCGGGGGCTGACATCGAGGACGTTTGCAATCTGCCCGTGCACGAGAGCATCGGACGTGCAAAGACCGCGTCCAACGATGATTACAAGGACGAATTTGCCAAGATCAAGACCGAGATCGCCGCACAGCTGGATCAGCTCGTGGCGAGCGTTGAGAAAGAATAAGGGAGGGCAGACACATGATCAGAGAATACAGAACAATCGAAGAAGTGGCAGGCCCTTTGATGCTGGTCAAGCGCGTTGACGGCGTGAAATACGACGAGCTGGGTGAGATCGAGCTTCCGAACGGTGACGTTCGCCGTTGCCGCGTGCTTGAGGTCAACGGCAGAAACGTGCTCGTACAGCTCTTTGAATCCGCCGCAGGCATCAACCTTGCCAACAGCAAGGTGCGCTTTACGGGGCATGGCGTCGAGCTCCCCGTGTCGCAGAATATGCTCGGACGCGTGTTTAACGGTATGGGTGAGGCGATCGACGGCGGTGCGCGTCTGATCCCCGAGAAGAATCTCGACATCAATGGCACGCCCATCAACCCCGCAGCACGCTACTATCCCTCCGAGTTCATTCAAACGGGTGTGTCCACCATCGACGGACTCAACACCCTCGTGCGCGGACAAAAGCTCCCGATCTTTTCGGGCTCGGGTCTTCCGCACGCAAATCTGGCGGCGCAGATCGCGCGTCAGGCAAAGGTAAAAAACAAGGACGATAAGTTCGCGGTGGTCTTTGCCGCCGTGGGTATCACCTTCGAGGAAGCGGATTTCTTTATCTCCGACTTCAAGAAGACAGGCGCGATCGATCGCACCGTGCTCTTCGTCAATCTGGCGAGCGACCCCGCTATCGAGCGTATCTCCACGCCCCGTATGGCACTGACCGCCGCCGAGTATCTGGCGTTCGAGTGCGATATGCACGTGCTGGTCATCATCACCGACATCACCAACTATGCCGAGGCTCTGCGTGAGGTTTCCGCCGCACGTAAGGAGGTGCCCGGCCGCCGCGGCTATCCCGGCTACCTTTACACCGACCTTGCAACCATGTACGAGCGTGCGGGCAGAAAGATGGGCTCGGACGGCTCGATCACCATGATCCCGATTTTGACCATGCCCGAGGACGATAAGACCCACCCGATTCCGGACTTGACGGGCTATATCACCGAGGGACAGATCATTCTCTCGCGTGAAATGTACCGCAAGGGATACCTGCCGCCCGTGGATGTGCTTCCGTCGCTGTCGCGACTGAAGGACAAGGGAATTGGTGAAGGGAAGACCCGTGAGGATCACGCAAGCACCATGAACCAGCTTTTTGCCGCATACGCACGCGGTAAGGAGGCAAAGGAATTGATGGTGGTTCTGGGTGAGGCGGCACTCTCTCCGATCGACCGTCTGTACGCAAAGTTTGCCGACGAGTTCGAGGCGCAGTATATCAATCAGGGCTTCTATGAAAACCGTTCGATCGAGGAAACGCTGAATTTGGGCTGGAAGCTGTTGTCGCTGCTTCCCAAGAGCGAGATGAAGCGTATCAAGCCCGAAATGATCGAAAAGTACTGGCCGAGCGAGGGCAAGTAATATGGCTGAGCTCAGAGTCAATCCCACGCGTATGGAGATGAAGCGCATTCAAACGCGCTATCAGACCGCACGCAAGGGGCATAAGCTGCTCAAGGACAAGCGAGATGAATTGATGAAGCAGTTCCTTGACGTCGTCCGCGAGGACAAGCTTTTGCGTGAGAAGGTCGAAAAGGCTCTTACCGACGTCTACCGTTCCTTTACGGTGGCAAGTGCCGTCAGCAGTCCCAAAATGCTGGAGGAGGCACTCATCTGTCCCAAAAAGGAAGGGGAGCTGGCGGTGGATTATCAGAATATCATGAGCGTCACGGTTCCTGTGTTCCGCCTGCGAGTGCTGTCCGAGGGAAACAGCGACAGCTACAACTACGGCATGGCATTCACGTCGGGCGAGCTGGATTCCTCTCTGCGAGAGCTGAGCGGGATCATGGAGGACTTGATGCGTATGGCGGAGCTTGAGAAAACGGCACAGCTGTTGGCAGAGGAGATCGAGCGCACGCGCCGCCGCGTCAATGCGCTGGAATACATTCTGATGCCTCAGTATCTTGCTACGATCAAGTCGATCAAAATGAAGCTTGACGAGAACGAGCGCGGCAACACGACGCGCCTGATGAAGGTCAAGGACATGATGATCAAGGCACAGCTTGCGCAAAGCCGTCCCGACGAGGACGAGGAAGAAGAATAAACAGAGACCGCGAGAGACTAAAATGCCTCTCGCGGTTTCTTTTTTGGTTGACAGCGCTTGGTTTTTGTGGTACAATAAAAATAGTCTGACTGCCTATTTTTCCGCCGGCAGATATTGTCGCGGCATCATGCCGTGGCAACGCTTGAAGGCGCGGATAAGGTTGCAAACGTCCCCGAAACCGCACGCCTCGGCAGCGCCTTGCTCGGTCAGTCCTGTACGTAGCATCCGCGTGGCGTTTTTGACACGGCAACGCATCAGATAGTCACCGAGCGTGCTGCCCGTGTGCTTCTCGAACGCGGTCATCAGCGTCGTGCGCCCGATCCCGAGCTTCCACGCCAGATCCTCGGCAAGGATCTTTTCTGGGTAGTGCTCGCCGATATAAGTCAGTGCCTCTGTGACGTAGTGGGGAATTTGTGAGGATGTGGTGGCGTCCGATCCAACGAGCTCCGACAGGTGCGAGAGCAGGCAGAGAATGAGCAGACGCTGACGGAACGGCTCCGATTCGCACTCGATCTTGCGGATCTTCTCCTTGCAAAACGCCGTTTGCTCCGCACGCAGGGTGATCACGCGCCCGCTTTTGCCGAACACCGTGCGCAGCAGCTCCCATTCGGGAACGTAGTCCGCAAGATATTCATGGAAAAAAAGCAGATTGAGCCGACTGTAAAACACGTCGGGATTGCGATAGATAAAATGCGGTGTTTGGGGACTTGAAAGCACGATGCGGCTCTCCGTACCCTCCTGCACGTGATCGGACAGAAAGACCTTGACGTAGCCCGAGAGGATCAGGCTGATCTCGTAATAGTCGTGCGCATGAAAATCCAGCATTTGGGTGCGGTAGCCCTCGTAGTAATCTACGTGGCAATTATGCCAGCCGTGCCGGTAGAGCATATTGTCAAGATTGACAGCCATGGGATCACTCCTTTCTCCCATATTGTAGCACAAGCTTGAATGATTTTCAACATTTAAACCGATTTTTGATCAAAAAAGAGTTGAAAATTGAACGATTTGCAAAATAGATGAACGATATTATATTATTTTATCGATATGAATGGTTTATAATAAAGATGATATACAATGAAAACGGAGGTTTTTATGCCACGTTTGTTTGAAGAGCATATCGTTTGCCGTACGCAAAGCCTTGATGGCGCGTGGAACTTTCGCAAGGATCCCTTGGATTGCGGCAAGAAAACCGCGTGGTATCTCGGAATTCCGTACGGGTACACCGTGGTGGTTCCGTCCGTCTGGAACACTGAGCGGGGGCTTTTGACCTACGAGGGTGTGGCGTGGTATGAAAAGAAGTTCCACACCGCAGGCGGCTGTCTGCGCTTTTGCTTCGGCGCGGTGATGACCGAGGCAGAGGTCTGGCTGGACGGCGAATACCTCGGCTCGCACTACGGCGGCTTTTCGCAGTTTGATTTCATCGTTCCCGACGTCAAGGCGGGTGAACACCGCCTGTCGGTTCGTGTTGATAACCGCTTTGACGCACAATCCATTATACGCAATGAGTAAGCTTTACTACGAGTTTCTTAAGGAAAACGGCGGAAACCGCCTCGTGGTTTACGCGTCCTGCCATCCCGACAACGACATTTGCTGGGAATTTTGCGATCTGATCTGCCTCAACCAGTATTTCGGCTGGTACTACGGCTATGAGGACGACGCGTGGGAGAAATTCCTTGAAGGGTTCTGCGTAAAAATGCAGGAGCTTGGCATGGATCACAAGCCCATCGTCATGAGCGAGTTCGGCTGTGCCGCCATCGCGGGATGCCACGACGATGAGAACATCCTCTGGTGCGAGGAGAATCAGGCAAAGCAAATTTCTCATTGTCTGCAGCTCTTCCACGACCACCCCGACGTGGCAGGCTCCTTCATCTGGCAGTTTTTTGATATGCGCACCTGTCTTGAGGCGGGCCTCAACCGCGCACGCGGTTTTAACAACAAGGGCATTATGAACGAATACCGCAAGCCCAAGCTTGCATACCACGCCGCGAAGAAGCTTTATAACGCTTTTGCGGCAGAAAATACAAAAAGGAAGTAACATTATGAAAACCAACAGACCTATTCGAGTCATTCAGTTCGGCGAGGGCGGATTTCTTCGCGGATTTGCAGATTGGATGCTGCAAAAACTTAACGATGCCAACCTCTTTGACGGCAACGTCGTGGTCGTCCAGCCTATTGAGCAGGGTATGTGCGACATGCTCACGGCGCAGAACTGTGATTATACCCACATCGTTCGCGGTGCCGAGGGCGTGGAGATCAGCAAGATCGACGTAATCTCTCACTGCATCAAGCCCTACGAGGATTTTGAGGCGTATCTGGCATTGGCGGACAACCCCGACGCGCGTTACATCATTTCCAATACCACCGAGTCGGGCATCGAGTTCCGCGCAGACGACAAGATCACCGACGCGCCACCCGCGGCATTCCCCGCAAAGCTGACCCTGCTTCTCAAGCGTCGTTTTGAAAAGGGGCTGGGCGGATTTGTGTTCCTGCCCTGCGAATTGATCGACCGCAACGGTGACAACCTGAAAAAGACCGTGCTGCAGTATGCGGATCTGTGGAATCTGGGTGCCGATTTCAAGGCGTGGGTTGAACAGGAAAACGTGTTCTGCAACACGCTTGTTGACCGTATCAACACGGGATATCCCAAGGGCGAGGAGCTGAACCTCGGCTACGAGGACAACATGATCAACACCTCTGAGTTCTTCCATCTGTGGGTCATTGAAACCGAGTACGATCTTGAAAAAGAACTGCCGTTCTCAAAGGCGGGGCTCAATGTCATCGTTACCAAGGATGCCCTCGAGCGTTACCGCACGAGAAAGGTACGCATTCTCAACGGTGCGCATACCTCCATGGTGCCGTACGCCCTTCTGTCGGGCTTTGACACCGTCAAGTCTTGCATGGACGATGAGAAGATGAGCGGCTTTATCCGCACCTGCCTCTTTGAGGAGATCATTCCCACGCTGGATCTGCCGCGCGAGGAGCTGGAGGAGTACGCAGAGAACGTGCTGATCCGCTTCTCCAACCCCTACATCAAGCATTATCTGAGCGCGATCTCGCTCAACTCTGTCAGCAAGTTCAAGGTGCGCGTGCTTCCGTCCTTGCTTGAGTACCGAAAGAGATTTGGCAAGTCGCCCGAGCATCTGATCTTCTCCTTTGCAAAGCTCATTGAGCTTTACAAGAAGGGCACGCCGAGTGACGCACCCGAGATCATTGAAAAAATGCAGAAATACGGCATCACCGAGATCCTTGCCAACAAGGAATGGTGGGGCGAGGACCTCTCCTATCTTGCACCGGAGGTAGCAGCACATGCGAATTCATGAGGCGGATAACGTCGAGGTACACGACGATGGGCAAAAATACGCGTTGACCGATATCGCCGCAGGCGAGAAGATCATCAAGTACGGCTTTCCGATCGGCTCGGCGAAGAAGGATATTGCCGCAGGCGAACAGGTTTCTCCCGTGAACCTGCGCTCCAATCTCTCGGGTATGGGAGATTGGTATTACGAGCCCGCAGCTACCGCACCCGTTGGCGAGAAGAGCGGCAGTTTTATGGGATATGTCCGTAAGAGTGGCGACGTGGGTATCCGAAACGAATTGTGGATCGTTCCCACGGTCGGCTGCATCAACGACGTGGCAAAGGCACTGGCCGAGAAAAGCGGTGCCAAGGCGCTCACGCACCCCTACGGCTGCTCTCAGCTTGGCGGTGACCTTGCAACCACGCAAAAGGTTCTGTGCGGACTGAGCCGCCACCCGAACGCGGGCGGCGTGCTCGTTCTGGGACTTGGATGCGAGAACAACCTCATGGAGGATATGCAGGCACTTCTTGCCGACACCGACCCCGAGCGCGTTCGTTTTCTGAGCATTCAGGATTGCGAGGACGAGATCGCGGACGGCATGAAGATCCTTGACGAGCTCAAGGCACTCATGGCGCAGGATGTGCGCACCGAGGTGCCGCTTTCCAAGCTTCGCATCGCCGTCAAGTGCGGTGGCAGCGACGGCTACAGCGGCATCACCGCAAACCCGCTTGTCGGACGTGCGATGGAGCTTCACACAGCCTTTGGCGGCACGGTGCTCATGAGCGAGATCCCCGAGGTCTTCGGTGCAGAGCAGCTCCTGCTCTCGCGCGCCAAGGATCAGGCAACCTTTGACGCGGCGGCGAATATGATCCGTGCGTTCCGTCAGTACTTTATCGATCACGGAGAGGGCATTGCCGACAATCCCTCACCCGGAAACATTGCGGGCGGCATCTCCACGCTGGAGGAAAAATCGCTCGGATGCGTGCAAAAGGCCGGCAAGGTTCCGCTTTGCGGCGCGTTGAATTTCGGCGAGACTCCCGAATCCGACGGCGGACTGTATCTGGTCAACGGCCCCGGAAACGACATGGTTGCCGTGACCAACCTTGCGGCATCGGGCGCTCACATGATCCTCTTCACCACGGGTCGCGGCACGCCGCTCTCAGCTCCCGTTCCCACACTCAAGATCGCAACCAATAACGCACTGGCGCAGAAGAAGTCGCATTGGATCGATTTCAACGCAGGGGTTCTTCTTGATGGCGCAGACATGGGCGCGGAAGCCGAAAAGCTTTTTGCTCTTTGCCGTCGCGTTGCAGACGGAGAGGAATCCAAAAGTGAGGCCAACGGCTACTATGACATCGCAATCTTCAAGGACGGCGTTACTTTGTAAAGGAGAGAGCATGAACGAATTTATCAGTGCATACTATAAAGATCTCAAAATCCTGAATCCGCAGGACGATGCGCATTATTTCTTCGCATATTACGATATGCGCGCCACGGGTGAGCGCGGCAAGCATTTGTGCCACCGCGTGCTCTTCATGGATCGACTGCAAAAGGCGGATGCCGTTTGCGAGCTGGGCTACCTTGAGGACGGAACGTTCGTCAAGTTTGCCGAAACCACCGCGTGGAACTTCCAGCAGGGCGCGATGCTCCAGTATCACCCCGCGCTGGAGAACACCGTTTACTACAACGTTTGTGAGAACGGCAAATTCATGACCGTGATGCACGATTACGTCACGGGCGAGAAGAAATACGCCGACCGCGCCACCGCGTGCGTGTCTCCCGACGGCAAATGGGGCTTGGGTGTCAACTTCGGGCGCATCTTTGCTTTTCGCCCGGGCTATGGCTACGCGGGCTTTACCGACGAATATGCCAACGTCAACGCACCCGCTACGGACGGCGTTTTCTTCGTGGACATGGAAACGGGCAAGTCCCGACAGATCGTCTCCTACGATAAGCTCGCGCCCATAGTAGGCTTTTCGCCCGACCAAAAGATTCTGATCAACCACATCACCTTTAACACGACCTCCGATCGCTTCCTTATGCTCGTGCGCAACTTTATGACACCCGAATGTCCGGATTGGTCGTCCTCTTTGGTCATCTCCGACCTTGAGGGCAACTGCCGCGCCGTGCTGAAGAATACCTATTTCTCGCACTATCTGTGGCTCTCCGATAAGGATCTTCTGGCACATTGCACCGTGGAAGGGGACAAGAAGAGCATGTACGTTATCGACGTGGATGCAGGCACGTGGGTGGAATACGATATGCCGTATTTCCACGGCACGCACAATCCCGATATCCATTGTAACATGGCGCCAAACGGCAAATATATCATTGGCGACGGCTACGAGATCGACGGCTATCGCTATCTGATGGCATACAGCATCGAAACGGGCAAGGAGCGCGAGCTGTTGCGCGTCAAGACCGTAACGCCGCACGGCATCACTGACATCCGCACCGACCCGAACGCGAGATTTGTGTGGGGAGGGAAGTACATCAACTTCGACACCACGCAGAACGGACGGCGCGAGGTCGTACAGATCGACCTTTCCGCTTTGGATTTTTGAAAGGAGCATTTGAGCGATGAGCGCACAACAGTCTTATCCAAAATTTTATCAATATGAGGAGCAGCCCTGCCACAAATTGCTCTATCCCACGATCGAGCAAAAGCTGGCATACGACGACCGCGCCGACTATGAGGCATGGAAGGCGGATGTCCGTGCAAAATTCATGGAGCTTTCGGGGCTTTCCTTGATCGAGGCGGAGCCTGTATGCGATCCCGATCTGCAGATTGAATACACCGAACAGCGCGACGGCTACACCGAAACCCGCTTCACCTTCCAAAGTGAGGAGGGCTACCGTGTTCCTTGCTATCTGCTCCTTCCCGAGGGCAACAAGGAGAAATATCCCGTTGCCATCACCCTGCAGGGGCACTCCACGGGCTTCCATAACTCCGTCGGAAAGATCCTGTACGACCATGATATCGACTATCAGCCTCGCGGACAGTTCGGTATCCAGGCGGTCAAGCGCGGCTTTGCAACGCTTTGCATTGAGCAACGCGGTATGGGTGAGCGATGCCCGCGTATTGCCGACGGCGACTGCTACAACAACTGTGCCTACACCGCTATGCAGGCGCTCCAGATCGGGCGCACCATCCTTGCCGAGCGCGTCTGGGACGTGCATAAGGCGATTGACCTCTTGGCGGCGTCCTTCCCCAAGTGCGACACCGAAAAGGTAGTCGTTACGGGTAACTCGGGCGGCGGCACCGCAACCTTCTATTCCGCGTGCTACGACGAGAGGATCAAGATCTGCGCGCCCAGCTGTGCATTCTGCCCGTATGAGGATTCGATCATGGCGATGTACCATTGTACCTGCAACTACATTCCCGGAGCATTCCAATGGTTTGAAATGCAGGATCTGGCGTGTCTCATCGCCCCTCGCAATTTCAGCATTATTGCGGGCGTCAAGGATAACATTTTCCCGATCGCGGGTGTCAAGCGCGGATATGAGACCGTGCAAAAGATTTATGCAAAAGAGAATGCACCCGATGCGTGCACGCTCACCGTAACCCCTCGCGAGCACCGATGGTGCGAGGATCTGGTCTGGGGCGAGATCCTGCGCGTGGCGGAGCAGTTAAATTGGTAAACTAATAAAAAATATATAAGGAGAACGATTATGAGCTACATTACCAAGGATTTTCTTCTGAACACCGAAACGGCAAAAAAGCTGTACCACGGCTTTGCAAAGGATATGCCGATTTTTGACTATCACTGCCATCTGCCCGAAAAGCAGATACTTGAGAACAAGCTCTTTTCCGACGTGTTCGAGATCTGGCTGGCAGGCGACCACTACAAGTGGAGACTGATGAGAAACTACGGCGCGGACGAGAAGTATATCACGGGTGACGCTTCCAATAAGGAAAAGTTCATCACCTACTGCACGGTTCTCGGCACCGCATTCGGCAACCCCCTGTACCACTGGTCGCAGGTAGAGCTGGAGGAATTCTTCGGCTGCACCAAGGAGATCAACGCCGATAACGCAGAGGCGATCTGGGAGGAGTGCAACGCGTACATTCGCGCCAACAACGTCACCCCGCAGTCTCTGATCGAGGGCTCGAACGTGGCGCACCTGTTCACCACGAACGAGGTGTTCGACGACTTGACCACCTTTGAAAAGATCAAGGAAAAGGGCTACAAGTTCACGGTCGCACCCGCATTCCGTGCGGATAAGATCATGAACATCGATGCCCCCCTGTACCGCACCTTCCTTGGTAAGCTCGAGGAGCAGACCCATGCGATCAAGTCCATCGCAGACCTTGAAAAGGCACTGGAGCTGCGTCTGCAGGCGTTCCTAAAGGTGGGAGCGAAGGCAAGTGATATCGCCGTTGAGCGCATCCTGCCCGTAGCGACCGCAGAGGAGGCTGAAAAGGTGCTTTGCAAGGTGCTCGCAGGCGGCACGCCCGATCTTGCGGAGACCGAGACCTTCAAGGGCTATCTGACCTACTCTCTGATGAGGATGTATGCGCGTTACAACATCGCGACCGAGGTTCATATCGGCGCTATGCGTAACAACAATGCGATCATGCTTGCAAAGCTCGGTCTTGACACCGGCTTTGATACCATTTCCGACACCAACAGCATCACCAACCTTTCCCGCCTGTTCGACCGCCTGAACAACGAGAGCGCACTTCCCAAGACCATCGTGTTCAACCTCAATCCCAAGATGAACACCGAGATCATGACGCTCATCGGTTGCTTCCAGAGCTCCGAGGCAAGAGGTAAGATGCAGTACGGTCCCGCTTGGTGGTTCCTTGACAACAAGGTTGGCATGGAGCAGCACCTGCGCGACCTGACCGCAACGGGTCACCTCGCCGTGTTCGTCGGTATGCTGACCGACAGCCGCTCGCTCCTGTCCTATCCCCGTCACCACTACTTCCGCCGCATTCTGTGCAACTACCTCGGCACGATGATGGAAAACGGCGAGATGACGGGCAACATGGACGTTGTGGGTGCAGTCGTTCGTGACATCTGCTTCAACAACTCGGTCAACTATTTCGGCATGAACTGAAAAGCGCGTATTATATGAAATTCGGAATTTGCCGCAATTTTCAGCAATGCTTGGACGATTATCCCGCAAAAGCCGACTACGTTGAGGTGTCTGCGTGGGATCCGCACGATTTGATTCGGGTGTTTATAACCGCTTCAAGGCGGCTGTGGAGGCAGGGGAGATCAATACCTACAGCTGTAACGGTATGTTTCCGGGCGACATGCGCCCGACGACCGAGGAGTGCCGGGCGTTCTTCGAGAAGAGCCTTCAAACGCTCAAATCGATCGGGTGTGCAGGCAACCTCAGCTTTGAGGGCGGCTTTCATGCAGGCTCCGACATGAGTGACATGGTCACGCGCATGAAGGAGATCCGGAAGCGTATTTAACACAAAAAAGAAGCGTGATGCTGTGCATCACGCTTCAGATCACTGACAAAGAGACCAAGACGTAGGTTTTGGGCTCTTTTGTCGTATTTACAGGAAGGAAGAAAAATGGTATAATATAGGTGTAAAAAAGAACGTGGAGGAAACATCTATGTTTACAGAGAGAAGCGGAAAG
>JAZODU010000009.1:0-8991 GCA_045597145.1 Eubacteriales bacterium
TTTCAAATATTTTGCAATGAATTTCAACTTTTTGGGGTTGAAAAAGCTGATTTGCACCTGCTATGATTCTTCTCCCGTGGCGGGGGAGCAGTTGTCGATTTTTCCTGACAAGCGACCCTATAAGGTGGAAATTACCGAGGTCATTGATGAAAACGGCGACGGTGCCATTGACCTTGTCGATGTGGAGTATTTGCTCAAAAACAGGAAAAACACGTTAAAGAAGCTCCAAAACGGTGATTTCCGCTCGGAGGAGTGTGTCGAATTGCTGAAAAAAGCAGATATCGTGGTGACAAACCCGCCGTTTTCGCTGTTTCGCGAGTACGTGGCGCAGTTGGTTGAGTATGAAAAGCAGTTTTTGATTATCGGAAACGTGAATGCCGTAAAATACAAAGAGATTTTTCCGCTGATTAAGGACAATAAGCTGTGGATGGGATATTCGATTCATAGCGGTGATCGTGAGTTCCGCGTTCCCGATGATTATCCATTAGAGGCGGCAGGCTACCGAATTGACGAGAACGGCAAAAAATATATCCGCGTCAAGGGGGTTCGCTGGTTTACAAACATGGATTATCGCAATCGCCACGAGGTTTTGGAGCTTTGGAAGAAATATACGCCCGAGGAGTATCCTACTTACGTGAATTATGATGCAATCGAGGTAGGAAAAACAGCGGAAATTCCCGAGGATTACGATGGGGAGATGGGTGTGCCGATTACCTTTTTGGATAAATACAATCCCGATCAGTTTGAAATCGTGGGGACGAATCTGTTTTTGGCAAAGCCGATGGCGGCGTTTGCACCCGAAGGCACCTATAGCAAGGGCGGACCTGCATTTTACGTGAAAAACGCAAAAGGAACGTATGATAGATTATACGACAGAATCGTGATAAGAAAGAGAGTGGCAAACGGAAATTAAAATTTGCAAAGAAGCGCTCTTGCCTCTTGACAGAACGGATAAAAGGTGATAAAATATAACGGATAGTTTTCAAAACAGGAGAATAGACATGAACAATACTGAAAAGACAATGGACAAAATCGTTGCGCTTTGCAAAACGCGCGGCTTTATTTTCCCCGGCTCCGAGATCTACGGCGGTCTTGCCAACTCTTGGGACTACGGCCCTTTGGGTGTCGAGTTCAAGAACAACGTCAAGCGCGCATGGTGGAAGAAATTCGTGCAGGAGAGCCGCTATAACGTCGGTCTTGACAGCGCGATCATCATGAATCCGCAGGCTTGGGTGGCATCGGGTCACGTGGGCGGCTTTTCCGATCCGCTTATGGACTGCAAGCAGTGCAAGATGCGTCACCGCGCGGACAAGCTGATCGAGGATTACGCATTCCAAAACGGTCTTAGCGACAACCCCGCAGGCTGGAGCTTTGAGGAGATGGCGGCGTACATCAAGGAAAAGAACATTGCCTGCCCCCAGTGCGGCGGACACGAGTTCACCGACATCAAGAAGTTCAACCTGATGTTCAAGACCTTTATCGGTGTCACCGAGGACAACTCCAACACCGTGTATCTGCGCCCCGAAACCGCGCAGGGTATTTTCGTCAATTTCCCCGCGGCACAGCGCACCACGCGCAAAAAGCTGCCCTTTGGTATTGCGCAGATCGGTAAATCCTTCCGCAACGAGATCACGCCCGGTAATTTCGTGTTCCGCACGCGCGAGTTCGAGCAGATGGAGCTGGAGTTCTTCTGCAAGCCCGGCACTGACCTTGAGTGGTTTGCATACTGGAAGGACTACTGCCACAAGTTCCTCCTGAACCTTGGCATGAAGGCAGAAAATCTGCGTCTGCGCGACCATGATCCCGACGAGCTCTGCTTCTATTCCAAGGCGACTACCGACTTCGAGTTCCTGTTCCCGTTCGGCTGGGGCGAGCTTTGGGGCGTGGCGGATCGTACCGACTACGACCTTGGTCAGCACCAAACCCACAGCGGCAAGGACATGACCTATTTCGATCCCGAAACGGGCGAGCATTACATTCCCTACGTCATCGAGCCCTCGCTGGGTGCCGACCGTGTCGCGCTTGCGTTCTTGGTTGACGCATACGACGAGGAAGTGATCGATGCCGAGAAGAACGACGTGCGCACGGTGCTGCACCTGCATCCCGCGCTTGCACCCTTCAAGGCAGCGGTTCTGCCCCTTTCCAAGAAGCTGGGCGAGAAGGCAGGGGAGATCTACGACGAGCTTTCCAAGTACTTTATGGTGGACTACGACGAAACGGGATCTATCGGTAAGCGTTACCGCCGTCAGGACGAGATCGGTACGCCTCTTTGCATCACGGTGGACTTTGAAACCGTTGGTGACGGTGAGAAAGCTGCGGACAACTGCGTAACCGTCCGTGACAGAGATACCATGGAGCAGGTTCGTATCCCGATTTCCGAGCTGAAGTCCTATATTGAAAATAAGATCGCGTTCTGATCATACAAAAGAGGCGCGCCCTTGCGGGCGCGCCTCTTTTCTGTGATGTGATCTTATTTTGTAATGTCAAGATTATAGATTCCAAAGCCCTCGTCGTTGCGCACAAGCTCGATTTCCATGGCAAGCGGTTTGCCGCTGACCTTGGCATCAAATTTCAGCGTGTACGCAGCGCCGCCCACCGTGCTGTCGTATGTGGCGCTTGAAAAGCCCGTGTATCTGACGATCTCGATGCCCGATTGAAAATCAACGTCCCAATCCGCTTCAAGACCCGTGAAAAACGCTTCCGGATCGGCGGGGCGATCGGGGTGCAGGTATTCTGCGGCGGCAGCGTAGTCGCCCTTTTCAACTTGCGCAAGAAAGTCCTCTACGTGCGCCTTTGCCTCGTCTCCCTTGATCGCGCTGCCGCAGCCGACAAGAGAGAAGCAGAGGAGAAGCGCGAGCGTCGGAACCCAAAGATGCTTTGCTTTCATTTTGAGCCTCCAATGTGGTTTATTAAATGACCATCATCAAGAAGATGATCAGCGTCAGGAGCAGCCACAGGCCGCAAAGCCCCACGAGGACGTACCAGCGGCGGGGATGCTTTTGCTTGGGCGAGCGCGCCCACACGATGCCGAGTGTCAAGCCAACTGCGGGCAGGATCGCACCCGTGATCGCAAAGAGCGTCCAGAACAGAGGAACCGAGACCAGTCGCATCATTTGCCAATACGTTTCGTAAAACTCGTACGTTATCTGCGGGGAGAGATCCTTGAAGTTAGCCTTGGCATCTTGAATATCGGTGAGCAGAGTTGCGCCTCCGATCATGCAAATGGGTGCTGTACCCGTGCGGAAGGAGAGGTTGCCGTGCGCATCGAAATGCGTGTTGTTCAGGTGCGTGTAATTGACGTAGCCGACGGAGCCGTCACCAAAGAAGAACAGACGTCCGATCTCGCGGTAAAAGGAGCCCGTGGAATCATAATAGCCGACGTGGCAGTATTCAACGTCGTTCAGCGTAGTTACGTCGACCTCCTCGGTTGGGGTGAGTGCCTTAAGCTCCGTTACCGTTTCCGCTGTCAGCGTGCTTTGGAAGAGCCGGTCGGGCGAGCGGCTCAATCGGTAGCTGACGTTCTGCTCGTTTTCAAATTCGATCAGCTTTTCGCGAGCGGTGTCGCTGACGTAATACATAAAGATTTCCTCAAAGCTAACCTGTAGATGAAGGATTCCCGAATCCTTGGAAACGGTTGAGAGCTCAAAGTAGCTTGTGTTAAGATCTCCCGCTTCTATATCGGTTGTGTCGTAGCAGTAAAGCGTTTTTGTCGGGAGCCACTCCGCGTCACTCGGCGGCTCGTACACCGTGTAAACGGTTTTGCCGTCGGTAATGGAGGAAAGATCCTTTTTCAGCTCCCACGTGCGCGTGTCGTCCGCGCTGACGGCAAGGGGCATGAACGCGAGCAGCAGGCAGAACACAAAGAGGGCACAGGTGATGCGTAAAAGCTTATTTTTCATCGTGCGCACCTCCTTTACGCAAGATTGATCTTGCGCTCGAGCTTGCCAAGCGTCAGCGTGTGAATGAAGTATGCAAGGGTCGCCACAATAACGGTGGCAACGAGAAGAATCAGTGCAAGGAAGAAGGGTGCCTCGCCGTCGCTGATCCCGGCGAGCACGGTTTCGATCGTGCCTGTGGCAGAGAAGATGCCAACCACCGTGATCAGCTGTCCCGCAAAGCCCGGCACCATGTTGAACAGATAATAAATGCCGATAGAGGCCAATATCTTGAATCTTTTTGCAATGATCGAGCCGATGGTGATGCAAAGCTGGATCATGCTGACACTAAGCCAAAGCCCCGCAACGGCAAGCACGAGCAGCTGCAGCATGTAGATCACGAGCAAAAAGCTCCAATCCTGCCCGAGCCACCATCCCAAGCCCTTGAAAAACGCGCCAATGGCACGGGGATCGACGACAAGGACGATCTCCAGTATGCACAGAACGATGACTGCGCCGCTTGCCACCATCCAGATGCAGGCGTTGAGCGTTTTGGAGAGCAGGAGCTGCGCGCGGCTGACGGGAAGCGTGAAGGTGAGATAGCCCTCGTCGCTGAAGAAATTTTTATAGAACCGCCAGAACACGAGGATCTCGGTGACGATCAGAAATCCGGCGATGGTGAGAATGCTGGCAAGCATGCCGAAAACGGCGGTGAGCCGAAGCAGTAAAAAGCCGGACGATTCACCTATCGTGTAGGTGATAAAGCGTATGCAGAGCCCGCCGGGGATCGAGATCAGGAGTGCCGCGGCGGCAAGCCGGATCCAGATCTTCCAAACGGCCTTCATATCGTATTTCAGAAGCTTACGGAGCATATTTGAACACCTCCCTGAACAGCTCATCAAGCGATTTTCCCTCGGTGGCGCGCACCTCGTCGGCAACCCCCGCGCGCAGGATCCGTCCGCCGTAGCCCATAAAGATAAATTCCTCGAGGATCGGCTCGATGTCGTGGATCAGATGCGTGGTGATGACCACGGTGGCATCGGGATTGTAATTGCCGATGATGGTTTGCAGAATGTAATCGCGCGCCGCAGGGTCCACGCCCGCGATCGGCTCGTCGAGCAGATAGAGCCGCGCATTGCGGGACATGACGAGGATCAATTGCACCTTTTCCTTGTTGCCCTTGGAGAGCTGCTTGAGCTTTATCGTAGGGGTAATACCCATGTCGCTCAGCATTTTGCGCGCGCGGATGGCGTCGAAGTCGGCGTAAAACTCACCGAAATAGCGGATCAGATCCTCCACGCGCATCCAGAAATTGAAATAGGTGCGCTCGGGCAGATAGGAAATGCAGGCGTTGGATGCCTCGCTCTGCTCCTCGCCGCAGATCGTGATCTTTCCGCTGTCGGGAACAAGGAGACCCGACACCAGCTTGATCAATGTGGATTTTCCGCAGCCGTTGGGACCGAGGAGCCCGATGATCTTTCCGGCGGGGAGCGTCAGATTCAGGTCGCTCAGCACGGGCGTGCCTACCTTATAGCTCTTTTTCAGATGCTCGCATTGTAAAACGGGTATGCTCATACCGACGTATCCTCCTTTTGTATAAATTCGATCAGCTCCTCGCGTGTGATCCCAAGCGTGAGTGCGTCTGCCACCAGCGAGCGCATGACGCTCTCGTGTACGGTCTTGCGGGCACGCGCGAGGGCGTCACAGTCGGAGGTCACGAAGCGTCCGACGGTTCCGCGGGTCGCGATCAGCCCCTCGTCCTCCAGAAGCGTCAGCGCGTGCTGCATCGTGTTGGGGTTGACAGATGCTTCAAACGCCAGCCGGCGCACGGGCGGGATCTGGCTCTCGGGCGGATATTTGCCGCAAAGGATCTCACCGCGAATGCGGTCTGCGATCTGGATAAAAACGGGGGATTTGTTGTGAAATCGCCACGGCATGATCTTGTCTCTCCTTTCTTGTGTTATTGTTCTAATACAATCATACAACAAAACTGCCGATTTGTCAACACTTTTGGGAAAAATAAAAAATCCTCTTTTGGGCAGCTTTTATGAATTTCGCATTTTCCGCTTTGGCGGAATGCACGTATTTTTGTGAAAAAAGATTATGCGCGCACGGTTGACAAAGCGCGAATTTTGTGGTATAATCTATAGTTAATAAACCCGAAAAAGGAGATTGTAATATGGCAACCTTTATCAACGAACCGTCGCATACCTTTAACGAATATCTTCTGATCCCCGGATATTCCTCCAGCGAATGCGTTCCCGCAAACGTCAGCCTCAAAACGCCGCTGGTCAAGTACCGCAAGGGGGAAACGCCCGCGATCACGATGAACATTCCCATGGTTTCCGCGATCATGCAGTCGGTCTCCGGTGACAGACTTGCCATCTCGCTTGCAACCGAGGGCGGCGTGGCGTTCATCTACGGCTCGCAGTCCATCGAGGACGAGGCGGCTATGGTCAAGAGAGCAAAGGATCACAAGGCAGGCTTTGTCAAGAGCGATTCCAATCTCTCGCCCGAAGCAACGCTTGCAGACGTGCTTGCGCTCAAGGAAAAGACGGGGCACTCCACCGTTGCGGTCACGGACGACGGCACGGCAGAGGGGAAGCTGCTCGGCATCGTAACCGGCAGAGATTACCGCGTCAGCCGCATGGACCCCAAAACGAAGGTCGCTGATTTTATGACGCCCTTTTCCAAGCTGATCTGGGCGAAGGAGGGCACGACGCTCAAGGAAGCAAACGATATTATCTGGGACAACAAGCTCAACTCGCTCCCCATCATCAACGAGGCGGGTCAGCTTTGCTACATGGTATTCCGCAAGGACTACGATTCCCACAAGCAGAACCCCAACGAGCTGTTGGACAAGTCCAAGAGATACGTCGTGGGTGCGGGCATCAACACCCGTGATTACGCAGAGCGCGTTCCCGCGCTGGTTGAGGCAGGCGTTGACGTGCTTTGCATCGACTCCTCCGAGGGCTTTTCCGAGTGGCAGCAGAGAACCATCGCGTGGATCCGCGAGAAGTACGGTGACAGCGTAAAGGTTGGCGCGGGCAACGTCGTTGACGCGGCAGGCTTCCGCTTCCTGGCTGACTGCGGTGCTGACTTTATCAAGGTCGGTATCGGTGGCGGCTCGATCTGCATCACGCGTGAAACCAAGGGCATCGGCCGCGGTCAGGCAACCGCTCTGATCGACGTTTGCGCCGAGAGAGATCGCTACTTCGAGGAGACCGGCGTTTACATTCCCGTCTGCTCCGACGGCGGTATCGTTTACGACCACCACATCACGCTGGCACTGGCTATGGGCGCGGACTTCGTGATGCTTGGCAGATATTTCGCACGCTTTGACGAAAGCCCCTCCAACAAGGTCAGCATCGGCGGTACCTACTACAAGGAGTACTGGGGCGAGGGCTCGGCACGCGCGCGCAACTGGCAGAGATATGACTTGGGCGGCGACAAGAAGCTCTCCTTCGAGGAAGGCGTTGATTCCTACGTGCCTTATGCGGGCAACCTGAAGGACAACGTGGCACTTTCCCTCTCCAAGGTCAAGTCCACTATGTGCAACTGCGGCGCACTCACCATTCCCGAACTGCAGGAAAAGGCAGTGCTCACGCTGGTGTCCGCGACGAGTATCGTCGAGGGCGGCGCACACGACGTCATTGAAAAGAATAAGGATCACAAGTTCAACTGATGAACAAGCGAACCGCCGCAGACCGCGTCTGCGGCGGTTTTTGTGTGGAACGGCAACGGCCGGAGAGCGCTGCGAGGTCACAGCGAGCGGTGAAAGCGCGCGTTATGAGCGCACACCCTCAAAATTGCCAAAAAAAGGAAGCAAAGTGTGCGGTAATTTTGCGCAAAATAGAGTGTCGTTTTTTGCGGACGCACTCTTGACAAAGGCGCAGAATTGTGATATAATTTTGCTATTCAAGGAAAGAGAAAAACTCGATTCCGAATATTTGGGAGGAAAAGTATGGAACTGAACAACAAACGTCCCGAGAGCATGGCGCGCATCAACACGAAGGAATTGGCAGACGCATTCATTGCGGAGCAGGTCGCAGAGCTGCGCGCGCAGATCGGTGATAAAAAGGTATTGCTGGCTCTGTCGGGCGGCGTAGATTCCTCTGTCGTGGCGGCACTTCTCATTAAGGCTGTCGGCAAGCAGCTCGTTTGCGTGCACGTCAATCATGGCCTGATGCGCAAGGGCGAATCCGAGCAGGTCATTGAGGTGTTTGGCAAGGAGCTGGACGCAAACCTGATCTACGTTGACGCAACCGACCGCTTCCTCGATCTTCTGGCAGGTGTATCCGAGCCCGAGAAGAAGAGAAAGATCATCGGCGGCGAGTTTATCAAGGTGTTCGACGAGGAGGCTTCGAAGCTCAAGGGCATTTCCTTCCTCGCACAGGGCACGATCTATCCCGATATTCTGGAATCCAAGGGCGTCAAGGCGCACCACAACGTTGGGGGACTTCCCGAGGACATGCAGTTCGAGCTGGTTGAGCCCGTTCGCCTCTTGTATAAGGATGAGGTGCGCGTCGTCGGCGAGGCACTGGGATTGCCGCACGCAATGGTCTACCGTCAGCCGTTCCCCGGTCCCGGACTTGGCGTTCGTTGTCTGGGCGCGATCACACGCGACCGCCTGCACGCACTGCGCGAGGCAGACGCAATCCTGCGCGAGGAGTTTGACAAGAGCGGTCTTGCCGAGCACGTATGGCAGTACTTCATCGCCGTGCCCGATTTCAAGAGCGTCGGCGTGAAGAACGATTTGAGATACGAGGGCTGGCCCGCGATCATCCGCGCCGTCAACACCACGGACGCTATGAGCGCGACTGTCGAGGAGATCCCCTATGCGCTCCTGCACAAGATCACCGCGCGCATCACGGCGGAGGTCGAGGGCATCAACCGCGTCCTCTATGACCTCACTCCGAAGCCCGTCGGAACGATCGAGTGGGAATAATTTCATAAAAAAGATTAAGTGGCTTGAACCTCAGTGTTCAAGCCATTTCTGATATATTTTGATAAATGTCAAAAGTAAATTTGATAACACTTTTGACAACACTTTTGTTTCAAAGAGTGAAAAAGTTGCTTTTTAAAAAGAAAAATGGCATAATATGTCTATAATGAG
>JAZODU010000010.1:0-31319 GCA_045597145.1 Eubacteriales bacterium
CCCAAGCTTTACACACAGGATGCTCTTGTTCCCATGGTTGTAGAACAAACCAGCCGCGGCGAGCGCTCCTATGATATTTTCTCCCGCCTGCTCAACGACCGCGTTATTTTCCTTTCCGACGAGGTCAACGATACCACCGCATCTCTTGTTGTTGCGCAAATGCTCTTCCTTGAGGCGCAAGATCCCGACAAGGATATTTCCTTTTATATCAACTCCTCCTGCGGTAGTGTAAGTGCAGGTATGGCGATTTACGACACGATGAACTTCATCAAGTGTGACGTTTCTACCATTTGTATCGGTATGGCTGCAAGCATGGGTGCATTCCTGCTTTCTGCAGGCACCAAGGGCAAGAGATTTGCTCTGCCTCACAGCCAAATTATGATCCACCAACCCTTGGGCGGTGCAAAGGGTCAAGCAACCGATATTGAAATTCAGGCAAAGCAGATCCTTCGCATCAAGGCAACGCTGAATCAGATCCTTTCCGAGAACACCGGAAAGCCGATCGACGTGATCGAGCGTGACACCGACCGTGACAACTATATGACGGCGCAGGACGCGCTTGCATACGGATTGATCGATAAGATCGTGGCAAAGCGTCCCTGATCCATCACAGAAAGGAACTGACTTTCATTCATGGCAAACAACACAAATTCCGGCGGCAATCATAAGCTTCGCCACTGCTCCTTTTGCGGGAGAGATGAGCACCACGCCAATTTTCTGATCCCCTCGCCTACCGGCGTTTATATCTGTGATTTTTGCGTGGAGGCGTGCAACGATCTGCTCTCCGAAACGACACTTGACGCACAATCGCTGGATACGCTCTCCTTTTCCGAGCTTCCCCGCCCCATGCAGATCAAGGAATCGCTGGATCAGTACGTGATCGGGCAGGACGAGGCAAAGATCGCGCTCTCCGTAGCGGTCTACAACCACTACAAACGGATCCTGACGATGAAGGCGAAAACGTCTGCTCGCAAGAACAAGAAGAAAGCCAACGCACCCGTTGAGGAGGAGAGTGAAAACGAGGTTGAGCTGCAAAAAAGCAACGTGCTTCTCATCGGCCCCACGGGTGTCGGTAAGACCTATCTGGCACAGACGCTTGCCAAAACGCTCAAGGTTCCCTTTGCGATCGCTGACGCTACCACGCTGACCGAGGCGGGCTACGTCGGTGAGGACGTGGAGAACATTCTCCTGCGCCTGATCCAGGCGGCAGACTACGACATTGAGCTTGCCGAACGCGGCATCATCTATATCGACGAGATCGACAAAATTGCGCGCAAGAGCGAGAACCGCTCCATCACGCGCGACGTTTCGGGCGAGGGTGTTCAGCAGGCACTCTTAAAGATCCTTGAGGGCACGGTTTCCAACGTCCCTCCGCAGGGCGGACGCAAGCACCCCAACCAGGAGTTCATTCAGATCAACACTCAGAACATTCTCTTTATCTGCGGCGGTGCGTTTGAAGGGCTTGAGGAGGTCATCGAGCGCCGCAAGGGCAACTCGATCATCGGCTTTGGCGGCGAGATCAAGAAAAAGGCGGAGAAAACCGACACGGGCATTTTCCGCGACGTTGTTCCCCACGACATCGTTAAGTTCGGCTTGATCCCCGAGCTGGTCGGCCGTATTCCCGTGATCGTTCCGCTCTCCGATCTTGACAAGGACGCTTTGGTACGTATTCTGACCGAGCCGAAGAGCTCGCTCGTCAAGCAGTATGAAAAGCTGTTTGAGATGGACGGCGTCAAGCTGACCTTCACGCACGAGGCACTGGAGGCAGTTGCCGCACTTGCGATCGAGCGAAAAACGGGCGCGCGCGGTCTGCGCTCGATCCTTGAGAACACCATGACATCTATTATGTACGAAATCCCCTCGCGCGACGACGTGTTCGAGGTGCAGATCACCCCCGAATGTATTCGCGGCGAAGGCAAATGTAAGTATATTATCAAAGAGTAAAACCTTGGAGGAGGACTTCTTTCCGGAAGTCCTCCTCCAATTTGCTTAACTACCGCAGCCGCAACGGCCGGAGCGGTCGTTCATAACGGGTGTCGGCTGACACGCGGCGGCAAACTCACTCACCGGGAACGGCATCGTGCGGAAGATACGGCAAGGATCGTCCTCCTCCACGGGTGCACATTCCTTTTCGGGAACGCAGTATTCCACCGCCTGCACAAGATACTGTGCGGGACGGACAATGCGCACGACCGAGAAGATTCCGAGCGAAACGGTCAGATACCGTCTGCCGTTTCCACCGTTACCGTATTCCCTGTCGTCGAAATTCAAGGGGCTGTCAAAGGACGCCATCACGCTCTCGGGCAGGTCGTTTTCGTTGCAACAGCAGCAACAGTTGCATTCGGACGCCTTTTCCATGATCTTCGTGCCGAGGATCACGGGGGAAACGACCTCTACGATCGCGGTGGGATTGTTATTCTCGCATCCCGTAGGACTCGGGCAAGCGCAAAAATCATTTGCGCAGCTTGCCTTGAACACACTGACGTTGCTCTCGCCGCCGTAAAGGATCACGCGCTTTTCAAGGACGGCAATGCCCTCGATGTCCTGCGAGCGACCGCAGCCGCCGATGCAAGCCTCAAACACGATCTTCACGTAAAAGCGAATGGTCACGCTGTAAAATCCGCGGTTGAACTGAATGGGATCAACGCCGATATACGTCCATACAACATTTGCACATTTTGCCCGGATCGCTCCCGTGCGTTCCAAAACCTCGTTTCCGAAATCCGAAAGATAGACACGCACATTCTCAAAGCAATCACGGTCGCGGCAAGAATCCAACACACGGTTGGTGTCGATGCACACCGTTTCGCGCGAGGCACTTGCGGGTGAGCCGGAATATCTGTTTTCTG
Source organism: Eubacteriales bacterium (assembly GCA_045597145.1). Taxonomy (GTDB): domain Bacteria; phylum Bacillota; class Clostridia; order Oscillospirales; family CAG-272; genus UMGS1865. The sequence continues at coordinate 2,850 of JAZODU010000010.1, forward strand.
CCATAGCCTCAATCTCCTTTGATGATGAATTCAGAGAAAACTCTCTTCGTTAATATTGTATGCGAAATTTCGTGATCTGCCACCAAAATTCGACCAAAGTGTACCTTATTTATGAATGAATCAAGAACTTTGCGAAACATCTCTTGCAAAACAGATTCTTTTCAGTTATAATTATAATGATTCTTTTTGGAGGTACAAATTATGAAAAAATGGCTCAGCCTTGTGGCAGTGCTTTTGGCTGGCGTTATGGCGTTTTCGGCATGTCAGCCCGCCGAGACCGAAGGAACGACCAAAAAGCCGCCCGCCCAAACGCCCGACGATGAAGTTTATGGCTACTGGCATTCCGATGCGGCAAGCTTTGCATTTGAGATCATTGAAGGCAGCGACGCTGCAAAGTGTTATTCCCTCTCCACCGGCTTTTACGAATACTACGCCGTGCAGGACGCGACCTACGTCTTTACGGAAGAGGACGGTGCTCTCATCCTGACGCTGGAGGACCAGACTTACAATTTTGTCTATGATCAAGACGAGGATAGCATGACGCTGTTCTCGATGAGCGCATCGGGGCAGGAATACACCACCGAGTACGTGCGTCAATACGATGCTCCCGCGGCACACCCCGTGTATAGCTTCCCCCAGTTCTCGGAGATCAACCTGGACGGCGTTATGACGCTTCCCGATTATGCGTCCTTTGAGCTGCGTGACATCGCAATCGCGGAGGCACGTATGAATATCTTCTCGGATTATTTCGAAACGGCTCTGGAATCTCCCACAACGATCACCGACCGTGCGGCACAGTTTGGCGACCTGGTTATTATTGACTATGTCGGAACGATCGACGACGTTGCCTTTGATGGCGGCACAGACAACGATGCAGAGGTCAGCATTCTCTACAACAGCGGCTATATTCCCGGCTTTGCCGAGGGAATCATCGGGCGCTCGGTTGGCGAAACATTTGAAGTGGAGGTCACCTTCCCCGAGGGGTACGGATACGGTATGGAGGGCAAGGAAGCGATCTTTACAATGACTCTCAAAACCATTTACGACGTCCGCCTGACCGAAGAACAGTTCGGCGCTTATCAGTATATGATCTACGAAACCTACGAGGAGTGGGTCGAGGCACTGGCGCGCGAATCGGTTGCTGATCTGGCTGTGACCGCGATCATGGAGGAATACACGCTGAACAAGGAGCTCCCTGAGGAAAGCTACCTCTATTTCTATCAGTACACGATTGACCAGCAGTATGCCACCGCGCACGCATACGTGCAATACTATCATATGGATTATGAAACTGCCCTGAGCATTCTCGGATACAACGAGGAGCTTTACATGGTGCAGGCGAAATACGTTGCCACGAACTATCTGATCTGCGAGCAGATCCTGCGTGAGCAGAATCTGACTTGGACGGACGAGGAATATCAGGCACAGTTTGACAGCTTTGTAGACGCCCTGATGGAAAACAACAAAGACCTTTCAAAGGAGGACGCGATCGCACACGTTACCAATAATCTCATGGATTATCTGTATGCGGAGTTAACCTGCTCCATCGCGCTGAATTGGCTGGCTGAGGCTACATTTAAGTAAAAAGACACACCGCCTTCGTGTAAGCACGGAGGCGGTTTTCAAATTTTGGCAGATTTTGCGATAAACAACAGTTGACAAAACGGTGAAAATAGGATATAATATAACAGTACCCACATATGGGGGTGCAATGGTTTCGACGGGGGCTTTGAAATACGATAAGCGTGGCGAGCCGGGCAATCTCGTAAACTGCCTAAAACTTAAAAATAAACGACAACAATACTGTTGCTATGGCTGCCTAAGTTTTACGCCCCTCGGGCGTAAAACCGGCAGTGCCGTGACCTGCGGGTCACCCGTTCCTCCAAGGAGTACCGCGACCTTGGACTGAACGTCATCACAGCGGTGAACTTGCATCGGTCGTTCGCTCTTGAACCGATCAAGCAAAAAAGGGCTACCTGCGATGGAAGCGTGTCTGTTCGCGCCCATCAACGGGAATTTTAAATAACAGACTGTCCACGAAGAAGGTTGTATGGATGGGTTTTCGGACAGGAGTTCGATTCTCCTCATCTCCACCACAAGAAAAGAGCAGGCTAAAAGTCTGCTCTTTTCTTGTGGTGACGCTGCCGAATCGTGCTCTGCGATTGCTGCTTGCGGCAATTACGCCATAGCGTGCGCACACCGCAAACGAACGCATCGCACAGCATAACAGCGCACGCTTGAGTTCCGATTCTCCTCATCTCCACCAGCGGCAAGTTGCTACCCCCAATAATCGGAGGAGTTCGGTGCTATGCCAAACTTCATACCACGATGGCGGTGTTCGGCTTTAAAAACCACGCCTCCAGCAAAAGAAAAGAGCAGACTAAAGGGACTGTACTCTTAAGGATAGTTTTGGAAAGCTAATAGAAAAAACGACACTTAACGACAGCAAAGGGACGGAGAACTTTTTCAGTTCTCCGTCCTCCTTGATGCAAATATTTCTGTGGCATGCCTATGCTTAAACGCCTCAAAAACACTTTAAATGTGTATTCTAAAAACAGTAACACATAAAATATACGGTGATAATTTGCTAAAATTTATATTGTCTGAGATTTTCTTTGCTTTTTATAATTTTTTTAAAAGTCAAAAAAGGACCAATATAAACACAGAAGAACGCCCATATTATAAACCGTATCATTCCTCCCAAAAATCCAAACAGACACCCTTTATTGTCCGTTGTAGAGGATACTCTGTAGTTGTTTCCATATTCATGTGTAACCTGAATGTGTGTCGTTTCAAATTTTTCTCCTACTTCAAATCCCGTTTTTCCTGCCTTAAAAACGCTCTTGACAATCTCTGAAAAATATGTAATAAGAGTAGCATATCCCCAGTTTGTGAGCAACAGATATGGAGGAATAAGGATAAAGCCGAGAATTTGAGGAATGTCAAATAATGGCAGCAATCGACAAACGAGCGGTATTACCAAGAGTGCTAATATTGTAAAAACAACATATAGAGTAGATACTTTTTTTACCCATTTTTTTACATATCTATAATCACGTAAAGTTTCAATTTCTTGTGGCGTTGAATACTTAACAAAAAGATCTTTGAGAAATTTTTTCATTATATCAATTAAATTACCCATAGTTACTTCTTTACCCCACAAATCGTTCCTTATAGTATTTAACCAATATTACGAAAATTGCAACTATAATTAATGGTGGAAAAACTATTCCCAATAGCATCCACGGTGCACAACCTATTTTTTTAAGAAAATTTTTTTCGACGGAAACTATTTCTGTCGGTTCAATGATGATATGTTCCAAACCGTCTTTCTCATAAAGATAACCAATTGTACACATATCACCTTTGTCGTTATATCTCGCTAAAATAGGTCTTATGGGATAACTTTGCGGTCCCTTTGTTATGCGAACGTTATATCTATTTAATCTGTGGTCGGTCAATCTAAAATTCAAGTCTCTAAAATTTTGTGAGTGTAACTCAAACCCTCGTGTTTTTGCTATTTTGACAATATCGTTTTTTGAATAATATTGGGTGGTTTCCCCTGGCTTTAATACAAAAATGCTGAGTCCTTTTTCTCCCGCACCAATATGACCTTCAACAAATAAATGCTCCTTTGTAGTATAATCAAGTGATACTGTTCTTCGTGTCTTCGTTCCTTCAAAACTACTTTCTCCAACGCCGGTGGAATTACATTCTATATAGGCATTATAATATTTAACATCTTCACCTATAATGATGTCTTCTTCGGTAATGTCTTTAAGGCAATCCAGAAATTTCTTTGTTTTGGTATTGGTCTCAGTTTTTGCTTCGATGTGTTTTTGCAAATGTGTTATGATTTCTTTGTTATTCATAAGTTCCCTCCTGTAGTATAAAATAAAAAGTGCGCCAACCGAAGTTAGCGCACCGAAAAACGCGAACTCCAAGTTGTCGCCAAACGAACTTATACGCAGATAGGTATTTTCATACTATCAAACGGGAGTCGCATTTTTTACCAAATGGATTCGTTTAATAGTATGACGAAAAAGGGTATAATTATCCCATAAAGAAAAATATACCTATCGGTGCGAATATTAAGTTCGTTTGGCACCATTATTATATCACAGTTTTTTCGTTTTGTAAATATATCTGATGAATTTTTCTAAATTACCTTCCGGAAGATAGAAAAAAGCCTCCCTTTACACAAGGGTGCCTTTTTATGTTCATCTATGCCTTGTCAATTTTCCTGACAAGCACTGACTTAATTAAAGGCAGAAAAGAGATTTTCTAACGAAATCGTGAGAAAGGCTTGATTTTTGTGCTAAAATATGCTATAATATAAGTAACCATTTTTGTGTTTTTGTTTTTGAAAGAGAGAAAATACCGTGGCTGTATGTTACAATAATCTTTGGAAATTACTTATTGATAGGAATATGAACAAAACTGACTTAAAAGAAACTGCCGGTATCAGCTTTAATGTTATGGCGCGTATGGGTAGAAATGAAACAATTTCATTTGATAGCATAGAAAAAATATGTATCGCTTTAGATTGTAGCATTGGTGATATAATTGAAGTAATACCCGAATCCTCAAAGGTGACACCTATAAAAGCACCCACTACCATCGAATTGTTTGCGGGCGCGGGCGGATTGGCTCTTGGTATAGAAAAAGCAGGTTTTGAAACAATAGGTCTTATTGAGTTCGATAAGGATGCGGCTGATACATTAAAGTGTAATCGTCCCAATTGGCGTGTTATAAATGATGATATTGCCAATATATCGTGTCTTGATTTGAACGAGTATTTTGGATTACAACAGGGCGAACTGGATTTGCTTTCGGGAGGTGCGCCTTGCCAGAGCTTTTCATATGCCGGAAAGCGGTTGGGATTGGAAGATGCACGCGGAACACTTTTTTATCATTATGCTAAATTTTTGGAACAGCTACAGCCAAAAATGTTTTTGTTTGAAAATGTTAAAGGCTTGCTGACACACGATCAAGGACGCACATATAAGACCATTACCGATATATTTGAAAGTACAGGATATACCATACAAAAAAAGGTATTAAATGCTTGGGATTACGGTGTCGCACAAAAACGGGAACGACTTATCACTATTGGTATAAGGAATGATCTTGTCGGAAAGACTGCCTTTGAATTTCCCGTTCCGCACAAGTATAAGCCCGTATTAAGAGATATTTTGCTTGAGTGTCCTAAAAGCGAAGGGACACCTTATTCCGCATATAAACGTAAAATTTTTGAAATGGTTCCTCCCGGCGGTTACTGGCGAGATATCCCGGAAGATGTAGCAAAGGAATATATGAAAAGCTGTTGGTATATGGAAGGGGGTAGAACAGGTATTTTAAGAAGATTGAGCCTTGATGAACCTTCTCTTGCCGTTTTAACTTCTCCAAGTCAAAAGCAAACCGACCGTTGCCATCCATTAGAGCCTCGTCCTTTTACAGTTAGAGAGAATGCTCGTTGCCAAAGCTTTCCCGATGACTGGCAATTTTGCGGTAGCGTCGGACAGCAATATAAACAAGTCGGAAATGCCGTTCCGGTAAATTTGGCATACGATATAGCAGTAAAAATTAAAGAAGCATTGGAGTATTTATAATGTGGAATTTATCATTTATCAGTGAAGAAGAATTTTCAAAGCACGTTAAAGAAACTATTCAGCAATATGATAAGAAATTAGAGTCCTTCAACCTCAAAAGATTTAACAAGAATATAATTGACCCCATCAAGCTGATTTTTGATAAAACCGTTTATCACGCCACTTGGGAAGAAATTGTCAGTAACGAAATATTCCGTCAGCGCGACAAATCAAACAATAACGACATTGGTTATTTTCATCAGCGCATTTTTCAGTACATAAACAATTGTCACGTTCCGCCCAATGGAGAAGAGGGTGGATGGGATGTAATTTATGAAAATGCGGATGGTATATCCATTCCCGATGCAGGAATAGTCCATACTGTTTATGTAGAAATGAAAAACAAACACAACACAATGAATGATGCTGCTTCCGGAAAAACCTTTATAAAAATGCAAAATCAGTTATTGAATGACGATGATTGCGCGTGCTTTTTGGTCGAGGTAATTGCAAAGCGTTCTCAAAACATAAAATGGGAAACAACCATTGATAAAAAGAAAGTTGGTCATAAGCTAATTCGCAGAGTAAGCCTTGATCAATTTTATGCGCTCGTTACAGGTCAAGAGGACGCATTCTATCAACTGTGTATGGCTCTCCCGTCTGTTATCGAAAATGCCGTCAAAGAATTGGATAGCACGATAGTTCCTCACGACACTGTGATTGACGAATTGAAAACATTAGCGGCAGAAAAGAATATGGAGTGCGAGGATTTGGCTATTGCTATGGCGGCATATATGCTTGGCTTTAGTAGCTATTTGGGATTTAATTGTAAATGATTTTTATTCAAGCTAAAGGCACTTATGGCAAAATTGCCATAAGTGCCTTTGCGTTGCTTTTGTCATAGGTTTTGTAGTCCTTAATTAAGCCTTACGAAGCACTGTATTTGTGTCCACAAACGCAAAAATACGGCATACCTCTTTCGAGATATGCCGTATTTTTGTAAAACTGTCCTTTAGGGCACGACCCTAAAGCCTACTCTTTTCTTTTGCTGACGCTGCCGAATCGTGCTCTGCGAATTGCTGCTTGCGGCAATTACGCCATAGCGTGCGTGCACCGCGAACGAACGCATCGCACAGCAGATCACCCTGCGGAAGCATACCGTGCAACGCCTTCATCGATTTGCGCCTCGTAGGTGGATATATTTTTCAATATTGCTTTATCCCTGATAGGTTTTGTCCTTCATGTGGCGGTCGATATCGCGCTCAGCGGAGCGCTTTGCGTCGCTCTCGCGCTTGTCGTACAGCTTTTTACCGCGGCACAGCCCCAGCTCGACCTTGACGTGGCTGCCCGAAAAATAGAGCGACAGCGGCACGACCGTAAAGCCCTTTTGCTGAACCAGTCCCTGCAATTTCATGATCTCGCGGCGGTGCATCAAAAGCTTTTTGTCGCGCATCGGGTCGGTGTTGAATATGTTTCCGTGCTCGTAAGGGCTGATGTGCATACCCACAACGAAGATCTCTCCCTTTTCAAAGGAACAGTAGGAATCCTTGAGATTGACACCGCCGCCCCGAATACTCTTGACCTCGGTTCCTGCCAGCGCGATGCCCGCCTCGTATCTCTCATCCACAAAATAATCGTGGTACGCCTTTTTGTTCTGGGCGATGATCTTTTGTCCTTCCTTCTTTTTCTCTGCCATTCGCTTCACTCTCTCATTGATTGATATCGTTATAGTAGATCTCCTCGTCGGCAAAGTAGAGATCCAACTCATCCTTTGCCACGCGTTCGATGTATTTTCGGTTTTTAGAGGATTTCAGTTGTGCTACGACCGTGTCCTTTAAAAGCAAATACTCCTTGAGAACGTCGCCCGTATGCGTTCCGGAATTGATGATCGCTTCGCACTCGTCAAGGCTCTGAAGCAGGCGGTTGACCTCCTCTGCCGAGCCGAGGATCTCCTCCAGCTCCGCGCGCGTTTCGCGCATTTCTGCAAGCGTTTCACGCAATTCCTCCGCCTCGTTGTGAAGCTCGTTGTAATACATGACGCTTCTGGCGAATACGCCGATAGCGATCACCACCAAAAGTACCAAAAAGATGCGCACTAAAACACTCAGGCTGAATTGCTTCTTTTTTTCCGGCGCCATGGCGCACCTCCTTTTTTATTCTTCCCCTTTTTGCGTGTGCGGAATCAATCCGCTTCCATTCTTTTCAAGCGTGCGCCAAGCACGCGCCGTCGAGCGGCGTCTTTCCTTGCGCATAGCACGCTCACGGTGTCGCCTCCACAGCCGCCTCACCGCCCCCGAAAGACGTGCAAACGCCCAACGGAACGGCAAGGTCACGAAAAACACCGCATAACGCACCAAGACCTCGATGCCGAATGCGATCGCTTGCGAAGCCAGCATAACGACGCGACCGAGGGTGACGCGGTACAGGAAAAAGCCGAGTGCCGCGCAGAAAAACGCAGGAAATCGGATCTTTCCGTTATTGATCTGATAAAACAGCAGGATCATTGCCACGCCGCCGATCAGCGCAAACAACAGATCCTCAAAAAACACCACCGCTCCGAGAACGCGCGAGGTGCGACGCGGCGGACGCGGTGACAAATACGGCAATCGGATGCTTTGCAACCGTGCCGTTGCCTTTTGGGTGTAAGAAACGCCGAGAAAGACGCGGGTGATGCGAAACGCATCATATACCGCGCCTAACCCGACTCCAAGCAAAAACGCATACAGCCACAACTGCGCCAGTACAGCCTGAGAGCTTCCCATTGCCGTCAGCGAAAGATCTTTGAGAAGAAGCCGCCGCCCTTTTCGTCGGTGGGTGCTTCGTAATAGGTCAAGGAATCGATCTTACCGTCCATGGTAACGATCCCCTCCTCCATGCTCAAAACGTGGATGTGCAGAGCGGAACCGTTGATCTCCAGATTGCCGCAAACGGTGCTGAGCAGCACGGTCTGCTCGTCAAAGCTGATCACGTCGGTAACGCCCCGAACCTCCATTTCTTCACGCCCCGTCAGGGAAACGCTGTGTACGGTGCGATTGTTAGCCTTATTTGCATCTGTATTCATTGCACAAGCCTCCATTCGGTTTGCTACAATGTATGCAGATGGCAAGCGAAATATTCAATTTTCGGTAATCACTTCGTAAAGCCCGGACGCGTCCGCCTTGGAGGTATGCTCCTTGACGTCAAGCACGCGGACCTTCAGCGTGCGCTGACCGAAGGTGATTTCCAGAACGTCCCCTTCCTTTACGTCGTAGGACGCCTTCGCTTTGCGACCGTTGACCGTGACGTGCTCTGCATCGCAGGCATCGTTGGCAACGGTGCGTCGCTTGATGATACGCGAAACCTTCAGAAATTTATCAAGCCTCATTAACCTTTTCCTTCAGCTTTTTGCCGGGAAGGAAAACAACGCGGCGGGATGCAGGGATCTGAATGGCTTCATTGGTCTTGGGGTTTCTGCCCATGCGAGCGGCAGACTGACGGACGGCAAAGGAGCCAAATCCCGTAATCTGTACCGTTTCACCGGCAGCAAGGGTATCCTCGAGGGTAGCCAGCAGTGCGTCGTACGCCTGCTCGAGTTGCTTTTTGGTCATGCCGCTGTTTTTCGCTGCACGATCGATCCATTGAGATTTTGTCATATTAAACACCTCCTAATATGATATATTTATTTTATCATATTATTGGCATTTCTGCAATAGTTTTTTCAACATTTTTTCCAAAAAATGTGCATTTTTTCGACCTTTTTCTATTTTTCTAACAATTTCAGGCGCACAAGCACCATACAAAGCCTCTCTCCCATGGGGAGCGCGCAGAGATCCTCCTTTGAAACGGCGCCGCACGCGAAAAAGAGGATCGTATACAGGAGCGCGGCTGAAAGCATGCAGATCACGCTTGTCAGCAGCGAGAAACCGAAGCGCTCCGTAAAGAACAGATACAGCCCAAACGGCACGCCCACCGCAACGGTTGAGAGCCAGAGCGGCGTAAAAAAGATCTCCTTGATCGATAGCTTATCGCAAAGCCTTGCGGCAAAGGCAAGATTCATGAGAACCACGGTGGCGTTGCACAACAGCGTGCTGATCGGTGCACCCATAAGCCCCACCGAGGGAGTTCCGATCAGGATATACGCCACGACGACCTTGACCGCCGCTCCCGCCACCAGGGAAAGGATCGGACGGTTGACGACCTGATAGGCGTGCAGGACCGAATTGGAGGCACTGATCATGCAGGAGAGGAACACAGAGCCGCCGAGCATGGACAATAGCGGCGCGGCAAGGGCGACCGCCTCGGTTTCCCCGCTGAAGAGCAGCGACAGAACGGGATGTGCAAACGCCGAGATCGCCAAGGATGCGGGTAGGGCAAAAAATGCGGTCAAGCGGTAGGACATTTCCACCATTTGCGTCTGACGCACGCGATCCCCCGATGCAATTGCCGAGGACAGCATGGGAACGAGCGGCAGGAACACGGAATTGAGGAGCGTTGGCAAAAGCCCGTAAACAGAGAGCGCCAGCGTCGTATAGCTGCCGTAGGCTTCGTTTGCAAGGGTCTCGGTGTATCCGATGGCTTGCAGGCGGCGCAGGATCATTGCCATGTCGATCAGCTTGGTAAGACTCACCAAGGACGCGCCGAGCGTCATGGGGATCGCAAGACGTGCAAGGCGCCGCCATACGAAGCGATAGGCTACGGTCGCCGTGCTTGCGCCTTTGCTCCGTGAGTGCTTCTCTTTTGCTCCGAATCTTGCTTTTTCGATCAGCAAATACAGCGTCGCCAGCGCGCTTCCAAGCGTCAGCCCCCACCCTGCCGCCGCGGCAACGTGTGCAGTCTCCGCCCCCCGCTCCAAGGCAACGTGGGCAAACAAAAGCCCGAAGGCGAGCTTTCCGACAGCCTCGATCAACTGTGAGAGCGCGGTGGGAAGCATACGTTGGTGTCCTTGAAAATAACCGCGCACCGCCGATGACACGCACACGAAAAAGAGGGTCGGTGCGATGGAAATGACGCAGGAATAGGCGTTGTCACTTTTGATCCACGCGCAAAAACGGTCGGCGAAGACGATCATTGCAAGCGTTCCGACAACACCTACGGCGAGAAAGACCGCCATGGCGGCGCGATAAATTCGTTTGACGGCGTCCTCCTCGCCCTTAGCCAGCGCCTCGGACACCAGTACCGAGAGCGCCACCGGAAGCCCTGCCGTGGCAATGATGCAAAAGAGCGCGTACAACTCATACGCCGAATGAAAATAACCCATGCCCTCGGATCCGAGATACGAGAGCATGGGAATTTTGTATATAAGACCGATGACCTTGACGAGCATCGTGGAGATCGACAACAGCAAAACGCCCGAAAAAAAGACCTTTTTTGTGTTTTGCTTTGCCATTTCCATATCACTACCTCACGGGATCAATCAAAGTAATGTGCGAACACCTCGCGCGCTTCATAACGCAAGCGTTCCTCATCAATACAAGTATATTCCCCGTTGCGGTAAAGTATGCGCCCGTCCGACATCGTAACGCGCACGTCGCCTCTCTCTGCGCTGTAGCAAAGCAGGGCGTAATCGTCGTAGGACGGCATATTATGGAGCGCGTTCCGATCAATCAGGATAAGATCCGCACGCATACCGACAGCCACGCTGCCGCAATCCACTCTTCCCTGCGCCAATGCCCCGTTGCGAGTAGCCAACGGTAGCATTTCGCTTGCCACCGTAATGGCGGGATCGCGGTTGATTCCCTTGTGCAGAATCGCGGCGGTCTGCATCTCACGCATCAGATCCAGACGGTTATTGGAAGCCACGCCGTCAGTGCCGAGTGCTACGTTGACGTCTGCGTCCAGCATTTTACGCAGCGGCATGACACCACTGCCCAGCTTGAGGTTGCTGACGGGATTGTGCGCCGCCGTAACGCCCTTTTCTGCCATGATGGCAATATCCTCATCACTGACCCACACGCAATGCGCGGCGGTCGTGGAGGCATCCAGAACGCCCAGATCATAGAAAAAGCGTGTCGGGGTTTTGCCGTGTCGCGCAATGCACTCGCGGTGCTCCTTTTCGGTTTCGGACAGATGCAATTGCATCCCGATACCATTTGCGGCGGCGTATTCCCCCACGTAGGCGCAGTAGCGCGGCACGTTGGTATATTCGGCATGTAAGGAAAAATCGATTTTGATGCGTCCGTCGGCGGCGTTGTGATAGTCCTTGTAAAGACGGATCGCTTCTGCCAAACGGCTATCGCTTGCCGCGTCGATATCGGGATCGAAGGACACGAGCGAGCGCGAGAGATTCGCCTTGACGCCACTTTCCAGAACCGCCTCCGCCACGGCGTCCTCAAACATGTACATATCCGAGAAGGATACGACACCGCCGCGGATCATTTCGGCGATCGCAAGCTTGGTCGCCGTGCGGACGCTTTCATAGGTCAAGCGATCCTCGGCGGGAAAGATGCGCTCCTCCAGCCAACGCTGGAGCGGCAGATCCTCTCCGTATCCGCGGAAGAGCGTCATTGCCGCGTGGCAATGCGCGTTGTAAAAGGCGGGGATCAAGAGGTCGCCCCGTCCCTCCACCACGTCAGCCCCTGCGCAGTCGCACGGCTCGGCGGTGATCTCGGATATGATATGATCGGTTACGGTTACGTTGACACGCTGACTGCCGTATCCGTATTCGGGCAGGAGCGTGACATCCTTGAAAATCGTTTTCATCAGATAAATTCCTTATAAAGTGATCGCTCGGGGATATAATCCGCGGAAATGGATTGGATCCCTCGAAGCTTTTTTAAAATTTCCTGCGCTTGCCTGTAAAAAGCACTTTGCGGCAGGATCTCGTTCATCAAGGGCTCCAGATAGGGCTTGAGCATACCGATCTCATACGGCATGGTGGAGTCGATCGATGCGTGGCAGGTATCCAGATGCGGGAAAATGTTTTTCTCCTCGTTCTCACGCACGCTTTGCCAAAGGTAAAACGTAAACTCGGGTTCCGTTGCGCGATGGCGGTAATCCCGCACCAGGCGGCGGTAGAGGCGGATCTCATTCGGCAAAAAGAGATTGCCGTCAGCAACGATCGCCGATTGCGGACAGATCGCAATACTGCGGTAGGAATGGTGTCTGTCAAGGATCTCGCTGACCCGTGGGTACAGCGTTTGGATCCCCTCGAAGAGAAAAACGTCATTTGCTTTCGGCTCGATCAAGACGCCGCCCGCTCGCATGCCGCTTTTGAAATCGAAATGTGGGATAAAGGTTTTCTCGCCTGCAAACAGCTGCTCGGCAACGTCGGACAAAAGTTCGATGTCGATGGTTTCCTCGGAATCATAGTCGACCTCAATGTCGGGATCCTCCTCGGCGCGCTGATGCAGGTACTCCTTGTCGTAATAAAAATCGTCCAAGGAAATGACGTGTACGCAAAGCCCCTGCTCCTCCAGCAGCTCCGTCATCTTACGCGCGGCGGTCGTTTTGCCCGAGCAGGTGGGGCCCGTCAATCCAAAAAAGCGCAGCTCGCGTACATCGCGCAGGCTGGAAATGGCACGCTCCATGCGTTCTTCAAATTGCCGCTCGCACGTGTCAACAAAGCGTTGCAGAACTGTGCCCGTGTCAAAAAGTTCAACGGTATGATGCTTCATAGATACATTCTCCTTTCCGACAGAAATCCGGTAAAAGAGTTGTCAGCACTCCTCGTCAAGAAGGTGGTGATCGCGGTAGAACGCTTCCATTGCCGCGCTCTTCTCGCCCGTGCTCTCATCACGCAAGTATTCATAGGGATACTTGGGATAGAACAAGCGTTCGATGCGGGGCTTGGCGCCGTTTTGAGGACGGTAATCCACCATTTTGGAAACCGCACCCGCACCGAGTGCGAAAATGGAATGGACCTCCTCCATCATATACACGTTATAGCGCCCTTCCTCGCCCTCAAGCGCGAAGCCGACGTTTTCAAAATTTCCGACCGTATTTTTCTGCCGATACATATAATATGGCAAATACCCCTCTTGTTGTGTCTTAAGCTGTGAATAATCCACACATTTTCCGGCATCTCCGCCGCGAACGGAATAAATGCCGTTCCCCTGGCGCAGGATCTCTGCCGCTTTTTTGACGCAAAAGGTATGTACGGTAATGTTTTCGGGGCGTAGCGACAGGATCTTGTCGAAGGTTGCCGAGAAGGTCTTGAAGGTGTCCCCCGGCAGTCCCACGATCAGGTCCGTGTTGATGCTTTTGATCCCCGACGCACGTGCGATATCGTACGCGCGTAAGAAATCCTCGGCGGTGTGGTTGCGACCGATGCTCTGGAGCACCGCCTCACACAGCGACTGCGGGTTGACGCAGACGCGCGTGATGCCGTATTCCTTGGCGACCGCCATTTTCTCGTCGGTGATCGTATCGGGTCTGCCCGACTCCAGCGTGTACTCCTCCAACGCCGTCACGTCGGTCAGCTCTGCGATCTGCGAGAGCAGGAAGCGCAGCTGGTCTGACGTGAGGATCGTGGGGGTGCCGCCGCCGATATAGATGGTTTTGATGTGAAGCCCCAGCTCGCGGATCTTTGCAAAGGTCTGCTTCATATCCTCTGCCAGATGCAAAAGATAGTCGGGGATCAAAGACAAAAGCTTGCCCGACGTATAGGAAACGAAGGAGCAATAGGTGCAGCGCGAGGGGCAAAACGGAATGGAAATATAGACGCTGCAATCCCTGGGCGAGGGGTTGGCGATCAGCTTTTGCTCGTTGAGCGCCACGTCAGTCGCCAGCGCCGCCTTTTTGGGGATCACGAAGTATTCGGACGTCAGCGTTTTCTTTACACGCGTCTTACTCATGCCCGATTGCAACAGCTCGGTTGCCACCTTGGACGGACGCACGCCCGTGAGCATCCCCCACGAGGGGCGGTATCCCATCACCTCGCCAAGTGCCGCGATCACAGCCGCGCCGCAAGCAAGCTTGACGGTTCTGGCACGGTCAAACTCGGTGGTATACGCATACTGCATTTCCGACGATGCGCTTTTACCCTCCACCTTCACGTGCACGTATGCCTCCACGCCGCTGTCATTTTCGGTCAAGCGCAGGTACAGCTCGGGAGCGTTGGGGTTTTCCTGCTCCGAAGCACCAAATTTCTCGCCCGGAAAAAAGATCATGCACAGCGTTTGTATATAGTATGCGTTGATGTTTCCGTCTAATATCAGTTTCATACGTTCTTCCTTACTTCTTCTTTTTCAGCACTTCGCTATCCATGCAGATCGTGACAGGCCCGTCGTTCAACAGGCTCACCTTCATGTCCGCACCGAAAATGCCGCATTCCACACGGCGGATCTCACGTGCCAGAATGCTCTTGAAATACTCATACAGCCGCTCTGCCTCCGCGGGCTTTGCCGATTCCAGAAAATCGGGGCGGTTGCCGTGACGGTAGTTTGCGCACAGCGTAAATTGAGAGATCACCAGCGCTTCCCCGTCGATATCCTTGATCGAAAGGTTCATTTTATCATTTTCGTCGCGAAAAATGCGCAGATTGGCAATTTTGCGGCAAAGCAGCTCGGCATCGGTTTCCGTATCGCCCTCTGCCACGCCCAAAAGGATCAGATAACCGCGGTTACAGCTACCAACCTCTTTCCCGTCTACAACGACGGACGCATTTGCCACGCGTTGAATCACAGCCTTCATATTCAATCGATCCTTTCTTATGAAAATCCGCGCAGAATATTCGACACGCCCTTGAGCCCGCGCAAGCGGGAAACGATCGAATTGTAATGGTCGATGTTGCGGCAACCGACCTTGAGGTTTACAACGTAAGCCTCGCCACGCTGGGAAACGTTGATCGAAAGGATCGACACGCGCATATCCGCCAGTGCCGTTGTGATATCGGCAAGCATACCGATACGGTCATCAACGTAGATCTGGAGCAGTGCCTCGTAAATGCTGTCGCTGTTGCCGCGCTCGACGTGACCTTCCCAATGGGCTTCCTTCCATCTCTCGGCGTTTTCGGGGTTCTGCCTTCCCTGCACGACGTTGGGGCAATCCATTTTGTGAATGGAAATGCCAAAGCCCTTGGTGACAAAGCCAATGACCGAATCACCCGGCAGAGGATTACAGCACTTGGCAAACTTGACCATGCAGCCGCCCTCGCCGTCGACCACGATGCCACTGTCGGACTTGATGTTCTTGGGCTTGACAGACACCGGTACCTTCGCGGGCTCCAGGCCTGCAACGGGCTCGACCTCGGGCTTGATCACGCGCTCACATTCGTCCGCTACGCGCTTTGCCACCTTGGTCATCGACAAGCCGCCGTAACCGATCGCATTATAGAAATCGTCTACCGAGTTGTAACCAAGATGCGCGCTGACCGCAGTTGCGATCTCATCGCGCTGTGCATCGGTAAAGCTCTTGCGGTGACGCTTGATCTCGCTTTCGATCGAGGCACGGCCGACCACGATGTTGTCGGCTCTTTTTTCCTTTTTGAACCATGCGCGGATCTTGGAGCGCGCCGCGCTCGTCTTGACGATATTGAGCCAATCGCGGCTGGGCCCCTTGGAGGCGGAGGAGGTCAGGATCTCAACGATCTCACCGTTTTTCAGAACGCGATCGATCGGCACGATCATACCGTTGATCTTACCGCCGACCATCCGCTCGCCCACGGCAGAGTGAACCGCATAGGCAAAGTCGATAACGTTCGAGCCGTTCGGCAGAGCAAATACGTCGCCCTTGGGCGTAAACACGAATACCTCGTCGTGGAAGATGTCGGTCTTTAGCGCGTTCATAAACTCGTCGGGATCTCTTTGCTCGTCCTCGGTTTCGATCAGGCGCGAGATCCATTCCAATCTCTTGTCCAGCTCCTCCTTGGAGGATGCGCCCGACTTATATTTCCAGTGCGCCGCCACACCGTATTCCGCGACGTGGTGCATATCCCACGTACGGATCTGTACCTCAAACGGAATACCGTCGCGCCCGATGACGGTGGTGTGGAGCGAGCGGTACATATTGGGCTTCGGGGTGGAAATATAGTCCTTGAAGCGTCCCGGGATCGAGTTATACATCTCGTGGATCAAGCCAAGCGCGGTATAGCATTCCAGCTCGGTGTCCACGATGATACGCAGTGCGTAAAAGTCGTAGATCTGGTCGAAGGATTTGTTTTGATTATACATTTTACGGTAGATGGAATACACCGACTTGATGCGTCCCTCCAGGGTAAAATGAATGTTGTTCTCCTTCATTTTGGAGCCGACCTCATCACGCACCCGATCCATAAAGGTCTGGTTCGCACCGTATTTTTCGTTGATGTGCGTGTGAACCTCCTCGTAGCCGATGGGGTCCAGAAATTGCAGGCTGAGGTTTTCCAGCTCCAATTTGATACGCTGCATACCAAGGCGGTGAGCCAACGGTGCGTAGACGTGCATGGTTTCCAGCGCGGTCAGCCGCCGCTTGGGATCGGGCTTTGCGTCCAGCGTGCGCATATTGTGCACGCGGTCGCAGAGCTTGATAAAGATCACGCGGATATCGCGCGACATGGCAAGCAGCATCTTGCGAAGCGTTTCGATGTGCGCCTCCTCCTTGTCCTCCACGTGGAGCATGACGATCTTTGTCAGACCGTCGACAAGCATGGCAACGTCGGCACCGAAGCGCTTTTCCAGATCCTTCAGGCTAGTCTTGTCGGCACAATCCTCCACGGCGTCGTGCAACAGCGCCGCACAGATCGAGTCGGTATCAAGCTCCAAGCCCGCAACGATCTCCGCCACCGCGATCGGGTGAGAAATGTACGCCTCGCCGCTGGCGCGGAACTGCCCCTCGTGCAGCTCCTTGGCATACTCATACGCCTCCCGAATCTTCCGAATATCATATTTTTTCTCGGTTGCCGAAAGCAATTCCAGCAGACCTGTGATATCGGTATGTACCGTTTTCATGCAATTACCTTGCCTTTCTTCTTGTCAAAATCAATCTGCGCGCGCCCTCAACTGTGTTTTGAGCTTGCGCAGGAGAGAGGATTTTTCAATACCGGTTTTGGTTGGGTTAAAGTAGAACTCAAACACAAAGAAATCCTCCTCCGGCTCATCCACGTCGCAAATATGCAGCTCCTGCATGATATGAAGGATCATTTCCAGCTTGATGTATCCGATCGTTCTGCAATCCTGCTCCTCAAGCATCCCAAGCAATCGGTGAATGCGGAAGCAGGTGTGCTTCAGGTTAAATTCACGGCGTAGCATGGTGTATACCACCGCCATTTCCTCGCGCGTCGGGATCACGTCCTCCTCGGCATCAAATTCCGCACCTGCGCGGATCTCCTCGTAGCGTGCACGCAAGGCGCGATTGTGATCCTGCGTGGCGGGCGTGACGCGCATATCCTGCACGATCATTTGGAGCGACGTGACGTTCTGAAATTCGTTGACGTTCAATTGGAACAGCACGTCAACGGTGTCGTACAGATCAACGGGAAGCTGTGCGCTGTTGCAACCGAACCAAACGGCATTCATGGAAATGCCGTCCTTTTCCAGCATCAGCTTCGTATGCTTTCCTGCCGCCATGGGAATGATGCGCGTCACGCGCGCACCGCTCACCATCAGCACGGGAACGGGGTTTGCCGTACCAAACGGCTCCATCGTATCAATTTCCCGGCAGAGGCGCATGGAAAGATCTTGCATCTGCACCTCGCAATCTGCCTCGACCGAATCGCAAAACGTTTCCTCGCCCATCTGCTCACGGGCACATCGGTTGATCTTGCGACGGAATTCCTCAATACAACAGCGGCGAATCGTCAAGCCTGCCGCCAGCTCGTGTCCGCCAAAGCGCACGAGCAGCTCCTCGCAAGCACTCAAGGCTTCCACAAGATTCAGTCCCTTAAGGCTGCGTCCCGAGCCCTTTCCGAGATCGTCGCCGCACGCAAAGCCGCGCGTGGCACCGTCAAAGGAGATCAGGATCGACGGCAGTCCGTATCTATCGGTGATGCGTGAGGACACGATTCCGATGATCCCCTGCTGCCACGTATCGTCATCGATCACGATTACGCGATCCTCATTGGGGTCCAGCGTTTCCTCGATCTTTTTGTAAGCCTGCTCGGCAATGCGGTTTTCCTCGACCTGACGCGTGGTATTAAGCTCACACAGCTCTTCCGCCAGCGTTTGCGCGCTCTTTTCGTCCTCCGCAAGCAACAGTTCTACGGCGATCGTCGCCGTGCTGACGCGCCCTGCCGCGTTCATGCGCGGTGCGATCACAAAGCCGATGAAGGAGGAATTGATCTTCCTCTTTTTGGGCGGATATTTGCTATCCGTCCGATGATTGCCCGACGCCGCCTCGATCAAGGCGCGCAATCCCGGGCGTTTGGTGTTTTCCAGAAGGCGCAGCCCCAAGGAAACGATCAGGCGGTTTTCGTCCACCACTGGCATCACGTCGGCAATCGTACCGATTGCCACGAGGTCGCCGTACTCGCGGCACACGCGACGCACACCTTCAATTTCTGCCATTCCTCGCTCGCGGCAAAGTGCCATTTCAAACGCGCAGATCACCTTGAAGATCACGCCCACACCCGCCAGCTCCTTAAAGGGATACGGATCGTCCGCACGGTGCGGATTCACGACCGCCACGGCGTTCGGCAGCTCGGGGCGACATTCGTGGTGATCGGTCACGACCGTGTCAATGCCGAGCGATTTTGCATATTCAATTTCTTCAATCGCCGTAATGCCCGTGTCAACGGTAATCATCAGCGACACGCCGCGCTCCTTGAGCAGGTCGATCGCGGGATTGGAAAGTCCGTAGCCCTCTCGGCTGCGGCAAGGGATATAATATCCCACATCCGCGCCCTGCTCGCACAAATACAGATACAAGAGGCTGACCGACGTAACACCGTCCACGTCGTAGTCGCCATATATGGCAATGCGCTCACCGCGCTCGAGCGCCAAGGAGATCCGCTCGATTGCCTTTTCCATGTCACACAGCAAAAAAGGATCGTGCAGCTGCGTTTCTGCTTGATGCAAAAACGCTCGCGCCTGATCTGCCGTGTGATATCCGCGCGTATACAACAGCTTTGCCATGGTGGGCGTGACACCCATATCGCGCCCCAGCTGCTCTATACACGCGTCGGCGTCGCCTTCACGGTAATGCAAGCTCCATTTCTTCGTTTTTTTGATATCTTTCATTCTCTTCTTTCCTCAAGGCACGTCAGGATCCATCGGCAACCTGACACCCGTACGATTCATTCAATCAACAATTATTGTGTTACGATTTCCGTAATTTCAATGTCACACGTTTTTTTCTGCAAAACTCTCGAATAGATAAATACACCCACGAAGGTTGCAAAAAAGCCGATCGCAGCACCCAAAAGCCGCAGCCCCTGCGATTCTGTCAGCAAAGATGCAACGAACCAACCGACGATGCACAAAACGATGGGCAGCACGAACACCAGCAGTGCGTACCACAGCATGCGCGAGGTCTTGCTTTCGATCAAGACAAGATCCCCAACCGCAGCCCCCGCCGTGTTGCGTGCGCGCGCAGACATTTTGCGGTCGGAGCCAAGCATGGAGCAAACGGAGCATCCGCCATCCGTTGCCTTGTGGCATCCTTCACACGCAGACGTGCGTTGCACCTCTACCGTTGCAAAATTCCCGTCAATTGCCGTTACCCTGGCTTTTGTCTGCATCTTTCTCTCCTTTCAAGCCTCGTCAAGAGGCGCAAAGCGCTCCATCAGCGCCATGGCACAGCGGACACCGTCCACCGCGGCACTGGTAATACCGCCTGCATATCCCGCGCCCTCACCGCACGGATAGATACGGTCATGTCCCACCGCCGTCAGAGTTTCTCCGTTGCGCAAAATACGCAACGGTGCCGACGTGCGTGTTTCGGCGGCTGTCAGGATCGCATCGGGGGAGTCATACCCCTTGACACGCATTCCAAAGGCACGCAGACCGTAGCGCAAGGAATCGGTCACAAAGCGCGGAAACACATCCTCGAAATCCGCCGCCTTTACGCGACCGTCACGGTAAGACGGCTGAATGCGAGTGGGTTCTCTCCCATGCTTCCCGTTCAGAAAATCTCCCATGGTCATAACGGGTGCAACGTAATCTCCGCCACCCGCTACAAACGCCGCGCGCTCGATCCGCCGCTGAAAAGCGATCGCACCAAGGGCGCGGTTGCCGTCGACAGCTTCATAATCCTCAACACCGACCGAAACCGCCACGGCGGCGTTGGCGTTGGGGTTATTTCGCGCGTGATAGCTCATGCCGTTGACGACCAGATGTCCCTCCTCGGACGCCGCCGCCACGACCTCACCGCCCGGGCACATGCAAAAGGTATATACACCGCGCGCGCCCTTTGTATCGGACAGCGCGTACTCGGCAGGTCCCAGGTTGGGGTGTCCCGCAAAATCACCGTACAGTGCACGGTCGATATCCGCCTGCAAATGCTCCACGCGCACACCCACCGAAATGGGCTTTGGCTCAATAGCGTACTGCTTACGGATCAGGTTCGCATACGTATCTCTTGCGCTGTGTCCCGGCGCTAAAATCAGCGCACCGCAGCAATGCTCTCCCTTTGAGGTGCTGACACACAGCGTGCCGTCGGCAAGCTCCTTGACGTCCTCCATTCGGCAACGGTAGATCACCTCACCGCCCGCGCGTTGGATTTCCGCCAGAATATTGTTCACCACCGTGCGCAACAGATCCGTGCCCACGTGCGGCTTTGCCTTGACCAGAATATCCTCGGGCGCTCCGTACTCCACCAGTGTGCGCAGAACGAAGCCGCATCGCGGGTCGCTGATCCGCGTGATCAGCTTGCCGTCCGAAAACGTCCCCGCGCCGCCCGCGCCGAACTGCACGTTTGACGAGGGATCAAGGATCCCTTTCTCGCGGAAGCGCGCCACGTCACGCGTCCGCTCCTCCACGGAGCCGCCGCGATCAATGATCACGGGTGCGTAGCCCTCCCGTGCAAGCATCAGTGCCGCAAAGAGCCCTGCGGGCCCCATGCCAACCACCAACGGGCGTGCGCCCATGGGATTTTTCCCCTTTGCAAGGGTCAATTCCGCTTCCTCATACCGCTTGGCATCTGCTTTTTTCAGCATCGCGTCGGAAACCTGCAATTCCCGATCGCTCTGTGCCAGCACCGTGCATTCAAAGCGGATATCGTCGCGCTTGCGTGCGTCGATCGATTTTTTATAAAGCCGAAAATGAAGCGTCGAGGTAGAGAGCCCCGCCCGCTTCATTTTGTCCTTCGCCTTGTTTATGATAACGTCGTCGGCGGAATCAACGGATACACGGATCCCGCTTATCAGAAATTGTACGGATTTCATTCGGCTTGTTCCGTTTTCGGCTTGCTGTCTTCCTTCTGCTCCCCCTCATCCGAAATCGCATTGAGATTGACGATTGCGAGCCAGATGATTACCGCCAGCAAAAGGCACAACAGCCGCGCGGGAATATGCCACGACGAAAGACGGCGACGAACCGGCTCTTTATGCAGCGGCACGCGTCCTATCGCATTCTTTTTCATATCAAGTCAACTCCTTTCGATTTTCGGGGACTTACAGATTGGTATCCTGCTCTGCCGTGTCCTGATCCGCGACCTCCGTTGCATCCTCCACGGGCTCCTGCACCGTGATCAGCTCCTCAAAGTCACTTGCGTGATCCTCCTCGGCAACGGAGCTTTCCGTCGCGGGCTCTGCGTCGTATTTCTTCAAGGTGGGAACGCCGTCGAAATGATCGACGTGCACGCCCCTTTTCTGGCGCAGATACAGGCGACCTGCAAGATAGGTCATGAGAATATCACGTAGCGTTTCGGGGTCAACTCCGCGCAACAGCTTTCCATCCTGCGCCACCGATACGGTTCCCGTTTCCTCGGAGACCATGAGTGCCAGTGCGTCGCTGACCTCGGTTACGCCGACCGCCGCGCGGTGACGCGTACCCATTGCGCCAAAGTCCAGCGTGCCCTTCGTGGAAGGAAGCACGCAGCTGGCAGCCCAAATGCGCATATCCCGAATGATCAGTGCCCCGTCGTGCAGGGGTGCCTTATCGTAAAATATATTTCTCAAAAGGTGCGAGGTTACACGCGCGTCAACGATCTTGCCCGTTTTCGTGTAATCGCGCAAGCCCGTCAAGCCCTCGAAAATGATCAGCGCACCGGTTTTGGTTTCGGACATTTTGGTAACGGCATCCACTACCTCGTCGGCTACGCTTTTTGCAAGACCGTAGTGCTTGCTCGGCAAGGTGTCGCTTCCGGGATTGAGAATGGTTGCGTTACCGATGCGTTCAAGTCCGTCACGGATCTCGGGCTGGAAGATAACGACGATGCAGAAAAAGGCTGCCGCCGCAAACAGCATCGTGATATACGTGAGAGCCTTGAGCTGAAGGAACTGTACGACAAGCCCCACCAGAACGACGACCAAAAGACCGATCATCACACGCCCCGCACGCCTGTTGCGCACAAAACGGTAGACCACGTACAAAAGAACCGCCAACAGCAAAATATCCAGAATATCCCGCCAGCCGATATTGATAAACGGTTTGGCAACGTACTGCTTCAACCAATCCAAAACAGCGCCCATTTTCTCACCTCCAAGGATTTTGAGGGTAAAAATAATAATACTTATATATATTATACCATAGCATACGCGAAATTCCAATAGCTTTTATAAAAAAATATCACGAATTTAGTGTTTTTTTCGCAAAAAGTACGGCGGAGAGAAGCGTTTTCTTCTCTCCGCCGAAGCACTTATTTTTTATACACACCGCGCGATGAAAGCATTTCGTGCTTGATGTCCCAAAGCTTTTGCGAAAGATCCACGTAATAGTTGTGGGGGTTGTTGAAGCGACGCACCTCGTCCCACATACTTGCCAGCTCGTCCTCACATCTCTTACGGATCTCGGCAAGCGTGGGCAGCTGATAGACCTGCTTACCGTTCTTGAAAACGGGCACGAGCAGCTCGATTGCCGTGAAGTTCTCCATTCGTTTTCTCTTCCACGTGTGATCGGGATCAAAGATCTCCAAGGGCTTGGTGTCGTCGATCTCCTCGTCCCAGACGCAGATCAGATCCGCCTCTGCCTTGCCGGTATCGCGTCCGCGCAGGCGGTAGACCTTTTTGAAGTGCGGTGTGGTGATCTTGCCCACGTTTTCGCTGATCTTGATCTTGGGAATGATCTCGCCGTTATCGTTTTCGACCGCGCAGACCTTGTAAACGCCGCCGAACACGGGGTCACTCTTGGCGGTAATGAGTCGCTCGCCAACGCCGAAGGCATCGACCTCTGCGCCCTGGCGGATCAGCTCACGGATCAGATATTCGTCAAGCGCATTGGAAATAACGATCCTGCACTCGGTCCAGCCTGCGTCGTCCAGCATCTTGCGCACCTTCTTAGTCAGGTAAGTCACGTCGCCCGAATCGATGCGGATACCGCATTTGCGGATTCCCTTGGGCGCTAGCACCTCGTTGAACACCTTGATCGCATTCGGAATCCCCGACTCCAGCACATTGTAGGTATCGACCAGGAGGGTTGCGCTGTTGGGATAGAGCTCGCAATAGGTCTTGAACGCCTCGTATTCGGTGTCAAACATCTGTACCCAGGAGTGCGCCATCGTGCCCGTTGCGGGAACACCGTAAAGCTCGTCCGTGATCGTGCAGGCGGTCGCACCGCAACCGCCGATATATGCCGCGCGTGCACCGAGCATAGCGGCATCCGCACCGTGTGCACGGCGGGAACCGAACTCGCTGATGGCTCTTCCCTTTGCGGCACGCGTCAGACGCGCCGCCTTGGTTGCAATCAGCGACTGGTGGTTGATCATCATCAGGAGATAGGTTTCGATAAACTGCGCCTCGATCGCACGGCCGCGCACGATCATCAGCGGCTCGCCCGGAAACACGACCGTTCCCTCGGGAATTGCCCAGATGTCGCCTTGGAATTTGAAATCCCGCAAAAAGTCGAGAAATTCCTCGCAGAAACAGCCCTTGGTGCGCAGATACGTAATATCGTCCTCGTCAAAATGCAGTTGGTTGATATATTCCACCACCTGCTCAAGCCCCGCCACCACGGCAAATCCGCCGTTATCGGGATTGTTGCGGTAGAACAGATCAAAGTACACGATCTTGTCCTTCATACCGCATTTGAAATAGCCGTTGCTCATGGTCAATTCGTAAAAATCGCAGAGCATCGTCAAGTTTCTTGAAATATCCTTCATGTTTGTTCCTTTCCTGCCCGTGGCATTCTTCATTTGATGGGTAAAGTATACCACATTTTTCAATAAAATGCAACACCTTGCGCAAAAAAAGAGGCAAGTGCATAGCCCTTGCCTCCCAAAATTATTCGTTTTTTCTGTCTGCGGCGCGAATCGCCTTGACAATGGGAAGGATCAGCATTCCGCTAATCAGATTGCTGACGCCGTGGATCAGGTCGAACGGAAGCCCCGACAAGACCCACGCAACCGCGGTTTTGAAATCGTATCCGAAGAAGATCGCTTGTGCGGGCGCATACAGAATACCGTACAAAAAGCCGTGCAATGCGCACACGACCGCATAAACGATCGGCGCGATTTTTTTCGGCATTTTTTTCGGCAGCAGCATGGTCACACCCCAAAGGATCGTCCAGATGTACAGATACGGCACCCACCAGACGTTAAAGCCCGCATACAAACCGTTTACAAAGACGTAAATGTAGATGGGATATAACGCCTTTGCACGGTATACGATCGTGATCGCCATTGTGAAAACGCCGAGCAGGTGGATATTCGGCAAAAACTCCATTAAGATCTTTGACGCAAGCATCAAAGCCCCCAGCATGGAAAAAATGGCGATCTCACGCACCTTCAGCTTCATGCCTTTGTATAAACGAATTTATAGGTTGCGCCGTCCTTGATCTCGGTGCTGTCCACGCCCTTGAGCGCCTCACGGTCGCCCTCGTAGAACGCCCAGTATGCACCGTCAAGCTCCCAGTCGGCACGGATCCCGTTGACCTTTTTGACGTAAAGCCCCGTAGAGGATTCCTCGCCCTCGACCAAGCCCTCGTCGACCAACGCGTCGCCGACGTAGGCGCGCGTGGTAGTGATCTCGAAGGATTTCTGTTCTCCCTCGGCGTCTACCACGATAAAGGTGAAGGTCTTTTCTTCACCGTCCTCCTTTTTGTCACATCCGACGATCATCAGTGCCATAGCCGCAATCAGCACCAAACAAAGCGTCAGGGACAAAAATTTTTGAAATTTTGTCTGTTTCATTGTTTTTCGTTCTCCTTTAAAGAATATTTTTCTCCCGATCGGCGCTCGCGATCTGTGTGGGAATTATGCTTGATGCCGGGTATTTCGACTCGGTACGGAAAATCGGTCAGCCTTCTCGGATCTCTCCAATGACCTCTTCTCGGACTGCGGCGTCCGATAAGACCGATCCCTTTGATGTACCTCACGGCGACGGGCTCGTGCAGGACTTGCACCTGCTTCCCCGAACGCATCGCACTTATTATAGCACAATGCGACATTCTTTGCAAGTGTTTTTCTGCTTTTGGGCGAAAACCAAACACATATCGCATTTAGCGCGTGAAAACGGTCGTCGGAAATCGGTTTTCTCCCGCGTTTGAAAGGACTCGAAAAAGGAGAAAGCATTTCTGCTTTCTCCTAAAAAATCAATAAAAAGTAGCCACTTCCTGCGCCGGCGGGACGGCAAACTCCGTGTTGGTAACATAAAGAACCGGACCGACACCGCGGTAAAGCTTGTGTTTTTCGACCTTGATTTTACCCGTCAAGGTTGCCCAATCACGCGTTTTCAGCGTGGTTTTGCTCTCAAAAATGCAGACAAGCGGATTGAATGCGATATCGTCTGCACAGCAGGTCATCACGTGCCTGCCTGCCAGCGCACTCTTGTCGCCAAGCGAAGGATCGCGCGCCACGATTCCCTTGAAGCGGACCGTTTTGCCGTCGTATTTCTTCATTTCCTCGGACAGGTCGCGGTAAAAGAGCGCGTAATCGCCGTCCTCTATATTGACCACGGGTGCATTCAGGTCAAAGGGCAACGGATCCTCGATCTCATCGTACTCCACATGCCCGTCGGGATAATCGTAGGTGATCGCCGCGCGGCGCGTAATGCCTCGAATGATCTTGTGGATCTCCATTTTGTCGATATTCTCGGGTGTGCGGTTGAGCACGACCATCTCGGCGTTAAGGAGCTTGTCCACCATGAGCTGGCGCATATTGTTGTTGTAGGAAATGAAGGTGTTCGCGTCGGCAAACATCATTTCTTGATAGATACCCCACGTGTCGGGCAGATTCTCGTAGAGCGTGTTCAGCGACCACATGCCGTTGTACTCGATGATCACGCGGTCAAGGCGATGCTTTTTGCCAATCGCGGTCAGGTTTTCCTTGGTGAAATCCGCTTCGTCCTCGATCGTTTCCAGATAGACGTTCTTGCCGTAAAAGCGGGAAAGATCGAACTCGTCAATTCCCTCTTCGCACTGAATGATCAGCGTTTTTTCGCCGGAATTGAATTTCTGATCCTCCATGGTCTCCTGAATGATGTGCGTTTTACCGCCCTCTAAAAAGCCCGTGAAGAGGTATACGGGAAGTTTTACTGCCATATCGGTTTCCTCACTTTAATTCAACACCGAAGAGCTCGGACAGCGCATGCAGCTCCAGCTTAGAGCCGATAACGCAGAGTCTGCCCGTGATTGCGGCAGAGCCACAGCGCACGTCTCCCTCGCCCGGCACGTAGTCGAAATGCAGCCATGCGCCGCACTTGCACTCCACGATGCCCTTTGCGCGCAGAACCGTGCCGTACTTTTCGTCATTCAATGCGTTCAGAATGCCCTTGAGCTCGTCCTTGCCGAACTTCTTGGTGGTTTCCGAACCGTAGCTGACGAACACCTCGTCGGCATGATGATGGTGATGTCCGTGACCGTGGTGGTGTTCATGCTCATGATCGTGGTGATGATGGCAACAGCAATCGGGATCGTCGCACTCGTCCTCATCGTGGTGGTGATGGTGGTGCTCGTGTTCCTCGTGATCGTGATGGTGGTGGCACTCACACTCGGGATCATGGCACTCGTCATCATGATGATAGTGATGATGCTCGTGCTCCTCATGCTCGTGCTCATGATCGTGGTGATGATGGCAGCAACAATCGGGATCATCGCACTCGTCATCGTCATGAACCGCTTCGGCAAGGCACTTCAGCTCCTCTTCGATCGTATCGCGGCACTCCATGGCAGCGAGCAGCTGCTTGCCGTCCAGCACGTCCCAAGGTGTGGTGACGATGGTAGCCGTGGGATTCTTTTCGCGCAGAAGCTTGACCGTTTCGGCAATCTTTGCGTCGTCCGCGCTCTGCGTGTGCGAGAGAACGATGCACCCCGCGTTTTCGATCTGGTCGTTGAAAAACTCACCGAAGTTTTTCATATACATCTTACATTTTTTCACGTCTGCGACCGTTGTAAAGCCGTTGAGCAGAACGTCCTTGGCGTCCAGATTCTGCACCGCGCGAATAATGTCGGAAAGCTTGCCGACACCCGAGGGCTCGATCAGGATACGGTCGGGATGATACTCATCCAACACCTTCTGCAGTGCCTTTCCGAAGTCCCCCACCAAGGAGCAGCAGATGCAACCGCTGTTCATTTCGGTAACCTCGATGCCTGCGTCCTGCATAAAGCCGCCGTCGATGCCAATCTCGCCGAACTCATTTTCGATCAAGACGAGCTTTTCGCCCGCATACGCCTCTGTGAGCAGCTTTTTGATCAGCGTGGTCTTACCTGCCCCCAAAAAGCCCGAAAAAATATCGATTTTTGTCATGTGAAGATCATTCCTTTTTCTAAAAATTCTTATCTTATATTATACAACGATTCACAATAAAAGTCAAGCGTCCGACTCAATTTAGCAAATTCTTTTTGTAGTGTTACAATAGATGTGAGACCGAAAGCAAAAAAAGAAGGCTCTTTGTCAATAGTTGGGGTAGAAAAAATCTGACAAAAAGATAAAGAACTATTAAATTGCATAGGAAAAG
>JAZODU010000011.1:0-3348 GCA_045597145.1 Eubacteriales bacterium
TGTCAACCGCGCTTTGGATCGCCTGCAAAAGCTGCGCGACCTCAAGCTCGGCACCTACCACAACGTGGCGGCGTTCAACGATGCGCGCTTCCGCGGATCCATTGAGCGTCTTGCCGCCATCAAATACCGCGGCAATTTGCGCGAGGCGAAAACGCGCGAGCTGTTCCGAGAGCTTTTGGCTTGGTACACGCCGCAAAATACGCTTTTCGTAGATCAGGACGGCTTATATCAGCAGGAAATCCACGAGATGATGGAAACGGTTGTCAACGGTCGGGACGAGCTCTCCAACAACGATTTGAGATGCTTGATCAGGGTCGTGGAGCACCTGACGCATCTTGTAACGCATTACAACAAGGTTTATATCGGGAACCGCTACGTGGATGCTGAGCCGTTGGTCAAGGCGTACCTTGACAACGTCTGGCGCGCGCAAAAGATCAATCCCGGGGTGCTTTCCAAGATCATGGGGAACCAATATATGCTCTCCTTTGCAGATCCGTTGACTTTGATGCGGTACATGGATCGCTACAACGAGCAGGGCTTTTACACCGAGATGTTTCGCGCGTTCCAACGCGGAGCGATTGAGGCGAACGTGACCGAGATGGAGCTGCTGGCTCCTTACGAGGAATTTTTGAAGGAGCACAAAGGCTTTGGCAAGCATTTGACGCGCGACACCGTGAAATGTCAGGATTTCGAGATCCCCGTGGATCTTGCGATCGGTCTGTACATGACCACCAAGCGAACGCAGGCGCATCGGGCGTTTGTGCGATCGGGCTTTGTGATGGAAATTGACGGAAAAAGACAGCGTTTTGTGCCTGTCGGTGAGGAAGGACGGCAGTATACCGATGCCGAAATGAAGGCGTTGTGCGACAGCGTGGGTGACGCGCTCTACCGCCAATTCTCCGAGGCGGATAGAAAGTATATCTCCATTATGGAGGAGTGCTACGGGCACTGTGCGCTTTTTAAAAAGAACACCGACTTGATCCGTTTGGGCTACACCAATGTCGACGAAGATGCGTATTACTATCCCATTATCCGCGCAAACGTTGCTAAAAACATTGACAAGGAAAGCTTTTTTGATGCGATGGATCGCGTGAGCAATCTCCCGATCAACAAGAACCTTGTCGAGGGCGCGGCGGGTGAGCTTTTGATCCGTCCCGCAGCGGATATCTTTACGCGCCACGTGCATCAGGTGTCACTCTACAGTGCTCTTGCGATTCCTACCGATAATTTTAACCGACTTTTCAATTTGAATACGGGTGCAAACCGAAACAAGCCGATCTCTTTGCAGGCCGAAACGAGCACGACGGAGTTCGGACGCCTTGTGAACGAATATCTTCGCAAGCTGAAAAGCGACGTTGAGGGCGTGCCTGCGGGCGCGACAGACCAAAAGGCGTTCCAAAGAATCGTCGGATTTTTGCGCAGCTCCTATGCAAAGTATCAGTTGGGGCTCAACCCCAAAACCTTGTTCACGCAGCTTTCGTCATTTGCCGCGGCGCAAAACGTGCTGGACGTGGATGCGATCATCAAAGGACTTGGTGTGGGCTCCAAGGACGTGGACGAATGGTGCGGCTTGGCAAAGCTGCGTAACCACGACAACGCCGCCGCTCTGGCACAGGGAACACTGGAAGCGGTTGATAAAATCGGTAACGTTACCATGAAGCCGATCGGTTGGGTGGACAGAAAAGTGATTGAGCGTTTGTTCGGTGCGTGTCAAGTACAGATCGAAAAGAACGGCGGCGCAAAGATCGGAACCGACCAAAATAAGCAGGATGCAGGTGTGCTGTTGGAGCAAGTGATCATGGAAACACAGCAAAATGCACTTGCTACCGAGCGGTCGGGGGCGATGCGCTCGGGCGACGAGCTGCTCAAGTCCTTTACCATGTTTTCTGCCGATTCGATGAAGATGTTCGGGCGGCAGCTTGATGCCGCGGGCGAAGTGTCCGTGCTGAAAGCAGAGTTGAAGCGCGAGGATCTCTCCGCCAGTGAGCGCAAGGCTTTGCAGGAGCGGTTGAAAAAAGCGAACGGGAAACTCGGAAGAGCCACTGCGGCAAACGTGTCCGCGGCGGTTTATGCAGCATTGCTGGCGCTTGTGTTCAATTGGCTTTACGGTAGGCTCAAGGACGAGGACGAAGACGGACAAACGACGCTTCGAGAGCAGGGCGTCGACGTTCTGCTTGACGTGATTGGCGGAATGATCGGCGGTTTGCCGATTATTCGCGACGTTTACACGTTCTTTGCAGACGGCTTTAAGATGGAGAATTTCCTTTACTCAATGGTAAACGACACATTGGTGGCGACTCGGGTATCCGCGGAGCTTGTCGTGAATGCCGCGCAGGGCAAAGAGATCACTCGTCAGGACGTGGCCAATACCGTGCGTCGGGCGGTGTATGCGGGTTGCCAAATCGGGGGAATCCCCGTGCGCAACGTTTATAATTGGAGTACTGGGCTTGTGGGTAAGATTTCTCCCGAGGCGGGGTATCATATCAATAGCTTCTTTACTGAGCCCAATTACAGCGCGGATCTCAATGCCGCTATTGAAGCCGGCGATGACAAGATGGTTGCCACGATCGCGGGGCTCATGATTAACGAGGACATTGGCTCCTTGAGCAAGGACGCCCGCGAGGCGATCCGTCCCTTGGTTGAGGCGGGGTACAAGGTCCTGCCGCGGTCTGTAGGCGACACCGTCACTCACGACGGCGAGGAGATCACGCTGACGCGCGCACAGAAAAAACGCTTTCAAGCGGTCTATTCTGCCGCCGATGAGGCTGTGGAGGATTTGGTGAAGCTCTCGGCGTTCCGCAACGCCACGCAGGCTGAGCAGGCAAAGGCGTTAAGATTTATTTGGAACACGTACTTCTCCTTGGCACTGGACGACCTTTTGGGCGAGGACAGCGAGAAAAAGGCTGTGCTTTTTGCCGAGGCGATCCCGATCGAAAAGCTCGCGATGGTCGTTGCGACCGCGCAAAGCATTACCGCCGATACCGATAAAAACGGATGTCCGTTGAGCGGATCGAGAAAGGCAAAGATTACATCTTATATATCCTCGTTGCGCATGACGGCGGTGGAAAAGTACATGCTGATGGGCTGGCTGGGATACGTGAACGTCCACGGTGAAGCGCAGGTCAAGGCGTATATCAATACGCTCAATCTCTCCAAAAACGAGAAGAAGGATCTCCTTCAATTCAGCGGTTACTCTGCATAAGAAAACCCGACGGCTTTTGCCGTCGGGGAAAGCATTTATGTTGCATGTGTTCGGGGAATACTTCCTTTCATCAAATTTATAAGTAAGTCTTTTTCGCTTTTTTGATATGAAATATTAAACAGACAGAAAATCGTCGATCACGTCGC
>JAZODU010000012.1:0-14898 GCA_045597145.1 Eubacteriales bacterium
TCACTGCCGCCGTGCAGAACTTGAAGAAGATTGCCAACCTATGTTGGAGGGATTCCTCCAATGTCCTCACATTTTTACTATTTCTTTGCAAAAAACAAAGCCTATCTCGTGCTTGAAATAGGCTTTGTCAGTGATCTGAAGCGTGATGCTGTGCATCACGCTTCTTTTGCCGTTCCGACAAATCGGTTGGTCAAGGCTTGTATTTTGGGAATTTTCAGCAGGAAGAACAGGATCATCGTGCCGCCTACGTTCAGAATGAGGTCATCCACGTCGCACGAGCCGACCATAAAAGCAAACTGGAGTGCTTCGACCGATGCGACCGTGAGGAGCATGGTGGGGAGAAAAACGTACCACCGCTTTTGCGCGCGGAAGAAGATCGGCAGAAAGAACGCAAAGGGCATAAAGGCGAAAATGTTTCCAAGCAGGTTGAGCAGAATGTAATAGCCGCGCACGTAGCCGTGGATAAAGCCCTTGATGTAAACCTCGTAAATGCTTTGGAACGGGCGGAGGTTGACGAACCAGCGCAGATAATAATCACGGTCATACTGCAAGCGGTCGGTGCGCCCCATGCCCTTGTCAAGCAGGGTGAAGTTCAGGATCAGATACAGGTAGATCCCGAAAAAGAGCCACATCAGGCGCGTATAGATCCGCTTGTCGCCCGTGCGGTCGGCATGCATGCAGCCGCCGATGTAAAACAGCGCGCAGATCAGCACCGAGAGCACGATGCGCAGCATTGCCGATTTCGGAAAGCGGTCGGTGTTCATATGCACGAGCAATTCGGACACGGCAAAGAGCAACAAAAAAAGAGATGCCGCCAAAAAGACCCGATTTTCTGCGTGCTTCAACGCATTTCGACACCGTTCGAGCAGTTTCTTCAAGCACTCGCCTCCTTTCCGTGTTCCTATTAAAAGTATAACAGAAAAATCATGAAAAGTCCATAGGTTTTCCGAAAAAACGGGCTTTACAAATCGAAAAAAATATGGTACAATAAAGACAGCACCCAAAACGAAAGGAAGTTAGAACTATGGAAACGACTCTGGTCATTCTGGCAGCAGGACTTGGCAGCCGCTTTGGCGGAAACAAGCAGATCTCTCACGTAGGACCGCATGACGAGATCTTGATGGAATATTCCATTCACGACGCGATCGAGGCGGGCTTTACGCAGATCGTGTTTATACTCAAGGCGGACATGGTGGACCTGATCCGCGAAACGGTAGGAAAGCGGATCGAGGGGCGCGTGCGCGTGGATTACGCGGTGCAGGACGACAGCACGCTCCCGTCGTGGTATACCCGCCCCGCCGATCGCACCAAGCCCTTTGGCACGGTGCACGCCGTGCTTTGTGCGCGTGACGTGATCCGCGGCGCGTTTGCAACCGTCAACGCCGACGACTACTACGGCAAGGAAGCGTTCAAGCTTATGCACGGACTTCTGACGGAGCTGAAAAACGCCGACGATGCGGCGATGGTGCCCTATATTCTCGGTAACACCATGAGCGAAAACGGCGGCGTGACGCGCGGCATCTGCCGTGTGGAGAACGGGTGTCTGATCGACGTGGTGGAAACCAAGAACATCGAATACGCACCCGACAGAAGCATCGTCAGCGACGGCGGCGCACTTGTGGGGGACGAAATGGTTTCCATGAATATGTGGGGCTTCCATAAGGATCTGCTTGCGCGAATGAACACCTATTTCGAGGACTTTCTGCGCGCGATTCCCGAGGGGGACATCAAGGCGGAGTGCCTGCTTCCGATCATGGTAGGGGAATTTCTTGCCGATGGAAACTTTACTGTCACCGCAAAATCCTCGCCCGACAAGTGGTTCGGCATCACCTATCAGGCAGACCGCGAGCTCGTCATGCAAAAGCTCAAGGAGCTGCACGACAACAAATTTTATCCCGAAAAGCTGTTTTGACAAAAAAGGATCTCACGTGTAAGTGAGATCCTTTTTAATATTTTTCGGGAGAGATTCTTTCCTCTTCTATAGAAAACGACGATTTATCGGAGCACGCCCTTGATCCAGCACATGTCCTCGCGTTCCAGAGCCCCCGTCAGGCGTAAGAGCAGCAGATACACGCCCAACACCGCAACACAATGAAACGTGATCGAAAGGGGTGCGGACGGAATGCTCCACGGAAGGAGCGAAAGCAGAAGCCGCACGGCGCAGGTCGCACCCACGATGGAAAGAAGCGGTTTGTAGACCCATTTGGCAAGGCAGACGGGCGTGTGGCTGATCGAGAGCAGATGCGTAATGCTGAACACTGTGTTGAATAGCTCGGAAAAATAGATCGTAAAGAGATAGCCGCCAATGCCGTAGCGCGGCACGAGGAAATAGACGAGAATGACCGATATGAGCGCATCGGCAATGTTGATCTTCATTGAATATACCTGCTCGCCAAGACCCTTCATCATCGCGTCCGTGGCGGTGTCCACGTACATGATGGGGATCAAGGGGGCGAGCAGACGGATATAGGTCGCGGCATCGGTTCCGGGGTAGAGCGCGTTGCCGATCTCGCCTGAGAAGCAGATGAGGATCCCCGCAACGCCGATCGAAAAAAGGGCGGAGAGCGACCAGACGCGCGAGATCATGTAGCGGATATGGCGGCGACCGTTCTGGATCTCCGCCTCGGCAAGCTCGGGGATCAGAAGCCCCGAAAAGGAGGAGATCAGCGCGGCGGGGTACAAAATGACGGGAAGTGCCATGCTTTGAATACTTCCGTAAGCGATCAGTGCCGCCGTGTGGCTGGCGCCGCTGTTGCGCAGTCCCTCGGGAATCAGAATGTGCTGAAGCGTCAGAAGCCCCGAGCGCACATAGGTCGTCAGCGCAATGGGGAGGGTGATCGAGAGCAGCTTTCGGGTTTCTTTTCCGTTGCCGTCGGTGGTGCTTTCCTTGAAATGCTTTTTTCGGTCAAAGCGATAGAGCGCAAAATCCAACAAAAAGGAAAAGACCTCGGCGACAGCCCCACCCAGCACCAGAAGACAGCAAACGGTTTCCACGTCGTCGGCAAACAGTGCCGCGAGCAGATACATGGTGGTAACGATCTTCACGCCCTGCTCAAACACCTGCACGGCGGCGTTTTTGTAGGGACGCCGAACGGCGGTAAAATAGCCGCTCCAAGCCGAGGAGAGCGCGATGAGGGGGAGTGTGACGGCAAGCAGGCGAAGCGATGGGATTGTGCGCACGTCCTTGAGCCAGACCGTGCCGATCGGAGCGGCAAGTGAGAGGAGCAGCGCGGCGGCAAGCGTGCCGAAAAAGAGCGCGTAAAGCGTGGCGCGCCGCATGGCGGTGCGCACACGCTCGGAATGTCCCTCGCCCACAGTGTCCACCACGAGCCGTGTTACACCGAGGTGGATCCCCGAGGTCGCCAGCGTGAGTGCAAACCCGTAAACGCCCGAGAGCAAGGAAAACAGCCCCATCGCCTCCGCGCCCGCGCGGTTGGAGATGTAGACCTGAAATACGACCCCCACCGTGCGCATGAGTAGCGAGGCGGCGGTGAGGAGCATGGCGTTTTTGAAAAGCTGCTTTGCGTGTGATTTCATGTTGAACGCTACCTTTCTTCGGCTATGCCACCATTCTATGAAAAAAACGCACGAAATATTTTCACTTCCATGCACAAAGATCCGTGCGGCTGCATAAAAAGATAAAAAAGCACCAAAAAATCGCCCGATGCTATTGACAAATTCTATCTGACGCTATATTATATATATGCAAAAATAAAAAACAAGAAGGAGTATGCGTATGACGGTTTACGTGTGTGAGCTGTGCGGCTATGAGTATGACCCGCGCCGCAGTGACATTGACAGCGGAGTGGAGGAGAACACGGATTTCGAGGATCTGCCTCAGGATTGGGTCTGCCCCCTGTGCGGTGCGGGCAAGGACGACTTCGCCGAGGAGAGCCGCGACGAGGAAGAAGAGGAATTTTAATTGCAGAGCGGAAGAGCAATCTTCCGCTTTTTTCATTGCACAAAATAAGGAAAAAGGACCGTAATGAAGTGAACTATTCGGGGTTCACTTCACAAGGTCCTTTTTTCTTATGCCAACGCCCCCAACTGGTAGACGGCGTTTTCGGCGCAGAGCACCTGCCCGTGCTCCGAGAGATAGAGCTTGAGCCAGGCGGTGTTTTCGATCACGCCGTATTCGGTGATAAACTGCAGCTCCTCGGGCGTGGTGAACGGGCTTTCCGCAAGCACGCTCAAAAGCAGATAATAGCGGTCGGACACGTCCGTGTACGCGCTGTTACTGCCTATGTAGCCGATGCTTGAAAGCCTTTGGCATACGAGAAGCAGGCTTCTCAGGTCGGAAAAACGGTATGCGCACTCGCGGTGAAAGGTGTTGCGCATGCTTTTCTGACGCAATTGAAGGGATTGTGTAGTCGGGATCGGCGAAAGCTTTTCACAGTTGTTTGGCACGCGGCTGATGAACATCTCACACCCACCCTCACGAGAGGGGAAGTATTGCACCGAGATCTGGTGATCGTCCGCTTCAAAGTCGGTCTGCTTCTTGATCTCGTCCAAAAGATGTCTGAAGGAGCGGTGCATGCCTGCACTGTCCTCACAAAAGGTGTCGGGGTTGAGCTCAAAATGGCGCATATCCGTCGGAGTCAGCATAATTTTCAGTTTGCGGTCACTGATACGAATCAGTTCCATGCAAGGGTCACTCCTTTCGGTTTTCGGGCAAGACGTACGCCCGTTCTTATATATATTATAATCCGCCGAGGGAGAAAAGGGAACCCCTAAAAATATGGTAATTTGTTGACAGAATGAACGAGGTGTGATAAAATATAGATGAATACGGAAAGAAACGGAAGGGAATGAGGGCATGATACCGATCACAGACGTAAGGACTATGCGCGAGAGCGACGCCGCGACGATCGCGGGCGGCGTTTCGGGGCGCGAGCTGATGCGGCGCGCAGGGGAGGGGATCCTTGGCGCACACGATTGGAGCGGTCGCGTGGCGATCATTTGCGGGAGCGGCAACAATGCGGGCGACGGGTACGTGCTGGCGTCCCTTTTGAAGGCGCGCGGCGCAGACCTGACGCTGATCCTTTTGGGCGAGCGATTTTCCGAGGACGGAGCTTACTATTTTGAGCGTTGCCGCAGCGCGGGCGTTCCATTCGTTTCCTACACCGAGCAGACCGATCTCTCGGTGTACGACACGGTCGTGGATTGCATCTACGGAACGGGGTTTTACGGAGAGCCCATGGGGCTTACCGCGCACGCGATCCACGCGATCAATCAAAGCGGCGCGTTCGTGATCTCTGCGGATATCAACAGCGGGCTCAACGGCGACAACGGGCAGGGCACGCTTTGCGTGCGCTCCGATCTGACCGTTTCGATCGGCTCTTACAAGACGGGGCTGTTTTTAGGACGTGCCAAGGACGTCATCGGCGCGCGGAGCAATATCGATATTGGCATCACGATGCCAGCGCCGACCGTGTTTCTTGCCGAAGCAGGTGATTTCAAACAGATTTTAAGACCGCGCCCCGGCACCTCGCACAAGGGGAATTATGGGTATATCACGGTTATGGGTGGATCTGTGGAATATGCAGGTGCTGCCAAGCTTGCCAACATCAGTGCATCCGCGCTTCGCGCGGGTTGCGGTGTGGCACAGCTTGCCGTGCCGAATGCGATCGCGCAGGCGGTCGCGCCCTATCTGCTGGAAAGCACGCTTTTGCCGATCCCCTCGGACGAAACGGGGCATATGCGCTATTGTCCCGATATGCTGGACGCAATGCTTTCGCGTCAGGCGGCGATCGCCGTCGGCATGGGATGGGGGAGCGGCGACGGTCATGCCGCGATCCTCTCGCATCTTTTGACCCACGGAAGTATACCGCTTCTCATCGACGCCGACGGGCTCAACACGCTCTCACGCATGGATAAGGGGCTTTTGAAGCAAACGGCGTGCCGCGTGGTGCTCACACCGCACCTCAAGGAATTTGAACGCCTGTCGTGCGTGCCGATTGCAGAGATCCTGCAGGATCCGATCCGCCACGCGCGTGCGTTTGCCCGGGAATACGGCGTGATTCTGCTGCTCAAGGGTGCGTGCACGGTCATCACCGACGGCGAGCGCACGATCCTGGTCGATCGCGGCTGTGCGGGCATGGCAACGGCGGGGAGCGGCGACGCGCTCTCGGGGATCCTTGCGGGGCTTTTCGGTTATAACGAAGCCACCTTGGATACCGTTGTCTGCGGTGCTTATATCGCAGGGCTTGCGGGAGAGCTTGCAGAAGCCGACTGCAACCCCATCAGCATGCTCGCCTCCGACACCGTGGCGCATATTTCCGCGGCAGTTTCAAAGATGAGGTAGAGCTTGGGGAGAGGGAGCCCTTTTTGAGAAAAAGGTCTCTCTCAAAGCTTCACAAAAGGTCGCGCCCCGTGCGTTCATGTTGTAAAACATAAACGCACGGGGCGTGTGTGCTTCTCGGAAGCGCATTTCGGTGGAGGTGCGATTTGCAGGGAGCGCGAGGGGGACTTTTGAAAAAGTCCCCCTCACATCGCGTCCCCTTTAAAACATCAGCTTGTCAACGTCATCAAGCGAATCGAAGATGAAATCGGGGCGGTCGTGTTCTTCAGCCGCCTCGACGTCTGCGGGCTGGGTTTCGCCGCTATAGACCAGCACGGCGGTGATGCCGTGACGCTTGCCGAGGGCGATATCGGTGTAAAGACGGTCGCCGAAAATACACATCTTGTCGCGGTCAACGCCCGTTGCCTCGCAGATCATTTGCGCAGTCTGCGGATAGGGCTTGCCGAAATAGGTGGGGGTGACGCCCGTGGAGGCGGTAACGAACGCAGAGATCGCGCCGCTGTCGGGGATCGAACCGTTTTTGGTAGGGCAGTTGAAGTCGGGGTGGGTGGAGAGATATTCCGCGCCGAGGCGAACAAGGCGGCAGACGTTTTCCAGCTTTTTATAAGTTAGGGAGGTGTCAAAGCTTGTGATGACCACGTCGGCGTCCTCGCCAACGTCCACAAGACGGATGCCGCGCGCCTTAATGGTTTCTACCAGCTCGTCCGTTCCCATCAGATATACGCGCTGACCCTTTCGGTGACGCAGGAGAAACTCCGCTGTCACGTCGCCCGAGGTCATGATCTCGCTCTGGCGCGGATCAAATCCCATGCGCGTCAGGCGCGTCAGATAAAATTCGGGGGAGTGCGATGCGTTGTTCGTGAAAAAGAGCACTCTTTTTCCTGCGGCGCGCAGATTGGTGATAAAGCGGATCGCATAGGGAAATACGCTTTCGTCCAGATAGATCGTGCCGTCCATGTCAAAAATAAACAATTCTTTTTCTTTGAGTACGGAAATGTCGGGGTTAGAAAAAATCATGCTCATGGCCTCCGTTTGTTGTTCTGCAATTATGATACCACAAAGCCGAGGTTTGTCAACCCTTTGCGGCAAAATAGGCAAATTTTCAATCAAAAAGTGAAAAACACAAGGAAAAAGCCAAAAAGAAATTCAAAAAAATAAAAAAAATAGAAAAAAACTATTGCAATTTGGAAAGAGTTATGGTAAAATATTAAAAGTGATTATGAGGTTTGGCAAAATGCCAAACGCGAAATAGAATTTTGGAGGTACACAATGATTTATTCTCTTGCTGCGGCTGCTACCGGCACCGCGAAAAAGCTGACCACCTTTGATTGGCTTCAGTATGCTCTGGGTGGTGCTCTGATCCTGTTTTCTGTGATCCTTGTGATCGTCGTTCTGTTCCAGTCCGCAAAGGATAGACGACTGTCCGGTACGATCGCGGGCGGTACCGAAACCTTCTTCGGCAAAACCAAGGGCAAGTCGATGGACAAGGTTCTTTCCAAGCTGACCATCGTGCTTTCCGTTATCATCGTTTTGATCACGGTTGCACTCAATATCGTTATCAGTTATTGGAACTAATACACGAAAAATCGCGGCGAGGGTTTCTCGCCGCGATTTTTTTGCCATAAGAAAACGGACGGAAATGCTTCCGTCCGTTTGTTGGTTTTATGCAAGCGTTACTTCGATCGCCGCAACGCTTGCCGCAGGCATCGTGTAGATAGCACCCTCAACCGTCTTTGCAGTGGGCTTGAAGATATCGATGCAGGTCTCCATGATCTCGTCGGTGGGATCCTTAGCGATCTCGAAGATCTTCATGGACTTGACCTCACGGCCGTCAATGGAAACGGTGATGGGCTGCTCGACGTGAGCCGAGGGGTTGACCACGTGCAGATAAACGGTTTTGCCGTTCTCGGATATGCTTGCAGTCACGTCCTGCTTTTCCATACCGGTAACCTCAAGCGCGTGCGTACCGATGTGGTGGCGGAAGAGCTTCATGACCTCAGCCACGGGCTGGAGGTATGCTTTGGAATGCGGGAATACGGGGGTGGGGAGAATGATTGCGTTGACCTGCCAACGGTTGCCGAAGAAGTCGGCAGAGGTAGCAATGTCAATGATGTCGGCGCTATGCTCAACCGTATTCAGGCTTCTTGCGTATGCAACGCCCATTACCCAAGAGGAGAGCATCTCGTTGCGGTTACGGCCGGGGAGATTGAAATGCGACTCGGTCATAGCAAGCTTCTTGCCATAGGGCGCAACCGCTTCACGCATATAGTCGATACGTCCCTGCATGTACTTGTACAAGGTCATCAGCAGATCCCACGTCTTGTCGGGATCACGGCGGAAATTGTTGTTCTCCATCTGATCCTTGTTTTCGCGGGGGTAGGTTTCGTAGTGGTAGTGGTATGCAACGAGATCGATGTCGTCGCCTGCTGTTTCGCAAAGCTTCTGTGCCCATCTCTTGTCCTCGCTGCGGAGGTCGTCGCCCCAACCGAGGAGCTTGAGCGAGGGGTCAACCGCGCGCATTGCCTTTGCGAACTTTGCCGCAACCTCAGCGGACTTGTCGGCGTTGTAGCCGCGCTTGTCGTAGGAGGTTTCGTTACCGATCTGCCAGTAGCGCAGATTGTAGGGAGCCGAAACGCCGTGCGCCTTACGCAGAGCGTTGTCGGGGTCGTTACAGTAAGCAACCCACTCAGCCGCCTCCTCGGCAGTACCGAAGCGATCCTGACCTGCCTTGGGGTATGCCCAGTGCATACGTCCGTCACTCTCGGTGTTGACACACATCAAGGGCTCAGCCTGCACCTCGCGGCAGAGCTGCATGAACTCGTGCGTACCGACCTGATTGGAGAACACACCGTCCCAGCACTGGTTAAGCATGGGCACGCGGCTCTCGCGCGGACCAACCGCTTCCTTCCAATGATAATAGGAAGCAAAGCAGCCGCCGTAGCGGATCATCGTGGGGGAGAGCTCCTTGATAGCGTTGACAAGACCGGGCTGCCAGCGGTCGAGAACGTAGTCCCAGCCTGCGTCAACCGAGCTGTCTGCGTTGGAAAGGGGCTCCATGAATTGCATGTAGAGGTAAGGGGAGATCGAGTGTTTTTTTTGAGATGCAACGTTGATCTTTTTCATGGTTTTCTCCTTTATAATAAATTTCTTTGTTGATTCGATTATAGCATATCCCCATTCAAATGTCAATTGCCAAAGGGAAATATATCAATTCCGATACAAAAGATGTCAATTTAGGTTGATTGAGCAGGATTTGCAAAAAAAGAAGCAAATTTTGTATTGACATTTTGGAATTGCGAGGTTATAATGTCCCATAATGCTTTTTGAAACGGAGGCAATCATGGAAAAGGATTTTTCTTCAGTTGAATATAAGCGGTCACGAAATGCCTACACAATGTATGCGATGTTTGAGTATTTTGTAGCACTTCTTGTCGCAGATTCCTTTTTGGCAAAGCTACTCAAAAGCGTAGGCTTTGGCGACGGTGATGTCGGTATCATCTCATCCTTTATTTCCTTAGCGTTTGTTTTCCAACTTTTCTCGTTGTTCTTGGCGCGCAAGCGCGGAAGCAAAAAGGTGATGATCCTTGTTCTGGACGCGATTGGGCAAGTGCTCTTTTGGCACTGTATCTCTTGCCGTTTATCGGTATCGACGCCGCGTACTGGTCTATGTGTTTATCGTCTGTGCTTATCTGTGCAAGTACCTTGTGTCAACCTTCCTGTTCCAATGGGCAAACAGCTACGTCGATCCCAACAAGAGAGCCGACTATTCGGGTATGAAGGAGATCGTTTCTCTGGTCGGTGGTATCATCTTCTCGCTCGTCGCGGGTAAGGTCTTTGATACGTACGAGGCGGCGGGGAATCTGCGCGGTGGATTTTTGTTCCTCGCGATCCTGATCCTTGCATCCAACGTTTGCAATTTTGTATGCTTGGTACTGATTAAACGCGAGAAGCAGTCCCCCAAGGAAGAAATTCCGCGCAAAAGCTGGGGGACATTTTCCGCAATACCTTTGGTAACAAAAACTTCCGCAGATTGGTTATGGTTGCGATTCTTTGGAAGTGCGCAACCTATTTCACCATCGGCTTTATGGGCACGTTTAAGACAGATACCACAGGAAACGGTTTGGCTATGACGCTTACGACTGTTAATATCATCGCTATGGTAGCGAACGCCGTGCGCATCTTTATTACAAAGCCGATCGCCAAGTACTCCGACAAGAGATCCTTTGCGGCAGGCTTCTATCTTTCCATGTTTATCGCAGTTGCGGCGTTTGCCTGCAATATTTTCACCACCGAAAAAACATGGTTCCTCGTCATCGGCTATACCGTGCTTTACTCCGTTTGTGCGGCGGGGAGCGGTCAGAACGCCTATAATATGACCTACAGCTACGTTGATTCCAACTACATAGCCGAGGCAATGGCTTTGCAAAACTGTATCAGCGGCGTGTGCGGATTTTGTGCTCGCTGGTTGCGGGCAGGATTCTGGATGCCGTGCAGGCGAACGGGAACACTGTGCTCGGAATCCACATGTTCGGCCAGCAGCTCCTCGGTGCGATCTCGGTGCTTCTGTGCGTGATCTGCATCGTTTATATGAGCGTTACCATCATGCGCGAGAAGGTTATAAAACAATAAAAAATAACGGTCAGCACAGCGTGCTGACCGTTATTTTTTGTTATGCCTTTTCTTCCAGCTCGATGGATGCGGACACGATGAACTTCTTCACCGAATCGATGATCTTTTCGCACTGGGGCTTGTTGTCGTAGGACTCACCGATGAACGCGGGCGCAGAGCCGATGTTCTTGAGCACGTAGCGGTAGTTGCCGAACTTGTCGCGGTCAACGAAGAAGTTGCCGACGTATGCCGCGCGCTTGAAGGATTCCACACCCTTGCGAGCCGCCGCCTCGGTTGCATAGTAACGGCTGGAGTAAAGGATCTGACCGTTGTTGGCAAGGAGATAGAAGGTGAACTGATCGTCCTCCCGGCAGATCTCGAATTTGCCCATCTTGGCAGTTGCCTTTTCGGCAGCCTCAACTGCTCTCCAATCAATGTCGTCGGGACGGCGCTTGGCGTTCTTTGCCATTTCGAAAGAGGCGATGGCTTCCTTGGTGGGGGTGTAGCGGATGATCTTTGCGTTGTTTGCGAAATTCTTTACGGATTCCATGCACTTCTGGCACTGATCCTTGGTTTTGTAGTTTTCGCCGTAGTACTTGCGCTCCAGCACGAAGCGGTAGCGGTCGTACTTGTCGCGGTGGATCTCAAACGAGCCCTCGGCAACCGTCTTTTTGAAGGTTTCAATGCCCTTGAGCGCGCCGAGAATGGTGGTAAAGCCGGGGCTGTCAAAGAGGATCTGGCCGTTGTTTGCGATCAGGTAGAAGTGATAGCCGTCAACCTCCAGCTCGAACTCATATTTACCCACAGCCTTTGCGGAGGAGCGCAGGATCTGCGCGTCAGCCGCGGCAATTGCCTGATCGAAGGCGATGCGAACGTCCTCCTCGGTCTTTACGAAGAAGGGCTTTGCAACGATCGGAACCGCTGTCGTGTTGGGCTTTGCAGCCTTTGCGGGGGCTTTTGCAGGTGCTTTCGCAGGAGCCTTAGCGGCAGGAGCTTTTGCTGCGGGTGCCTTGGTCGCAGGTGCTTTTGCGGGTGCTGCCTTGACAGCCGTTGCCTTGGGCGCCGCCTTTGCGGGTGCCTTTGCAGGTGCCTTTTCGGGGGCTGCGGGCGTTTTGGTTGCCGCAGGTACCTTTACGTTATGTATAGAGGGGTCTTTCTTTTCTGCCGCGGGTGCGGGCGTGACGACCTTTGCGTCGGTTTTCTTTTCATCGTTTGTTTTCTTTTTAAAAAGTCCCATCATGATCCTCCATATAGTAAATAATATATTTCTGTGTTTATTTTATCACAAATTTTTATGGCTGTCAACCGAATTTGAAAAAAGTT
Source organism: Eubacteriales bacterium (assembly GCA_045597145.1). GTDB lineage: Bacteria > Bacillota > Clostridia > Oscillospirales > CAG-272 > UMGS1865. The sequence continues at coordinate 12,233 of JAZODU010000012.1, forward strand.
TTGTGTTTTTTGAGCTTGTATTATTTATATGTATCCCAAAAGCGAAATATTGCAAAAGAGGGCAGACCTTCGTCTGCCCTCTTTGGGTCGAATTACTCACCGAAATATCTCTTGAGCAGTCCCGCAAACGCCTTGCCGTGACGCGCCTCGTCGCGCGCCATTTCGTGAACGGTGTCGTGTATGGCGTCAAGGTTGAGCTGCTTTGCCAGCTTTGCAAGCTCGAACTTGCCTGCGGTCGCGCCGTTTTCAGCCTCTACGCGAACGGTCAGGTTCTGCTTGGTGGAGTCGGATACGCACTCGCCGAGAAGCTCTGCAAACTTTGCTGCGTGCTCAGCCTCCTCAAGTGCTGCTTCCTTCCAGTAAAGTGCGATCTCGGGGTAGCCCTCGCGTGCCGCCACGCGGGACATTGCCAGATACATACCAACCTCGGTGCACTCGCCCTGGAAGTTTGCGCGCAGACCCTCAATGATCTCTGCGGGAGCATCCTTTGCAACGCCAACGATGTGCTCAGCCGCCCAAGTCATCTCGGCACTCTCAACAACCTCTTCGAACTTTTCGCCCGGTGCCTTGCAAAGGGGGCACTTGTCGGGACGTACGTCGGATTCAACGATCTCACCGCAAACGGTGCATCTCCATTTTCTCATATGTGTATTCTCCTTATCTTATGTGTTGGACAGACAAACCTGTCCGTGGTTTTATTGTACCATAATTCCATGATGCTGTCAACCGATTTGATGCAGATTTTTTTACAAAATGTTTGGAAAAATACCTTGACAAAGGAAGCGTTTTCGGGTAAAATTTTTAGTAGATACGAAAATGAAACGGAGGGAAGCGTGTGGAGCGAAAGCAAGAGAACCAAAAGCGCAAGAAGAAGGCGGATATCGAGCTGCTTCTTACGATTTTTTTTATTGTCATCGGCGCATTCGTTTTGCTGCTGACTGTGGTAACGCTTTTGCGTACGTTCGGGGATCGGACGCCCGACGATACGACGCAATCAAAGCCGATCCAAGCACCCCCCGCGCCGCCGACCCCTTCAAACGCTATTTTCACGGGCGGCAAGCTTGACAAGCTTCCTTATACGACGGGGAACACGGCAGATGTCTCCGGGCAGATCTATTCAAGCTACGCGCTCCTGCTTGACGCATCAAGCGGTGAAATTTTAGCCTCCAAGAACGGCGACGTGCGTTTCAATCCCGCCTCTATGACCAAGGTCATGACCTTGATCGTGGCGTGCGAATATCTGACCGATGAGGATCTTTCGCGCAAGCTGCAATTGACGCAAGCAGCACACGATTATATGACGACGGGCGCATATGCAGGGGCGTCCACTTCCTTTATCAAGCAGACCATCTATCTCAATGATTTTGTGTCGGTCAAGGACGCTTTGTATGCCATTGGAGTTGCCTCTGCGGCGGATGCCACGTATCTGATCTGCGCGGACGTTGCAGGCTCGGAGGAGGCGTTTGTGGATCGGATGAACCAAAAGGTGACGTCCCTGAAATTGAAAAATACGCATTTCGACAACGCGATCGGGCATGAGAGCGAGAACAATTATACGACTGCCTCCGATATGGCGGCGATCATGGCGTACGCGCTACAGTGCGACCTGATCCGCGAGATCCTTTCCTGCGACGAAACCTATGCGTGTGACGTTTATTCGCCGGGCACCGACGGTGAGCCGACTGTCACGCAGTACCACTGGTATCTCAACAGCTCCTTGTTCAATACAAATCCCGATGCGTCCAGCCGTATGAAGGCGTACCGCAATTATTATCAGAAGAGCTTTACGCTTTCCGGTGCCACCTTTGGCGGCGGCAAAACGGGAACGCTTGGTGACGGCGAGAGCGAGCCGTGGATCTATTCCTTGGTGTCCTTTGCCACAAAGGACGGCAAGACCTATATTGCCGTGACGGGCGAAACTCAAACGAGCGCGTTCGTTCTGCGCGACGCGAAGAATCTTTACGACGATTACATCAAATAAAAAATCCCTCCTTGTGCCTTTTGCATATACTGCAAGAGAAAACACAAGGAGGCTTTTTTATGCTGATTACAAAACCTTATAACCGCGAGCGCGCCGTTGAGTACGCACGCACGTGGGCGTTGCGCCGCAATCCGCTGTTCATTGATTTCACGGGCATCGGAGGCAACTGCACGAATTTCGTGTCGCAGGCAGTGCTGGCGGGGAGCTGTACGATGAATTACACGCCCGACTTCGGGTGGTATTACATCTCTCCCGAGGAGCGTGCCCCCGCTTGGAGCAGCGTGGAGTCGTTTTATGATTTTATGACGGGGAAGGGGGAGTTTCCCGCGCAGAACGGCGGTGCGGGTCCCTTTGCGCGCGAGGTGCCGCGTGAGGAGGCAGAGGTGGGGGACGTGGTGCAGTATGCAACCGCCGACGGCGACTGGTACCACACCGTGATGATCACGCTGATCGAGGACGGTGAGATCTACGTCAGTGCGCAGTCCGACGATGCGCTTGACCGTCCCATATCCTCCTACAACTTCGCCACCGCCCGTTTCCTCCACATCGACGGCGTTCGCTTCGAGCTTTCCGACGACGTTTGCTTCGACGTGTTGCTGCGCGGAGGGGTTTGAGGGGAGATGGGGGAACGGTGGGGGGGGGGGGACTTGTTTGGGAGAAGTTCCCCCCTCCTCCCCACCCCCCC
>JAZODU010000013.1:0-25588 GCA_045597145.1 Eubacteriales bacterium
AAGGCAAAGACCCTCGGTGAGCGTATTCGGTACGTCGGGAAAATCCCGATAGATCGGCTGCGTCTTGGGCAGAAAGTTTCCCTCTTCATCGCGATACACGATGATCCCTACTTGAACCTTTGCCATGTTGACCTCCTTTAATCGTTTTTCGCTCCCTCGATCAACGCGATCGCGTCGCGCATCATCACGTCGGAGCACATATAGTCTTCACAATTTTCTACGTATGGGCAATCCTCGCACTGCCCCTGCTCGTTCCCAACGGACGAGCAGATCCGCATCGCAATGCTCTGTGTGTCTGATTGTTGATCGTGTTCGCCTGCAACAGAGTATCGTATATATCCATGCTGCGGATCTGCATACGATCCACAAGCGAATGACGATATTTTTTTGGATATCGATTACAGTTTGATGTCAACTTGAACGTGTAAACCGCAAGCTCCTGCGCCTTCACGATCACCTTCAGGTCATGCTCTGCCATACCTTCCAGCTGCTCCTATCACGATACAAAGATAGAAGGAGAAAAGATCAGAAACGGGCGCACGCCGCCGTAGTCGTAGTTGCAGTTGCCATTGCTGATGTAGCCGCGCGGCGAAACGCAAGCGACCCAATAATCTTCTGTATACTCGCTCGTTTCCCAAGGCGTTGCAAGCCACCACCATTTATCCACCTTATGCCCTGCAAAGATCGCGCGATTCTCTCTGTAGAAATCCAAGGTCGGAAGGCTGATCTTGGAGCGCCTCTTTCCGTGCTTTCTCGATCCATCAACGGAGATCAAATCGGTTTCAAACTCCAGAATGTTTTCCGCGCCGATCAACTTCTCCAATTCGGGGAGAATCTCTTCCTGCATTCTGCGAAGAATCTTGCTTTTGGAAAGATTGTTATCCTCACCGTAATCGGATGTAAATGCAACGTCCTTAAATACGACGCATACGCCGCCGTCCTTCTCCGCAAAGCGGATCAATTCATAGCCGACAAGCTGAAAGGTTTCGCCTACTTTGGCATTGATTTTTTCCATTTTCTTTCTCCTTTTCGTTTTTCAAGATTCAAAGATATTAGATTTCAAGATCAGAAACGGGCGCACGCCGTAGTAGTCGCGGTTGCAGATGCCATTGCTGACGTTGCCGCGCGGCGAAACGCATTTTACCCAACTCGCATCTTCATGCCGCTCGCGTCAGGCGTCGCGAGCCACCAATAGTGGTCAATCTTGTTCTTGATAAATACGCTTCGATGCTTACGGTAAAAATCAAACGTCGGCAAGCTGATCTTCGAAAACATACTTCCATATTTCAAGGAGCCATCCATAGCCGTTAGATCGGTTTTAAACTCCAAAATATTCTCCGCTCCAAGAGCCGCCTCCAGTTCCGGAAGAAGCTCATCACAAAGCCGTGTTAAAATACCGCTCGCAAACAGATGATTGTTAAAGCCATATTCCGATTGAAATACAGGCTCCTTAAATACCGCTGTTGCAAAACCGTTGTTTTCCTCGAAGCATATCAATTCATACTTCCCAACCTTGACAATCTCTCCATACGAGAGCTGATAACCATTCTTTTCTTTCATAACTTACTTCCTTTCTTGATAAGTTCTTTATTTAAATCCAAGTTTCTTGGACTTTCAGCTTAAAAAAATTTCTTGGTACTTCTCATCCGTCAGTCCAAGTACGTTTTTGATATGCAACGACATCTCAATAGTCACGCCAACCTTACCGGCTTCCAAAAGTGAATAGCCGGATTTTCCGGAATAGCCCAGCCTCTTCGCCATATCCTCCTGCGTCAAGCCCTTCGCCTTCCGTTCTTCTCTCAAAATTTGCAGGTTCATGTTTCTCCTTTCAAAAGTCCATATTTCTTGTACCTCGCGTCCATTATACACCGCATTTTTGTTTTTGTCAACCCCAAAAGTCAAATTTTCTTGGACTTATTAAAAATATGTTGACATTGCACAAAAAATACTGTATAATAAGTTTAGAATTTTTGGACTTTTTGGGAGGTTTATCTATGGCAACAATAGCGGAACGGATTAAACACATCCGAAAATCCAACGGATTAAGTCAAACAGAATTTGGGAATTTGTTCGGTATTGTAAAATCTACGGTTTCATCCTACGAAACCGGAAATAGCTCTCCCGATGACAAAACCAAAATTGCTATCTGCAAATACTTTGACGTATCTATGGATTATTTGATCGGAACCTCGGACATTCCAAAGCCCACCGAATATGATCCGAACAACCATCAGCTCCCCCCCAACGTGCGTCCGATCCGCACACAGAGCCTCCCTATATTTGCAAATCCGTATATGCCGAGCGACATGGGGTTTGCAATCAAAACGCCGAACAATTCGCCGTTCGGCGAGCTCTCCACGATCGGCAAGGTTGCCGCCGCACGCCCCATCTTTGCAGACGATACCTACGAAACCTTCGTTGCCGACGATGCGGATATCAAGGCAGATTTCTGCCTGATTGCACAGGACGACAGCATGATCGGCGCGCGTATTCAAGCCGGCGACGTGGTGTTTATCCGCTCGCAGGAAACTGTAGAAAACAAACAGATCGCCGCCGTAATCGTTGACGGCGTAGCAACCTTGAAGCGCTGGCACTACTACCCCGACAAGGCAAAGCTTGTTCTCGCTCCCGAGAACTCCGCTTATGAACCGCTCGTCTACGTCGGCGAGGAGCTCAACGCCGTCCGTTGCTTAGGCCTTGCCGTGTGCTTTATGAGTAATTTGTGATATGATAGGATTCCTATTTTTCTTGGGCTTTACCGTTTTTCCTTTTTCGATTTATTTGATCGTCAGCAAAATTCAAGAAATTGTTCACAATAAGGATAATGCAGAAAAAGAACGGTGGGAATGTAGAAACCGCCAAAAAGAATTGGATTCTTTTGAAAGCAAGTTAAAAAAAGACGAAGAAAGATTATATTTGCGCTCGCTTCACTACGATAGACTGGATTTAGAATTGAAAACTCGCCAAGAATGTGAGGAACAGATTGCCGATCTGCAAGAAAAGGTAAAAAAACAAGAGCGCACCATTGAACAGCTTCAGCAAAGCTCTTCTTCACCGCCCCGACCAATCATATCCATATCTCAAAGCGAATTATTAGCACGTCAACGCCGTGCATTTTCAGAGGAAAAAGCAGAATTTGAAAAGAAACAAAAAGAAGCACAAAAACTTCACAAGCAGGCATTGGATAATTTGAATTTTGTTTTCTTCAATACGTACAATGTAAGCCAAAACCTTGAGCGTGTGGTTGACGGTCGTCTTCTCAATGCGTTTGACTCCAACCTTTCTTTCCTCCATTTCGACGTAGATTCCTTAATACGCTCAATACACACAGACGGAACCGAAAAAAACTATTCCGTAACCCTTACGCAATGCAACTGTGATGACTTCAAGGCATCACAACGCCCCTGCAAACACATGCTTTTTCTTGCCTACCATGTAGGCGCACTCCAAATAAATCGTGTAGAGTGTGAACGCTACTACGATATATCAGTCGAAAAAATCAACAAGAACGCAAAACGCATCAAAGCGCAAAAAGCAAAACTCAAGCAAATTGAAAAAGCGGCCGCAAAAGCAGCCGCAAAAAATGAATCGTTAAAATCATAAGAAAGGGGCTCCCATGGCATTCGCAAAGGTTCGTCCCGTTCCCGAGGAATATGCCCTGAACGCCGTGATCTACGCACGGTATTCCTCGGACAAGCAGACCGAAAACAGCATCGATTTCCAACTGCGCCAGGACCGCGCATATTGTGAAGCCAAGGGCTTGCACGTGGTCGGCGAGTACATCGACCGCGCCATCAGCGGCACCAGCGATCAGCGTCCCGAGTTTCAACGCATGATCCACGACGCAAAGAAGCAAAATTTTGCCTTTATCGTGGTCTACCGCTTCGACCGTTTCGCCCGCAACCGCTACGACAGCGCGATCTACAAAAAAGAGCTTGAAGCCGTCGGCGTTCGCGTCCTCTCCACAGAGGAAAGCATCGGAACCGGCGACGAGGGCTTGATTCTTGAAAGCATCTACGAGGCAATGGCGGAATCCTACTCCCGCCGACTCTCCCGCGTCGTGTCCCAAGGCATGAGGGAAACCGCTCTCAAGGGGCAGTCTACGGGCGGCAACCTCTCCCACGGCTATCGCGTCGAGGATCATATGCTTGTGATCGACGAGCAGGTCGCGCCCGCGATCCGCTACTGCTTCGAGGCGCGCGCCGATGGCAAAAAGAAAAAGCCGATCACCGACGAGCTCAACGAACGCGGCTATCGAACCAAGACAGGCAAACCATTTACTATTCATACCATCACAAAGATCCTCGCAAACCCGATCTATAAGGGCGACAATAGTTATGCGGGCATCGCACGAAGTTGCCCCGCCATCGTCACACCCGAGCTTTGGGACAAGGTTCAGGACATTGAGAGAAAAGAAAAGAAGCAGTATGGAGCTAAAGCCAAGGATATTTTCTTCTCTCTCTCCGGGAAGATCTTCTGCGGATACTGCGGAAAAACGATGATCGGAGACAGCGGAACCAGCAAAACCGGAGCCACGCACTCCTATTACATCTGCTCCGCAAAGAAAAAGAAAGCAGGTAATTGCAAAAAGCAACGCGAGAAAAAAGACTTTCTGGAATGGTACGTTTGCGAGCAGACAGTCGCGCTCCTCACCAACGAAAATATTAAGAAGCTCGCAAAAGGCGTGTATGAAGCCTCCGAGGATACCCTTGGTGAGCAGCGCATTGACGAATTGAAAAGGATTTTGGCAAACATTGAGAAGGAGATCGACGAGGCGGCAGAGGCACTGATTAAGACCAACTCCCCTGCTTTGATCAAAAGAATCAATGAGAAGGTAGCCGAACTGGAGGCGCGCCAGGAAGCCACCCAAGCCGATTTGACGCGCTTACAGATCGACCGCGAGTTGCGCATCAAGCCGACCGAGATCGAGGCTTTCCTTGCCAGCTTCCGCGACGGCGACCTCATGGACGAAGCATTCCGTCATCTCCTGATCAAAACATTTATAAACTGTATCTACCTATTTGATAATAAGTTAATCATATACTATAACGCCAGACAAATGAAAGAGGTCAGCTATATCGAAATGCTTGACGATATAGCTGACCCCGCCCCCGAAGGTTCGGATAGTTTGTCTTTTGGGTCACCAAAAATAAGGGCTTCCTATTTATCGGAAGCCCTTATTTTTCGTTGTCTCTACTGAGGCGCGCTCCGCATATTTGGCGCGGATCAGAGTTGCCATGCGGTCGATATTCTCAGGTAGGATCCCCGGGAGCGAGGGGGTGTATTCCCCGTCCTCGATCTCACTCTCTGCGATCGACGTGCGCAGATGGCGCACGAGCAGCCTTTCAAAAAAGGTGAGCCCCTCCAGGGAAAGTCTGCCACCGAAATAGATGCTTTGATCCGCCGCATCGCGCAATTCGCGCGGGAATACGACCTCGCGGTAATATTCATATTCGTGCGCGATCCCGCAACATAAAAACAGACAAAGCGTTTTGGTAAGCAATACGTCTTTATTCGCCTGCAAGAACTTACGCGCGGCGGGCAAAAGACGCCCGAATCGCACGGAGCTCCCCGCTACGATCAGATCGAAGTCCGCAACCTGCGGCACTTCCTTTTCCAAATCGACCGCGGTAACGTCCAAGCCGTGCAGTGCCTTTATCAGCCGCCCGACGCACTCGGTAACCGTTCCCGTTTTGGAAGCGTATGCAATCAAAATTTTCATGTCTCTTGCACCTCCGCTTTTTTGATACGATTTTTCATTTTGGCAAGATCCCGCAGCATGCGCAAGGAATCCTTGAACACACACACCTTGGACGTGCCGTGATGGATCACGTACACGGGGAGCTCGCAAACACGCAGCCCCAGTTTTTTTGCCCAAAGAAGCGTTTCAAAATCGAACGCGAAGCCGTTGACCTCGCATCTTGAAAAGATCCGCTCTGCCGCCTCGGCGCGGTACGCCTTGCAGCCGCATTGCGAATCGGTGACCTTGACACCGCCGATCAGGCACAAAATGCGAATGTATGCCTTTGAGGCGACCTTGCGCGCCCATGTGTATCCCTTGTATCCGTCGCGGCAAAGATTGCGCGAGCCGATGATCACGTCGGCGTCAGGCGTACTTTCAAACCGATCGGCAATGCACTTGATCACGTCGGTCCCATAAGCAAGATCCGCGTCGGTAAAAATGCGGATATCCCCCGTTGCCGCCAGCATCGCGCGATGTACAGTATACCCTTTTCCGCGGTTGGGGCTTTCCGAAATGACCCGCGTGTGAGGCAAATGCAGGGCGCGCACCGTTTCGTCACAGCCGTCCGTGCTTCCGTCACTGTAGAAAAGGAGCTCGTAATCCGCAAAGTTCTCCTCCATGTATTGCGAGAGAGTGCGTGCGCTGTGAGCGATGATCTGATTCTCGTTATACATGGGAATACATACGGAAATCTTCATATTACTGTCCCTTTCTGAAAAGATAGATATCGAAATCCACCTCGGTTTCAAGCAACTCACACGTGGCAAGTCGCTCTCTGCCCTCCGTGGAAGTGCGCCAATAGTACGGCGTCATGGAAAACAGCGCGTCGATGTGCTCGCGCCCCTTGACGGTCACGGTGTAGGAAAGGCGGTGACGCGCCACCTGATCCATGCGGACTGGGAGATCCGCGCGCCCCGGATTGAGATACGGGTTTTCATACAGGATCTCTTTCAAGCCCAGCAAATGCCGCTCGCCCGCACCCACGAGGATCAGCGTGCCGTCCACCTTCAGCACACGGCAAAACTCCTCCTCGGCGCAGGGCGCGAACAGATTGGTTACGGCATCAAAGCTTTGGCTCTGCACGGGCAAGGTAAACAAGCTTGCCACGGCAAACGCCGCACCGTTGCCGCTCTGCTTTGCGACCTTGGCGGCAGAATCGATGCCCGCGCGTGACAGATCCACGCCCAGCACGTCGCGCGTGCCGCCCATGCGATTGGTGTAGTATCCTTCACCGCACCCCGCATCCAAAACGCTTTGCGCACCGATATCGGTGAGCAGTCCGTTGATAGCGTTTGACAGAGGCTCGTAATATCCCGCCTCCAAAAACGCCTTCCGGGCGCGCACCGCCTCCTTCAGGTCGCCCTCGCCATCCTTGGGAGAGGTCAGATTGAGGTATCCGCTCTTGGCGCGGTCATAGCAATGCGCCCGCGCGCCCGTGCAACGGACGCTATTCCTCGCCTCCTGCATGGAGGACGCACACACGGGGCATTTAAGCAACGAAACAATAGTAGACTTCAACTGTCATTCCTCCTCGGTCGTCTGAATCGGTAAAGCATCGGGGGCGACCGTCGTCAACTCAAACCAGAAGGTTGAGCCCTTGCCGACGGTGCTGTCAACTCCGTACGCGGCGTCGTGCAGGGAAAGGATCTCCTTGACGATCGAAAGTCCCAGACCCGTGCCGATCATCGCGCGCTTATGCACCTTATCGACCTTATAATAACGATCCCAGATCAAGGGCATCTGTTCCTGCTCGATCCCCTCTCCCGTATCGCTGATGCTGATACGCACGCGACCGTCCGAAACGGTTTGCGTGATGGTCACGGTCAGATCCGCGCCCGTATAATTGATGGCGTTGTTGATCAGGTTATACAAAACCTGCAAAATCATGCGACGATCGGCGTTGACGTGGGCATGCTCCTCGCAGAGCACGGTGATCTTATATCCCTTGTGCCGCACGAAGGTATCGTATCTGTGCATGATCTCCTCAAGTGCCTCGGTCAGATCAAACACGGTCATCTCACACTTGCGGGATCCCGATTGAATCCCCGAAATATCGAGCAGATCGTTGACCAGCTCGGACAGACGCGTGGTTTCATCGATCACGACCTGCATATTTTCGGGCGTGTTCTCGCCGGGCAGGTCTCGCACGATCTCGCTGTACCCCTTGATCATGGTCAGCGGCGTGCGCAGATCGTGCGAGATATTGGCGATCAGCTCCTTTTGCAGCCGATCCACGCGGGAGAGCTCGTTTGAGGCATAGTTCAGCGTTTTGGCAAGCTCGCGCGTTTCGCGATAGCCCTTTTCGGGAAACGTCGCATCATAATTGCCCTGCGCCAGCTTTTTGGCTTCCTCGTTCATGGAAACGAGGGGGGCTGAAATATGGCGGTACAAAAGAAATACCATAATCCCAGCAAACACAAGCAGAATGGCGGCGATCCAGATGAACTGGGTCTTGAGGATCTCCACGGTCGAGGCAAAGGGCTGTAAGCTCGCGCTGAGCACGATCAAATAGGACTCGCCCGTTTTTTCGTTTTGCACGAGAGAGAGATGGGTCAGGCGCGCATTCTGTTGCTCGATCTCCTCGTCGCCGTCAAACGGCCATGGAATTCGGTTCTGCTCTACCTCCGTAGCACCGTAAAAGCGCCCGAAATAGCTGCCTCCGTTTTCGTATGCCATCTCACACAGATCCAAAAGCATCTCTTCCGAAAGCATCACTCCGTGCCGCCCCGTGGCGTCCACGTTGGCAAGTGCCACGGCCTTTCCTTCCTCGATGCGGCAGATCATCACCGACATATTGTAATCAATGGCGTTCCGCCCTGCCAAAAATTTGATCTCCTCCTCGGTCAGCGTTTCCTTTTGCAGAGTAAGCGTCAAGGCGTCGCCCGAATCGGTCAGCTCTCTTTTTTTGATATGCTCGTAAAAAACGTCCAGCAGATAGACCTGAAAAAACCACGTAACGATCAGCACCAGCGCAATAAAAATTGCCAGATAGCAGGCAAGCTTCCATCGGATACTGGTGCCGTCCGCACGGCTACGCAATCTTTTCATAGTTCCTCAAAACGATATCCGACCCCGCGAAGAGTCACGATATATTTGCTGTAACGTCCAAGGCTCTTGCGCAAAAGCTTGATATGCGTATCCAACGTGCGCGCATCGCCGTAAAAATCATATCCCCAGACCTCGCACAAAAGCTTCTCACGCGAAAGTGCGATGTTGCGGTTGGAAAGCAGGTAGAAAAACAGATCGTATTCCTTCGGGGACATCTCGATCCGCTCGCCGTCGATAAAGACCAGACGCGCGGTCATATCCGCCTTCAATCCGCCGCCGTCCAATTCAACGATCACGTTCGGCTTGACCTCGCTCCCGGCACCCGCACGACCGTTTTTGACGCGCTTCATGATCGCGTCCACGCGCAGCATCAGCTCCTTGGGAGAAAAGGGCTTGACAACGTAATCGTCGATCCCGACCTCAAAGCCGTTGATACGGTCGTATTCCTCACCGCGCGCCGACAGCATAATGATCGGCGTGTTGGAGACCTTTCGGATCTCACGGCACGCAGAAAAGCCGTCCAGCTCGGGCATCATAATATCCATGATGATCAGATCGTACTCGTTTTTTCGGCACAAAAGCACCGCTTCCATTCCGTCGGCGGCCTCCGTGACCTCATGTCCCTCAAACTCCGCGTATTTGCGAATGATCGAGCGAATACGGGATTCATCGTCTACAACCAAAATGTGATACATACCCTATTCCGTCCTTTCTTTAAGAGTGAATCGACAGATACCTTTATCTGTCGGGAACGTATTCCTCCAGCACGAGAGAAACCGTTCGGCTTTTGCCGTTGCTTTTCACAACGAGCGTCACGCGATCTCCGACGGCAAGCGAATCGATCACGCCTTCAAACGCCGCAAGGGTCGTAACCGTCTGACCGTTGACCGACAGGATACGATCAAGCGTCTGCAGCTCGTCGCTGTGCGCGGAGGCATACACGTACAAGCCCGCTTCCTGAATACCGAACTGGCGGTACGCCTGGTAGAGATTGCTTTGCGTCACCTCAAGAATCGTCAGCCCGTGATCCACGATACCGCGCACGTATCCGTACTGGATCAGCTGCTTTTCCACCTCGTAGGCGGAGTCGATCGGAATGGCGCGGGTCACGCCCCCGTCACCGCGATCGGAATATCTTGCATTTACAATGCCGATCAATTCACCGTCGAGGTTGAACAGTCCGCCCCCCGACTTTCCCGAATCGATCGCAGCATCGGTCTGTATCACGGTCACGGTGTTACCGTTACCGACGGCAATACTGCACGCCGTATCGCTGACCGTGCCCGTTGTAACCGTCAGATCCATGTTCTTTCTGTCTCCTACCGCTACGACGCGCTCGCCGACCGCAAGATCGGCACTGCACCCCTGCGTAACGTAGGTCAGTGCCTTGTCGCCCGGATCGATCATGATCACGGCAAGGTCACTCTCGGTGTCGCCGCCGACAAGCGTCGCACCGTAAATCTCACCCGAGCTGAGCATGACCTCGATGCTCCGTGCATTTTCCACGACGTGATGGCAGGTCAGAATGTAGCCCTTTTCGGAAACGATCACGCCACTGCCCGTATACCCGTGTCGGTATCCCATATACGGCGGATACAGCACTCTGATCGTAACCACGGCATCCTGCACCTCGCTCAGGACTGCCGACACCTCACCCGCTCCGTCCGCAGAGCCGTACGCCGAGCCGCTTGACCCGCTTTTTACCAGCACGCTGTCGGGATCCGGGGTCAGCACCCGATCGGGATCGGGTGCCGCATTGTCTGCCGATTTCGTCCGACTCGCTGCATCGCTGCGTGAGTCGCGCATCATTGCACCGCCGATCACGCCCGCAAGAGCCAGGCATACGCAAAGGGAGATCAACGAAAGCAGAAGCACCACACGACCCTTTCTCTGCGCCTTTTTTGCCTTTGGGGAAACGCGAGGGACCGTTTGCTCCGAAAAAATATAGCTGTAAGTATGTTCGGAAGCATTTCTTCCGTTGGGGACAGAATCAAATTGTAAATTTTGATCGTTCTTCACATCAAAACCTCCAATTTTTCGCTTACTCGGCAATTTTTTCCGAGCTTATGATCTATTATACGCCACCAATGTGACAGAACCTTGACGGCGGCAGAAAAAAAGCTTGAAAAATGCCGCCGCCCCTTGTTTTTTTGTACGGGCTTTGTTATAATGTTATTATACCATATAATTCAAGAAAGAAAAAGATATGTTTACATTTTTATCGGAAATTTTACAAAAAAAACATATTGACACCTTTGCGCCGATCCCGCTCTCGGCTTGCAAAACGGTACGCCCGTATCTTCTGGAGCGTGAAGGCATCGCCGACGGCACGGTGATCGTGTTGGCGATCCCGTATTATACGCACGCCTGCAAAGATCCTGCGCGCAATCTTTCGGCATACGCCGTCAGCAAGGACTACCATCTGTTTTTTGCGTCTTTGTTTGACGAGCTCCTTCCGCTTCTGCGTGCACGCTTCCCCATGCACCGCTTTGCGGGCTTTGCCGATCACGCTCCCATCGACGAGATCCACGCCGCAGCCGCGGCAGGTCTTGGGGTGTTGGGAGAGAACAACCTGCTTCTGACCGAGCCATATTCCTCTTACGTGTTCCTTGGTGAAATCATAACCGATGCACATATTCCCTGCGAACCCAAGCCCTTGCGGCATTGCGACGGGTGCACCGTCTGCCGACGCGCCTGCCCTGCCCGCGGCGGCGCGCTGTGCCTTTCGGAACTGACGCAAAAAAAGGGGGCACTCACCGCAGACGAAGAGCAAGCACTTCTGGCGCACAACACCGTTTGGGGCTGTGATATCTGCCAGGAGGTATGCCCCTACACCCGCCGTGCACTCGCACGCGGAACGATCTTTTCCCCCATTCCGTTTTTTAACACCGATACGATCCCGCGCCTTACCTCCGAGCTCCTCGAAAAAATGTCCGAAGCGGAATTTCAAGCGCGCGCATACGCCTGGCGCAAGCGCGAAACGATCGGGCGCAATCTGAAATTGAAAGAAAAAGGAGAACTGTCATGCTCAAACTGATCTGCGGGCCATCCGGCTCAGGCAAAACCGCGCGGCTGATTTCCGCCATTCGTACGGATATCGAACACGGCGTGCGTTGCTTTTTGCTCGTTCCCGAGCAGCAGGCATACATCAGCGAGCGCGATCTGCCCGCGCGTCTGCCGCAAAATGCGGGACGCTATTTTGAGGTGGTCAACTTCTCTCGCTTGTGCGAGGACGTTCTCCGCGCATACGGTGGCATTACGCACACCACCGTCAACGGAAGCATGCGGGCCTTGCTGATGTGGAACACGCTCCGTACCTTCTCACAGCCCTCCAAAGGTCCCGAGAACGAGCAACTGCTCCGACAATACAAGCTGCAAAGCAAGGGAGATACGACGCTTGCCAATCTGATGCTGCAGACCGTGACCGAGCTGCGTGCCAACGGCATCGACAGCACCGCGCTGGAGACCGCCGCCAAAAAGCTGCCGGAGGATTCTCCCTTGCGCAAAAAGCTTCTGGACATTGCGTTGGCAGATGCCGGTTATCACGAAAGCCTTGGCACGTCCTTCGACGGAGATAGCACGGACAAGCTTTTGTTCATGGCGGAAAAGCTGCGTCAAAAGGACTTTTTTGTCGGCTGTAACGTCTACGTCGATTCCTTTACAGACTTTACCGTGCCCGAGTACGCGGTTTTGCGCGAGATCCTCAAGCAAGCGTCAAACGTTACCGTCGCACTTTGTGCCGACGCGTTTGAATCCGCGCTCCCGCAATTTGAAAACATCAAGGAAACCGCCAAGCGTCTCTCCAACCTGGCGCAAGCCGCGCGCGTGGAGATCGAACGGCTTGAACTGGCGCAATCCGACGCACGCAAGCCGCGCGCGCTTCAGGTGCTGGAGCGTGATCTTTGGAACTTCGCGCTCACGCCCGATGGACGCACGCCGCTTTCTGCCGAGGACAAGCACCCGATCCGCCTCTTTTCCTGCGCCAACGTCTATGACGAAGCCGAGGCGGCGGCGATCCACATCTGCGAGCTCGTGCAAGGGGGGATGCGCTACGGTGACATTGTCGTGGTCGTCCGCGACACCGAAACCTACCGCGGCATCCTTGACGCCGCGCTGGAGCGTCATGGGATCCCCTATTTTCTCTCCGAGCGAACCGATCTTGCCTCCAAGCCCGTATCCCGTCTGATCCTGTCCGCCCTGCGTGCCGTCAGTCGCAACTACCGACAGAACGACGTGATCGCGCTTTTGAAAACCGGACTTTGCGGAGTACCGCTTGAGGATGCCGCCATGTTTGAGGAATATTGCGAGACCTGGCACATTGCAGGCAAGCGATTTACGGACGAGCTCTGGAGCATGAATCCCGACGGCTTGACAACGACACGCTCGTTGCGCGCCGAGCGTATTCTGGATGCGGCAAACAATACACGAAAAGCACTGATCGAGCCGCTGCAAAAGCTTCGCGCAGACCTGCGCACCTCCTCGCACGTCAAGAACCTTTGCCGTGCCGTTTACGACTATATGCACCGCATCCGTCTCTCCGAAACGCTTTCCGCGCATGCACAGCGCGAGCTTTCCCTCGGACAGATTCGTGAGGCAGGCGAGAGCATCCGCTTGTATCAGCTGATCCTTGGCTCCCTCACCGCGCTTTGCAGGCTTATGCCCGAGGAGGAGATGTCGACCGAGGAATTCATCTCGGTTTTGATGCTTCTGTTCTCCAATTCCGATCTTGGCTCGATCCCCAATGCAGAGGACTGCGTGATCATCGGCTCTGCCTCCACCCTGCGCGTGGAAAACGTGCGCGCCTCCCTGTTGCTCGGGCTGTGCGAGGGTGAATTCCCCCGCGCCGTGACCGACGACGGGATTCTGAGCGAGGGTGACAAGCGGATCATGAACGAGAAACTGGAGCTTTCTCTGGATTCGCGCGAGCAGATGCGCTCCGCCTCCGAGCTCTTTTACGTTTACCGCGCCATGACCAAGCCGACCGAGCGGCTCTCGCTCTTCACCGTCGAGCAGGAAACCAACGGAACGACCATGCGCACACCCTCGCTTGCGTTCACACGCGTGGCGTTTATCATGGATCTGACCAAGGAATCCTTTGATCCCGCCGCCATCCGCCGCGCACAAGGGCGCATCGATTTTCCGCAATCTCCCGATCTGCACGCCAATCCGACCACGGAGCCCGTCACGCTTCGCCTCTCGCAAACCAAGATCCGCACCTTCGTACAATGCCCCTACAGCTATTACGCGGAATATCAGCTTGGTCTGCGTGAGCAAAAGGATTCTACCCCCGGCTACGCCGATGACGGTACCTTTCTGCACTATATTTTTGAGCATTACCTTGCCGCGGCACTTACTGAAGACGGTACGCTGACCCTCCCGCCCGCCGAGGACACCGATCGCATTGCCGACGAGATCATTCAAACCTATCTCGCCAAGGTATGCCCCATTCCGCTTGCCGAAATGGACAAGCGTATGCTGCATCTTTACGCGCGTCTGCGCAAGCTCGCGCTTCTGATGCTGAACAATATCCTGACCGAGATCCGCGTGGGCGGCTTTATTCCCTACCGCTTCGAGCAGGCGATCGGAGGCAATGGGCAAAACGACTTGCCCGCCGTTACGCTGACGCTTGCAAACGGCTCGGTCGTGGCGTTGAGCGGCAAGATCGACCGCGTGGACATCTTCCGCGCAGACCAAAAGGTCTACGTCCGTGTAGTGGATTACAAAACGGGAAATCATACCTTTTCGGTCAAGGACGTCCGCTCGGGTCTGGACATTCAGCTCGTTCTCTATCTCTACGCCTACCGCGCAGCCGAGCCGCTGTTGCAGGCGGCAAGCGCGCATTACATGGCACTCAAAACCGAAAAAGGTCAGAGGCAGATCGTGCGTCACGGCTTTTATCTGGAGGACGACGAGGTCATATGCGCACTCAACGGTAATGTTACCGGCTCTTACACCAAGAAAATGACCAAGCTTGCCGCGACCGAGATCGAGGAACTGGAAGGCGAAATGCTGGATGCCGTGCGTTCGGTCAGCGAACGGATCCTTTCGGGCGAGGCACATAAGACCCCCTCCAAGGACGCTTGCAAATTCTGCTCCGTGTGCAACAATTGCGCCGTGGCAGTACGCGAACAATGAAAGGAGCAGACCATGGAAAAAGAATGGACTCCCACTCCCTCGCAGGAAGCCGCAATGACCCTGCATGGGAAAACGCTTCTCGTATCCGCCGCAGCCGGCTCCGGAAAGACCCGCGTACTGACCGAGCGTATCATCCGCACCCTTACCGATTCCAATCCCCCCGCAGACCTTTCCCGCATGCTGATCGTAACCTATACCCGCGCCGCCGCGTCCGAGCTCAAGGGGCGTATTGCCTCGGCGCTTTCTGCCGCCATGGCGAAAAAACCGGGTAACAAGCATCTCTCACGCCAGCTCTTTTTGCTTGGCAGCGCACAGATCTCCACCATCGACTCCTTTTTCCAAAAGGCAGTACGTGCCAATTTTGAGCAGCTCTCACTCCCCGCATCCTTCCGACTTGCGGAGGAAGGCGAGCTTCTGCCTCTGCGAATGGAGATTTTGAGTGAGCTGATCGAGGAATTCTATCAAAAGCACGACGCGCCCCCGATCGACGACTCTCCCTTCGGCGTTTTGCGCGCCAATCGCTTTGCCTATGCAATGGATCACCTCATGTCCGACCGCAGCGACGGAAAGCTGGAGGCCTTTTTGCTCAAATTCCCGGAGGTGTACGCCGCAGATCCCGACGGCGTTGAGACCCTGAAGCGGTGCGCGGAGGAGCTTCGCGCCAACGCCGATGTCGATTTTTTCCGAACACCTCACGGCATGGCGCTCCAACAGCATCTGCAGGATCAGTATACCTCACTTGCACACTATCTTGAGGATCTGCGCGAATACGTTGCTCCCATGCCCGATCTCAAGGCAGCCATTGACGGAACGATTCTCTCCGATCTGACCTATTGCAATGCGGTTCTTGAAGCGTTGCGCGAGAACTCTTACGAGCGTCTGCGCACGGTCGTTCCAACCTTTATCAAGGGAAAATTCCCTACTCTCAAGGAGCTGAAAACCGACCGCATGGAGGCGTATCAGGGCTTTCGGAACGTTCGCCTCAAGGAAACGATCGACGAGGCGCGCAAGCTGGTCGCCTCTCCCCCCGATCAGATCCGCGCGTCCATGCTGGCAACCGCCGATCTGATCGAGGTTATGTACGACTTTTTTAAGGAGTTTGACAAACGCCTTCTTGATGCAAAGAAAGAACGCGGCGTGCTGGAATATAACGACGTGCGCGCAATGCTCTACAAGCTTCTCGTCGATCCCAACGGCAAGTCGTCCGCCTTTGCGGATTCCCTGGCGGCACAGTATGACGCGGTGTATATCGACGAATACCAGGACGTTGACTTTTTGCAGGATCGCATTTTCGCCCTGATCGGAAAAGACCGCCGATTCATGGTCGGTGATATCAAGCAAAGCATTTACGGCTTCCGCGGAAGCGAGCCCTCGATCTTTGCAGGCTACCGCAAGGCGATGCCGCTCCATTCAAGCCCCGATGCCGACACGGCTGACGGCTGCTGCGTGTTCATGTCGGAAAATTTCCGATGCGACGAGCCCGTGATCCGCTTTGCCAACCGCGTCTGTTCATTCCTCTTTTCGGCTTGCAAGGATAGCATTGGATATACCCAAAACGATGACCTGCGCTTTTCCAAGGAAATGCCCGTGAAGCTTCCCGACGGACTGCCCGCACCCGTTCAGGTAGCGGTATTTGATTCTACTGCCGCGCAAAACGCCGCAGCAGACCCCGACCTGCCGCATGCGCCCGACGAGCCTGTATGGGTCGCCGCAGAGATCTCGCGGCTCCTGCGTGAGGGGGTACATGACAACGGAAAGCCGATCCTCCCCTCGGATATTGCCATTCTTGTGCGCAAAAACAAGCACGGCAACGCATTCGCAGAGGAGCTGAAAAAGCTGAATATTCCCGTGACGACGGAAACCGCGTCCAATATCCTCGAAACACCTTTGCTTTCCGACCTGCTCAATCTGTTGCGCGCGATCGACAACCCTTACCGCGATCTCCCACTGTCCGAGTTCCTTCTCTCGGGCTTGGGTGGGTTTACCTTAGAGGAGCTCTCGGATATCCGCGACGCATCCGAAAAATCCTCTGCTCTGTACGATGCGCTCGCGTGCGCCGACAGCCGTGAAAACGCGCTCTCGCCACAGCTGCGCGAGAAGGCGCACAAAGCGGTTCTCTTCTTTGAGGAGCAACGCCTCCAAGCCGCCGCCTTTCCCGCCGACCGCTTTCTGCGCAGGCTTTACCAAAGTGAATGGCTCCATGAGTATGCCGACACGCCCGCAGCGCTCTTCCTTTACGAGCAGGCTCGCGCATGCCAGCGTTCCGCCTTTTGCGGACTTTACGAATTTCTCGGAAGCTTTACCAAGCTGTTGGAAAACGGTAAGGTATCGACCAAGGGCTTTACCAAACCCGAAAGCGCGGTCACGATCATGACTGTGCACCATTCCAAGGGGCTGGAATTCCCCGTCGTTTTCTGCGTTTCCACCGCTTCCACTTCGCAAAATTACGCTCTGGACAATCCGATCCTCTTCCACCGCACGCTGGGGTGCGCCGCAAAGCATTACAACGCGCAAACGCAGGAGCTTGAGGAAACACCCCTGCGGATCGCCGCACGGCTCCTGCTGGAGAGAGAGGACACCGAGGAAAGCATCCGCACGCTGTACGTGGCGCTGACCCGTGCCCGCGAGCGCCTTTACGTGACCGGCACGCTTAGCGGCCTCTGGTCGACAGCGCAGACTGCGGCTTCCCAGATCAAACGTTACGACCGCGCGACCATTCTTGGCGATGCGAACAATCTGGTCTGGATCCTTGCCGCGCTCATGGAAAAAAGCGCCCCGGACGAGGAAACGCCCTGGACGCTGACGCATCATGAAACGGGAACGGTCGAAGCGGGCGTGCCGCTGGCACATACAAAAGCCACCGCGGAGGTTTCTCTTCGCCCTGATGAAAGCACACAGCACTACGCAGAGGTTCTCGCACGCCATGAAAGCTTCCAATATCCGATGAAGCATCTGCAGGAGCTTCCCACAAAGATCGCCGCGTCCAAGATCCGCACAGATCTGCTGGACACGCTGAAGGCAAAGCAAAACGACGAGGCGGCTGCTCTGCAGACGCAAATCGAGCTCATGCGTGCCGCACCTCCCGCCTTTGACGCGCTGCTTAAGAGCGGCAACCGCCCGAGTGCCGCCGATATCGGCACGGCGACGCACGCCTTCCTTGAGTTTTGCGATTTTTCCGCGTTGCGAACGAACGGAATCGATGCCGAGTGCACACGCCTGGTCGAGCAAGGCTTTCTGTCGCAAGAAAACGTATCGATCATCAGCAGAGATCAGCTCGAGGCGTTTCTTGCCAGCGACCTGTTCTCCTGGATCTGCGATGCTGATGCAAAAGCGGTACACCGCGAGCAAAAATTTGCGCTCTTCCTGCCTGCCGCGCGCTTGACCTGTGATCGTAAGCTGACAGAGGAGCTGGGCGACAGAAGCATCTTCGTACAAGGCTCGATCGACCTGCTGCTGGAGATGCCCGACGGCACGCTCCGCCTGATCGACTACAAAACCGACCGTATTCGACCAGAGGAGCAAGCCGACAATGCCCTCCTGCGCACACGCATGATGGAAGCCCACGGCGATCAGCTTGCCGCCTACGCGCGCGCCGTCAAGGATCTCTTTGGCAGATACCCTGACGACATTCGCATCTATTCTCTGCCGCTGGGCGCGACTATTCCCCTGCCTGCGGACAAGATCCTGAAAAAAGCATAAAAACAGCGACCGACACGACCATTTCCATTCTGAAATTTCATCGCTCCTTCACCGAACTGCGCTTCGCAGAAACGCCAAGATGGCGGTGTTCATGTTGTTCAGACATGAACACCGCCATCTTGCCCTGTTGTGAAGGTTTTGAAAGGGGTGGGGGTATGGGGGAAGGGGAAAACTTCTCCTCAAGAAGTTTTCCCCTTCCCCCATATATTCACAATCAATAAAATCAAGCCTTGCCGACGGAACCGAAGAGCTCCATCTTTTCCTTAACGGTTGCCTTGATCGCCTCAACGCCGGGAGCGAGAAGCTTTCTCGGGTCAAAGCCCTTACCGGAGAGATCCTTGCCCTCTTCGATATACTTGCGGGTTGCTGCCGCGAAGGAAAGCTGGCACTCGGTGTTGACGTTGATCTTGGACACGCCCAAAGAGATCGCCTTTTTGATCATATCCTCGGGAATACCCGTGCCACCGTGGAGAACCAGAGGCATCTCGCCGACCTTCTCGGAGATCGCTGCCAGAGTATCGAAGGAAAGCCCCTGCCAGTTTGCGGGATACTTACCGTGGATATTGCCGATACCTGCCGCCAGCATGGTTACGCCGAGATCAGCGATCATCTTGCACTCGTCGGGATCTGCGCACTCGCCCATACCGACAACGCCGTCCTCTTCACCGCCGATGGAACCGACCTCTGCCTCAAGGGACATGCCCTTATCCGCGCAAACCTTTACAAGCTCCTGCGTTTTTGCAACGTTTTCCTCGATCGGATAGTGAGAGCCGTCGAACATGAGGGAAGGGAAGACTGCCTCGATGCACTTGTAGCAGCCCTCGTAAGAGCCGTGGTCGAGGTGGAGTGCCACGGGAACGGTGATCTTTAATTCGTCGATCATCGCCTTGACCATATCCGCCACGGTCTTGAATCCGCACATATACTTACCTGCACCCTCGGAAACGCCGAGGATCACGGGAGAATTAAGTTCCTGTGCCGTCTGGAGGATCGCCTTGGTCCACTCCAGATTGTTGATGTTGAACTGACCCACCGCATAGTGACCTGCCTTTGCTTTGGTGAGCATTTCCTTTGCCGAAACTAACATAATATACCTCCTGAATTTGAATTCAATCCAAACAATAACATTATATACCAAAATCCCACGAAAATCAAGCCTTTTTTAAACTTTATAAAAAAATTCATGTTCTGCCCTTCTCCGTGGCATAATAAGAGCAGTTTTTTTGTTGAAAAAGAGGTGAAAGTATGGATCGGCGCGAAAAAATACACGAAGCGATGACAAGCGGGCGCATCGGAAAATTGATCGCAACGCTTGCGATCCCCAACACGTTAGGACTTTTGGTGATCGCTGCCTATTCGCTGGCGGACTCCTTTTTCGTGGCCTCACTCGGCACGGCGGCGGGTGCGGCGGTCGGCGTGACCTTCTCCCTGCACGTCCTTATTCAAGCGGTGGGATATACGCTCGGTATGGGTGCGGGAAGCCTGCTCTCGCGTGCCATGGGGCGGCGGGAAACGGAAAAAGCCTGCCGCTATGCCGCCGTTGCGTTCGCGCTGTCAATCGTCATCGGCGCGGCGATCACCGCGCTGGGGCTCTCCTTTCGAGATCCGCTCCTGCGCTTTCTCGGGGCACGCGGTGACGTTCTGCCCCTCGCGCGCGCCTACGTGAGTCCCTTTCTGTGGTCAGCTCCAGTGATGTGCGCGGTATTCGTGCTCAGTCAAACGCTTCGTGCCGAGGGCAAAGCATTTTATTCCATGACGGGGCTGTTGGTGGGAAGCGCCTTGAACATTGCGCTCGATCCCCTTTTGATCACGTATTTCGGTATGGGGATCGCGGGCGCTTCAACCGCAACGCTTATCAGCCAATGCGTGTCCCTTGCGGTTCTTCTTTCGGCGTATCTTTTTCACAGCAGCTCTCTCTCCCTCCTGCGTTTTTTGCGCCCGCGCGCCTTTCTTGAAACGGGCAGGATTTTAGTGGCAGGACTGCCCTCGCTCTTTCGACAAGGACTTTCGGGCACGGCAACCATTCTGCTCAATCACGCGTCAGCCGCCGTGAGCGACGCCGCTGTCAACGCCATGTCTCTTGTGGCGCGAATCTTTTTACTTGTGTTCAGCTTCTGTCTTGGCATCGGTCAAGGCATGATGCCCGTGGTCGGCTACAATCGCGGCGCGGGAAACGCCGAACGGATCAAAAAAGCCTATCTGTTTGCTATGACGAGCGCCACGGGGGTTATGCTGGCGTTCAGTATTCCCCTTTACGCGTTCGCTCCCGAAATCCTCTCACTTTTTCAGGACGACCCCGAGGTGGTTCGGATCGGTGCGTCAGCCTTGCGCGCCCAAAGCCTCGTGCTTTTCACGCACGGGGTGGTGACCTGCACCATTCTGTACCTGCAGGCACTCGGCAACCCCGTGCGCGGAACGATCCTGGCATCGGCACGGCAAGGGATCTTTTTCCTGCCCCTGATCTTCCTCCTGCCGACGCGCTTCGGACTTGCGGGCATTGAATGGACGCAACCGCTCTCCGACGCGCTGACACTTTTGTTTGCGATCCCCTTTGTGATCTTTGCCCTGCACAGGCTCAAAAAAGAGGTGTCATGAAAACCATGACACCTCTTTTGCGGTTATTTGAAGATGATCTGTGCAATGACGGGACAGTGATGGGATGGATGAAAATTTTGTCATTGCATTTCCCCGTTTTTGAAATTATTTTTATAAAGCGGTAGACAATTGTAAAAAAATATGATATAATATTACGGAAACTTGTTTTTGGAGGTACGACATGGAAATTTTCAATCTTTTTCCCGGCTCCTTTGCCTCCAATTGTTACGTGCTCATCGCGGGTGGCGAGGCGGCGGTTGTCGATCCCTCGGCAAATGCCGACGTAATTCTTGACACGCTCCGTCAGCGAAACGCAAAGCTGCGGTATATCCTCCTGACGCATGGACATTTTGACCATATCCTCACACTTGATACGCTTCGTGACAAAAGCGGTGCGCCTGCCTATATACACGCAGAGGACGCCGAAATGCTTCCCGACAGCGACAAAAACGCCTTCCGCTACTTTTTCGGGACAAGCCGTGCATGGCGCGATGCCGAAAAAACGCTTGCTGACGGTGACACCCTGACGCTTGGCGGCGAGGAGATTCGTGTCATACACACCCCGGGACACTCAAAGGGCTCCTCCTGCTTTCTTTGCAACGGTGAATTTCTCGTCACGGGTGACACGCTTTTTGACGGAAACGTGGGCAGGAGCGATCTGTACGGCGGCGATGAGCGGTGCTTGATGGATTCCCTGCGCACTCTGCGCACGCTTCCCAAGGATCTTCCCATTTACCCCGGTCACGGAGGCGTTGCACGCCTTGGCGCGTCGCTTGACGTATTTATTTGATTTTATTCCCCTTCAGAAAGGATTCTTGTACTATGGATTATCAAAAGCTGGCAGACCTTCTCTTCCCAAGCGTCACCAAAACGCCCGAGGAGATCGAGGCGCAATTCCCGCCCCGACAGCTTCCCGAGGGTGCCAAGGTCACACGCTTTGCACCGAGTCCCACGGGTTTCGTGCATTTCGGCGGTCTGTTCCCCTCCACGATCGGTGAGCGTCTGGCGCACCAGAGCGGCGGTGTGTTCTATCTGCGCATCGAGGATACCGATGCCAAGCGCGAGGTGGCGGGTGCTACCGAGGGACTGATCAAAACGCTGGCACATTACGGCGTTCACTTTGACGAGGGCGCGGTGATCGGCGCGGACGGTACGATTTGCGACAAGGGCGATTACGGTCCTTACAAGCAAAGTCTGCGCGGTCCTATCTACCATGTCTTTGCCAAGAAGCTTGTCAGTGAGGGCAAGGCTTACCCCGTGTTCACCACGCAGGAGGAGCTTGACGCACTCAACGCGGCAGACAAAAAGGCTGAGATCAAGGCAAAGGACTGGCACGAGGATCAAAGTGCCGCACGCGAGCAGATGCGTAAGGCGCGCGAGATCACGCTTGACGAGGTGGAGGAAAACCTCAAAGCAGGTAACCCGTTCGTTCTGCGACTTCTGGCTGACGGCGACCCCGAGAAAAAGATCCCCTTTACCGATCTGATCAAGGGCAAGCTGGATATTCCCGAAAACGACGAGGATTTCGTCCTGCTCAAGTCCGACGGGATCCCGACCTATCACTTTGCACACGCGGTGGACGACCACTTGATGGGCACGACGCACGTCATTCGCGGTGAGGAATGGCTCCCCAGCCTCTCCAAGCACCTGATGCTCTTCCGCTACCTTGGCTTCAAGCTTCCCAAATACATGCACATCGCGCAGATCATGCGCCTTGACGAGAACGGCAACAAGAAAAAGCTCTCCAAGCGCGACATGGGTGCGAATATGGACGACTACAGCCGCATGGGCTACGATCCCGCAGGTGTTTGCGAATATATCATGACGCTGCTCAACTCCAACTACGAGGAGTGGCACATGCAAAACCCCGAAAAGCCCTATACCGACTTCCCCTTCAACATCAAAAAGATGAGCAACTCGGGCTGTCTGTTTGACTTCAATAAGCTCAATGACGTGTCCAAGAACATCCTCTCTCGCATGACGGCTGAGGAGGTCTACGAAAAGGCGACCGCTTGGGCAAACGCATACGACCCCGATTTCGGCGCACTCCTTTCGCGTGACGCGGCATACGCAACGACGATCTTTGCGATCGGTCGCGGCGGCAAAAAGCCCCGCAAGGATTTTGCGACCTGGGCAGACGTCAAGCCCTACATGAGCTTCTTCTTTGACGAATGCTTCCGCATTGAGGACACATACGCCGAGAATTTCAAAAAAGAGGATATCAAGGCGGCTCTTTGCGGCTTCCTTGATACCTACACCCCCTCTGACGACATGAACGCGTGGTTCGACAAGATCAAGGCAATTGCCGAGAGCATCGGGTACGCGTCCGACATGAAGGCATACAAGGCAGATCCCACGGCATTCGGCGGCAGCGTTGCGGACGTGAGCATGTTCTTGCGCATGGCTGTCACGGGAAAGCTCAACTCCCCTGATATGTACGCCGTGATGCAGGTGCTGGGCGAAGCACGCGTTCGCGCACGCATTGAACAAATGATCGAAAGTCTTTGATTTTTATATACCAAGAGAGGCTACTGAAATGGCAGAAATGGAAAGAAACTTTATCCTCGATATCATTGACGAGGATCTTGAAAAAAATCCCGATTTGAAGATCCACACGCGCTTCCCTCCGGAGCCGAACGGTTATTTGCACATCGGTCACTGCAAGGCAATGTGCGTAGATTTCAGCACCGCACGCAAATACGGCGGCAAGTGCAATCTGCGTATGGACGACACCAACCCCGCCAAGGAGGACACCGAATACGTTGACGCGATCAAGGAGGATATCCACTGGCTCGGCTTTGACTGGGAGGATCGCTTCTTCTACGGCTCGGATTACTTTGAAAAGGACTACGAGCTGGCTGTGGGACTGATCAAAAAGGGACTGGCATACGTTTGCGAGCTGTCCGCAGAGGATTTCCGCGATCCCAAGTATTGCGGGGATCTTACGCACCCCGCTGTGTCCCCGTGGCGCGACCGCCCCGTGGAGGAGAACCTTGATCTGTTCGAGCGCATGAAAAACGGTGAGTTTCCCGAAGGAAAATACACCCTGCGTGCCAAGATCGATCTCGCGTCGGGCAACTTCTGCATGCGTGACCCCGTCATCTACCGCATCAAGTACGTCGAGCACCACCGTCAGGGCAACAAGTGGTGCATCTATCCCATGTACGACTTCGCACACCCGATCCAGGACGCGCTTGAGGGTATCACACACTCGCTCTGCTCTCTGGAGTACGAGATCCACCGTCCGCTTTACAACTGGGTACGCGACAACGTCGATCTTCCCAATCCTGTTGGATTTCCCCGTCAGATCGAGTTTGCGCGTCTGAACATCACCTACACCGTCCTCTCCAAGCGTTTTCTGCGCACGCTCGTGGAAAGCGGCATCGTGGACGGCTGGGACGACCCGCGTATGCCCACGCTCTGCGGTCTGCGCCGCCGTGGCTACACCGCCGCATCGATCCTCGATTTCATCAACCGCACGGGTGTTGCAAAGTCCGACAGTCTTGTTGACATCCGTCAATTGGAGGCTTGCCTACGCGAGGAGCTGAACCTCAAAGCCCCCCGCCGCATCTGCATCCAGAACCCCGTGAAGGTGGTCGTTACCAACTACCCCGAGGACAAGGTCGAGTATTTTGAGGTTTCCAACAATCCGCAGGATCCCGAGGCAGGCACGCGCAAGGTCGCCTTTACGCGCGAGCTTTATATCGATGCCGAGGACTTTGCCGAGGTTCCGCCTCCCAAGTTCTTCCGTCTCAAGCCCGACGGCGAGGTTCGCCTGATGGGTGCTTATATCGTGCGTTGCAATGAGATCGTCCACAATCCCGACGGCTCCGTCAAGGAGATCCTCTGCACCGCCGACCTTGAAACCGGCAACGGCATGCCCGCCGACGGAAGAAAGATCAAGGGTACCGTGCATTGGCTGTCCGAAAAGTACTGCGAGGACACCACTCTCCACCTCTACAACAACCTCACCACCTTGGAAAATCCCTCCGACAAGCCCGACGGTAAGGACTACACCGATTTCATCAATCCCGAATCCATCATCGTGGTCAAGGGAGCCAAGATCGAGCCGAGCCTCAAGGATGCCGCTGTCGGCGAGCAGTTCCAGTTCGTCCGTACCGGCTACTTCTGCAAGGATTCCAAGCATGAAAACACCTTTAACCGCATCGTCGGTCTGAAGGACAGCTTCCCGAAAAAATAACAAAAAATAACGGAGCGAGAACATTCGGTTCTATAATAAATGTTGGGGTGAAACCAACAGATATAGCAAATAAAAAGTAAAAAAAGCAAAAAAAGAAGAGCATATCTGAAAAAATCTGATAAAATGTTAATTGATGAGAAAAACATTATCGGAGGTTTCAGATATGC
>JAZODU010000014.1:0-13174 GCA_045597145.1 Eubacteriales bacterium
CATTGTAGAAAACATTATATCACAAACCTCGCCCAAGTGCATGAACTTTTTGTGAACGAACCACCATTATTCTACACATTTTTTTCGCACCGAAATCGTCAAAAAAGCCATATATGAAAAATTATAAGGATTTTTTCAAAACCTCTTGCAATTTCAAAAAAGATGTGCTATAATAGATGCGTTCGATTTTTTGAACACAATTTCATACGGAGAAGTACTCAAGTGGTCGAAGAGGCGTGACTCGAAATCTCGTAGGGCGTTAACGCGTCGCGTGGGTTCAAATCCCACCTTCTCCGCCAAGAAAAGGCAGGCGTTGCATGGCAACGTCTGCCTTTTCTTCGTTGGTGCACCGTGATGCAGAACTCTGCAAATATTTAGTCAACGCACAATTATCTTTTTATTTAGCGGGAGCTACCGTGAGCATCCCTTTGTCGCTCGCAACGGTGATCTTCATTTCACCGTTGCCATAAATATATCTGCCGTCCTTTTTCGTGCAATCAAAAGAAACAGAGGGCTTCAGCTCGCGTGCGGAATCGAATTTGAGGCTGAAGGAGGAATTGGTTGGCAGGATCAGGCGCACGTCGCCCGACTTGGTTTCGATCGAGAGCGATTTCAGCGCAAGTGAAAGCGGCTCTTCCCCTTCTGCAGGCTTCGTTATGGGCGTCGCGTCCACATGTATGTCACCCGATACGCTCTTGATCTTCAAGGCTTGAAGCTGTCCGCTCTCGATCATATGCTCGGGTATGCGCAGGATCAAGGTCTTATCCTTGTTTTTGGAGTTGCCGAAATACCACGAGGACGCACGGTATTTGACCGTCAGCGTTTTGCCGTCCTCGCTGACGCGATAGTGCAGCTGACTGTCCTCGGAAAGTGCCTCGGCGGATTGTTCGCTCAAGGAAATATAGCGATCCTGACAGAGCTGAACCTCCACCTTGCCGTCGATCCAGTCGATATCGATCGACGTGATGCCGTCCGCGATCACGCTTCCCTCTCCCGACTTGTATTCCGTGTCGTCGTAGCGGTAGTCCGTCCAGCCGAAATTCCACGAGCCGCCGGCAACCAGCGCGTTGAGCACACCGACCAACACCGCCAACAGCATCAGACTTGCCGCAACGAGCCCCACGATCTTCAAAGCCTTTTTCAGTTTCATATGAACCTCCTATTGCAACCGATTCATTCGATCGGTACCGATCACATTGCCAAGTGTATAAACCACGAGCACCGCGTCAGCCTCGTACTGCTGTGACAGCGCGGTCACGTTGGTGAAATCCTGCTTTACAGACGAGAGATTGAGCAGGACGAGATCAAAATGCTGTGCGAGAAAGGGGGCTAACGCGTTCGCAAAGCTATCCTTGAGGATCAAGAGCCTTTGCCGAGACGCGCCATCCTTGCGCGTCACCGTCACCACGTCGTGCGTGCCGTCCAAAAGCACCGCATACGGGTCATTTTTCAGATGTGCCATGTTGTAAAAGGATTCCAGACGGACGCCGTCCGCCGCAACCTCAAATTGCTCCTCATTTCCGACGTACCACAGTTCCATTTGATCGGGGGGAACGAATTTCATGCCGCCCGACGCAAAAAAGGTGCCGTAAAAATCCGTTGTAATCACCTTTTTTTCAAACGCCTCCTGCGGCAGGATCTCATTCTCCATGCCGTATGCGCGCAGGATCTCCGCGTATGCGTAATATGCCCCCGGTGTCGTCCAATGGTGGTCGGTTCTATAATACACGTATTCGTTTTGTGCGTATCTCTCGCGGTACACGGAGAGCAGATCAAGGTAGGATGCGCACGCACCGATGCCATCGGAAAGCCGCTTGGAAAGTGCCGTTCCCTCGTCACTCGGATAGCGAAACGCGCTTGACGCCACGTCGATCGTGCGCGGCGGCAGGAGCACGACCGTGGGGACTTTTGCCGCGTTGAGCATGCGTGAAATTCCCCGCGCCGCACCGTCGATGTGCGTGGGATCAAAGTGATCCATGTCCGCGTCAACGGTACCGTCCGCGCGTCGGATATCAAACAAACGGCGCGCAAGCTGTCCGTTTTTGCCAAGCAAAATGCCGTTGTTCTCCCCTTTGCCGCCGAGAAGCTCGCCGAGCCCCTTGACACCCACAAAAAAATCACGCGCGGGAAACTGGTCGGCAAAATAATCATTCATATCCGCCGAAAATTCACCCGATATAACGCTCTCCGCGCGCAGGCGCGGCAAGGTCTGCAGTCCTCGCTTTTCGGTGCTTGAAAACGCCTTGTCGGGTAAGCACCAGAATAGGATCGCGCCCATCAGCAAAACAGCCGCAAAAAAGGCGGTCAACAAAAATTGATGTGTTCTTTTCATACGTCCCCCTTAAAACTGCGTGTATTCAAAGGGACTGAACGCGGAGTCGACAAGGTATGACACCGAAAACAGCATAACGGCGGCGCAAAACGGCAAGGTCAGCGCGGCAAGGCGCGGATGTCTGTCTTGCAGGCGCAAAGAAAGCGCGCGCGGTATGGGTGTGGCACCGATGACTGCCACCGACAGCAACGGAAGCAGACGCAGGGCTTGATAGCGCACCGTCGCCCCTGCAAGCCCCACCGTACCGATGCCGACAAGCGAGCGCAGGCATGCCCAAGCCGCCGAAAGATCGGTATTAGAAAAGATCAAAAAACCGATCAGGATCAACAAAACGGCATACGTGTGGCGCAAAACGCGCGGTGTGCGCTCCAGAACACGCAGCAAAAACATTTTTTCCAAGATCAAAATCACGGCAAAATACGCACCCCAGAGGAGAAAATTCCAGTTCGCGCCGTGCCAGAAGCCCGTCAAAAGCCACACGATCGCCAGATTGCGATACTGCTTGACGCACCCCCTTCGGTTTCCGCCAAGCGGAATATAGATATATTCCCGAAACCATGTGGAAAGCGAGATGTGCCAACGCCTCCAGAACTCGGTGATGCTCTGCGATATATAGGGGTAATTGAAGTT
This sequence comes from Eubacteriales bacterium, assembly GCA_045597145.1. Classification (GTDB taxonomy): domain Bacteria; phylum Bacillota; class Clostridia; order Oscillospirales; family CAG-272; genus UMGS1865. The sequence continues at coordinate 2,963 of JAZODU010000014.1, forward strand.
TTCGGGAAAATGAAAGCCGAGCATACGTCCAAGCCCGATCGCCATGTCCGAATATCCCGAAAAATCGTAATACAGATGCAAGGAATATAAGATCACGGTCAGCCAGCCGCCCGCAAGCGTGGGAGACACGGTCGCCAATTGACGAAAATAGACGTATCCTGCCGCCAACGTGTCGCCCAGGAGCACCTTTTTTCCAAGCCCCGTGACAAAACGCACGACGCCATCGGAAAATCCCCCTACCGTTTCGGTGCGCTGTGTCAATTGCACGTCCACGTCGTGATAGCGCAGGATCGGACCTGCGATCAGCTGCGGAAACAGCGTTACGTACGTGCCGAACGCGATATAATTCCGTTGCAGGACGCAGTCGCCACGGTAAAGATCGATCGAATAGGAAATGATCTGAAAGGTGTAAAAGGAGATCCCGATCGGAAGCACGAGCCCCTTGATAACGGGGACCTCCACGTACGGCAGGCGCGAGAGATTCACAGCAAAAAACTGATAGTATTTAAAGAAAAACAGAAGCGAGAGGCTGATGAGGATCGACAGAACCAACGCGCCCTTGGCGCGCCCGGGTGCGTCCGTGCGATATTTTGCGATCGGAAAGCCGAGCGCAAACGCCGCGCTCATCTCAAACAGCATCAGCAAAATATAGATCGGCTCCCCCCAGCCGTAAAAAAGCAGGCTCAGGGCAAACAGAACCGCGTTTCTTCCCTTTCGCGGCGTGAGAAAATAGACAGCCAACGTCAACGGGAGAAAAGCAAACAGAAATATCAAAGAGGAAAACACCATGTCCGACACACCTCCGTTTCGACGAAATCGGATATAGTATCGTCACAATTCGTGTTTTCCATACTTTTTTATGCGGGGATCTTAAATTCAATGATCGCACGATAGAGCGCTTTGACTCGCCCGTACTGCTTTTCATTCGCGCTCGCCCCCCACACAGCGTTGGGATTGGTCAGAACGATCAGGGTATCCTCGGGCAAAAAGCTCAGCTTTTCGCGGTAATACTGATAAAATTCGGTGTCCACCAAGCATACGGCACAGTTATCGTAGGCACTCGCGGGAACGCTTCCGAACGTGGATTTGAGCGGCACGGCAAGCTTTTTTTGCATATTCAGCTCGGCGTACACCGCTTCGCTGACAAACCAGATCGAGCACTCACCCGTCATCACATAATCCGAGAGATTGGAAAAACGCTCGACATTCGGCTGTCTTGCGCGGTTATATCCCTCGTTGTCAAAGCCGTTTTCCTCGTCCGTAAAGAGTGCGCGCAGCTCCTCCTCGGAATAAAAGGTGTGCGACACAACGCCCACAGTCATCGGATCCTTGGAGTCGATATCCTCTGACAAGCCGTTCAGAATCTCTTCGAGCGCCGCCTTTTCCTTGTCCTTCACTTCAAAGCCGCCCGCAAAGGTGACGTATGCGTCTGAAACCTCGCGGCTTGCGCACTGTGCCACGCAAACGATAAAGGCGAAGAGAAAGATCGCGCAAATGATGATCGCCCATTTGTTGTGATACCAGAAGTTATCCAGCCATTTAAGAAAGCGGTTCTTTATGACGATCTCGCCCGCCTCTTGCTTGTCGGAACGGGTGTTCGGTTCTTTTTCCGCCATTTTCATTCTCCTTTTTGCAGAAGTGGGGTGTCGGCATCACGACACCCCACTCTGAAATCAACCGCGTGGCGCGGTTTATGCCTGGGTTCTGGAGACCTCGATAAGCTTGAGGTGAACGGTACCGTTGGGCACCTCGATCGCAACCTCGTCACCTGCCTTCTTGCCCACGAGGGCGGCACCGATCGGGGACTGATCCGAGATCTTGCCCTCCATGGGATTTGCCTCGTTGGATCCTACGAGATCGTAGGTAAATTCAGCGTTCATATCCAGATTCATAACCTTTACGGAAGAACCCAGACTAACGACGCTGGTATCAATGCTGGATTCGTCCAGAATCACAGCGTTTTCGATCAGCTCCTCCAGCTCCTTGATGCGTGCCTCGTTCTTTGCCTGATCGTTTCTTGCTTCATCGTACTCCGAGTTCTCCGACAAGTCACCGAAGGAACGTGCAACCGCGATATCGTTCTTGATCTTCTCTCTTTCCTCGTGTGTGCGGCGATAAAGCTCATCAACCAATTCCTGATAACCCTGCCGGGTATAAAGCATTTGTTTTCCCTTTGCCATGATTCTCTCTCCTTATAGTGAAAAATTAAATTACTGATTAACGTATGCGATTGCCGCCTTGAGCTGGTCGTCAAGCTCCTGCGGAAGCAAGTAAATGTGGTAGCCCTGAGCTTCCTCGGAAAGCGTGATCTCGACGTCGGGCCGGATCCCGATGCCGTGATACGGCACACCCGATGCGGTCACGTATGCGTAGGTGGTCATTTTCACCCATCCGTCATATATTCCGTAGCTGAAAAGCCCCAAGCTGATATAGCTTTGCATGATGCCCTTGCCAAAGGTGGTCTGTCCGATCACCGTGGTCTGATTGTGATCGCGCAGCGTTGAGGTAAAGACCTCTGCAGCACTCGCGGTGTTTTCGTTGCACAAAACGACCATATCCAGATCCTTATACATGCCGACCTCCTGCGCGGATACGCTACAGGGAGCATAAATGCCCGTCAATGTTTGCGCCTCGGCAAAATAGGAGCGCACTGCTCTGCCGTCCTTGTCGATCGAGCTCAGTATCAGGTCGCCCGCATCCAGGAAATAGGTCAGAACTGCTTTGATCGATTGCAGGTCTCCGCCGGGATTGTTGCGCACGTCAAAAATGAATTTTTGGACGCCAAGCAACTGAAGCGCACCAACCGCCTCCTTGAGCTGTGCGGGGGTTGTCATATCAAACTCGTTGATGTGAACCACGCCGACCGTAGGATCAAGCTCACTCAGATAATAGGACACCGAATTTTTGACGAACGCGGCGCGCGTCATGGAGATCTCCATTCTCGTGTAAGCACCGTTTTCCATGCGATACACCAAAAGCTCCACCTGCGTTCCCTCTTCGCCTCGAATGGCGTTCAGGACAGCTGTATAGCCGACCTCTGCCACCGTTTGGTAAACGCCGCCCACCTTGATGCCGCTGACGCAGTCGCCTGCCAGCATGCCTGCCGCCAGCGCGGGAGAGTTGTTATAAACGGAAATGATCTGATATACGGGCACCGTGGAGCCGTCCACCTTGATTTCGGTTTGCACGACGCTCACGCCGATTCCGACCGAGCTGCCCGCATTGTCCTGAACGAGGGCGGCGTATTCCTCCTCGGTATAGTATTCAGCATAATCGTCGCCCGTTGCCAAGGCGTACGCCTTGAGGACCGCGTCGAGCATCTCTTCCTTGTCCATGGAATTGGCATAATAGGAATAATACTCAAACAAAAGCGACAAATATTCCAGCTTTTGGAACTCGGTTCCGCCGCCTGCCGCCAGAAGCTGCTCCAGCTCCAGCTTTTCGCGCTCCAGCGTATTAATGTGAGACGCCTGCTCCTGAATTTGTTCTACGTACCTGTCACGGACGTAGATCCACGTCAGGGTGTAGGTCAGAAGGATCGTTGCCGCCATCACGACACAAAGCAAGGCAATTACAAAGCTGACCGAGCATTTCTTCTCCGGCTTTTTGGGGGGCTCGGGCATCTCGCTCGGGTAAGGTGCCCACGGAAACTCTTGGTTGGGGGGTAAAGACATAATAAGTTCCTTTCAAAGCGCAAAAAAATCACTATTTATTTTATGAAATGTCGAATCTGCTTATTCGACAAACACAAAAAACAGTACGGAAGCGAAATGCGGCTTACGCATTTCGCTTTCCGTTGCTTCGCCATCAAGGGCTATCAATTGTCAGAACTTAATGGGTTTGGAGCTGAGATACTTCTTGACCATGAGTGCCACCTTGAAGGTGATCGCATGCTCAAACTCGCGCAGGTCAAGACCCGTCAGCTTGCGGATCTTTTCAAGGCGATAGACCAGCGTGTTTCTGTGAACGAAGAGCTTTCTCGAGGTTTCGGACACGTTGAGGTTGTTTTCAAAGAAGCACTGAATGGTCTGCAGCGTTTCGCGGTCAAGCGACTCAAGGCTTCCCTTCTTAAAGACCTCCTGCAAAAACATCTCGCAAAGCGTGGTGGGAAGCTGATAGATCAAGCGTCCGATACCGAGGTTTTCATAGCTGATGATGTTCTTTTCGTTCTCAAATACCTTGCCGACCTCAAGAGCCACCTGTGCTTCCTTGTATGCACGCGCCAGATCCTTGATGTTTTCGACGACGGTGGAGATACCGATCGCTACCTTTGTATAAAACTCTGCCGACAGCGTGTCCGCGATGTTGGTTGCAATCTTTTCAATATCCTTGGTTTCCGTGCCGGGCTTGACGTCCTTGACCAGAACGATATCGTGCTCGCCCACGCTGATGACGTAATCCTTGGACTTGTCCGGGAACATATTCTGCAGCATTTCAAACGGCATCATATCGGTTTTTCCGAAGAATTTGATCAAAAATACGATCCGCATTTCCTCGGTGTTGAAGTGCAGCTCCTTGGACTTGATGTAGATATCGCTGGGCAGAATGTTGTCAAGAATGATGTTTTTGATAAAGGAGCCCTTGTCGTATTTTTCATCGTAGAGATTTTTGATGTTGCCGAGAGAGATCGCCAAAACCTTGGACATTTTCTCCGCCATCTTATCCTCACCCTCAACAAAGACGATATAATCGGTTTTGGGACCGTTCGTCATGGGGCGATAGGTATATCCGTTATTGGTGATTACATCATTCGTATAATTCAGCTCGTCGCGCACGCCCTGACGGATTTCTCCGATCTTGACGAGCTCCGAGCATGCGATGATCACACCGTTTTCATCGACAACGCCGATGACGCGATCGATCGCATCCTTCATCTGGTGAATAACACCTTGAAATAATCTGTTAGACATAAAAATTCATTCTCCTCTATCGTTTTTGGGGCTGACTTGTAGAAAACTAAATATATTTTACATCATTTTTTGTGATTTTTCAATAGGTTTTTCAATATTTTTTATAAAAATTTCGATTTTTTTCATGCAAAGTGCATACCATGTCAAAAAATGACCGTTTTTTCGGGTGGCTTTTCGTCAAAAAAGCAAATAGCGTTCACGCGCAAGAAATCATACGTTCATCTCAAGTTCATAAACCAGGCATGCAAGTGCAAATGAGGCTGCTGTTTCGGTACGCAAAATGCGTTTTCCAAGCCCTACGGGGATCAATCCAGCCTGCTTTGCCGCCTCCGCCTCCGACGGAGAGAAGCCGCCCTCACTTCCGATCAGGAGCGACACAGTGGGAACGGCGTCTGCTGCCAGCTCTGCTTTACAACGCTTGAGAACGGTGGGCAGAGGCTCGGTTCCCTCGCCCTCATAGCAAAAGAGCGCGATCTGCGCGCGGGACGCTTCCTCCACCGCGCGCGCAAAGGACAGCGTGGAATGAACCGTGGGAACGATGCCGCGTCCGCTCTGCTTTGCCGCCTCCAGCGCGATGCGCTGACGGCGCTCGACCTTTTTGCCCTCGTTTTCTCCCTTGAGGCGCACCACGCAACGCTCACTTTCAAAGGTCGTCAGCTCCGCCGCGCCGCACTCCACAGCCTTCTGGACCACGCTGTCAAGCTTGTCCCCCTTTGGCAGTGCCTGAAAAACGTGCGCATGATACGGCGGCTCGGTGTCACTTGTACGCGTGTCAAGAATCCGCGCGCACACGCGGTCGGGCAGAAAATCGGTCAATTCACATTCATATTCGGCAGACTGCATATCGCACACGGTGATCCGCTCCCCCGCCGCCATGCGCAGGGCGCGGGAAATATGGTGGGCATCGTCCCCCATGATCACGACCGCGGTATCGCTGATCTGTTCCTTCGGTACAAAAAATCTCGGCATAATATCCTCGCTGAAAAAAGATTACATTTATTATACTATAGATCCACGGCTTCGTCAAGTGCGTTTTTGGCGCCTTGCACAACCAATTTTATGAACAAATCGTAACCTTTTCAAAACGCTCTTGAAATTTGACGAAAAACCTTGTATAATTTATGCTGGGTGACAAGGGGACTTGATACCCGATCAAATTGTTATTTAAATATCAAAATAAAAGGAGAAACATCATGACCAACAACAAGTACGTTCTGGATTGGATCAAATCCATGGCTGACATGGTAGGTCCCAAGGAAATCGTCTGGATCGACGGCAGCGAGGAGCAGACCGAGGCTCTGCGTGCAGAGGCTTGCAAAAACGGTGAGCTCGAGCCGCTGAATCCCGATGTGTACCCCAACTGCTATCTGCACCGCACCGCTATCAACGACGTTGCACGTGTCGAGAACAGAACCTTCATCTGCACCAGCAAGAAGGAGGACGCAGGTAACATCAACAACTGGATGGATCCCAAGGAGTGCTATGCAACTCTGTCCAAGCTCTACAAGAATTCCTACAACGGCAAGACTATGTACGTAATTCCCTACTCCATGGGTGTTGTTGGCTCGGATTTCGCAAAGATCGGTATTGAGCTGACCGACTCCATTTACGTCGTGCTCAACATGATCATCATGACCCGCGTCGGCAAGAACGTCATCGAGGCTCTGGGCGACTCTCCCGAGTTCATCAAGGGTCTGCACGCAGTTGCTGACTGCGACGAGGAAAAGCGCTACATCTGCCACTTCCCCGAGGATAACACCATCTGGTCGGTCAACTCCGGCTACGGCGGAAACGTTCTGCTCGGCAAGAAGTGCTTCGCACTCCGTATCGCATCTTACCTCGGCCGTAAGGAAGGCTGGATGGCTGAGCACATGCTCATTCTCGGTCTTGAGAATCCTCAGGGCGAGATCAAGTATATCTCCGCTGCATTTCCCTCCGCTTGCGGTAAGACCAACCTTGCAATGCTGATCCCGCCGGAAATCTACAAGAAGGCCGGCTACAAGGTTTGGACCGTCGGTGACGACATCGCTTGGATCCGCGTCGGCGAGGACGGCAGACTCTACGCTGTCAACCCCGAGAACGGCTTCTTCGGCGTTGCTCCCGGTACCAACGAGCACTCCAACTACAACGCGCTCATGACCACCAAGAAGAACTGCATCTTCACCAACGTCTGCCACAATCTGGACGACAACACGGTTTGGTGGGAAGGCCTTGACAACAATCCTCCCAAGAACGCTCTCAACTGGAAGGGCGAGAAGTGGGATTACACCAAGTACGACAAGGCGGATAAGGTCAACACCTCCGGTGCACACCCCAACTCCCGCTTCACCGCAATGGCTACCAACTGCCCCTGCATCTCCTCCGAGTTCAATTCACTCAAGGGCGTTCCGCTCTCTGCGATCATCTTCGGCGGACGCCGCGCAAAGACCGCTCCTCTGGTTTACGAATCCCGCAACTGGCAGAACGGTACATTCGTAGGCTCCATCATGGCTTCCGAGACCACCGCTGCAGCAGCAGGTGCTGTCGGTGTGGTTCGCCGTGACCCCATGGCTATGCGTCCCTTCGTAGGCTACGATATGGGTGACTACTTCGCTCATTGGCTGGCAATGGGCAAGAAGATCCCCAACGCTCCCAAGATCTTCCACGTCAACTGGTTCCGCACCGATGCCGAGGGGCACTTCATCTGGCCCGGATTCGGTGACAACATGAGAGTTCTGATGTGGATCCTCGACAGATGCGAGGGTAAGGTCGACGCTGTTGAAACGCCCATCGGCTTTATCCCGAAGGCTGAGGACATCAACATCGAGGGACTTGACGGTGTAACCGTTGATACCATCCGTGAGCTGCTCACCATCGACAACGAGAGCTGGCTCGAGGACGTTGAGAACATCAAGGCGTTCTACAAGCAGGTCGGCGACCGCGTTCCCGCGGAGCTTTACGACGAGCTTGCAGCACTTGAGGCAAACTTGAAGAAATAAGATACCTTAAAAAGAGGGGGACTTTTGCAAAAGTCCCCCTCTCTCCTCTCAAAGCCTTCCCAACAGAGAGCACGCCCCCGCGATCGGGTCACATCAAGTGACCGATCGCGGGGGCGTGTGCGCTATCGCGCAGACTGCTCGCGGGATAGGTGTGTGCGTTTATTTTTCGCTCATGCTCTTACGGAAGCGCGAGGGTGCTACCGAAAAGCGCTTGGCAAAGCGGCGCGAAAAATAGAACTGATCGCAAAAGCCCAGCTGCTCGCTGATCTCGCCAACCGTGCGATTGCTGTATAGCAGCAGGGTCTGCGCCTCGGACATCAAAAGGTCGTCGATATAGCGCGCGACCGACTGCCCTACCTCTGCGTGAAAAAGAGAGGAAAGCTTGCTTCTGGAGCAAAACAGTGCGTCCGCGATCTCGCGCACGGTCAGTCTCGCCTGCAAATGCGCACGGATATAGGTGATCGCATTTGCCACAAGGGGCGAGCCGATCTGCGTGCGGGGCATTCCCTCCTTTGCCAGCATCAGTGCCTCGCTGACCGTTTGGTAAAGTGTCCCCTTCAGGGTCAGGTGAGATACCTGATCATGGCTCAGATAGCAGCGCTTCAGCTCCTTTATCGCCTTTACGTCATACGGCAAGCGAATGAAATGGTTACAGCTCGCAAAGGCATCACCGCCGTCGGGCGCGGCAGGAAGCTGTACGTGAAAAAAGAGCTTTGTGACCGAATCCTTTCCGTAAAAGCCGTACTTCAATCCACACGGTGCCAGATAAGCATATCCGGGCTCCAAGGGCATCTCCTCGTTTTCCGAAAACAGAACGCCCGCTCCTTCCAAGACGTAATACAAGCGGGAATAAGGCGCATACAGGGGCTCCTGATGCCATGTTTCGTCGGTTCGTACAAAGCCGCTGTGCGATACCAAAAGCTCATTCCCGTTCATCGTGCGGTCGAACGAGGCTTGCCGTTTTATTTCCATAACGTTCCTCACTTTGTCAATAAATCCATAAAATAAAACAAAAAACATATGTAACAGCGCATAAAAATGTGTTATTATAAAGAAAAAGCACATCTATGTGCAAGTGTAACACAAAAAAAGCCAAATGTCAATAGGTGGGCTGAATTTATGTCATCTTACGTTCGTCGCAAAACACCGGGAGATACCGATTGGCTGGTACACGACCGCTTCGGCATGTTTATTCACTTCTGGCTTTACGCTATACCGTGTATCTCTCACCGACATTATTGTGATTTTGCACAATCCGCTGTCTGTTTTTTTGCTTTCTTTTGCTCATTTTTATCTCTCAAAAAACTGTTGACAAAGTCGCCAAAATATGCTATAATAACATGGTGCAAATAATGACCCATTAGCTCAGATGGCAGAGCACATGACTTTTAATCATGGTGTCCGGAGTTCGACTCTCCGATGGGTCACCAAAAGACAAACTATCCGAACACACCCGCCTGATATTCAGGCGCGGTGGGTTCGGATTTGTTGTTTTTTGGGAGAATAATCCCGAGTTTGATCTTTTAAAACGCAATTTTGCTCGGCGAGCCCCTCCGGTTCGTTGATCATATTCCGATTTTCCTGACAAAAGCCGATATTTTTCATCGGCTTTCGTCAAAGGCAGAGGCATACCCCCTGTTTTGCAGAAATCGGAGTGGTAAACTTTTCCTGTTTGTGTTTGGGGAAAAATTACTGTTATGAGAAACGAACTGCAAGCAATTATAAAAACCTATTTACGCGGGCTCATATTGCGCACACGCGCTCGTCTTGATCTGACGCAGGAGCAAATGGCGGAGCATCTTTCCATGAACCCGCGCTCCTATATTGACATCGAACGTGGTGTCTGCATGTGCGGCACGCTGACAACTTTGATCCTTTTGATGGATCAGCCCGATCCCATCGCCGTTTTGGACGAATTGGAGGACAAATTCAAAAAGCTCTATGAAGCTTATGAAATGGAGGGATTGACGCTATGAGCATGCTGACCTACGGTGTTACCGAGGAAATCTATCGCCTTGGCAACGACGTGCGCACCTCCTACGGCATCGCGGTCTACGCCGACGCCGATCGCGACGGAACCGCCACTGTGGTATCGTCCTTCAGCGACGTATGCGCCGACCGCCGTCCGCTCGATCAGCTGGTTGAGTGGTGCAATCTTTTGAAGCTCTCCCCCACCCATCTGCGCGACGTGATCGACGATTTTCTGTCTGTTTAATATTTCATATCAAAAAAGCGAAAAAGACTTACTTATAAATTTGATGAAAGGAAGTATTCCCCGAACACATGCAACATAAATGCTTTCCCCGACGGCAAAAGCCGTCGGG
>JAZODU010000015.1:0-39530 GCA_045597145.1 Eubacteriales bacterium
CAGGCACCCTCGCGGCACATCGAGATGATCGCTTAATGCTGCTTGGTCCCCCACCTGACATGGTTCACGAGTCCCGATTGCGCAAGACCCATTCGTCAACACAGCAGATGCGACTCAATTCGTAAGAGTTCGTTCCTCAAAAGAGGGATCCACCCCTGCTGTAGCGGATTTCAGGTACAGGGCTCCGCTGCTTCCCCGGCTGGTATGGCCTCGTTTTACATTCCGACGCTACACTATATTATAACAGATTCTTTTCCTTTTTGCAATAGCAAAACGAAAATTTCCGTCTTTTTTCAAAAAAGTCATGCTTTTATTATAATAAAAACAATTCTTATTCTAATAAATTCTTAAAAAAGGAGCAAAAAGCTCCTTTTTTCGGGATTATTTCATATATGCCATAACCGCGGCAAGCATCTGCGCGGTGTCGGCGCGCGTCACGGTGTCCGTTGCGTCAATACACCCGTCGGTCGGAAGCATGATCCCTGCGGCGTGGAGCGAGTAGATCGCCTGCTGTGCCCACGCGGGGATCTCGGTGCCGTCCGCAAAGGTCGGGATCACCTCTACTGCGTTCTTCCCCACGATGCGGTCGAGAATGACCGCCGCCTGCGCGCGCGTGATCTCCTCGTTCGGCAAGAAGCAGATCTCGCCTTGGACGTTCGTTCCGCTGATGTAGCCCAATTCATACGCCGCCGCAACGTATCCCTTCATGGTGGCGGGAATATCGGCGTCGTCAAAGAAGCCCGTGTCCGCGCTGCTCGGCACGTCGGTGATCCCTGCGGCGTTCATTGCCATGACCAGAAATTCCACACGGCTGGTGCCCTCCTCGGGATAAAAATAATACTGATTCCCCACTTGTCTGCCGCTCATGACACCCGCCTCGGTCAGTGCCAATGCCGCCACAGCCGCAGGAGAACCCTCCATATCGGCGTAGGTCACAGACGTACCCGACGTATTGACCTGCAAATTGACGGTCACAGCCGCGCTGTAATTGCCGTAAATGTCACGCGCCACGTAGGAAAAGCTGTCCTTTCCCGTAAAATCCTTGTCGGGGGTGTAGATATAGGTTCCTGCCTCGCGGTCGGTGATGCGGATCGCGCCGCTTTGCGGATACTCCACGATCTCAAACACCATCGCGTCGCCGTCGGGGTCATATGCAGACAGCGTGCCGTAGATACTCAACTCCTTGTAGGTTGACACGTTGAGCGACAGATCGGGTGCCATGCTCAAGGTGGGCGTATAGTTCTCCTCTGCAAGCAGATAGATATTGCAGACGATGGGAGAGGTCAGCGCGTTCGCCGTGAAGCTGAACGCCGCGTGCGACACGGTTTCATCGCACGGAACGAAGCACAGGTACGGAATATTGACGGCGGGAACCGTTTGCCCGACCGCCACGCGCGTTGATCCCAAGAGCAGCTCGCCCTCGGTGTCGGCAGGGAGCGAGCGCACGGTGATGGAATCCACCTGCGAGAGATTGAGATTGCGCGCGAAATCCTCCTCCGTAAAGCTAACCTCGTTGCCAAGATACCCCGATACCGCCATATCGGTCTGTGCCGCGAGGACACTCATGCCGTAGGACAATACCTCACGGCTGTCCGTACCTCGCGCGCAACCGATAAGCCCCACGCTCGATGCCGCCAGTGCCGCTCCCAAAGCAAGCGTCAATGCCCTCTTGCCAAAACCAAACCGCTTCATATAAAAACCGCCTTCCGTCATTCGTTGGTTCATTCTATGACGGAGGGCGGTGAATTATGAAATTTCGGGTTATTCTTCTTTTGGCTTGAACGGCGCGAACCTGTCCTCAAGGAAATCCTTTGCCGTTTGCAGATTTTCCTCGGTTATGTACGTATCATACTCATTTTCACTTGCAAACCCCAAGCGTCGGAACACCTCAAAAGCATGCAGCTCTTCGTAAAGATCGTACGACTGTACGTGGTCATAGGTCAGCGTCGCACGAATCTGTGCAAGCGTTTGATAGCAAGGATCTATCACGCTCACCTCTGCGCAAGCAACGCTCTGGTCGTATTTGGGGTTCAGGGCTTCATTGGAATATTTTGCTATGATCTCCATCATCCGACCGGCATACTCCGCGTTGACACACTTGACGGGAATCGCCCAGAAGCAGGCAGCCGTTAAGGTATTCACCATGCTATAGGAATCCACACCTGCGTCGACGGTCGGGATCGGCAAAAACCCATACGCAAAGTCAGTTACCTCATCATGCCATACCCGTCGCACGTCCCAGAGCAAAAATTCGCTGAACAGCGTCTGTCCGCTGCGCATTGCCTTGGCGCGATCTCCCGATATGCCTCTCGGATACGTCGGATTGACGCTGACGTTCAGCTTTTGATACAGCGTGTTATAAAGCTGCTCTGCCGCCCCATTTTCAAATGCCACATCCAAAATGGGATAACCGTCGGCATCCTTCGTGCTAAAACGCCCTCCCGACGCATGGTAATAATAGATCGGTGCGACCGAATACTGATAATACCCGACCGTATCGCCGTTCTCATGCGACAGCGGATACCCGTCGAGCGGATCTTTGTCGTTCGTTACCGCCGCCGCGATCTTGAGCATATTGTCAAGCGTCCATTCCTTTGCACCGACCAATCCGTAAAGATCGGTGTACTTGGCATCGCCAAGCTTGTATGCGACGTCATCCTTGCTCTCATCCCACAGCTTTTGATTGAAAAGGATCGCCGCAGTGTTATCCATGGCGGAGATATTCATGTCGCCATTGACAAAATAAAGGCTGTTGCCAAGGGAAAGCTGAGCGACGGAGTTTTGGTCAAAGCCCTTTCCTGCAAGATTCAAGCCGTCCATGGCGTTCAGGTCGCGCAAAAGCCCCAGCGACGCACAGTTCACAAGAGTATGCGGCTCCAGAACAACGACCTCAAAGGTCATTCCCGTCCCCTGCAAGCGCATAAATTCAGCCTCAAGGTCCTGCTCGGTGGCATATTGATACGAAATCTTGCAATTGTACGTTGCTTCGATCGCACGGTTTCGCTCGTATACGGCCAGGGAGATCGGATCGCTATCGTTTTGGGCGGCATCAAAGCCTTCGTAAAGCAAGCCTCCACTGCCCGATGTGTATCCGTACAAGAACGCATTGTATCATACCCGTTCATGTCTATGACGGGCTCGCCGTCGGGCTTTTTCGTCGTTTCTCCGTCATCGCCCGTGTTGCACGCCGCAAGCGGCAGCAGCATACAAAGGATCAGCAAGCAACACCACAGTTTTTTCATTTCGGTCGCTCCTTTCTATATTGTTAAGGTTTCTTCAATGTAAGTATACCACAAATTTGTCAATATATTTCTTTCGCGAGTTTTGTTTTTTGTGCATTTCGACAACCAAAAAGGCATCTGTGCAAATGCACAGATGCCTTTTGTCGTATTAACCGACGGTCAGAACGACCTTGCCGACGTTTTCGCCGCGCCGGAGGATCGCGTGCGCCTCCTCTGCCTCCTGAATCGGCAGGATCTTATAGATCGAGGGCTTCATCATGCCCGCCTCAACCTTGGGCCAGACCCCCTTGACGAGAAGCGCTAACAGCTCTGCCTTGAACGCGGGGGTACGGGAGCGCAGGGTGCTTCCGATGATGCGGACATTGCGCACGTAGACGTTCTTCAGGTCGATCTGCGTCAGCGTTCCTGCAAGTGCTGCAATCATGATCCAGCGTGCACCGTGTGCAAGATACGGCAGGCAATCGCCCATAATCGCACCGCCCAGGCAGTCGATCGCAACATCCACGGGTCTGCCTGCGGCAAGCTCTGCCTTGAGCACCTCTACGATGCTCTCATTGCTCGTGTCAACGATGATATCAGCACCGAGGGGCTTGACCTTTTCAACAAACTCGGGAGCGCGCACGGTGGTGATAACGCGCATACCGAACGCCTTTGCCATGGGAATGACGACCGACGCAAGTCCGCTCGCGCCTGCGTGCATCAAGAGCGTGTCCCCTGCCTTTGCCTTGCCCTCAATAAAGAGGTTGAGGTATGCGGTTGCGTATGCCTCGGGCATTGCAGATGCCTCGACCAGCGTGCGCCCCTTGGGCACGGGCATGAGCATATCGTATTTGACGTTTACGTATTCGGCATATCCGCCGCCGCCCAAAAGCGCGCAGACCTCGTCGCCGATCTTGTAGTTGGATTTTTCAGCCGCAAGCTTGCCCATTTTGACGACTACGCCTGCGATCTCAAGTCCCATCCATTCGGGGCAACCTGCCGGAGGCGGATAATCGCCGTCGCGCTGCATCAGATCCGCACGGTTGAGCGCGGCGCATTTGATGGCGACCAGAACGTCCTCATCCCCCATCACGGGATCCGGAACGTCGCTCCATGTCAGGGATTTATCGGGTTGTACCAAAATTGCTTTCATGATTTTGTCCTCATTTCTTCGGTTTTAAGGGTGTTATATTGAGTATAGCACAGCTTTCCCGATTTGTAAATACAAAATACTGCAAATTTCAGAAACGATTCTACTAAAAAGTGAAATTTGATTTTCGATAAAAGCGTCGGAAACACAATGCTTCCGACGCTTTTATCGAAATGTTATGAAAAGTGTGTCCGCAAGAGGGTTCGGTATGCCGCAAGGAGTGCTTCGGTGGACGGATAACACTCTGCCGGCTCCGGATGCCACATCTGCTCCCATTCAAGAGAAAGGTAGCCGTTGTAGCCGATCCTGCGAAGCGCTTGGTTGATCTCGCCGAAATCTACGTCCCCCGCACCGAGCGCGCATAGGTCGTACGCTGTACGGTTGGGGTCTTGGGGGCGCGTGCCATCCTTGAGATGGACGTGCACGATCGCGTCTCCGAGCAATCTGACCGTTTCCATCGGGTGCTCTCCCCATTCGATCGAGTGCATGACGTCCCATATCACGCGCACGCGCTCGTCCTTCACACGGGACAAAAGATCTGCGATCACCGCACCCGTGGAGTAATCGCTGTGCGTTTCCAACCACAGCTCCGCGCCGTATTTTGCGACGATCTCAGCCCCCGCACGCAAGTTTTTTGCCACGCCGTCAAGGTCGCGCTCGATCGGGTCGGTGAAAAATTGCACACCGTGCCCGAGAAAGATGCGCAAGCCACGCGTGCCAAGGATCTGCGCCATTTTGGCACAGTGCTCCATTTGCGCCGGGACCGCTTCGTCCCACGACGTGACACAGATACCGGTTGCAAGATCCGAGAGTGCAACGCCACTCTCATCAAACAGCTTTCGCGCCTGCGGCAGCTCCTCATAGGATAGCCCGCACAGGCTGTTGTCCTTGCCCAAGCGGATCTCCACCGCATCCATGCCGCTCTTTTTCGCAAGGGCGAGGAGCTCCGTCAAGGAAAGCGTGGGGCATGCAAGTGTTGTAAATGCTGCTTTCATTTTTTCTCCCCCATGATCTTATCCACAAGGTTGTGCGAGGTCATGCGGGACGCCGCAGCAGCGCCGATGGCATGCACAAGCGCACCTCCTGCAAAAAAGCTGCGGATATCGGCAAGCATCGCTCTTCCGATCGCGGGGCGGCGGTCAATCGTCGGCCCCGCCATGTGCGGCATGAGGTATACGTTTTCCATCTTGCGGAGCGGGCTGTCAGCATCGATCGGCTCCTTTTCAAAAACGTCCAGCACGGCACGCAGATCGGGACGCTCCTGCAAAGCCTCGATCATTTCGTCCTGGCGCACGATCGCACCGCGCGCGGTGTTGATAAAGAGTGCGCCCTGTTGCATCATCATAAATTCGCGTTTTCCGAGAAGCCCGAAGCTGCTCGCCGTCATGGACGCGTGTAGCGACACGATAGAGGAGGAGGTCAGCACCTCCTCAAGCGTCGTCTGTCGCGCGTTGACGCTTGCAAGATAGTCGGGATCGACGGTATAGTTATCGTCCCACACGAGGAATTTGCAACGGAAGGGGCGAAGCATCTCCATCAGGTTTCTTGCAATCGCGCCAACGCCGAGAACACCGATGGTGCGGTCAAAAAGACCCTCGGTATGCGAGCCGTACGGCAGCTGCCAGCCGCCGCCGCGAATCTCCTCCACGTACTCCGGGATACGGCGCATCATGGAGGTCATATAGGTGATCGTACCCTCCGCAACCGACTCCGCGAACATCTTGTTGCCGCAGATGACCGTAATTCCCTTGTCAAAGGTGGTGGAATCGACCAGATCGGCAACACTGCCGCCCGTGTGTGCGACAAGCTTCAGGCTGTCGCAGTTTTCAAGAACGTCGCCCGTGATGCCGGTCGTTCCCCAGCCCGTAATGGCTACGTCAATGCCGCCAAGTGCCGCCTTGAGCTCCTCCCTTGTAAACTGTCTGCCAAGGTCGTTGTATACGACCTCACCCATTTCCATAAGTCCCTCGCGAACGTCCCGTAGCACAAACGTGTCGCGCACCTCGCCCACGGGAATCGTGATCAAAAACTTCATTTTATTTCCTCCACGATATTGATTACCTTTATTATACAACGCCAAAAAAGGCTTGTCAGCCTTACCGCTTTAAAAAAGCAGTTTTTACATGCTCATGCAGTATTGACCGCAAAAAAGAGCCTTACGGCTCTTTTTTGGCATATGCGGACGGGGACATGCCCGTGACCTTTTTGAACCGGCGCGAAAAGTAATGGAGCGACGCAAATCCGAGGAGCTCGGCGATCTCGGTAAAGTTCCATTCCCCCGCGCGGATCATTTCCTTCGCGCGCTCAACACGCAGACGAATAAAAAACTCGATCGGCCCCATGCCCGCTTTTTGGCGGAAGAGGAGTTTCAATTTTGAAACGCTCATCGAGCATCCCGCAGCGATCTCTGCAAGTGTCAATGCGTCCTGCAGGTGCGCTTGCAAAAATTCCACCGCCTCGGCAAATTCCGCATCCCACCGTGCGTCCTTGTCGCGCGGTGCTGCGGCGGTCGTGTCGGTTTTGTAAACGTCGATCAAAAACAGCTCGATCTGCTTCTTCAGCCCCCACAGTTCCTTGGGGCTCACGCCCTCGCGCAGTTGCATTCCCGCCACGCCGAGCGTCGGATCGCGCCCGCAAAAATATCCCTGCCCCTCGTCGATGACCGAGGTCAGCAGTTGCCTCTGCCGGGGAGTGAGGGTAATGGCGCGATTGTAAAGCGTGGGCAAAAATTTGGACACCGCGCCAAAGGTCAGGATCGCCGCCTCGGCGTTCTCGGGCGGTCGTTTGCCAGCTTCGTGATAAGAATTGGGCGCGTAGACGATCATCTGCCCCTCCGCAAGGGTATATTCCGCGCCGTCGATCCGAAGATAGTGGTGTCCCTTGGAAAGATAGATGATCTCGGGAAACGGGTGTGCCTCGCCGCATCCCGGGTAAGTTTTCGCAAGGTCAGGGCGCAAAACGGTAAAGATCTCGGATACCGACAGCGCGTCCGACATGGCAGTTCCTTGATATTCCACGCAATCCCTCCTTTTTGACCCGATCGTGCAAACTTTTTGCCCGATTCGCTAAATACAAGCACTGCTTTTTGTGCTACAATGGAGCTGTAAGCAGCCGTGCTTATTTCCCTTTTATTATAAACAAAAGACTTGCAAAAGTCAAATCAAATACAAAAAATACATTGCCAAAAGGTAGAAAGGTTTGTATCATGAAAAAGCTGAAGCTTGGACTGGTTGGTTGCGGAAAGATGATGGCGGCACACGTCAAGGGGGTAAAGTACGTTGACAACGTGGAAATCGTAGCGGTTTGCGACCTTCTCCCCGACAACGCACGCGAAACGGCAGAGGAGCTGGGCCGCGAGGTCGGTCTTACCCCCAAAACGTTTACCAATTGGCGCGATATGGTGGATGAGATCGATGCGGCAATGATCGCACTTCCCCACGATCTGCACTATGAGTGCGGCATGTTTTTTGCGGCACACAACAAGCACATTTTGATGGAAAAGCCTCTTTGCAACACCGAGGAGGAGTGCCTCAGACTCATTGAAGAGTGCGAAAAGAGAGATCTTAAGCTGATGTGCGCATATCCCTGGCGTTACGCCCCCGCAATGCTGAAGTTCAAGGAATACATCGATTCGGGCAAGGTCGGTGAAATTATTCAGTTCTCCGCTTGGACAGAGCAGCTCACGGGCGCGACCGTCGATTATCTCGATCCCCTGAACCGCCACTGGCAGCTGACCGGACGTCTTGGAGGCGGTCAGCTCCTCAGCCACGGCTGTCACTACATCGATCTGTTCCTCTGGTTCCTCGGTGAGCCGATCAACGGTGCGCACGTTGGCACGCGCAACGGCACTCCCTGGATGATGCGCGAGGGCACCAGTGCCGTCATTATGAAGTTTGCAAACGGTGCCATCGGCTACCACGGTGCTACATGGGGCGCACGCGGCACCCGTCTGGCATACGACTTCCAGATCCAGACCGAAACGGGTATGCTGGAATTTGAAAACAACTCGGGCGAGATCCGTTTCTACAACGGCAACGGCGAGCATGTTCCGCACGGCGGAAACGAGAGTCAGAAGTACAACGTACTTTGGACGAGAAACATGGACAACGGAAAGCATACGCAGTACGAGATCAAGCACTTTGCCGAGTGCGTTCTGGAGAACAAAAAGCCCTTCACCGACGGCAGAAGTGCCCTGCAGGGGCTGCGCGTGATCTGGGCGCTGTACGACGCGGAACACCACAACGAGATGGCAGACCTGCGCGGCTTGGGAATTGAGAACGCGTAAAAACACAAACATATCGGGGTGCTGTCGCAATTGCGACAGCACCCCGGGTTCTTTTATTCGGTTCAAATTTCTACGGGCATCCCCGTTTCTGCGGACTTGAATGCCGCAAGAATGACCTTAAGGTCGGTGCGCATCTGGTCGTAGGTCACGTCCTGCGCAACGCCGTCGCGGATCGCCTTGATGAAATGGCGGTAGTAGTCGTGCACGTCGGATGCGGGGCGGTCGACGCTGTAGGTCTTGGTCGTGATCTCGTCACGCGGTGCCATGGTTTTGGTGAGACCTGCCGCGGTCTTGACGGGCAGCACGTCGTTTTCGTGCCAGTACAGGCACTTGACGACCTTTGCCTCCTCGCGCCAGTCGGTGATCAGCGCACTTCCCTTTTCGGCACGCATATAGAAGCGAGGCATTGCGATAAAGTTATAGGTTCCAACCTCGATGGTGGCACGCTGTCCGCTCCTGAAGTTGATGTCCAGACGGAAGCCGTCATCCACCTGTTTGTTGGTGATGTTGTCGCAGATACAGTAAACGCTCTTGATGTCAAAGCCGAAAATCATCAGTGCCTGATCGATCAGATGAATGCCCCAGTCGTACAGCATGCCGCCGCCGTGCTCGCGTTCTCCTCTCCAGTCGGAGGGGATGCCGCGGCTTCCGTGGATGCGGGACTCCAGATTGATGACCTTACCGATCTCGCCCGATTCCTTGATCTGCTTCATGGCGAGATAGTCAACGTCCCAACGGCGGTTCTGGTGCGTGGAGAAGCGCACGCCGTTCTTCTCTGCCGCCGCGATCATGCGATCCAGTGACTCCAAGGAGAGTGCCACGGGCTTTTCGCAAATGACGTTCTTGCCCGCCTCCAGTGCCTTGACAACAACCTCCTCGTGGCTGTCGTTGGGGATCGCGACCGTGATCAGCTCAACGCTCTTATCCGCCAGCAGCTCCTCGTAGGTTGCGTACGCATAAATGCCGCGACTGCGCGCCAGCTCATTTCTTTCCTCTTTGATATCGTAAACACCGGCAAGCTCCGCCACATCGCTCTTCAGAAGATGCTCAACGTGCCAACCGCCCATGCCGCCGTAACCGACGACCGCTGCTCTCATTTTTTTCATAATTCCGAATCCTTTCGTGAATCATGGGAAAAAGGAAGCCATTCCTCCCCAAGTTACATACAGTATAAAGCATTTTCCATGCTCTGTCAAGATACTTTTTGCGTTTTAGCAGACATTTTTTGCTATCGGCCGCCTTTTTTTGCTTGGCGGGAAGAAAAATATTGCAAAAGGGACGAGAAAGCTTCTCGTCCCTTTATTCCTTATACCGTTCTTCTTTTTTCTGCGATCATTGCTTTGAGCGTGTCCTCGTCGATGACGGGAACACCGAGGCTTTGGGCTTTGATCAGCTTCGAGCCTGCCGCCTCACCTACCACGACAAAAGAGGTCTTTGCCGACACACTTCCCGACACCTTACCGCCTGCGGCTTTGATCATCGCCCCCGCCTCGTCACGCGTCATGGTGGGAAGCGTGCCCGTGAGGACAAAGGTGAGTCCTTGGAAGAGGTCGTCTGCGGGCTTTGCGGTGGATTCGGTGAGCAGCCCTGCCGCGATCAACCGCCGACACAGCTCCACGTTCTGCTCGTGCGAGAAGAAATTGACCACGCACTCTGCGGTGATCACGCCGAAATCCGCGATCTCGCACAGTTCCTCCACGGTCGCCTGCATCAGAGCGTCGAGCGTGCCGTAGCGCGCGGCAAGTGCCGTCGCCGCGACCTCGCCCACGTTGCGGATCCCGAGCGCGTAGGTCAGACGTTCCAGACCTGCGCCCTTGGAGTGATCGATCGCATCGATGAGATTCTGCGCGCTTTTCGCGCCCATGCGCTCGATCTGCGCCACGTCGTCAGCGTTCAGGCTATACAGATCCGCCGCGTCCGCGATCAGCCCGTTTTTGAGCAGCGCGTCCACGATTTGCGGTCCGAGTCCGTCGATATTCATCGCGTCCTTGGAGGCAAAATGCTCGATGCCGCGCGAGAGCTGTGCGGGACAGCGGCTGTTGGTACAGCGCGTTGCCGCGCCCTCGTCGGCATCATAGAACACGGGCTCGTCGCAGGACGGGCATTTCTCGGGCATATAGAACATTTTCGCGTCCGCCGTGCGCAATTCCGTGTGTGCGCACACGACCTCGGGGATAATATCCCCCGCCTTTTGCACCGTGACCGTGTCGCCGATACGGATATCCTTTTCGCGAATAAATTCAAGGTTATGGAGTGTTGCGCGCGACACGGTGGTTCCCGCCAACCGCACGGGAGAGAGCACCGCGGTGGGGGTCAAGACACCCGTGCGCCCGACCGCGACGATGATATCCTCAAGACGCGTTCTCTTCTGCTCGGGTGGGAATTTGTACGCCACCGCCCATTTGGGGGTGTTCGTACCCTCGCCCAAGGAGCGGCGCGTTTCCAGATCGTCGATCTTGACCACCATACCGTCGATGTCGTACGCAAGGCTGTCGCGGAGCGTGCCGATATGGGTAATATGGTCAAGGATCGCCTGCTCGTCGGGTGTTGTCAGCGTGTTTTCCAGCACGTGGAAGCCGAGTGCACCGAGGCGCGCGAGCGTTTCGGTGTGCGACACGGGCGCGCGTCCGTTGGTCCACAGGCTACCCTCCTGGAAATTGAACACGAAGATATCCAGCTTTCGCTCTGCCGCCACGCGCGGATCAAGCTGGCGAAGCGATCCTGCAGCCGCGTTTCGAGGGTTAGCAAGGAGCGTCTGCCCCGTTTTTTCCCGCTTTTCGTTCAGCTTTTCAAACACGGTGCGCGGCATATAGACCTCGCCGCGCACGGTCAGGTTCAAGGGCTCGGGCAGCGTCATGGGGATCGAGAAGATCGTGCGCAGATTCTGCGTCACGTCCTCGCCCGTAAAGCCGTCGCCGCGCGTCGCGCCCTGCACGAACACGCCGTTCTCGTATCGCAGGGACACCGAAAGCCCGTCGATCTTCGGCTCGACCGAATAGACGGGCGCGTCCACCGTCTGGCGCACGCGCACGAGAAAATCCGAAAGCTCCTCGAAGGAAAAGACGTCGGAAAGCGAGTTCATCTGCACCGCATGCGTCACCTTTTCGAACTTGTCCAAGGGCTTGCCGCCCACGCGCTGTGTGGGAGATGCCGCATCGAAAAATTCGGGGTGCTCCCCCTCAAGACGCAGCAGATCCGCGTACATCATGTCGTAGTCGTAATCCGAAATTTCGGGGTCGTCGTCTACGTAGTACCGCTTTGCGTGGTAGAGCACCTGCCGACGCAGCTTTTCAATTTTTTCCTTGATCTCGCTCATATCTCTTCACCCTTTTTTTGTTCAAAATACGGCGGGAGCAAGCCCCCGCCCTACAAAACCGAAAAAATCGCATATCCATCTTTTTTATTATACCAAAAAAAACGCCTTCTGTCAATCTTTATTTGAAATATTTTCAGAATTTTATTATCGTTTTCGACAATTTGCAATTCTATTTGTAAACATTTTTTGTACGCTCTTTACAAATCCAAGAAAATATGCTATACTGAAAATGCAAAAGGAGTTTTCCGAGGATTTCTCGGAATCCTCCGAGAGCTCCTTTGCTCGATAAACAAGGAAAGGCAAGGAACACCGCATGAAAATTACCGTGATTGGCAGACAGATGAACGTATACGAGGACATGAAGGCGCTCATCGAAAAGAAGCTTGCTAAGTTCGACAAATTCTTCCCCGGCGAGGGCGAGGCAACCGTCACGCTCAGCTGTAAACGTAATGATAGAAACCTCGAAATCACCATCAGCGCGGGAGGCACGCTCTTCCGCAGCGAGGTCAGAGGTGACAGCTTCCGCGACGCGCTTGACGGTGCTTGCGCCAACGTTGAGCGTCAGATCCGCAAAAACAAAACGCGGCTGGCAAAAAGACTGCGCGAGGGTGTTTTCAACCCCTATCCCGACGAGGCGTATGACGACACGGTGGCAGACGAGGAAGAAATCATTCGCACGAAATCCTTCCCCATCAAGCCCATGTCGGCTGAGGAAGCAATTTTGCAGATGAATCTGATCGGACACCAGTTCTTCGTTTACGTGGACGACACCACGAACGACACCTGCGTGATCTACAAGAGAACCGACGGCGGGTACGGACTGCTGGTTCCGGAAAAAGGATAAAACTTATTCGTGGGGAGAGGGAAAGCTTTTGAAAAAGCTTTCCCTCTCCCCACCCCTCTCCTTTTCAAAACTTTCTCAAAAGGAAACCAATAACGCCCTTGACAAATCCGCATTTTCATTGTATAATATAGCAGTCGCGGGTATGGCGGAATTGGCAGACGCATAAGATTTAGGATCTTACGCCGTAAGGTGTGCAGGTTCGACCCCTGTTACCCGCACCAAGCGAAAAAGGCACGCTATGCGTGCTCTTTTTCGTTTGGCGGGATTAATTGGCTGCGCACAAAAAAGAGAGGCCGTTTCCGACCTCTCTCCTATAATCACTCCCACTTATCGATCAGCGCGCGAATCTGTGCCGCCAGCTTGGCGTTGTCCTTATTCGTGCGGCTGTCAGAACGCTTGGCAAGTGCCAGCAATGCTTCCGCTTGTGACACGAGATTGCTGTAAATATTCGTTTTGCGCGATTTTGCCTTGGCAATATCATTTGCCGTCACGCGCCGCCGCTCGGTATACGCAGTCATGATCCCCTTCACCAGATCATATTCGGTTCCGCTGTAGGGTGCCTCTACCGCATAGCCTCGCTCACGCAGCTCATCCCCAAGCACAGCGATCGATTCCTCGGTTCCATGATTGAGAAATACGATGCGCGGCTTTTTTTCAAAGCCCCTCAGCCACGCGATCAGCCCTTGCTGATCCGCATGACCGCTCGTTCCCTTCAAGGAGCGGATCTGTGCGCGCACTGCAATATCCTCTCCAAAGAGTCTGACTTGTGTCGCGCCCTCGATCAACGTGCGCCCAAGCGTTCCCTCTGCCTGATAGCCTACAAACAGGATCAGATTCTGCGGACGCCAAAGATTGTGCTTGAGATGATGACGGATCCGCCCCGCCTCGCACATACCGCTGGCGGACAAAATCACCTTTGGCTCTGCCGTCTCGTTGATCCGCTTGGAATCCTCCACGGTGACGGAAAGCCGCAGATCCGAAAAACGGATCGGATCGATCCCTGCTGCAAGAAGCCGATTGGTTTCCGTGTCAAAGCAGGCGGGATCGCATTTGGAGAAGATCTCGGTCGCTTCGATCGCCAAAGGGCTGTCTACGTACACGAGGAAAGTTTTATTCCGCGTCAAGCCGCGGCTTTTGATCTCTCGGATCGCATAAAGCAGCTCCTGCGTGCGTCCGATCGCAAAGGACGGAATAACAACGTTGCCGCCGTTTGCAAAGGTTTCGTCAAAATATCTTGCCAGCGTTTCGATCGTATCGCTGTTTCGCTCATGATTGCGGTTTCCGTACGTAGACTCCATGACCAAATAGTCCGCCTCGGCAATCGAAGAGGGGTCTTTTATGATGGGTTGATCGGTATTTCCCACGTCACCGCTGAACACGATCGTGCGCGCGTTCTCGCCCTCGCGTAGCCAGAGCTCGATCGCGGCAGAGCCGAGCAAATGTCCGATATCGGTAAACCGAATATCCACACCTGCCGCCACCGTGATCCGCTCATCATATGGCACGCCGCGAAACAGCGTGATCGCGCCGAGCGCATCCTCCAGCGTATAGGTCGGCGTAAAGCCTTCATCGCCCGCACGCTCCGCACGCTTGTTCTTCCATTCTGCCTCGGTCATCTGGATATGTGCGCTATCCTTGAGCATGATATCCGCAAGCTTTGCCGTTGCCTGCGTCGCATAGATGATTCCACGGAATCCGTCCTTGTAAAGTCGTGGCAGCATACCCGAATGGTCGATATGTGCATGTGTCAAAAACACGGCGTCGATCTCTCGCGGAGAGATGGGAAGCGGCACGTTTTGAAAGACATCGATTCCCTGCTCCATGCCGCAATCGACCAGATAATTCCGTTCATTGACCTCAATAAGAGTACAACTGCCGGTTACTTCCTGCGCCGCACCGATAAACTGAATCTTCATATACCCACCTTACCTTTCTTTATAAAATGACGGTATACCCTATGCTTCAACTCAGCCTCCCACCTTTATTATACCATAAATATATGTAATTTTCAATAGTGCGGATCGTTTTTCCTTATAAGCGGATCATTTTTCCTTACAAGCCCAAAACACGGGAGAGGCATTACAGCCTCTCCCGCTTTGTTAAACCGTCGCCATTTTGCCAAACTTTTGCTTTTCCTGATTCAGCTTGGTATCCTCTGCCTTTTCAAGGCTGTACCAGCCGTGCGCGCTCATTTCGGAGAACAGCTCCTGTTGCATACGGTGCGTATCCTCTAAAAGCGACATCAGCGCGGACTTGACCGCGGGCGTTGCCGCCTCACAGCAATAAGTGTTGTAAACGCTCGTCATAAACTTTTCCGTGGAGAGCAGGTCGGTCATCATTTCCTGCTCGGTCATCATCTTGTTGCAATCCATTCCCGTCACCTCACTTCAAATTTGCGTACAGCTCGTCAAAATGACGCTGATGGCACTGTGCCATCTGCTCGCAATGATTCTTCAGCGCGCCATCATTCATCGCGCAGGCGTACATCTTGCATTTCGCAACCATGTTCTCCTCCATGGTCAAAAGGTCGGACAGTCCCGACAATTCCTTACACGTAATTTGTGCCATGTTTCTTCCCCTTATCCTCTCAAATATGCGTTTTTGATATCCTCGATCGTCTTTTCCTCGTACCTGCAAACGTCGCGCGCAAGCCGCAGCGAGCTCTCGGATGCGTTCGTGTTCTCGCTCTCGCGGATCTGCTTGAGCATATCGTTGACCCCCATCGTCGCGCCCTCGACCAGCATCTCCGCCAGATGCGAGGACGTGGAATCGCGCATCGTATTCATTGCCATGCCCATTTTTGCAGACATTTTGGTGATCACGCCCTCTTCCATGGGCTTTACACCTTCCTCCGCAAGCAGCTTTGCCGCGCGCGAGGCGAACGCCTCGTAGGCACTCAGCTGCACAGTCATGTCGCTTTTCAGCTTTTCGTCCGCCACCTTCGGCATCAGATTCAAGATCGAATCGCTTGCCATTTTGACGTTTTTATACACCGCCTGCAGCAGGTGCGCGGTCTGCTTTGTCTTCAATGCTTCTGCCATTGCTTCCCCTCCTTTTCGTCAGTATTCGATGAAAAAAATCAAAAAGAGATACGGCTTTAGTGTGAGCCATATCTCTTTTTTTATGCGTTTTTTGTTTACGTCAAACAGCGGTAACGTCGCCGTCGGTCGCCTCGTTCACTCCGCTTGAAACCAGAATCCCCGCGACCATCATCTTGATGCTTCCCGCCTCGACCAGCTCTTCGGTGGTGCGGTACGGAACGGTGTAATCGGCTTCTGCAAAGTCCTTGACGGGCGGCAGCTGTAGGCTGTCGGAGCAGAGCAGATCGATCAGCTCCAAGGCGTGCTTGAGCTTGCGCGGGCCCTTGATCTTGATCAAAGTGG
The DNA here is from genome assembly GCA_045597145.1 of Eubacteriales bacterium. Lineage (GTDB taxonomy): Bacteria > Bacillota > Clostridia > Oscillospirales > CAG-272 > UMGS1865. Next base: position 16,200 of record JAZODU010000015.1, read on the forward strand.
GCACGTTTTCATATTTCTTTTTGTCGGAAACGTCGGTGACGTTGTATTTTCCCTCCTCGATCGCCTCGACCGCGGCGGGATCCAGCGCCAGATACAGGTACAGCGTTTTTGCCTTTGCGTTGACCTTTGCGATGTAGGTTCTGCCCTTATTGAAGGACTCGTTACCCCAGCTGATGCGCCCCTTGACGCCCTTGTAGGACAGAAGCTTGTTTTTGATAGCGGAATAATACGCCTGCACGTCACCCTGCGACTGGATCAGACGCGAGAGGTAGCTGCGGCGGTAACGGGTGATGATCCGGATCTCGCCCGCGCTCTCGCGCGTCAGAAGCGCCGCGTATGCGTCCGGCTCCTCCTTGGCATCGATGAAATTCAAGCCCGAGAGCTTCAAGCCCGCAAAGGACTCGTTTTCCTCATCCTCGCGCTCGTCGTCGGTGTCCTCCTCGGTCACGGTTGCCACAACGGGGATCGCGTCCTCGATCGGCGCTTCGACCGTTTCCTCAACCGTTTCCTCGGCAACCTCTGCGGCAGACTCCGCGCAGACGCATTTTGCATCTTTCGCATCGGCAAGCTTTCTCCACGTGCGGTCGAGCGCCTGCGCCAGCGTCGGAATAAAGTCGCCGTCCAGAAGAACGCCTGCGCAAAGGTGCGCGCTGACCAAGCCGCTCAGCTTTTTCAACTTCAATACCTCGGGAGCTTTTTTGCCGATCTCGCAAACGGCACTCAAAAGCTGCTTTGTTCCCAGAAGTGACGTGGCAACGGCATCGACGGCGGTGCACGAGGCCTCCAGAAAATCGCATCCTATTCCGTTTTTAGCGTTCTTATTACGGTTGCAAGCCATGATGATCGTTCCTCCTTTTTGTCAGCCCTGCCGACAAGCGTTTCTGCTTTTATTATACACGTTTTTTTAGGGTTTGTAAATAGATTTTTTGGATTTTCGCGCGTTTTTATCCCTTGCGGATCTTTTGCTTGCGGACGTCGATTCCGTAAAAGGGCACGACCTGAAATTCTCCCGTCAGGCGGCTGGCGATGCGGTCGCTGTAAAGCTTTCGCAGATCTGCCGGCAAAAGGTTCGTACTGACGATCGTGGGCTTTTCGAGATTCAGGCGCGTGTTGAGCACGTAATAGAGGCAGGAGAGCGTGAACTGGTTGACCACCTCGGTTCCGAGGTCATCAATGATGAGCAGGTCGCAATCCACGTATCTCTGAGTGTCGTCCGTTCCCTCGGCGGCAATACCGTTGCCGAATCGGCGGATCTCAAAATCCGAGATCATGCCGACTGCACTGTTGTAAAACACGTCGTAGCCACGCTCGATCACCACGCGAGCAATCGACGTGGACAGATGGGTCTTTCCAAGCCCCGTACCGCCCAAAAAGAGCAGACTTGAGGGCATCGGCTTGCCGTTTTCGATGGAAAAATCATAGGCGTATTCACGCAAATTGCGATAATTTTCGCTCATTGCCTGATATTCCTCGGGACGCGCCTTGTAGTAATCCAACGAAAAATTTTCAAAGGACTGCTTGCGAAGCAATGCCGAAAGTCCCGACGACTGCATGCCTGCCGCCACGAGTGCCCGACGCATGCAAGCACACATTTTGATCCCAACGTAGCCCGTGTCGCGGCATTTTACGCACTCGTACCGCGGCTCGGTATAATCCTCGGGAAAGCCGTTTTGCACGAGCAGCTGCTTGCGCGTGGCAATGATGCGCTCATTTTCCGCACGCAGGTCCATGATCCCCTCTTGCAGATTTCCCTCGTTCATGGCACTCTGCAGAACGCGCACGCCAAAGGTGGAAAGTTGTGCGTCCAGATCCTTGAGTGCGGGAATGGCGCGGTAGACCTCCGCGCGGCGCATCTCCGCCTCCTCCTGCGCACGCAACGCCTTGGTGGCGTAGTCGGCGCGGATCCGTCTGAAATTTTCCTTATTATATCCCATAGATCTCTCCTCTTTTAATCCTCGCGTCGTGCGCTGAAGCTGCGCTGCAGTGCCGCTTCAAAGAAATCGTCCGTGTCAAAGCTGTTGCCGAGCGCGGTCTGCTCATTTTTGGAGGCATCCTTCTTCGACTTTTCCTGCGCCGCGCGGATCTCCTCCAGCGTTTTCAGCCCCTCGGCGTTCCAACGCTCCAAAATGGCATTGGCATATGCGACCGACGGCTCGTTCGTAGCGGTCACGGTCATTTCATACGCCTCGCGCACTACGTCAATGCCGTACCCGAAGGACACCCACGCCGCCAGCATCTTGCTCTCGCGTCCGGTCAGCGCACGCTTTTGCATGCCGAAGAGCGTGCGCACCTGTCCTTCAAATTCGTGCATCAGCTGCGCCACGCGGAACTCCTCCTCCATCATCTCGGCATCGGTAATTCCCTTGTCCACAAGCGTATACGCATATTTTTCAATGGCGCGCAGATTGGTTTTGCCGATCCGCTTGCAATACGCCAGAAGAAGCAGAATGCACTCCTCGCTCAAGGAGAGGTAGTCGAGCATGCCGACCAGAATATTGACCTCGCTCGGGTTGAACATCTTGCCAAGCGTTCGCTGTGCCTCGTCGACCATGGCACGCACGCTCGCGCGGCTCTCCATCAATTCGGCAAGCTCGACCGATGTATACTTGGGCAATTCGTCCGCACGCTGCAAAAGCACCCGTTTTGCAGGCTTCGGCTTTTCTGCGGGCATTTTGACCGCAGCCATGGCGGGAACAGCTTCCCCTTCCTCGACGAGCACCCCTGCCGCCTTCCAAAATTGCAGGCTTTCCGCCAGTGCCTTCCGGTCACAATCCGCCAGCTTTGCAAGCTGCTTGGGCTTGTCTGCAAGCGAGAGATCCGATGCCAGCCAAAGCAGCACGCGCATCGCCGCGGCGTCCGCCTCGGAGATCTGCGTCAACACCGATCCCGGCAGCACCAGCACGTCCTGTTGAAAATTCAATTTCATTGATCCGTATTCTCCGTATCAGTCTTATTTACATGTGCCGACTTCCAACGGCAGATCTCGTAGTTAAGGCTCATCAGCGAGTCGCCCAGGTGAACGTTCTCCACCACCGCCTCGTCAAAGTTGTAAGAGAGCTCCTTACCCGTAAAGTTCCAAAGTCCCACGACGCCCGCCGCCACAAGGCGCGCAGATTCCTCCTCGGCGCATTCCTTGGGCAGGGTCAAGACCGCCATGTCGACCTTGTTTGCGGCGCAAAATGCTTCCAGCGCCTTCATGTCGTGGATCTTCACCCCGCCGACCTCGCGTCCGATCAGCTCCGCATCCACGTCAAACATAGCGATGATATCCACACCGCGCTTTTCAAACATGGTCGAACGCACGATCGCGCGACCGAGGTCGCCCGCGCCGATGATGATCGCCTGAAGCCCCGCGCCCACGCCGAGCAGCTCCGAGATCTTTGCGTAAAGGTAATTGACGTTGTAGCCGTAGCCCTGCTGACCAAAGCCGCCGAAGCAGTTGAGATCCTGACGGATCTGCGACGCGGTCACACCCATCATCTCGGAAAACTCACCCGAGCTGATGCGCATCTTTCCCTGTCTGATCAACTCGCGCAGATAGCGAAAATAGCGCGGCAGACGACGGATCACGGCAGGAGAAACGAAGGGGCGATCAATCGCCTCGTTTTCAACCTCAACGTGCAAATTGTTCTCAAATTCCATAACTTCCGTATCCTTTCCGATCGGCGCAATAGGGTCGGTTTCGCACCTGTTTTTTCAGAAATTTAGTCATTCTGACGAACCCTCTTCAAAAGTCACAGCTTGTGTCGATTGCTGTCGGATTTAGTTTTCCACACTGTAAAAAACTGTATTTTTTCAACACACTCCACAGACTTTTCCACAAAAGCAGGCGTTTTTTCCGTTTTTTGTGGATTTTTTAATGCTTTTTAAGAAAACATTCGGAAAATCGTTTTTTTCAACAACCTGTGGATAATTCTTGTGGAAAAATCAAAATTGCGTTTTTTTCAAAAAAGAATTGCAAATTCGTTTAAAACGACGAAATTGATTTTTTTGCCATAAAGTGCTTGACAAGAAAAGCCTTACATTCCGTCGTCCGACGCCGACGCATTCAGCGACGTGTCGGCAAAATTGCCCTTGCAGAACTGAAAATATCCCGCCGCCGCGATCATGGCTCCGTTGTCACCGCAAAGCGTGCGATCCGGCATTGCGAGCCGCACGCCGCACGCTGTGCACATCTCCTCAAGAGACGCGCGCAGATGCGAGTTTGCCGCCACGCCGCCTGCCAGAACCAGCGTTTTCATGCCGCTTTTGCGGAGTGCTGCCTCCGCCTTTTTCGTGATCGCCTTTACGATGCGATCGGTATAAGCCGCCGCTACGTCCGCATGGTTGACGGGTGTTCCCTTTTGCTCCATGCTGTTCAGGTAGTTCAGCGTTGCGGTCTTGATCCCGCTGAAGGAAAAGTCCAGCGTGTCGCCCGCCAGCGCGGGGGACGGCAGCGTGATGGCGTGAGGATCGCCCTCATACGCCAGCTTGTCCAGTGCCGCGCCGCCCGGGTACGGAAGCCCGATCACGCGTCCGATCTTATCAAACGCCTCGCCAGCGGCATCATCGCGCGTGCCGCCGATCTCGGTAAACGCGGTATAATCCGTAACCTCGTAAATGGAGGTGTGTCCGCCCGACACGACCAGTGCCAGAAAGGGCGGCTCAAGATCGGGGTGCGTCAGATACGCCGCCGCAACGTGCCCGTGGATGTGGTTGACTGCCACGAGCGGAATGTTGCGCGAATACGCCATGGATTTTGCAAAGTTGACGCCGACCAGCAACGCACCGATCAGTCCCGGAAAAGCCGTGACCGCAACGGTGCCAAGGTCCGACACCGTGATACCAGCCTTTTCCAATGCCTCGTATGTGATCTTTGAAATTGCCTCGATGTGTGCGCGGCTTGCGATCTCCGGCACAACACCACCGTACAGACGGTGCACGTCGATCTGTGATGCCACGATGTTAGAGCAGATCCTGCGAACACCCTCGCCCATCTCCACAACTGCCGCAGAGGTCTCGTCGCAGGAGCTCTCCATTCCCAAAATATACATATCTTCTCTCTTTTCTGAAAAATCCGTTCCCTATTCCGTCAAGGGCAGGAGCATGACCACTGCATCCTCGGTTGGGTGGCGGTAAAAGCCTTTTCTTCGCCCCGCCGCCACAAAGCCCTCGGAATTGTAGAGTGCGATCGCCGCTTCATTGGAGGCGCGCACCTCCAGCGAGATCTCCTCCACACCACGTGCACGCGCCTGCGCGATCAATTCTCGCAACACCGCGCGTCCGCAGCCGCATCTGCGGCTTTCGGGCTGCACCGCAATATTGGTGATTTGCGCGTCGAACGGCGAATAGATCATGCCGCCGTACGCAACGACCTGCCCCTCTTGCAAACAGACCGCGCCCGTGGCGTCATCGGTCAGCAAAAGTGCCAGTGCTTGCTCGCTCCAGGGCTCGCCAAAGCATTGCTTCTCCAACTGCGCGACGGCACAGAGGTGCGGCGCGTATAATTTGATGACGTTCATGCGTTCTTCTCCAATCCGAGAAGGCTCTTGACCCCCTCGGTGATCTGTGCCAAGCACTTGCGGTAAACCTCACCATCGCCGCCGTAGGGGTCAAAGATCTGCTGTGGCATACACGCAATACGGTCTGCCGCCTGCGGGAAACGCATCATAAGCTCCATCGCGTGGGATGCCGTCATGCCGATCAAAAGATCAAAGGATGCCACATCCTGCGCCGTCAGATTATGCGCCGTATGCTTGCGGTAATCGCGCCCCGCGGTCGACGGCACGCCTGCCTCCTCCAGCGCGTCGCACGCGCCGCGCGAGATCGGCTGGTTCTCGTTGGCATACAAGCCTCGGCTGAACGCCTCGGTGCTCGGCGCGATGGCATCGCGCACCTCGGGGGCGATCCCTTGCAGGGCTTTGTTTTTTGCCTCGTACAGCAGCGCATTTGCCACCGCCTCTGCCATGGGCGAGCGGCAGGTATTTCCCGTGCACACGAAACAAATACGTCTCACCGACGTATCCTCACACTCCGTCCGCACACACTTTTCCTTCAACAGCTCCGCCATACGCGCTCTTTCCCTCCACTTGGAATCAGATGTATCAATATCCGAACACTCCGCTGAGCGAATCGTCGTTCTCGATCCAATCGTTCACGTCGATCACACGGAAATCCTCCTTGGTATCTCGGATCACCACGGTCGAAATGCCCGCGTTGATGACCTGCCTCTTGCACATCATGCAAGAGGACGTGCCTGCCTCAAGTGCACCCGTTTTTGCGTTGACGCCCACCATATAAAGCGTTGCCCCCAGCATCTGGTCACGCGGTGCGGATATGATCGCATTTGCCTCGGCATGCACCGAACGGCACAACTCGTACCGCTCGCCGCGCGGGATCCCCAGTTTGTCACGCATACAAACGCCGATATCCGTACAGTTCTTGCGCCCTCTGGGTGCTCCGTTGTATCCCGTTGAGATAATGGAGTCGTTTTTGACGATGATCGCGCCGTACATTTTACGCAAGCAGGTGGATCGCTCCGCAACGGTCTGGGCAATATCAAGGTAATAATTATGCTTGGAAACTCTGTCCATTCGAGTCTTCTCCTTTCAATGGCGACACTTCGCCACTATATATCCTTATTATATCATTATATAACATTTACGCTTCAAAATCAAGCCCTTATCAAGATTTTTTCAAAGAAAAGGCGTTGTGCCGAAACACAACGCCTTGAGTGTCTGGTTTATACGGTTCCGGATCCGCCGTCTCCGGTGCCATCACCGCCTTCCTCTACAGGAGGAAGAGCGGGGGTAACGGTATCAGCCGCGGGCTTTACGCCTGCGAGGAACGCATCGATAACAGCCTGCTCCTCGGGTGCGTACTCGCCCCAAGCATCGTCTGCTACGGACTGTGCGCTTGCACGGTAGGTTCTGTCGGAATAGATGTTATACTCGACTCCGTTCGGAAGCACGATACGAACGTAATTTACACCGGTAAACAGACGGTCAATGTTGCTTTCCTTGATATTAATGATAGAACCGCAAATGTGCGTGGTCGTTTCATCGCCATCCAGATCATAGTAATAATCCTTCACGCCGGGAATATCCAGATAGTTGGTAATACCCTCTGCAGCCAACGTTTCAAACGACAGATTCTTGCCGCCCAGCATATCGGTAGGAATGATCAGCGTACCGAAGGAAACGGACAGCAGATTGATCTCGCTCTCGGTGTTGTCCACCATTGCATACAGTGCTTCAAGTGCTTCAAGGTCGACCTCGGATGCGAAGCGCAGACCCGTGGGAGAGGTAAAGCGGATGCTTGCACCTTCCATCTTCAGAAGCCGATCGGTTCCAACCTGCTCCTTCAGATCGAAGATCTCTGCCTCGATCTCAATATCGGAGGACTTGTAGAAGATGTTGGTATTGGTAACGGTCTTGTAGAACTCGCCGTTTGCGTAAACGTCTGCGGAAAGCATTGCCTCAATCAGCATGGTTTCCGCCTTGCCGCCGCCGAGCTCGGTAACCATCATCTCATCGAGATAAAGCATACCCTTACGGCTCAGGTTACCCTGCATGATCTTTGCAACGATCCACTGATCCTGTGCAAAGGAAACGTCGGTGAAGTTGTAGACAACGTTATTGATCAGCTTTGCAAGACGACCTTCTATTGCATACACGCCGTTAATATAGAGGGTGTATGAGCCATCAGCGAGGTTGATGACCGTACTGAAGGTGTTCCATTTGCCCTTTTCAATGGTTACGGAAGGAGCGGTTTCCTCGCCCTCGGGAATCGTTGCGCCGGAGAAGGTAACGGTTGCCAGATTGGAATTCTGGGTTGCGTCAACGGTATAAAGGTCGATCCACTGGTAGGTTTTATTTCCCTGCATGGGATATGCGAAAGGAGAGCCCTCAACGTCGATGTGTGCACCGATGTTGTGGATCTGGGACTGGAATTTCACAATTGCGTCTGCGGAGAGGTAATAGTCGGACTCAAGAACAACGGTCTTGGAATCCAGATAAGTTACAGCGTTGATCTCGGGCTTGAAGTTTGCGTCGACGTTACCTGCATAGGTCAGGTCGATCGCTGCCACCTTGTTGCCGTTCACCTCGCCTACGGTTGCCTGGGGAGTGGAGCCGTTGAAGTAGGTGTTCAGAACGTCACCGACTTCATTGCCTTCATAATCTTCCTCGAACTCCTTGCTGTAGCCGAGGTATGCGAAGAGCTCCTCCATCTGGGTACCTTCGTAAACTGCGATGTTGTCGATCTGAACGAAGCCTTTGTAATCCTCAACCTTACCGCCTCTGGTAAAGTGACCGAGATTCCAGGAGTTTGAGTTGATGGATACGCAGGGACCTACCCAGTGACCGGAAGCAGGACCGCTCGTGGAAGAAAGATCTGCGTCCTGTCTGATACACATCAGCTCGCCGTCGATGTAGATCGCGTAGGTGCCGCTTCTCATATCTGCGGCAATCAGGATATTGACCCAAGTACCGAGGTTAACGACCTTAGTACCGCCGATCAGCTGGGTCTTTGCATCACCCTCGTGTGCCCTGAGTGTGATCGTTCCGTCCGAGGGATTGGCAAGATTCATGAAGTCAAAGTTCTTCTTCGTGGTTTTAACAGTACCGTTTTCCTCGTACTGATAAGTAGCGATGGCACGGATATCCATACCGCGGGTGAGTGCCTCGACGGTCTCATCCACATCGGGCGTTTCGGGATCATCCTCAACAGCTGCCGAGAAGAAGTAGTCTGCGGAGAAGATCAGCACGTTGGACTTGAGTGCGGGATGCTGCAGGTTTGCTGCCATTGCGATGTTATTCACACCGCCGCCGTATGCGTCCTTGAACGCTTCGGTCGTAATATACGCCGATTTCGTCAGGAACTTGGAGGTGTCGTTTACCTTAACCTTAACGGTCTTGGAAACGGGACCGATGGAGGGTGTGTAAACGAGCTGTACGCGGGGCGCCGTTTCATAAACGGGCTTGCCGTCCGGGCCGATGAGATACTTACCGGTTTCGGGGTCTCTTGCAAGCACGGGCTTATTGGTCACAGGATCACGCACGGGATCCATGATGGGATTGCCGTTTTCGTCCAGAACGATCTCCGACTTCTGAACCCAAACGGGATTTCCCTTGTCATCAAACTTGAGCGATCCGTCCGCGTTGGTATCCTGAACATAAACGGGGTTGCCGTTTTCATCCACCTTGGGCGTTCCGTCCTCGTTGGTATCCTGAAGCCAGACGGGAAGCATGATGACGTTTCCGTTTTCGTCGATCTGCTCACCGATTACCTGCTGACCGTTTTCGTCCAGAACGGGCATCCAAATAACGTTGCCGTATTCGTCGAGCTTGTTGACTTCCTTGTAGCCCTTGACGATGATATCGGCATACTCAACGAGGTTACCGTCCAGATCGGTGACCTTTGCGATTTCGAACTCGCAGAAGTTGGTGTTGACAATACCCTCGATCTTGTAGGTATCGCCGCCGCTGGTAAGAGGTCTCATCTCACCCGTCAGGTACGGAACGCTTGTGCCGTCATCCAGCGTCGTGTAGCTGATATAGACGTTCGAGATTGCGGCCCATGTGTTTTTGTCGTTGTTGAAATGTACGTAGTAGTTATTTTCATTACCGACAGCCACGCAGTCGATCTGCAGGACGTTTCCGCGTCCGTCGGGACCGACAACGATCTTTGCAGTGGCCGGGCCCTTGACGACGGTAGGTTTACCGAGTGCCACATCATCAAAGCTCTGGAAAACCAGCGCGTTCGGCGCAGTGACGACGGTTCCGTCGGGAGTTACGACCGCATTATCTGCAATAGCGGGGATGCTGACGATCGGAAGGATCAGCACCAACGCGAGCAGAAAAGCTGTGATTTTGCGAGCGTTTTTGTGTTTCATAACAGATTCTCCTTTTTCTGTATTTCGGGGCTTGCTTGCCGCTCAATTTCAAACGCTTTTTGACTCGTTTGAAACAATGTCACAATTAGACATTATCATGGTATTATTATAACACAACAGTAAATTCTTGTCAATTAAAAAAGATTCCAAAAAAGCACCGTCTTTTTTATCACTTTTCACCAAAATAAGCCCTTTCGCTTGCGGCAACGCTCACAAAAAGCAATAAAAAACGGACATCCGAAAGAGATGTCCGTTTGCTTTCAAATGGCAAATCCGCCGTCGACACCAAGGATCTGCCCCGTGATGAAGGACGCCCTGTCGGAGGCAAGGAAGCAGACCGCCGCCGCAACCTCCTCGGGATATCCGATTCGACAGAGCGGTGTCGCGTCGCAGAGTCCGACGCGCGTTTCTTCATCCAGCGCGGCATTCATGTCGGTATCGATCACCCCCGGCTCCACGCAGTTAACCGTTATATGCGATGGCCCGAGCTCCTTGGCAAGTGCCATGGTAAATCCGCGCAAGCCCGCCTTGGCGGCGCTGTAATGTACCTCGCATGAAGCACCCGTTTTGCCCCACATGGAGCCCACGTTGACGATCCTGCCGCTCTGCTGTGCAATCATGGTCTTTGCGGCAATACGTGATGCGTAAAACGCCCCTCCGAGGTTGGTGTCAAGCATGCTGCTCCAATCCCCGTCGGTCAATTCCGTAAAGAGCTTGATCTGCGAGATGCCCGCGTTGTTCACCAGCACGTCGATGCCGCCGAGCATCTGTATCGCCTCGTCGACGCCGCGTGCCGCATCAATGGCGTTGCTCAGATCCGCGCGCACGGCGTACGCTCCCGTCTGATCTGCCAGAGCCAGTGCCGCATGGACGTCGGAACGGTAAATAAACGCTACCGTGTCGCCGTTTTTGACAAATTCGCGCACGCACGCAGCACCGATTCCGCGCGAACCGCCCGTAACCAAAACCCTCATACCTAACCTCTCAATCCTCTATGATCGGGAAAAAGCGTTCCCCGTCGCAATCAAATACGATATCGCCCGAAAGATCGGTGCGCAGAACGCGCGTCCCCGCCCTTTGCAAGCGGAGCAACACCTCACCGTGCGGATGCCCGAAGGCATTCCCCGCACCGCAGCTGATGACTGCCCACTCGGGCGATGCCGCCTTGAGCAATGCCGTTGAGTTGGAGTCGGACGCGCCGTGATGCGCCACCTTATACAGATCGCAGGACAGATGCCGCGCGCCGAAGCGCTCCACCAGCAGCTCCTCGTATTTTGCACTCATGTCCCCCGTAAACAGTGCCGACGCTTTGCCGCACGTGACCTTCAGCGCAATGCTTCCGTCGTTTTCACTCCCCGCTTGAACACCCATCATCGGCGCAAAAACGAAAAAGCCCACACCGCCCACGGTCGTGATCGCGTTTTCCCGCACGGCGCGCAATTGACTGCCCGCGCTTGCCTTTTTCAGGCGTGCATACACCTCGGATTCGGCGTGAGTAGCCGAAACCCATATCTCTTTTGCGGGAAAGCGCGCAAGCACGCCGTCCGCACCTCCGATATGATCCTCGTCCGCGTGTGTAAAGATCGCCAGCTCCAGTCCCGTCACGCCAAGCACCTCCAGCTTACGACACAGCGTATCCTGCGTGTCCTCCGAGCCCGCATCTATCAGAACGTCGCCGCCCGGTGTACGCAAAAGAACGCAATCGCCCTGCCCCACGTCCAAAAAAATCACGCGAAGCACGGGAGGCGGCTCCACCTCCGTCGGTACACGGCAGGAGACGCAGGACAAGCAAAGGCAAAGAAGCGCCAGAAAACACCCTATTCGCTTCACGTTCTCACTTCCTTGACCAATTTCCACACCATTATAACAGATACCGCTTCTTTTTTCAATACCCTATGGCATTTTTGCGCACGTATGTGCGTTTTTCGCACAAAAAAACCCCCCTGTCGCCAAATGCGCCTTTTTGCATCGGTTAAATAGCTCCATCAAGCGGTCGGCGGCACGCTCGACGTAATCGTCAAACAAACCGTGGTCGCGCAGGTAGAACAGGATCGTATAGCGGTCGCGCAGAGGCAATGCGTAGCGCAAGCCGCGCACGATGGTGTCGCGGTCGGTCACCGTGGGTGCACCTGCATCTTGACGCAAAATTCTTCTACGGTGTCAAAATACGGAATTGGCTCTCCTGCACCTCATCGCGCTTCCCTGTCAACGGAGGTCAAAAAAGCGGAAAAGCGTCATAAAAACGAGAGAAATGCGCACAAAACGCACATTTCCGAGGTTGTAGATTCAAAACAAACAGATTGACGGCTTGTACAAACTCTTTTATACCGCTTTTTCTTTTGACCAAAAAGGCGCAAAAGAAAAAGCTTGGCAAAAAGAAAAGCGCCGTATAAGAAATTTCGCACTCTGCGGAGCGCGACACGGGCTTCGCGCCCGTGACCCGCGCAAGCTTTTTGAAAAAGCTTGACCAAAACTTTCGCCTTACTGACGAAAGCCGGTGGCTTTGTTTACATCACGGGAAATGCGTACAAAATGCGCATTTCCAAGGTTTATATCAGTACGACGAATTTCAAATTCATCATCACCACGCAGGCGATGCCAAAAGCCCCCCCCAGCATCTGGCGCACGGACAGCTTATCCTTAAAGAGAAAAATGCCGACGAGCGTCATTGCCACGGATTGGAGCCCCGTGTAGGTCGGGAACAAAAATCCGCCGTCGATGTATTTCATACCCGTCAGGTAAAGCTTTTGGAAGATGCCCAGCACAATGCCGATAAGGATCACGAACAACCACGTATGCGTATTCCAAAAGCCATACGTGCATCGTTTTTTACCCTTCCCGAGTGCCCCCGCGGCGTACCACGCAAACGCCATCAGCGACGCCCCAACGTACATAAATATCACGAACGCATTGTCCTGCTCGGCACTTTGGCTGAAGGTACGGGTAAAGGACTGCATCAGGATCGTCCCCGCCGCCATTCCAAGGAACGAAAGGACAAGCAGTGCCAGCCATTTTCCGTTGACCGCCTTGGCTTTCTCCTCCTTTTTGACGCTCAAAAATATGGAGATCACCAAAAAAAGGACGCCGATGAGATGAGAGAGATAAACGGGCTCACGGTAAACGATAATACTGAACGCGGTGATGATCAGCACGCTGAAATTGACGATGAGGGCCGAGAGCGAAACGGGGCCGCTTTGCAGTGCCAGCGCGTAGGACACCTGAAACAGGAACGTTCCGAGTGCCGCACACCCGGCCAACAGAAAGCCCTGCCACGGGGGAAGCTCCTTGGGAAACAGCAGTGCCAGCACGATTGCAATCACGGCGAACAGCTGCGCGTTGAACAGAACGCTGTCAGCAGTGCCTCGGATATAGCGGCGGCTGGACGCGCCCTGCAATGTGACCTTCGTAACGGCAAAGACCACCATTGCGCAGATCAACAGGAATTGTAAAAGCTGTGATTGCTCAAGCCATTCCATATTCTTGTCCTCTCTTTTTTGAATCCTCTATATTATACGCGCACAATCGCTCCATGTCAACAGAAAAAACGCGCAAAAAGCAGATTTTTCGCGCCTCCCCTTTGCATACGTTCCGTAAACGCCGAAAAAACGAATAAAACCCGTTCTTGACCATGCAAAAACGGGTTTTATTCGTTCAAATCTCAGATCAGATCTGCTCCTTGACCTTGGAAGCCTTACCCACACGACCGCGCAGATAGTACAGCTTTGCACGTCTTACCTTACCGACGCGCGTAACGTCTACCTTGACCACGTTGGGGGAATGGATCGGGAAGGTCTTCTCGACGCCAACGCCGTAGGAAATACGTCTTACGGTGAAGGTTTCGGAGATTCCGCCGCCATGCTTTGCAATAACGGTTCCCTCAAACATCTGGATTCTTTCGCGGTTACCCTCTTTGATTCTGTTGTGAACACGTACGGTGTCACCAATACGAATTACGGGTACCTCTTCCTTCAACTGCTCGTTCGTAAAAGCCTCAATCAAATTCATTTTTGAGCCCTCCTATAATACCGAGTGTTCATGCGAGCATTGCAGCGGACCACCCTAAAATTCTTGCGCCCATAGCGCAACGCGAATATTATACCATATCAAAAAGCATTTTGCAAGTACTTTTTTAAATTTTTTGAGATTTTTTTACTTTTTCAGCGGATTCTTTCGCCCAAAGGAGTTTCGGGATCAAGGAACACGACGCGCACGGTTTCCTCGCCTGACGCCAGAATCATGCCCTGCGACTCGATGCCGCACAGCGTTGCGGGACGCAGGTTTGCCACGAGAATGATCTTTTTGCCGATCATCACCTCCGGCTCGTACCATTTGGCAATGCCCGACACAACCTGACGCGTTTCATACCCGAGGTCGACCTGAAGCTTGAGCAGCTTCTTCGCCTTGGGAACCTTTTCGCAGGCAACAACCTTTGCCACACGCAGCTCCACGTTCATGAAGTCCTCGATGCCGATGAGCGCACAGCCCTCGGGCTTCTCGATCTTCTCCTCTTCCTTCTGTGCCGCCGCGATCATCGCCTGACGCTCTGCCTCAAACGCCGCCAGCTCCTTCTCCTCGTCCACGCGGGCAAAGAGCACCTTGGAGTCGCCCACCTCGGTGCCGGGAACCATACCGTCAAAGCTGCCGATCGTATCAAAGGTACGCTTGTCGGTGTTCAGCTCGTTCAGAATCTCCTCGGCGGTTGCGGGGATAAAGGGCGTGAGCATGACCGCACCCTGTCGAATGGTTTCCATCAAATTATAAAGCACCGTTCCAAGGCGTTCCTTCTGCGAATCATCCTTTGCCAGCGTCCACGGGGTGGTTTCGTCGATATACTTGTTGGCGCGGCTGAACATTTCAAACAGCCCCTCCAGCGCGTCTGCGATGTGATAGTCGTCCATGCAGGTGCGCAAATTTGCATACGCCTTGGTGCAAGCCGCCTTCAGCTCCTCGTCGAGCGCCTGGGGTGCCGTGGGTGCTTGCACGATCTTGCCAAAGTACTTCTTTTCCATGTCCAGCGTGCGCTTGACAAGGTTTCCGAGGTTATTAACAAGATCCATGTTGTATCGTTTGATGACCGATTCGTAGGTGATCGAGCCGTCCGATGCAAAGGGCATTTCGGAGAGCGCGTAATAGCGCACGCCGTCCACGCCGTAATGCTCCGCCAGCTTGTCGGCGTAGATCACGTTGCCCTTGGATTTGGACATTTTATCCATGCCGAAGTTGAACCACGGGTGACCGAACACCTTCTTGGGCAGGGGGAGATCCAGTGCCATGAGGAAGATGGGCCAGTAGATGGTGTGGAAGCGCAGGATATCCTTACCGATGATGTGCACGTCGGCAGGCCAGTACTTCTTGAAATGCTCGGACTGCTCCTCAAAGGATTTATCGGGATCGTAGCCGAGCGCGGTGATATAGTTGGTCAGCGCGTCGAGCCACACGTATACGACGTGCTTGTCGTCGAAATCAACGGGGATACCCCACTTGAAGGAGGTACGGGACACGCACAGATCCTGGAGTCCTGCCTTGAGGAAGTTGTTGACCATTTCCTTCTTTCTCAGCTCGGGCTGAATGAAATCGGGGTTTTCCTCAATGTGCTTCATCAGGCGGTCGGCATACTTGCTCATCTTGAAGAAGTACGCCTCCTCCTCGGCGCGGGAGAGCTCACGGCCGCAATCAGGACACTTGCCGTCTGCCGCCTGCGTTTCGGTAAAGAAGGATTCGCAGGGCGTGCAGTACCAGCCCTCGTATTTGCTCTTATAAATGTCGCCCTTATCGTAAAAGTGCTTGAAGATCTTCTGCACCGCCGTCACGTGGTTGTCATCCGTGGTGCGGATAAAGTAATCGTAGCTGGAATTCATCAGATCCCAGATGCCCTTGATCTCACCCGCAACGCCGTCTACGTATTTCTGCGGCGTGATGCCCTGCTCGCCGGCAAGATTCTCGATCTTCTGTCCGTGCTCGTCCGTACCCGTACAGAAGAACACGTCCTTGCCGCACATACGCTGGTATCTCGCCACGGCGTCACTCATGATGACCTCGTAGGTGTTACCGAAATGCGGCTTGCGCGATGCGTATGCGATCGCTGTTGTCATGTAAAACTTTTCACTCATGGTCTTATTCCTTTCTCTTTCCAAACCCGCAAATGAGCGGGCGGAATTTATCCGAACGGGCATGGGGAGGTTCCCCGATCCCGCGGTTTACAGTTCGTTGTCGGCGCGACAGTCCAGGCAGTACGCCACAAGCATGCGCGGCAGGGTGTCTGCAATCAGGAGCACACCAACGGTCAGCAACCCCAGCAGACCCCACGCAAGAAACCCGCCGAAAAAGCGGCATCCGCGCCGCACGGGGGCGGGACAGGTGCGCCGCGCTTCCCTTTTGACGTCCTGTGCCAAAAACGTCTCGTTCCGCACCGCCACGGCAAAGCGCGGATACGTGCGAACGGCAAGCAGAAAGCAGCCGACGATCTCCACGGCGATCACCAATGCGCAAAGCAACAGATGGGCAAGCGTAGGGGGCAGGAGCATGGCAAAGGCGGTATAGGTCAATTCGATGCCCACGATCACGACCGTCAACAGATAAACGATCGGACGCGACGCGCGCAGCGCATGACGATAGCGCTTGCCCGTACCGAGATAATGAAAGAGGTCTGCCAAAACGGCCTCCTCGCCGCCACTCATTTGCATTGCCATATAGAACAGCCCCAGCACCGTGGGGGCGACGAGAAGGCGCACCGTCAGGTAAACGACGACACCGAAGAGCGCGCCGATCAGAATGGGGTCACAAAGGAGCGAGAGCGCGGCAAAGCAATAATTGAGCGTTGTATACAGCGCAACGAAGAGCAAGCAAACGGAGAGTGCCTCGATCAAAGCCAGACGATTGCCGTCACGCGAGAGGATCTCGCCGGCATGCACACGCAAAGCAGCCTGTCTTCGCTTGTTCCGTTCCGCATTCGCCATAACCGCTCCTCCTTTACTATAATAACTTATTATACCAAATCCGTTTCATTTTTACAATAGATTTTTTGAATTTTTCAGGCAAAAAAGGCGCATAATTCCATCAAAAGCGCAAAAAAGGAAGGAAAACGCCGCCGTGTCGCAAAAGTCACAAAAAAACCGAAGTACTGCGCTGTGTCAAAGGCAGACGCGACTGCACCGTCTGTTTCAGCATCAAAGCTTTTTTCGCCATGCGTGGGACGCTCTGCGCAGTGCCCCGCTTTACGCGCATTGGAAGCGCGTGCTTTCCTATGTTCGCCGCGCGCGGCTGGTCGCGCTTTTCGTGCGCATATTCGGCGCGCTCCTGACCGTTCTGGAAACGGGTGCTCTGGTGCTTCTCGTCACAGCGGCTCTGCTTCTTCTCCTCCCGCCGCTCATCTTTTTCGCGCTTGGCGTTTTGCTGACCGTTCTGATCGAGGCACCGCGCAAAAGTCGCAGAATCCTTGAGGAGACCGCACAAAAACGCATCTACGTCCTCTTTTTGCCCGAAGGTGAGAGCGCATTCTTTCGCGCCAACGCGCGCGAGCTTGCGGCGCGCGAGGATGCCGCGGTCGTCATAGTTTCCCCGTTTTGGGTGTCGTCGCGCGGCATACGCGACGGACGCTTTTTCTGCACGGCAAGAAAGGAGGGTGTGCGCATCTATCTCGTGCGCCGCTATTATTTTTTCAGTTTAAAAAGAAAGGTCCTTGCACAGCGCGACACGGCGATCCTATATTAGAAAAGAGGAAGCCGCAGCTTCCTCTTTTTAATCATTTTTTCGTTTTTTTCTTTTTGGGCAGATAAAAGCGCATTGCCGTTCCGCTCTCCTGCACCAAAAGCTTATCCGACATTCCCAAAATACGGATCGCCACGTACACGTCGCCCACGGCGCCGCTGAGGTTGACGATCTGTATAAAATAGATCACCCAGAACCACGCGGTCGGCACGAGCAGATTCAGGACAAGCAGAATCGCGCCCGGAATCACGATGGGAGAGAGCAGGACGACCAGATAATCCAAGCGGTTAAAATAAGCGGAGCTGGATGCGCAGGCATAGATCCCCTTGAATCCGAAGCGGGGCTTGGCACCCTTGCCAAGGAACAGCATAAACAGCCCGTGCACCGCCTCGTGCAAAATCAGATACACCATGGTTCCCACGAACATCACGCCGATGCGCAAAAGGCTCGGCAAGGGGGATTGCGTGTCGAAGAATGTGTTCACGGGTGTCAGGAGCACGCCGACGATCGCCATGACAATGGCAACCAGAATCGCCGCGCCGTTGACAAGGATCATTTCCTTTTTCGTGCTTTGCAGTCTGATCTGCTCGGCTTCGCGGTATTCGCGCGGCAGATCTCTCGTTGTACGCGTCGCCATATCAATCCAATACGGGGAGCGTGATCACGGGCTGCAGTCCCGTGGAGGCAAGTGCCGCATCGGCAGCCTTTGCCGTCATTTTGGCACTGACGACCGCGAATTTGCCGCCCTCAAGGGAGACGCATTCCTCGGCGGAAAGCGCCGCCTTTGCCTTTTCGGCACACCTGGAGCAGCCCTCGATCACATAGCAACGGCGGCATGCAAAATCCTTTACGTCCGCCACGTCACAAGCATTCGCACGCGTCCACGTGGGCAAGCGTCGCTCCGCCGTTCTGTGCGAGAGCACGTCGATCACGTCCGCCACGACCGCACTTGCGGTGGGAAGCTTCCCCGCACCCGCACCGTAGAACAGCGCGCGTCCAAGCATATTGGCATCGACCAGAATACCGTTATAAACGTCGTCAACGTGAGAGATCGGGTTTGCGGCAGGCACGAGGAAGGGAGAAACCATTGCCAGCACCTTTCCGTCGATCTTCTCGGTGTGACCGATGAGCTTGACCGCGCCGCCGAGCTTGTCCGCCACAGCGGTATGCTCGCGCGTGATGCCGGTAATGCCCTCGCGTGCGATGGTGTCGGGATCGAGGAGCGTTCCAAAGGAAAGTGCCGCCAGAATCACGATCTTTCTTGCCGCATCCAAGCCCTCAACGTCGGCGGTGGGGTTCGCCTCGGCGTATCCCTTTGCCTGCGCCTCCTTGAGCACGTCGGCAAACGCCGCGCTCTCGTTCTTCATCTTGGTCAGAATAAAGTTGGTCGTTCCGTTGAGGATTCCGCTGACGGAGATGATTTCGTTGGACGCAAGATCGGTCTGTAGGGGGCGAATGATCGGAATACCGCCGCCCACGCTGGCTTCAAACAGATAGGAAACCTTTTTCTCGCGTGCCAGCTCCAACAGCTCCGCGCCAAAGGTTGCCACAACCTCCTTGTTTGAGGTCACGACGCTCTTCCCCGCTTCCAGGGCTGCCTTGGTAAAATCGTACGCCGGATGTGCGCCGCCCATCATCTCCGCAACGAGCACGACCTCGGGGTCGGAGAGGATCACGCCGATATCGTGTACCACGCGATTTCCCAGCGGATGCTCGGGAAACTCGCGCAGGTCGAGAATATATTTGATGTTTACGTCGTCGCCGCAGTAGTCTGCGATCTGGCGGCTGTTTTCGGTGAGCACCTGTGCGGTACCGCTGCCGACCACGCCAAAGCCGAGAAGTGCAATCTGGATCATAAAATAACTCCTTTTTGTGGAATGAGAACGAAAAAAAGCAGCTTTCGTTTTCCTTACCCTATATCATACCACAAAATATTCCAAATTGCAAACAAAACTATTGAAAATTTCAAAAAAATATGCTATACTTTTTCACAGATCCGTATTTTACACGCAAAAAGCACGCGAAAGGGGGATCTTTATGGCAGCATCCTCGGGCAGAAACCTGAACAACGTCAAAATTTTCGTTCTCTACCTGATGAAAAACATCAATTATCCGATGGATTTTTCCACGGTCAACGACATCGTGATGCAGAACGACTATATCATGTATCTGGATTTTGAAGAAGCGTTCCACCAAATGCTGGGACAGGGGCTGATCCGCGAGGACGGCAAGGACGAAACCGGCAACGTGCTCTATTCGGTCACACGTCAGGGCGCGATCGTTGCCGAGGAGCTCAAGAGCGACATTCTCCCCGCGATCCTTGACCAGAGCCTGAGCTGTGCGCTCCGCTATCTGGATTTCCGCGCACGCGGTGTGACCGTGGACACCGAATCGCAAAAGCGCGCCGACAACACCTTTGACGTCACGCTCACGCTCAAGGAAAAGGGCAAGGTCCTCTTCTCCACCACCGTCAACGTCGATTCCGCTCTGCGCTCCCAACAGATCCGCGAAGCCTTCCGCTCGCGCCCCGACATCATTTACCGCGCCACCTTGGCACTCCTTGCAGGCAAGGTGAACTATCTGTTTGACAAATAAAGCCTTACGCGACAGGGAATTTTACGCCGTTCCCTGTCGTTTTTTGTCCTTTTTGACCGATAAAGTGCCTTTTCAATTACGCGGTTATCAAAAAACGACATGAAAAATTCACAAAGTTTTCATGGAGCGAATGGTAAAAATGCACAACGAACCCCCGTTTTTGTGTTTATTTTTCATAAAATCGACAGTTTTTTTTGTTCAAGTTTGCTCATGGTGTAAAAAAACGCACATTTATTCGAAAAAAAATATGTTGACATTTCACAAAAAAGTGCTATAATGTGATTATCGGATCATATACAGAACGCGCGAAAGGATCGGATACCGTATGCCAAATTCCACCGAATCCAACCTCAACGGGCTTCTGTCTGCCGCCAAGGCGGGCGATCAGGCAGCCTTTGAGGAGCTGCTCGCACGCTATTCTCCGTTGATCGAATCCCTTCTCCCGGCTTACGTCCCACCGTGCGACACCGAGGATCTGCGACAGGAGGCAAGCATCGCCTTTTGCCGAGCCGTGGAGCGGTTTGATTCCGAGCAGGAGAGCGTGCAGTTCGGGCTTTATGCCAAGATCTGCATCCGCAACCATCTGATCTCCTGCGCGCGCCGCATGCACGCTTGCGAAACGGTGGTAAGCCTTGAGGACGAGGGTGATCCGCGCGAATGCACGGACCTCGCGCAATCCCTTGTGGAGGAAGAAAATTACGCGGCACTCTATCGCCGCATCGAGGCACTTCTCTCCCCTTACGAAAACCGCGTTTGGTGGCTCTATCTCTCGGGGAGGACCGCCAAGGAGATCGCGGAGCTCTTTTCAAAGGACGAGCGTTCGGTGCAGAATGCGATCTACCGCATCCGCAAAAAGCTGCGCGCGTCCATCCCCTCACCATGATTTTAAGGTGCTCTGCACCTTCTATACGCCCGAATAGTTTAAATAAAACGTTGGGAAACCGAAGATGGCGGTGCAAATCCGCCGAGGGCAAATATCACACCACACAAAGAGAGGTTCACACACATGTTCCAGGAAGAAAACTACGATGCAGTAGCAGTTGAAGAAAAAGACTACGTAGACGAAACCCTTGTCTGCAAGGATTGCGGCAATGAATTCGTCTTCACCGCGGGTGAGCAGCGCTTCTATGCGGAAAAAGGCTTTTTGAACAAGCCCAAGGCTTGCAAGGCTTGCCGTGACGCAAAGAAGAACGCAGGCAGAGCACCCCGTGAGTACTTCACAGCTGTATGCGCAGACTGCGGCGGAGAGGCAAAGATCACCTTCCAGCCCTCCAACGACCGTCCCGTTTACTGCAGTGCTTGCTTCGAACTGAGAAAGAAAGCACAGGCATAATATCTGTATCGGTTTTCGGATCAATATAGGTACGGCCGCGATGGCTCTGCCATCGCAACAAAAAACACTTGCGAAATTCGCAAGTGTTTTTTGTTTTTAATCCTCTGTTTTTTCGTATTCGTTCTCGCGAATACCCGAATAGTGCTCGTCAAGGAATTTTTCACGGTAGGGGTTGACGCCCTTGGAAACCTCTGTGGGTTGGTTGGACAACGACCGGCTCTCTTTATAGTAGAAGCGGTTATGGAAGGTGTTTTCGATCCTGCCCGTTTTCTCCAGCATATCCATGCAGGCGCGAATACAGCCCTTCGCGCCGCAGATGGCAAAGTAGCCCGTGTGGTCGATGATGTAATCGTAATACTCCATGACGCGGTTGGTGTCGGGCTTTCTTCCCCACGTTGCGTTGGCGAGCGAATAGGAGAAGATGTACGCCTCCTCCTCGGTCATCTCGCTACTGC
Organism: Eubacteriales bacterium; assembly: GCA_045597145.1. Classification (GTDB taxonomy): domain Bacteria; phylum Bacillota; class Clostridia; order Oscillospirales; family CAG-272; genus UMGS1865. The sequence continues at coordinate 38,164 of JAZODU010000015.1, forward strand.
GCACATCGAACGCCATGTTCGGGAAATCCTTTTGGAGGAAGGGCGAGCACTCGTTGTTCATGCCGTAGTGCGACAGCGTGCAGCGTCCCATGCGCACGTCTCCCCACCAAACCTTCTTTTCGCCGAAATCCACGTTCAGGCGTTTCTTCTCCTCCTTGACGGCGGGCACGGCGTTGCCGGAGCAGTCACGCGTGGAAGCACCGCACCTTCAAGCGCGTGCACGACGAGAGCCCCGTGGAATATCTGATGCGCGTGCGGATTCAAAATACGAAAAATCTTTTGCAGACCGAGTACCTTACGGTAGCAGAGATCGCTTCCCAATGCGGCTTTAACGGCAGCAGTTATTTCATTCAGTGCTTTCGCGCGCAAACGGGAGAGACGCCCACCGACTATCGGCTTCGCAAGGTCGGTGGCTCGATATGAGTCGAAAAATCCCGAAATATGGTTTTAAAAACCACAAAAATAAATTTCAAAACCACATTTTTCAAAAAATCCATTGACACGCCCCTCTTTTTATGCTATACTGTTGCGCAGAAAGCATAAAAAAGGAGCATTTATGAAACGCACGAGGCTTGCAGATCGCATTCTTCCCGATTATACCAACGGCGAGGAAATATTCAATATGGTATCCCACATTGTGGGGGGCGCGCTCGGCATCGTGGCACTGACGCTTTGCGTGGTATTCGCCGCGCTCCATCACGACCCGTGGGGTGTGGTCGGCAGTGCGATCTATGGAGCTTCGCTCATTCTGCTCTACACCTCCTCCAGCGTCTATCACGGCCTGCGCCACGAAATGGCAAAAAAGGTGATGCAGGTGATCGACCATTGCACCATTTATTTTCTGATCGCGGGCACCTACACGCCCATTCTACTGACCGCGATCCGCGAGCACTCCCCCGTGTGGGCTTGGGTACTCTTCGGCATTGTATGGGGCTTGGCGGCAATGGCTACGACGCTGACTGCGATCGACCTCAAAAAATATGCAACGCTCTCCATGGTCTGCTATATCGGTATGGGCTGGAGCATCGTGCTGGCGGGCAAGACCGCGCTGGAAGCGATCCCCCTCCCCGGCTTCCTCTTTATTCTGGGCGGCGGCGTTGCCTACACGGTGGGGGCTGTGCTGTACGGCATTGGAAAAAAGCACCGCTATATGCACTCTCTCTTCCACCTGTTCGTGGTTTTGGGAAGTCTGCTCCAGTTTTTCGGAATCTTCTTTTACGTGATATAGTCATGACCACCAGCCGTGCCGGTGGCTTGCACAAGCCCCCTTGGGGCATTTCACACGCTGAGCCTATAGGCTCGTCGAATTATCCTCCACTTGCGGTAGTTGCCCCACTGCCACATATGTGGCAACTATCTTAGCCTCC
>JAZODU010000016.1:0-9539 GCA_045597145.1 Eubacteriales bacterium
CCCTCTCCCCATACCCCTCTCCCTCTAAAACCTTTCACACAAGAGCACGCCCCCGAGGTCGATGTCTTAACAACATCGACCTCGGGGGCGTGTACGCTTCTCCGAAGCGCATTTCGGGTGAGGTGTATTTTTTGACGGTAAACGAACTTTTGTGAACACTTGGGATATGGGGTCCAAGTGCTATCGGCAGCACCTTTCCGTCAGCGTGCAAAACGTTCCATGCACTGAAGGTTCTTGAAAGGGGTGTGGGGAAAACTTCTTTCAAGAAGCTTTCCCCACAAAAATCATCACTCACTCAACAACGCATCAATCGCATGTGCGGCGGTTTTACCCGCGCCCATGGCAAGAATGATCGTTGCGGCACCCGTGACGGCGTCGCCGCCTGCGTAGACCGCGTCAAGCGAGGTCTTACCCGTTTCCTCCGCTACAACGATACCGCCGCGACGGTTGACCTCAAGTCCCGGTGTCGTGGACTTAATCAGGGGGTTGGGGGAGGTACCGATCGCCATGATCACGCTGTCGCAATCCAGAACGAACTCCGAGCCGTCCACGGGCACGGGAGAACGGCGTCCCGAGGCGTCTGCCTCGCCAAGCTCCATGCGCACGCACTCCATGCCACACACGAAGCCGTCCTCGCCTCCCAGGATCCGCTCGGGATTGGTCAGCATACGGAACTGAATCCCCTCCTCCATCGCGTGCTCAACCTCCTCGCGGCGTGCGGGAAGCTCGTCGCGCGAGCGGCGGTAGACGATGGATACCTCCTCAGCACCCAGACGAAGCGCACTGCGCGCCGCGTCCATTGCCACGTTCCCGCCACCCACGACCGCCACGCGGCGCGCGTGTTGGATCGGCGTGGCGCTGTCCTTGCGGTACGCCTTCATCAGGTTGATACGTGTCAGAAATTCATTGGCGGAATACACACCCTTGAGATTCTCTCCGGGAATGTTCATGAACGCAGGAAGTCCCGCGCCCGTACCGATAAACACCGCCTCAAAGCCGTCTGCCTTGAGCTCGTCAATGGAAAGCGTTTTGCCGATGATGGTGTTGAGTGAAATCTGTACGCCAAGCGACTTCAGCGTTTCGATCTCACGGGCGACGATCGTCTTAGGCAGACGAAACTCGGGGATCCCGTACACCAGCACGCCGCCTGCCGTATGCAAAGCCTCAAACACGGTCACGTCGTACCCGCGCTTGGCAAGCTCGCCCGCGCAGGTGAGTCCCGAGGGTCCCGATCCGATCACAGCCACGCGGTGGCCGTTGGACGCGGGCTTTTTTGCGGGAGCGGTGGCATGCGCCGCGTGATAATCGGCTACGAATCGCTCCAGCCGTCCGATGCCAACCGGCTCGCCCTTGATACCGCGCACGCACTTGCCCTCGCACTGGTGCTCCTGCGGACAAACGCGACCGCAAACGGCAGGGAGAGAGCTGGATTCGGTGATGATACGGTACGCCTCTTCAAATTCCCCGACCTTCACCTTTTGAATGAAATTCGGGATCGCGATCCCCACGGGGCAGCCGCTGACGCAGGGCATATTTTTACAGTTCAGGCAGCGATCTGCCTCGTCCAATGCCATCTGCTCGGTGTAGCCAAGCGCGACCTCGTCAAAGTTATGGGCGCGCACCGCGGGCTCTTGCGAGGGCATGGGCGTTCTTTTGGGATTCATGTTCGGCATTATTGCTCCACCTCCCGATTCAAAAGGTTGCAGGTTCTCTCGTGCGCTTCCCTTTCAAAGGTGCGGTACATCGAGGAGCGTTCGATCGCCTCGTCAAAATCAATCAGATGCCCGTCAAATTCGGGGCCGTCCACGCAGGCAAACACGGTCTTGCCGCCAACACTCAGGCGGCAACCGCCGCACATACCCGTGCCGTCGATCATAACGGGATTCATGGACGCCACGGTCTTGACGCCGTATTCGCGCGTCAGCTTGCACACGAACTTCATCATGGGCAAAGGGCCGATGGTGATGACCTCGTCGTATTCCTCACCGCTCTCGATCAATTCACGCAGAGCGTCGGTGACAAGCCCCTTCTCGCCCCACGTACCGTCGTCCGACATGCGAACGAATTTTGCGGCCACGGCGGCAAAGTCCTCTTCCAGAATCACCAGCTCACGGGTACGGAAGCCGACCACGGCGTGCACCTCGGTTCCCAATTCAGAAAGCTTCTTGGCAACAGGATACGCAATGGCACAGCCTACGCCGCCGCCAACGACGGCAACCTTTTTCTTGCCTGCCGTATCGGTGGCACGTCCAAGAGGCCCCACAAAGTCGTGCAGGCACTCGCCCGCCTCCATGCGCGAGAGCTTCTCGGTGGTAGCTCCCACCGTCTGGAAGATCACGGTGACCGTTCCTGCGTTGCGGTCATAGTCCGCAACGGTGAGAGGGATCCGCTCGCCGTCCTCATCCGTGCGCAAAATAACAAACTGCCCCGGCTCGGCCTTTCGTGCGACCAATGGCGCATCGATCACCATGCGCGTGACCGCCGGATTCAATTTTTCCTTCTCTAAAATACGATACATGATTGTTTCCTTTTCAGCAGACGCCCGATTTTTTGCAAAAGCCCTTGCCAAACACGTCTGCTTGGTGTATAATAAAATATATTATACTATACTTTTTTGAAAATTGCAATATGAATTCTGCTTTTTTTAAAATCCCATCGGAAAGGTGAAACGGATATGGAAACCGAATTTCAAAACGCATACGGCAAGGGCGTAGGCGAGGTGCTGCGCGACATCGCCGATTTTCTATCAACGCCTATGCTCCTGCAAGCCAAGGATCGGTCGCTCGACCTGTGCACCCTTTTGGAAAGCCTCAACATGCACGAGCAATTTTCCTTTGCCCTTTTGTGCGAGGCTGATGCGCAGGGCTGGAACGCGGACGCCGCCGAAGCCTTCTACCGCCAGGCAGCCTCGGGCGTTGTGAGCAAAAAGACCGTTGACAAAATGATCCGCGCCTTTCGCAACCGCGAGAGCGACGAATTTCGCGCCTTGGAGCACCGCTACGGCAACCGCTTCAAGGCGTTGGACGGCTCGTACTGGGCAACGGTTCTGGCACTTGGCATTGATGCGGGTCAGGTGGGCGAGGTGATGCGCTATCTGCGCTTGTTTACGGTCACGCTCATGGAGTTTGCCTACATGGAGGACCGCAACCCCGATGCAACCTACACGTGGTGCTATTACGACTCCTTCCGCCTGATGCTGGACGAACTGACCGCCGAGCCCGATCCCGCGCCGATGCCGCTCAAGGTGCGCGCACTGGGGGGAACGGTCGGCAAGCGCGACGGAGACAGCTATATGCTTTCGCTGGGGCTTGACGTTGAAAACCCGAACGAGAACCGCCTGGCGCGCGAAATCGCGCTTGACATCACGCTCAAGGATCGCGACGGACGCATCATTACCGTGATCGCAGACAAACTGCAATCGCTTGACCCCGACGCGATCTATCACTACGGCATCACACGCCGCATTCGCGGTGCCGCCGTGGCAAGCTTCTCTGCCGTGGCGCGCCCCGAGAGCTACCTCAAGCTGGAAACGCCGATCATGAAGCATTTTTCGCTGTCGGATCTGCGGCTGAAAAAGACCGACACGGGCTTGTGTCTGCACGCCACGGTCAAGAGTGACTACGACCGCGCCCTGCGCGCGCCGATGCTGCACTATCAGTTTTTAAGTGCCGACAATAAAATTCTCGGCGGTGGGAGCGAATGGCTTTCCCATGGGATCGCCGCTAACGGCGCGTCCGAGCTGTGCTCTGACGTTCCCGTTCCGATCGCGAACGTTGCAAAGCTGATCTACTCCTTGGATTTTGATGCCTTGGAGTTGATTGGTGAATAAAGAAAACGGAGAACCGTAAGTGGTTCTCCGTTTTCTTTATTCGACAAACCCGAGCAGATCAAACACCTTGTAAATGTCGCCCGCGCCCATGACAATCACGAGGTCGCCCGGAACCGCATCCCGCCGAATGGCATCGGCGACCGCCCCGAAGCTTCCGCAGTATTCGGCGCGCTCTCCGATCTTTTCGGCAAGCAGCTCCGAGGAAACACCGTATATATTTTGCTCGCGCGCGGCGTAGATGTCGGCGAAATAGACGTGATCGGCAGAGTCGAACGCCTTGGAAAACTCCTCAAACAGCCCTGCCGTGCGGCTGTAGGTGTGCGGCTGATACGCGCACAGCACGCGCGAATACCCCATCTCCTGCGCGCCGGCGAGCGTCGCGCGGATCTCATCGGGATGATGCCCGTAATCGTCGTAGACCGCCGCGCCGTTCAGCGTCCCCTTGCGCTCCATGCGCCGTCTGGCACCCGCAAAGGCAGAAAGTGCCGACACGATTGCCACCGGTGCAATGCCGCACAGGATCGCGGCGCTTGCCGCCGCCAGCGCGTTATAGATATTGTGCTTTCCGAATGCGCGCAGGCGCACACGGCAAAGCACCTCCCCATCGCGGCAAAGATCAAACTCGGTCATGCCGTCGCGGTAGGTCATGCGGCGCGCGCTGAAATCCGCCTCGCGATCGATACCAAAGGTAACGCGGTTGCCCTCAAAGGCTTCCAATGCACGCAGGCTTTCGTCATCGTCGGCATTGCAGAGAACCGTTCCACCGCTTCCCGTGCGTCGCGCAAACGCCAGAAAGGACTCGCGGATCTGCTCGATATCGTGAAAATAATCCACGTGGTCAAGCCCGATGTTGAGGATAATCGCCAGCGTGGGATTGAAATCCAGAAAGGAATCCATATACTCGCACGCCTCGAAGATAAAATGCTCCTGCTTCTCTCCGATACAGCAGGTGGAGTTGTGCAACGCCTGCAATTCCGCACCACACAGAACCGTCGGGTCAGCCGCCTCCAAAAAGATCTGCGCGCACATAGCGGTGCAGGTGCTTTTTCCGTGCATACCCGACACGCCGATGCGGTTGCGGTAGGAAACCATCAGGTAGCCAAGGTAATCGGCGCGGGAAATGACGGGCACCCCCATCGCCTTTGCCGCCAGAAATTCAGGGTTGTCGGCAGCGATCGCCACCGTGTAGATCACAGCGTCGTAATCCGCTACGTTTTCTGCCGCGTGCGACGGAAAAACAGGGATCCCCTCGCGCAAGAGCGCACGTGTCTGGGCATTCTCGGCACGGTCGGAGCCGCCCACGCGGTAGCCCGCCGCACGCGAGAGCTGTGCCAGAGCTGACATGCTGATCCCGCCGATGCCGATGAAAAAGATACTGCGGCAATGGCGGAGCATCTCACCGATGCGCTCCCAGCCGTAGTGCGTGTTCTCCAATGCCACACTCACCCCTCCTCTCAAAGCAGTTTATGACGTTTTTTAACGTCTTGTGACGAAACGAAAAAGAAACGTCTGAGATTTTTTTGGAATTTCACAAAAACATACCGTTATCATTGAATAACGTTCACAAAAAGGTTGTATACTTACTATATCAGTAAAAACACCCTTGAACGGAGGAAAACACAATGCAAATTACCGATATTAAAGTTAGAAAGCTTTTTGATGAAGGACCGATGAGAGCGATCGTTTCCGTGACATTTGACGGTCAGCTTGCCGTTCATGATATCAAAGTGATCTACGCCCGCGAGAAATACTTCATCGTAATGCCCAGCCGCAAAAACCCCGATGAAACCTACCGCGACATCGTACATCCCATCAACGCGCAGTTCCGTGGGATGCTGGAGTCCGCAGTGATCGAGGCTTACGAGGCAGCACTTGCCGAGGCAGAGGCGGCAGGCGAAGAGCTCCCCGTTGAAACCGTATAACCAATTGGAAGATTGCCGCAAGGCAATCTTCTTTTTTTATACGCTTCCGTGCGAGAGCAAAACCGTGTCGCCGCGCAAAAGGAGCGTGCCGAAGGAACGTCCGCCGTATCCGATGCTACCGGGATTGAACAGATACATCGGTCGCGAGAGCACTTCGTTGCCGATCTGCGTGCCTGTGGGGAGCGTTTCCAGAAACGCCCCGTGCGTGTGCCCGAACAGTACGATGTCCGCGTGGACGTCGGCGGCACGAGCGATCAATGCGCCCAGCCCACTCTTGACGCCGTGCAGATGCCCATGCGTCAAAAGGAGCGTGTGCCCCTCGAAATGCAAGAGCAGCTCGGTCGGTACATCCGATGCGCTTGCGTCCCAATCGCAGTTGCCGCGCACGGCGTACAGAGGGTTCTCGTTTCCAAGCGCGTCCGTGTCACGCAAGCCGTCCCCCAAAAAGCAGATCCCCTTCGGGCGGCGCACCTGCGAGTCCAGTGCCCTTCGCATGGCGTCGCTTTGCCCGTGTGAATCCGAAAAGATCAAAAGCTCCATACCGCACCTCCCGCTCGTTCAGTATTATTATATCACTTCTCGGCGCGTTTGTCTACCTATTTAACGGATTCGGGGAGAAACTTTTTAGAAAAGCTTCTCTCCGAATGGTATTATGCTCTGCCGTTGCAGCCGAACACGAGCAAGTTGCGGAAATCGTCGTCGGAAAGACCCGAACCGCCGTACAAAACCGGCGGAATGTCAAGTGCCTTTTCGTTGACACGGTAAGGCGAAATCCGAAAGTGCGCTCGCCTATCCGCAGATTCACGCAAAGCACGGTCGCCTCATATACTGCCTTTGAAGAAACGCGAAAAAGGAGAATCGCCTATGCAAATCGACCAAAGAACGCTCAACCGTTTGCTTTCCATGAATGACGATCAGCTCGCCGCCGTCATTGCAAAAATCGCCGCCGAGGCAGGTATCGACCCGACCCTGTTGGGGCTGAATCCCAACAACGTAAGCGAGATCCGCCGCGCGCTGGGATCTGCCACGCCCGAGGATCTGGAGCAGCTGGGCGCCGTTTATAACAACTACCGTCAGAACCGCAAAAAATGACACACGTGATGCAAGAAAGGAGGATCTTCCATGGCTGAACCGACCACTACCCCGATGCCCGAGGGCTTGGAAAAACTGCTGGCGAACCCCGATCTGCTCCGCACGATCGGCACGATCATGGGCGCGCCGACGCCCGAAAAGGGTCAAGGTGCGCCTGACGTTGACGGGCTCTCGCGCGTGCTGTCCGACCCTGAGATGATGGCAAAGCTGCCGCAGATCATGGAAATGCTCAAGCCCATGATGCAAAGCACGAGCACGCAGGAAAGCGTCCCCACTGCGGCACAGGAAAGCGTCCCCGCGGCGGCGCACCCCGTCGTTGCACCTCCGCACAACTGCCGCGACGACCTTTTACTGGCACTCAAGCCCTTCCTCTCTCCCGAGCGCGCCTCCGCGATCGATATGCTCTTGCGCTTGGGACGCTTGGGGAGCGTCCTGCAAACGCTGAAATAGGAGGCAGACCATGTATTCACGCTATTCCAACCGCCCGCGTCCGTCGGTGCAGATCCCCGAGCACTACAGCGGCGTCGCCTTTTCGGGGAGCACGTCGGACGAATCCCCCGTGCGCTATCTGGAGGTCGCCAAGCCCTCGCCGCACGCGTGGGAAGAGCCGCCCGCGCACAAGGAACCGCCCCCAGCAGAGCCGCCGCACGACGACAAGCCGCGCGCCCCCGCAGCACCGCCCGTCCCCGTCCCGCTCCTTCCTCCCCCCCACAAGGCGCGCACGCCCTTTTCGGGAGGGCTGGATTTTGACCAGCTCCTGATCCTTGGGCTGATCCTGCTTTTGTGGGGCAACGAGCGCGACGGCGACGTGATCATGTGGTTAGGGCTTCTCCTGCTTTGGTCCTAATTTTCAAAAAAGACTTGTATTTTTGCGCAAGATATGGTATGATGATACTATCAAGCTCAGATCGACACCCCGTCGATTGGAAAGATAGGTAGTATGAACAAAAAACAAGTTGCGCTGATCGCCCTCCGGGTGCTTCTTGGCATTTTGGTCCTGTTGAATATGTGGCTGATCTTCCGTCTGTCCGCGCAAACCGCAGTTGAATCGGGCGCGACCAGCGACAAGGTGGGAGAGACGCTCTCAGGCACGATGGGATCGAATTTTGAGGACAAAACGCCCGAGGAAAAAGAGGATTTCAGACTGAATTTTATGCCGAAATTCCGCAAATTTGCACACGCGGCGGAGTTCGGTATGCTCGCCTCACTGATTTACTGCTTGCTTTTGACGTGGAAGGGCGGTATTATCCGCAAATACTTCATCTCAATGGGCGCGTCCGTGATCTACGCATTCACCGACGAGCTTCACCAGTACTTTACCGACGGTCGAAACATGGCACTCAAGGACGTTGGCATTGATTCGATCGGCATCGTGGTTTGCGCCTCGCTCATCCTGGGGATTGTGTATCTTTTGAGATACCTGCGGAGGATCCGATCGTGAAGTGTACACATTACCGCATCCCCTCGCCCGACCTGCGTCTGCGCATCGCCGTGGCGTCGGATCTGCACGGAAACGCGAATGACGCGCCGTTGGCGCTCCTACGGCAGGAGCAGCCCGACCTGATCCTGATCCCGGGGGATCTGATGGACGACACCGCGCTCCGCGACGAAAACGCATCGGGCTACGCATTTTTGCGCGCCTGTTCTGCGATCGCGCCCACCTACTATTCGCTCGGCAACCATGAGCTCGCCTGCTATCACAAGGGCAACCCGTGGCGGCACCCGATCCCACTGCCCTTGAACGACGAAATTCGCACACGTATTGCAAATACGGGGGCGATCTTGCTAGACAACGACTGCGCACCGTTTGGTGAACGGATCCTCATCTGCGGCTTGACCTCGGGCATTCACGGGGCTGAAAACAAGCCGAACGCCGAGGCACTTTCGCGCTTTGCGTCTGCCGACGGCATCAAAATTCTGCTCTGCCATCACCCCGAATACTACGTCCCCTACATTCAAAGCACCGACATCGCGCTCACTGTCTGCGGGCACGCGCACGGCGGGCATTGGAGATTCTTCGGTCGCGGCGTTTACGCGCCCGGGCAGGGGCTGTTCCCCAAATACACCTCGGGCGTGATTGACAGCAGGTGCGTGATCAGCCGCGGACTTGGAAACCACACGTGGATCCCGCGCATTTTTAACCCGTGCGAATTGGTTTTGATCGAATTTTCCCCCGCTACGTGCACATACTAAAATAAATGAAGAAAAAAAGGAGGAACCGTTATGTCTGTTGTAGTCGTTACGAAAGAAAATTTTGATGTTGAGGTGCTGCAAAGCAGCAAGCCCGTGCTCATTGATTTTTGGGCGGCGTGGTGCGGTCCGTGCCGAATGCTCTCCCCCGTTGTGGACGAGATCGCGGCAGAAAGAACGGACGTAAAGGTCTGCAAGGTCAACGTGGACGACGAGGAAGAGCTTGCGATCCGTTTTGGCGTGATGAGTATTCCTACGCTGACCGTTTTCAAGGACGGAAAGCCCGTGCGTCAATCGGTTGGCGTACAGCCCAAGGCAGCGATTCTGAATATGTTGAACGAATAACACAGAAAGCAGCAAAAACAGGTTCTATAATAAATGTTGGGGTGAAACCAACAGATATAGCAAATAAAAAGTAAAAAAAGCAAAAAAAGAAGAGCATATCTGAAAAAATCTGATAAAATGTTAATTGATGAGAAAAACATTATCGGAGGTTTCAGATATGC
>JAZODU010000017.1:0-6065 GCA_045597145.1 Eubacteriales bacterium
TCTTTGCAAAAAACAAAGCCTATCTCGTGCTTGAAATAGGCTTTGTCAGTGATCTGAAAGACCGCTTCGGCGGTCTTTTTTTCGATATGCCTTTACATTCCCGTTTTTTTGTGATAAAATAATATTATCAATTTGCCGTGAAGGGAGGGGTGGGCGTGACCGAGCAGGAGAAGCAATACAGAAGCGTTATGGCGGCGATCGGCAGAACGATGTTGATCTTTTTCGCATTGTTGAATTTGTTTGGGATTGCCTATGAGCTTTTTACGCAGATCATATGGCTGTTGCCCGTTTCCTATACGGCACGCGTGATCGCCTCGCAGCTCTTTTACGGTGCGGGCTATATGCTCTCGTTTATGCTGCCGGTCCTCTTTTTTCGTCTGTGGCTTAACAAACGCAAATACAAGCCACAGTCCATGTATTTGGAGCCGCGTTGGTCGCCGTATCTGCCACTGATGATCCTCTCGGGCATCACGATCTGCCATGCTGCCGCGATCGTCAACCAAACGCTGACAAGCTTTTTTGATATTTTCATGCCCGTTGACGAGTGGGCGAGCGCGGGCTTTTATTCCATGACACCGTATGAGATCGTGCTGGAATTTATCGTGATCTGCGTCGTTCCGGGCTTTTGCGAGGAGTTTTTGTTCCGCGGCGCGATCCTGACCAATTGCTTGCCCTTCGGAAGAACCAACGCGATTCTGATCAGCTCGCTTTTGTTTGCCGTGATGCACCAGAATTTCGATCAGCTTTTGTACACCTTTGTGGCGGGCGTAATCATGGGATTGGTCTATGAGCGGACGGGAAGCATCTGGAGCTCGACGATTCTGCATATTTGCAACAATCTTTTGTCGGTCATCACCGCAGCGGTTGCTTCCAAGCTCGGCATTGGCGTGACGGGGAGCCTTACGCTGATGCTGATAGAGGGAATCGTGTTTGCACTCGGCACGCTCTCAACCGTGATCCTGATCTGCCGTTTTTTCTCGAAGAAAAAGGATCTGCGCGACGGCGTGTTTGCTCAGAGCTTGCCCGCGTCCGATTCGTATGCGGTGTATGACGTGCGTCCCTTGCGTGCTCGCCGTCTGTTTTGCACGCCGTGCATGGTGATCTTTTTGTCGCTTTGCTTGCTGATGATGATTTTGCGCGTTCTCGCGGGAGGTTGATGATGTACCGAGCAGATGATGAAAAATGGATGCAGATTGCCTTGGAGGAGGCGCGCGCGGCGGCAGAGGCGAATGAAATTCCCGTGGGGGCGGTGATCGTGCGTGACGGCGAGATCGTCGCGCGTGCGCACAATCGGTGCGAGGAGTGGCACGACGCCACCGCCCACGCCGAGCGGCTGGCGATCAGTGAGGCGGGGAAGCGGCTCGGCACTTGGCGGCTTTCCGATTGCACGCTGTACGTTACGCTTGAGCCGTGCCCCATGTGCACGGGCGCGGCGATCAATGCGCGGCTGTTACGCGTGGTTTACGCCGCAAAGGATCCGCGCGCGGGCGCGTGTGAGTCACTCATTCGCCTGCCGTCCTATCCCTTGGAGTGCCGCCCCGTGTGCGAGAGCGGCATTTGCGAGGAGGAGGCACGGGCACTTTTGAGAAGCTTTTTTTCTGTGCGCAGAAGCCGTTGAAATTTGTGAAAAGGTATTTACAAATGCCTTAAAATCGTGTATAATAAAATGTATCGTTTACCCCGATAGAAAGGTTTGGTTTTTTCTCATGTCTAAAGTGATGATCCCCGAGGGCTACCGTTCGTTTCTGAACTTCCGTCAGACCGAATGTGCGATCAAAAAGGTCAAGGACTTTTTCGAGCGCGATCTGGCGGCACAGCTCAATATCCTGCGCGTGTCCGCGCCTCTGTTCGTGTCCCCCGAGAGCGGACTCAACGATAACCTCAACGGCGTGGAGCGCACGGTCGGCTTTGATCTTCATTGCGGACAGCAGCTTGAGATCGTGCAGTCCCTTGCAAAATGGAAGCGCTTTGCTCTGCGTATGTACGATTTTCAGCCGGGCGAGGGGCTTTATACCGATATGAACGCGATCCGCCGTGATGAGGAGACCGATAACATCCACTCGATCTACGTGGATCAGTGGGACTGGGAAAAGATCATCACGCACGAGGAACGCACCGAAAAGACCTTGCGTGAGGCTGTGGAGGCGATCTATCGCGCGCTGCATCACACGGAGAACTATATCGTCAACGAATACGCCTTTATCGGCAAGCTTTTGCCCGAGGATATCACCTTTATCACAGCACAGGAGCTTGAGGACCGTTATCCCGACAAAACGCCCAAGGAAAGAGAATACCTGGCGGCGCGCGAATACGGCGCGATCTTCCTCTCGCAGATCGGCGGCAAGCTCCGCAGCGGCAAGCCGCACGACGGACGTGCTCCCGACTACGACGACTGGACGCTCAACGGGGATATCATCGTTTACTATCCCGTGCTGGATATCGCGCTGGAGCTGTCTTCCATGGGTATTCGCGTGGACGAGGAAACCTTGACGCGTCAATTGGCGGAGCGCGGTTGTCCCGAACGGGCAGAGCTGGCGTTCCATAAGGCACTGCTTGACGGAGAGCTGCCGTACACCATCGGCGGCGGTATCGGGCAGTCGCGTCTTTGCATGTTCTTCTTGCGCAAGGCGCACATCGGTGAGGTGCAATCCTCCTACTGGACGCCGGAGGAAAAGCAGATCTGCGAATCCAACGGTGTATATTTGCTTTGACGTAAAGCGGGACGGGTGCTTGTTGCCCCGTCCCCGCAATGCTTTGTTTTCTCCTTTTTTGGGAGTTGGAAAGGAAAAATCGTGAAATTTTTGAAACAGCTTTTGATGGGAGCTCTTCTTACCTGTACGGTGCTTGCCACCGCTTCCTGCGCATTTGTCAGAGACGTTGACTTGCGGGAGCTGACCTGGGCTTCGGGCGGGGCGCTTCCGCTCGCCGAAGACTTCGTTGCGGGCGAGCTTCCCGATGGATACAGCGCGCGCTACGCCAAGCGGTATGAGTTTACCGAGCATAAGACCTATCCCGTAGAGATCATCATCAGATCAAACGTCGGCTTTGAAACGAAATATGACGTAAGCCTTACGCTGGTCGAGGATACGACGCCGCCCGAGCTTGACGGCTTGAAGGATCTGATCGCCTACGTGGGAGGCGACGGCGTCGCGTATCGCACGGGGGTAACACCGAGAGATAACTGCAACGGTGAGGTGACGCTGGAGGTGGATTCCTCTGCGGTCAATCTCAAAAAGGAAGGCGTATATCCCGTTGTGTATACCGCAACGGATATGGCAGGGAACCGTTCTGTCTTTCGTATGACGGTGACCGTGCTCGAGCACGAGATCACCAAGGAGATGCTCGAGCCTCTGATCGACAACGTCATTGACGAGATCATCGACGACGGTATGACGCAAAAGCAAAAGCTTCGCGCCGTTTACGATTACGTGTACGACCACGTGGCGTACAGCTCGATCGCGGATAAGAGCAGCTGGATCAACGCCGCCTACGAGGGCTTGACTACGGGAAAGGGCGATTGCTACACCTATTTCGCGCTCTCCAAGGCATTCTTTGAGCGCCTCGGCATTGAAAATGAAGACGTTTCCCGCAAGCAAAGCGCCGTGATCGAAACGGGAGAGAGACACTTCTGGAATTTGGTCAATCTCGGCGACGGTGAGAAGGACGCTTGGTATCACTTTGATGCCTGCCATCTCAACGGGCTTTCCAAGCCCTGGGGCTTTTTGATGACCGACGAGCAATTGGATTCTTACAGTGCCATTCGCAACAATCCCAACGGAAAGTCGGATTATTTCTACGTTTACGACAAGTCGGGTCTGCCCGAAACGGCAGATGAGATCGTCACTCCCGTGCGTTGAGGAGGCGAGAGATGCAAACCAATATTCTTGAATATCTTGAGAAGACCGCACCGCGGCTTCCCGAGAAGATCGCATATTCCGACGGAACGGATCACCTGACCTTCGGCGAGCTTCATCGCGCCGCGCGCGCGGTTGGAAGCGCGCTTTTATCCGAGGGGTTTTCAAGGGAGCCGATCGCGATCCTGATGAAAAAGCATCCGACGCAGATCGCGGCGTTTTACGGCACCGTTTACGCGGGCTGCTTTTACGTTCCCCTCGATCCCGAAATGCCCGTGCACCGTATGGAGCTGATTTTGAAAAGTGTCGGTGCGCGTGCGATCGTTGCCGATGAAAAGGGAAAAAAGCTTTCGCAAAAGCTGGCGTTCGACGGACGTGTCCTTGATTATGAGGCGCTGAGCGCGCACGCGGAGGATCCGGACGCGTTGCGTGCCGTGCGGGAAAGCCAGATCGATACCGATCCGATCTATATCGTTTTCACCTCGGGCTCTACGGGAATTCCCAAGGGGGTCGTTGCCTGTCACCGCTCGGTGATCGACTACGTGGAGGCACTTTGCGACGCGCTGGAGTTTGGTGAGGACACCGTTTTTGCCAATCAGACGCCCTTGTTCTTCGACGCGCCCCTGAAGGAGCTGATGCCCGTCATCAAGTACGGTGCCACGGCGTATCTCGTTCCCAAAAAATATTTTTCCTTCCCGATGAAGCTCTGCGATTTCCTCAACGAGCATAAGATCAACACCGTTTGCTGGGTGGTGTCCGCATTGACGATGATCTCGTCGATGGGCGTGCTTGAAACCAATCCGCCAAAATATTTGCATACGGTTGCCTTTGGTAGTGAGGTGTTTCCTCTTCGGCAGTATGAGCTTTGGAGAGCGGCGTTGCCAAAAGCACGCTTCTTCAATCTTTACGGACCGACCGAGGCGACGGGAATGTCCTGCTATTGGCGTGCGGATCGCGCGCTGGAGGCAGGCGAGGCGATTCCTGTGGGAAGGCCCTTTCGCAATACGGGATTGCTCCTTGTCGGTGAGGACGGGCAGGAGGTAAAGAAGGGGGAAACGGGAGAGATCTATTTGCGCGGTACCTGTGTCACGCTTGGATACTATAACAATCCCGAGAAAACCGCGGAGGCGTTCGTGCAAAATCCCTTGCAGAACGCGTATCCGGAGACCGTTTACCGCACGGGAGACCTCGGTTATATCAATCCACACGGAGAATTGGTGTTCGTTTCCCGAAAGGATGCCCAGATCAAGCATATGGGACACCGCATCGAGCTTGGCGAGATCGAGGCGGCGGCATCCGAGTGTCGGGAGGTCACGCGTGCGTGCGCGATCTATGATCGGGACGCACAGAAGATCCGTTTGTACTATACGGGAGAGATCGAGGCAGAGACGCTGGTCGAGCGCTTGCGTGAGTATCTGCCACGCTATATGATGCCCGCGATCTGCCGTCGGCTTGAGCGAATGCCGCTGACGCCGAATGGGAAGCTGGATCGCAGATCGCTTTCCGAGATCGCGGAGAATTGAAAAAACGGATTGACAAACGCGAGTGTTTGTGCTACAATATATAGGATTTCAGAAATGCGGGATCTCTCGCAAGGACAAGAGGTTAAAAAATGAAAAGAGATTTGATCAAGAGTATTTATGCGGATCAGGCGGCGTTCGACGGGAAAGAGATCACCGTCGGCGGCTGGGCGAGAAGCATCCGCGACAGTAAGGCATTCGGATTTATCGATCTGTACGACGGCAGCTGCTTTAAGACGATGCAGGTCGTTTTTGAGAGAGATAAGATCGAAAATTACGACGAGATCGCGAAGCTGAACGTCGGTTCTGCCGTTGTCGTTCGCGGCAAAGTGGAGCTGACGCCCCAGATGAAGCAGCCCTTTGAGCTCAAGGCGATCGAGATCTGCGTGGAGGGAACCTCTACGCCCGATTACCCCTTACAGAAAAAGCGCCACACCGTAGAATACCTGCGCGAGCAGGCATATCTGCGTCCGAGAACCAATCTGTTCTCCGCAGTCTTCCGTGTCAGAAGTGAGGTCGCGTACGCGATCCATTCCTTCTTCCATGACAGAGGCTTCGTTTACGTGCACACGCCCTTGATCACGGGCTCCGACTGTGAGGGCGCGGGAGAGATGTTCCGCGTTACGACGATCGACCCCGAAAATCCTCCCAGACGCGAGGACGGAAGCATCGACTGGTCGCAGGATTTCTT
>JAZODU010000018.1:0-96534 GCA_045597145.1 Eubacteriales bacterium
GCGAAAATCACTGCCTACATCACGCAAATATCAAAATTTATTTTATTATAACACATTTTTTGCGAGTTGTACAGAAAAAACGAACAAACGCTATTATTTGGATAGCGTTTGTTCGTTTTTGGGTGATTATAACGTTCTCATATAATCTTCAAGTTCACTCTTGATAACAGAAACCTGAGGTCCGTAAACGACCTGCACACCGCCGCCGCGACGGATCACGCCCGACGCACCGCTCGCCTTGAGCGCCGCGTCCGATACAAGCGACTCGTCCTTGACCGACACGCGCAAGCGCGTAGCACAGCAATCCAGCGTGACAATGTTGTCCTTGCCGCCCAGACCATCCAGGATCATGCGAGAGAGCGCGTGCGCGTCGCCGTCGACACTTCCCTGCTCGGCACCATCAGCCTCCTCTTTTTTCTTGTTGTAGTCCGCGCGCGTGTAAAGCTTGACCTCCTCGGCGTCCGCCTCGCGCCCCGGCGTCGCGTAATCCCGCCAACGAATGAGGAAGCGGAACAGGAAGAAATACACCGCGAAATAGAACACACCCACCAGAGGCACCATGAGCCAGTTGGTCTTGGCGTTGCCCTGCAGGATACCGAACAGCGTCAGGTCAATGAGTCCCCCCGAAAAGGTCATGCCCACGCCAACGTTGAGAATGTGCATCAGCATATAGGAAAGCCCCGCCAGCACCGAGTGGATCACGTAAAGCACGGGCGCGACAAAGAGGAAGGTAAATTCGATCGGCTCCGTGATACCCGTCAGCATCGAGGTCAGCGCCGCCGAGAGCAAAAGCCCCCCCGCAACCTTTTTCTTTTTGCTGTCGGCGCAGGTGTACATCGCCAGCGCCGCACCCGGGAGCCCGAAGATCATCAGGGGGAACTTACCGCTCATGAAGCGCGTTGCAGACACCGAGAAGCGCGTGACGTTCGCCGACGCCAGCTCGGCAAAGAAGATGTTCTGCGCACCGTAGACCATCACGCCGTCGATCAGAGCCGAACCGCCCACGCCCGTCTGCCAGAACGGCAGATAGAACACGTGATGAAGCCCGAACGGGATCAGAATACGCTCGATAAAGCCGTAGATCAGCGTGCCCGCGTATCCCGAGCGCAGGACGAGATCGCCCAGGGCATAAATGCCGCTTTGTACGAAGGGCCACGCAAAAAACATCAATACACCCACGAAAATATACGCCGTGGTGGAAATAATCGGCACGAATCGCGTGCCGCCGAAGAAGGAAATGACGTTGGGCAGGCGGATCTTGTAAAAGCGATTGTTCAGCCACGCCACGCCAAGACCGACGATGATACCGCCGAACACGCCCATCTGTAAGGACTGAATCCCCACCACGTTTGCGATCGTTCCCTCCGCCATCGCGCCGGGGGCGAGCCTGCCGCTGATGTCCAGGAGCGCGTTGATGGTCTTGTGCATGACGAAAAATGCGATCGCCGCCGAGAGCGTTGCGGTCGCCTTTTCGTTCTCAGCCATGCCGAGCGCCACACCCATGGCGAACAGCAGCGGCAGGTTGTCGAAAATGACCGTACCGACCGACGACAGAAGCGTGAAGATGGAATACAGAACCGTCCCCGGTCCCATAAACCCGATCAGATTGTATGCCTCCAGCGTTGCGATGTTGGTAAAGGACGCGCCAACGCCAAGGAGCAAGCCCGCGATGGGCAGGAGCGCGATGGGCAGCATGAACGCGCGCCCCACACGTTGCAGGACGCTGAAAAATCCGCCGCCCCGCTGTTTCATTGTTTTTGTCTGTGTCATGTGTTATCCTCTCTTTTTGAAACGAAAGCACATGACCGCATCGCGCGTGCTTACCGCTCCGTATTTTAATTCCGTGTGTTCGATCTTCTCGGGATTGGCTACCAGCACCGCCGTTACGGTCGGCAATCCCTTGCCCCGAATCAAATCAAGATCCGCCACAGCAAGCGGCTCGCCTGCGCGCACGCGATCGCCCGCCTTGACCTGCGGCACAAAGCCCTCGCCGCCCAAGGACACGGTGTCCACGCCGATGTGGATCAAAATATCCAAGCCCTCGTCGGTCGTGATCGTGTAGGCGTGCTTCGCCTCCGCTACACTCTCGATCTTGCCGTCCACGGGCGAATAAAACTGCCCGTCGGCAGGCTCGATCGCGTATCCCACGCCAAGCATCCCCGAGGAAAACGCCTCGTCTGGCATCTCGGAGAGCGGCACGGTCTTGCCCACGCAAACGGCGGGCAAGCAAATCTGTTTTTTGGAAAAGAGCATTCCGATTCCCCCCTTTATTTACATTCGATGACCTTTTCGCGCACGCCCAAAAGGTACGGCACGGACACCGAAAGCTCGTCGATCTCCATGTCCGCAAAGCGTTGCGTCAGACGCAGATCCGCCGCAAGCTCGCCGCAAATGCCGATCCAACCGCCCGTTGCGTGGATCGCCTGCGCCGCGCCCTCGATCAGGCGCATAACGGGCTCGATGTTCGCGTCGCAAATCTCCGACACGCGCGGATTTTGTCTGTCTGCCGCCAGCGTGTACTGGAGCAGATCGTTCGTGCCCACCGAGAAAAAATCCACCTCCGCGGCAAGCCGATCGCTCATCACGGCGGCGGCGGGCGTTTCGATCATGATCCCAAACTCAATGTTGGCGTCAAAGCTCTGCCGCGCACGCATCAGCTCTTCCTTACATTCCTCTAAAAGGCGGCGGCAGGCACGGATCTCCTCGCTTGACACGATCATCGGCACCATCAAAGAGATGCTCCCGTGCGCTGAGGCACGCAAAATGGCGCGCAGTTGAGTCTTAAAGACGGTTTCCCGTGCCAGGCACAGCCGCACGCCGCGAAAGCCCAGTGCAGGGTTTTCCTCGCGCGGCAAATCAAAATACGGGATCTGCTTGTCAGCCCCAATGTCCAGCGTGCGGATCACGATCCGCTTGCCCTGCATCGCGTCCAGCACCGCACGGTAGCTCCCGTAAAGCTCCTCCTCGGTCGGATACCGATCCAGCGACAGATACAGAAATTCACTGCGCAACAGCCCAATTCCGTCCGCGCCGTTCAGGCTTGCCGACTCCGCCTCTTGGCTGTCCCCCACGTTGGCGTAGATCAGCATTTTGTGCCCACCGCGCGTGATCGCGGGCTTGTTGACCAGGGAACGCAGATAGCGGTCGTGCTCCGCCGCCAGCTCGCTCGCTCGCCCCGCCTTTTTCCCGAACGCCGCTTTTTGTCCGTCGTCGGGATTCACCGTCAGCACGCCGTCGGCGGCATCGAGCAGCGCATATTCCCCGTCTGCGCGCTCATCGATCCCCCCCGTGCCCACCAAAGCGGGGATCCCCATGGCGCGCGCCAGAATCGACGTGTGCGAATTGGGCGTGCCCGTGAAGGTCACAAACCCGAGGATCAGCCGCTTGTCAAGCGTCACGGTTTCGGAGGGCAACAGATCGTCTGCCACAAGAATATAGGGCGTGTCCGCCGTTTCCGTGTCCGCTTGCGTTTTCTCGCTCAACGCCTCCAACAGCTGCTGTGCCACGTCGCGCATATCCGCCGCACGGGCACGCAGATAGGGGTCGGAAAGTGCCGCTAAAACCGCCGCATACTTCTCTGCCGCGCACTCGACCGCCGCCTCGGCAGACCGACCGCCTGCGATCTCCCCCTCCGCCGTTTCCACAAAATCGGCGTCTTCCAGGAGCATCGCGTGGATCTCAAAGATCTCTGCCTCCGCTGCCCCCAGCTCGCGCACGGCACGGCTGCAGATCGCCTCCATGCGCACCTTGACCTCCTGCATGGCGTTGTGCAAGCGTCCGAGCTCGCTTTCGCGCCCTCGGTACACCGCCCCCGACGTGCGCGCCGAACGCCGACGGAAAAAGCGCAATTTTCCCTCGGCAGTCCCGCTCCCGACGCCAATGCCGCGGATCACTGTCCCCGTGTCAATCCTGCTTGCGTCCTTCATTCGATCTTTCCTTGCCCCCATTCCTCGCGGCAAAATTTCTCCAAAGCCGTGCCCGCCTCGTCCTCGTCATCTCCCGTTACGAAAAAGAACAAGGTCGATCCGTGCACCGCGCCCAAGCTCATCAGCGACAACAGACGCTTTGCGTCCGCCTCGCGCTCGCCGCTTCTGATGCGGATCTGCGACGAAAATTGCTTGGCAAAGGTCGCCAGCCGCCCCGCAGGACGCGCGTGCATGCCGTTTGGATCCTCGACCGTATAGGTAAATTCCTTCATTCCCTTTTCCTCCGTCAAAAAAAATTGCCTTTGATGCTATTTTTGCGCGCAGATAAGCCTTTTATTCAAATTTTGTTTTTTGGTGGGAATGCTTTTTCATAGTACACACGCAAAAAAGGCACCGCTTTGTCAGCAGTGCCTACGTGGGTATCAATCCTTCTTTTTGAAAACGGGGGGTGAGGAGGAAGGAGCTTTTTGAAAAAAGCTCCTTCCTCCTCACATCATCACCACTCTGCGCATTCGCGCATCATGTCGGGGATCGCAATGCCCTGCGGGCAGACCTCGGCACACGCGCCGCAGCCGATGCAGGAAGCGGGATGTCGGCTCTCGTCAAGCGCGGCAATTCCGCGGCGCGTGACGATCGTTCCGCCGCTGTACACCGTTTCGTTGTACAGGGAGATCAGATACGGAATGTTCAATTTTTGCGGGCAATAGTCCACGCAGTAGCGGCAGACGGTGCACGCCAGTGTTTTGCTGCCTCGCTTTTCCTCCGCAAAGCGCATGAGCGTCGCCCACTCGGCGCCGCAAAGAGGCTTTTCCTCGGAAAAGATCGCAATATTTTCGCGCAGTTGCTCGAAATTCGACATACCCGAAAGAGTGACCGTTACCTCGGGGATCGTTTGCAGGAAGCGGAACGCCCACTCGACCACGCTCGCCTCGGGGCGCAGGCTCTTGAGCGTTGCCTCCTGCTCGGACGAGAGCGTGGCAAGGCTGCCGCCGCGCACGGGCTCCATGACCCACACGGGGATCCCACGCTCCTTCAGCATGGCCACCATGGTCTTTGCGTCCTGGAAGCTCCAGTCAAGCCAGTTGAGCTGCAATTGACCGAACTCCATATAGTCGCCGTAAACTGCCAAAAATCTGCGCATGACCTCGGCGTTTCCGTGGAAGGAAAAGCCGAGATGGCGGATGCGCCCGTTCTTTTTTTGCTCCAATACGTAGGCAAGCGTGCCGTATTTGGGGTCAAGATAGCGAGCGACGTTCGCCTCGGTCACGCTGTGAATCAAGTAAAAATCAAAATATTCCACCTGACATTTTTCAAGCTGACGCGGGAAGATCTCGGCGATCTTGCCGTGGTTGTCAAGCTCGTAGCCCGGGAATTTCGACGCCAGATAGAAGCTGTCGCGCGGATAGTCGTGCAGGATCTTGCCCATCACGATCTCGGACATACCGCCGTGATAGCCCCACGCGGTGTCGTAATAATTGATGCCGTTCTGCATGGCGTACGCCACCAGCTTGCGGCTCTTTTCCTCGTCAATACGCGCGCTGTCGCCGTCAATCACGGGCAGGCGCATACAGCCAAGCCCAAGAGCGGAGAGCGACAGGTCGGCAAATTTGTTGTAAATCATAACAACACTCCTTTGTCGGTATTCCCTTTTATTATAAAGGAAAACCCCGTCACAGTCAAGTATTTCGCGTAAAAATGCAAAAGTTTGCGCAAAAAACTTGATTTCTTCATAAATTTATGGTAGGATAATAACAGACAGATCGGCGGGAGTCCATATGCGCCGATGCAAGGAGGATTTATGCACATTCAGGAATCGGGCGAGATGTATCTGGAAACGATACTGCTCCTCTCGCGCACCATGGGGCACGTTCGCGCCATTGACGTCGGCGAGCACATGGGATACTCCAAGCCGTCCGTCAGCCGCGCAATGGGCCTCTTAAAGGCGGGCGAATATATCACGGTTGCCGCCGACGGCTCGATCACGCTGACCGATACGGGGCGTGAGATCGCGGAAAAGATCTACGAGCGCCACACGCTCCTGACCAAATTTTTAGTAGCCCTCGGGGTAGACGAGGAAACCGCCTCAGAGGATGCTTGCCGTATCGAGCACAACATCAGCGACGCATCGTTTGAAGCCATCAAACGGTATGCGCAGGAGAAAATTTAGGACACACAAAAAGTCCCCTCTGCAGAGGGGACTTTTTTAATACTCCATCGCGTCGGCGATTTGGCGAACGGCGCGCAGGAGGGGCTGTGCCTTGGTTGCCAGCGCGTCGTATTGGCACACGGTCAGCCACATGCAGGAGCCGAGCGTGGGGCCGATGGTGCGGTGAATCTTGACGTGCGGGCCGACCGACAAGAACAGAAACGGGATATCCAGCTCACGGCGCAACAGCGCTGTGGTTTTGAGGTTCTCCAGTTCCTCCTCGCTGTTGGCGGCGGTCACGATCTTGGAAATATCCGCGCCGCGTGCCTGATGCTCGCGCGCGATCGCCGGCACCTCCTCTGCCGTCATAAAGGTGAAGGTATGCGAGGACATCAGCACCTCGCCGCCCGTCGCGTGGATCTTGTCGATCAGCGCCTTTTGCTTTTCGATCGCTGCCGCGTCGTGCGTGCTCTCATACTGCGAGGGGCAATAGAGGTCGCCCAGCACGTCGATCAACGTCGCGCCCATGCCAAGCATCCACATGTAGCCCTCGGCAAGCTCGTCGTCGCTCTTTCCCTCGTTTTTGCCGATGCGGTAGTTGGTCGCGTAGATCGGTTTGCCCGCCGTCGCGTCAAACGCAGGGCGCAGAGCCTCCTCCGTGCGGTATTGCTCCTCCATCTTCTCCATCTGAAAGCCGTACGCGTCACACCCGTCCTGCGCGGCGGTGCGCACCAAATTCATCAGGTCGTCGGGATTGGGTGCCTACACCTGGCAGGCGATCAAGGGCTTGTTTTGATGTAAAAAGGTTGGTTTGTGTTTCATTGTTCATACCTCACTGTTTATTCAGCATTGCGTTTCTGCCACCGTCCATCAGGATGGTGACACCGTTAAGAAAGGCACATTTATCCGATGCCGCATACATGATCATATCCACGATCTCTCGCGCGCAACGCATTCTTTCGGATCCCCCCGATGCTTCGATCGAGGAGATCAGCGAAAGGCTCGGCTTTGAGACCGCCATCTATTTTCGCCGTCTGTTCAAGGCGCAAACCGGAAAAACGCCGTGCGAATACCGCAAAACCGTGCGTGACGGGATCTGAAAAAACGACACCGAGTGCCCCTGCGATCCGGCAGAGAGACACTCGGTGCTCTTTTTTATACGGTTTGTACCTGCTTCATTTCATCCGACGATGCCGCCTGACCGTTGACCTCCTCGGGCTCATGGAAGGTAGAGACCGCCGAGTGAAGTGCTTCGCGGATCGCCTCGCAATCGCGCGCCTTCTCCGAAACGGCAACCGCCGCCGAAAGCTTGCCGATTTTTTCCTCTACCGCCTCGCGCGTCAAGGGCGTGTCGGTTTCGATAAAGATCATGCTGTTCTCGGTCGTGGTCAGGGCTTCCGTTTTGATCAGAAGCTCCTCGTAAAGCTTTTCGCCGGGACGCAATCCGATCTCCTCGATCTTGATGTCCTCATCGGGCACAAGCCCGCACAAGCGGATCATATTAACGGCGAGGTCGTAAATGCGGACGGGCTTACCCATATCCAGCACGAACAATTCTCCCTTTTTCGCCATCGCGCCCGCTTGGATCACAAGCTGGCTCGCTTCGGGAATGGTCATAAAGTAACGAATGATGCGCTTGTCCGTGATCGTAATTGGACCGCCCTCGGCGATCTGCCGACGGAACAGCGGAATGACCGAGCCGTTCGAGCCCAGCACGTTTCCGAATCGAACCGCTGCAAAGCTGGTATTGCTGTCGGTGCGGCACTGCACGATCATCTCACACATCCGCTTGGACGCGCCCATGATATTGGTGGGGTTCACCGCCTTGTCGGTGGAGATCAGAATAAACTTTTTAACGCCGTATTTCTCCGCCATGTCAGCGGTATTATAAGTACCCAACACGTTATTCTTGATTGCCTCGCCTGCGCTGTGCTCCATCAGAGGCACGTGCTTATGCGCCGCCGCGTGGAACACGATATCGGGACGGTAATAATCAAAGATCGAATCCAGGCGTGCACGGTCGCGCACCGATGCGATCTCAACGGCAAGGTTGAGCGAATTTCCGTAGCAACGGATCAGCTCCTGCTGAATGTCATACGCGTTGTTTTCGTAAATATCGACGATGATCAGCTGCTCGGGTTGACATTTTGCGATCTGTCGGCAAAGCTCGCTTCCGATCGATCCGCCGCCGCCCGTGATCAGCACTCTTTTATTGGTGTAATAGTGGAACGCCGCCGTGTCGTTGATGGACAGCGACTTGCGGAACAAGAGATCCTCGATGCGGAAATCGTGCAATACGCCCTTTGCCTGCTGCTTCCCCGACTGAGGCGCGGAGGCGTCACGCAGGGGCATATCGTATATCTTGATCTTACAGTTGGTTTTGCTGTAACGCTCGTACAAAGCCGACGCCGTATCGCTGTCAAGCCCCGTCAAAGCGATAAAGATCTCGCTGATCTCCCGCGACTTGATAAAGTCAACGATCGCATCGTTCTCGGGGTAGACCTTCAAGCCCGACACGCGGCTGCCGACCTTGGTCGTGTCACGGTCGATAAAGAACATGGGGTTATAATTGGAATTTTTGCTGACCATCAGCTCGTCCGCCAGCAACGCACCGACCTGCCCCGCACCGACGATCGCCACGGGGATCTTGTGACGCTCACCCGTTTTGCGTTTGCGGCGCTTATACAGCTGACAGTAAACGAAGCGGGACATCAGCGCCAGCAAGGCACTCAACGATGCCAACACGACAAACTGCCACACGTCATGGTAAACGCCCAACGAAAAGCTGATCAACATAGCACTCACGCCGCCCAAGCCGTCGGCGATGATCATTCTCATATAAACCGCCGTATTGGGATAGCGCCACACGCTCAGATACACGCGAAATACCAGACGCCATGCAAACATACAGGCAAACAGGATCAAACTGTTGATCGCATATCTGCCGTAATCCGTATACAGCACCGAATAGCGTTCAAACAGCTTCGTGGAGCCGAGATAGATCAGTGCTATCACGGCAACGCACATAAGATCAAACAGCGCAAGAATGATCTTTCGGGATCTGTCAACCTTAAAATCCTTTGTATTATACATACTTACACCCTTTTCATAATAATCTCTCGGCAAAGCCTGCCTCACCGAAAAAATTTAAATATTTATCTCCAAATTATATTATAGCATTCTTTCGGAGCTTTGTCAAGTCATTTAACCGCTTTTGCCAAAAGGTGACATTTTTTGTGCAAATATCCCAAAAAGCCTTTTCGCAAAGGTAGTAAAAGTGTCCAATAAAAGGCTTGACAAACTCTGCACACGGGTGTATAATATACCTATTCAATCAAAAAAAGAGGTATCCCCATGAAAACAAAGCATATTCAAAAAATCGTTTTTTCTGCCATGTTCGCCTCTCTCGTCTTTGCGGCAACGTGGATCTCGATCCCCAACGGCCTTGGCGGGAATATCAATCTCGGTGACAGCATGCTCCTGATCGGCGCGTGGACGCTGGGAGGTCCTTGGAGCGTATTCGCCTGTGCACTGGGTCCCATGCTGACCGATCTGCTGGGAGGCTATGCGATTTACGCGCCTGCCACGTTTGTGATCAAAGCACTCATGGTCGTCGTTGCGATCCTGATCGAGCGCGTGGCGCGCCGTCTGCCTGCCGTCCGGCGCTATCTGCTCTCGGGGCTTGGCGCCGAGTGCGTGATGGTCCTGGGCTATTTCGCCTATGAAATCTTCATCTTCTCGCTTCCCGTTGCCGCCGTCGGAATCCCCTTCAACCTCATTCAGGGCGGCGCATCTATCCTTGTGGCAAGCCTTTTGCGAATCCTGCTTTCCAAGGCGCGCCTTGACCAATTGCTCAAATAAACATACAGCAGCCCGTGTGCAAGCTTGCACACGGGCTGTTTTTTATACCAGCAGATAGCGCACGCCGTCAAGCGAATTTTCGGCGTCCGCCGCAGGGCTTCCCGACAAGGGATTTTTCTCGGCAATTTCGGAAACGGGGCGATGATACCGCTTTGCCACGCTCCACAAGGTATCCTCGCGCGCGGGGTAACAAACGGTGTAGGTAGCGTCCGACGGAACGACCTCTGCGCCAAAGCTTGACGAGCGCAGCATCACAACGTCGTTTTGCGCACGGGTCGCAAGGCACACCGCCAGCTCGGCATCGATCCCGATGCGCTCGCCATCCGCACGAGCGCGGCAGGACAGCGGTGTGACGGTCACGTCGTAATCGCTCACGTCAGTGTCGCCATCCGTTTCGTATCGGAACGGTACGTCAAATTCCTGCGCCGACACGTCGTCTGCGGCGTACAAGGTCGCCAGCGCGCGGCATTTGCCAAGAATCACGTATTTCCCGTTCTCGCACGCAAGGCTCTGCACCGTGGGTACAAGGGTCAGATCGACCACGCTCTGCTCGGAGCGGATCCCGACCTCCTCCATGGAAAGCGTGGTATTGAGCGAAAAATTACCGTTGACGCATCTGCGCGCCACGGGAAGCGCGACCGCGTCATAGGTGTTTTCGCCGCACAGCGCGGTCGAATAGAGATCCTTCGTATAAGAAACGGTCTCGTTGCGCTGGGCACGTGCAACGACGCGCACGGCGACCTCGCACAAAATACGCCCCTCCTCTACGGTGATGCTCAGATCCGAGCAAACGCCGTATGCGCAGCAATCGCAGTTCACCTCCGCGCCGTCAACGGGAACGCTGCCCGTGAACGGAATGCGGCGCATTTGCAAATACGGCGGCTCCTCTCTGCCCTCATGGCAGCACAGCAGCTTCAACGCCACCTCGCCGCGGCAGTTGACGCAACCGCTTCCCGCCTCCGCCTCGCTGACAAGCACCTGCCCCTCGGCGCAGACCACACGCAGGTTTTCCGCCTGCGTGTCGCACACGATCTCGTCGCCCAGCTGTATGGGATCCCCCACACCCACGAACACACGTGCGCACTCGCAGCTGCCGCGCAAGCGCTCCAGCGTATCCTCCGACGCACCGTTGATCTGCTCCTCCAGCACGCGCGTGCCGTACATGCGAACGCGAGAACGCAGGCGGCACTTCAGGAAAAGACGGCGGGGACCTACCACGCGCCCCACGGTCATATCGGGCTGCATCTCCACGTCGCAGGTCACACCGTCGCCAATCTCAAAATCCGCCGTCATCTCCACGGGCACCGTGATCCGATATTCCTCCGCCTGATTGGCGCAATAAAGAGAGCCGTCATTGCCTGCATACAAAATATTGTAATCGACCGTTCCCGAAAGCTCCGCGCTCCCCGCTCCGATGTATTTGTCGGGAGGCGAAACACTCGCCCGCACGCGAAGCATGCGCTTGATCTCGGGCTGATAATCGGGAAGCGAAAAATCTGCCCCCAATTCAGTCACGATCGTTCGGTCGCACAGCATCGCCTGCACGCGCGTGCCCCTCTCCTCTTTGATGTAGTTTTCCATATTCTCCGCTCCTTTTTAGCAACATTTCGGTGGTACAATGTATGCTTTGGGGGCAGAATTTATGTTTTTTACGAGGAAAACTTTTGAAAAAAGTCCCCTCGTGCTCCCCTCAAAAGCTTTCACCGCATGGGTATTTGCCACCCAAGAATGCACGACGTTCGCCTTTTTGACGAGGGCAGTCTATTCCTTTTGGGTGAAAGCTTTTGAAGATAGGGGCGCAGGGGAAGAAACTTTTTGAGAAAAGTTTCTTCCCCCGCAAAAATTCTTTACTTCAATTCACCCAGATAATACTTTTTCTTGCCGCGGCGGATCACGATATACTTGCCGCCAACGGTGGTGGACACGTCGATCACAGCGTCGATGCCCGAGATGGGATCACCGTTGAGTGTGAGCGAGCGGTTGGAGATGAACTCACGCGCCTCGCGCTTGGAGGAGCAGATGCCCGCATTTACGAGCACGTCGAGCACGGGACCGCCCGCGGTTTCAAAGTGCGGTACGTCCTTCAGTCCTGCCAAGAGGTCCTTGGTGTCGATCTCCTTGATATTACCCGCAAAGAGCTGCTCGCTGATGCGCACGGCACCCTCGTATGCACCCTCGCCGTGCAGATCGCGCAGGATCTCCTCGGCAAGCTTCTTCTGTGCCAGGCGCTTCTCGGGAGCGGCGGTATGCTCTGCCTCGATCGCTTCGATCTCCTCGCGTGAGAGGAAGGTCAATCTCTTGAGGTATTCGATCACCATGCTGTCCTCGGAGTTGAGCAGGAACTGGTAGAGCTCGTAGGAGCTGGTCTTGTTCTTATCAAGCCACACGGCGTTGCCCTCGCTCTTGCCGAACTTGTTGCCGTGCGAGTCGGTAACCAGCGGCATGGTCATAGCGTACACCTCGTCGCCCGTGGTCTTGCGGATCAGCTCGATACCCGTGGTGATGTTGCCCCACTGGTCGGAGCCTGCGACCTGCAGATCCACACCGCGATTCTCGTGCAGATACTTGAAATCCAAGCCCTGAATGAGCATATAGGAGAACTCTGCATAGGAGATACCACTCTCCATCTGACGGCGGATCAGATCCTTGCTCAGCATATAACCGACGTTGATATACTTACCGTAATCACGGAAGAAATCGATGATGTTGAGATCCTTGACCCAGTCGTAGTTATTGACGACCTCGTAGGGGAAGATCTTTTGCAGCTGGGTTTTGAGACACTCATAGTTGTGAATGACCTCGTCACGGTCGGAAAGCTTTCTTTCCACCGTTCCGCGGGGGTCACCGATCAGAGCCGTTGCCATGCCGACGAGCAGCAGCGGCTTGTGCCCTGCCGCCGCGAGTCGCCGCGTGATCAGGAAGGACGAATAGTGTCCCAGATGCAGGCTGTCTGCCGTGGGGTCGGTGCCGATGTAAAAGGTCATGCCGCCCGCATTGAGCTTATCGATAAGGTCGGGGCTTGAGATATCCTGGATCAAGCCGCGCCATTTCAGATCTTCATAAAGTGTCATGGGGAAATCCTCCGTATTGAACAAAATAACAATATGCTATATTATATCACAAAAAAAAGCATCCGTCAATAAGACTTTACTATTTTTGCAACATAAATATTTTGTAGAAAAACTCCCCCCAATCCCTTTACATCGCATCAAATTTGTGGTACAATATGTTTGAAATCAAGGTAAAGGAGGCGCCATCTTATGGAATCGCATTCCCACGACGAGCTTTTGGAATATTTGTGCCAGGGCATCCTGACTCTTCAGACACCCGAGGAGTGCCGACATTTTCTGGAGGATCTTTGCACCGCATCCGAATTGCAGGAAATGTCACGTCGCCTACACGCGGCAAAAATGCTGAAAAACAACCGCATCTATGCGGAAATCGCCCAGACCACGGGGCTTTCCACCGCCACAATCAGCCGTGTGAACCGTTGCCTCAAATACGGAAACGAGGGATACCTCACCGTGCTTGAACGACTTGACAGAAAGGCGCACAGATAATGGGCTGCGAGGGCTACGGTGCAATTGCCCACGTTTACGATAAGCTCAACGCAGAGATCGACTACGCCGCATGGGCGGATTTTATGGAGGCGTCCTTTGACAAATTCCTGCCGACGCACCCCTCTCTCGTTCTCGATCTTGCCTGCGGCACGGGCAGCATGACGCTGGAGCTTGCCGCGCGCGGCTACGACATGATCGGCATAGACGGCAGCGCCGATATGCTCAGCGAGGCGTTCGGGCGCGCGCTTTCGCGCAACGCAAGCATCCTCTGGCTTGAGCAGGACATGCGCACGTTTGAGCTGTACGGCACGGTGGGTGCTGTCACCTGCTGTCTGGACAGCCTGAATTATCTGCTCACCAAAGAGGATCTCGCCGCCTGCTTCTCTACCGTGCACAACTACCTTGATCCCAACGGGCTTTTTCTGTTTGACATGAACACGCCCTACAAATTCCGCAACGTGTATGCAAACAACGCCTATATTCTTGAGGATGAGCTTGTATACGGCGAGGGTGAGGACGAGGAGCGCGTACCCGTGTTCTGCGGTTGGCAAAACACCTACCACGAGCAAAGCGGCATCTGCGACTTTGACCTCTCGCTCTTTGAAGCGCTTCCCGCCGGAACCTACCGCCGCGAGGACGAGCATCAGCAGGAAAAATGCTACACGCTTGACGAGATCCAATCGCTCCTTTCGGGCGCGGGCTTTGAATTTCTCGGCGTATGGTCGGATTACAGCTATTCCCCGATCGACGAGCACACCGAACGCTGGTATTTTGCGGCGCGTGCCATCAAACCATAAATCATTACCGAAAAAGGATAAACGAACGCTATGTCATCAACCATTCTGCGCGCCATGACCGCCGACGGCTCGGCACGTATTCACGTCATTCGCTCTACCGAGATCGTCAACGAGGCGATCCGCATTCACAAGACCTCCCCCACCGCCTCCGCAACGCTCGGACGGCTGCTGACCGCTACCTCGCTCATGGGCTGTATGCTGGGAGAAAAGACCGATACCATCACAGTCACCCTCAAGGGCAACGGTCCTGCGGGCACGGTGCTCGCCGTTTCGGACTACATGGGCAACGTGCGCGGTTATATGCAAAACCCCGCGGTCGATCTGCCGCTGAAGCCCAACGGAAAGCTCGATGTCGGCGGTGCTGTGGGAGCGGGTTTTCTCAACATTATAAAGGACATCGGCACGAACGAGCCCTATAACGGCTCGATCGAGCTTGTCAGCGGTGAGATCGCCGAGGACATTGCTGCGTATTACGCGCAAAGCGAGCAGATTCCCACCGTGTGCGCCTTGGGCGTGTTGGTGGACACCGACTGCACCTGCCGTGCGGCAGGCGGCGTGCTGATCCAGCTGCTCCCCTTTGCCGCCCCCGAAACGGTCGATCTGATCGAGCGCAATCTCCCCACCATTTCCAACGTGTCCGCGCTCTTTGACGCGGGAATGCCCTTGGAGGAGATCGCCGCGCTGGCTCTGCGCGACATTCCCTTTGACGTTTTCGACGAATTGGACGTCGATTACCTCTGCAACTGTAGCCGCGAGCGCACCACCAAGGCGTTGATCACACTCGGAAAGCAGGATCTTTTGAAGCTTCTTGACGAGCAGGCAGCAGACGGCAAGGAGGAGCGCCTGGAGGTTGCGTGCCGCTTCTGCGACAAAAAGCAATATTACGACCGCACAGACATTGAAGACATGTTTTAAGGAAAACTCTGATGAGCCGCTTTGTGTTTGATCATGATCTGCACCTTCATTCCGAGCTTTCCGCCTGCTCACGCGATCCCGAGCAGAATCCCACGCGTATTTTGCAATACGCCAAGGATAACGCACTTTCTACGCTGTGCCTGACCGATCACTACTGGGATTCCAACGTCCCCGGCGTTTCGAGCTGGTATGCCCCGCAGAATTTTGAGCACGTCGCGGCGTCCCGCCCGCTGCCGCAGGAGGACGGTATCCGTTTTCTGTTCGGCTGTGAGACCGATCTGGACAAAAATCTGACGCTTGGGATTCCCGCTTCCCGCTATGACGATTTTGATTTCATCGTCATTCCTACCACGCACCTGCATATGACGGATTTTACGATCTCCGCCGAGAATGCAAGATCGCTCAACGCACGCGCACGGCTATGGGTGGAACGGCTGGAGGCTGTATTGAATATGGATCTCCCGTTCCACAAGATCGGCATCGCGCATCTTGCCTGCGAGCTTGTCTCTGATAAGAAATCCAAGAACCCGCGCGCGGATTATCTTGCGACACTTGACAGTATCCCCTCGTCCGACATGACACGTCTGTTCAAAAAGGCTGCCGCTTTGGGCGTTGGCATTGAGATCAACTCCTACGACGTGGATTTTTCGGACGCCGAAGCCGACACGGTGCTCCGCATGTTCCGCATCGCAAAGGAGCAGGGCTGCAAATTCTATACCGCCAGCGATGCACATCACCCCGAGCGCTTCCTGCAATGCAAAGCACTATTTGCACGCGCGATCGATCTGCTGGAGCTGAAGGAATCGGATACGTTTCACATTTGAACGCAAAAAGCTCTTGACGAACGGTGAAAAAAGCATTATAATATAGTTATTAAACATTGAAAAAAGGAGAACATTCCTATGTACCGTATAGGCATTGACCTGGGTGGCACGAATATTGCCGCAGGTATCGTAAACGAAGACTTCAAGATCATCGCAAAGGACAGCGTTCCCACGAACGCAGACCGCCCTGCCGAGGAAATCGCCGCTGATATCGCCGCCGTTTGCAAAAAGGTGTGCGCAGGCGCGAACATTCCCCTGTCCGAGATCGCCTCTGTCGGCATCGCGTCCCCCGGTATCGTTGACGACGAAACCGGCGTGATCATTTACACCAATAACCTCCCCTTCCGCCACTTCCCCATCATTCCCATGCTCAAGGAAGCACTGGGCGTTCCGGAAGCGCACATTGAAAACGACGCCAACGCCGCCGCTTGGGGCGAGGCGATCGCAGGCGCAGCTAAGGGCTCCAAGTCCTCCGTTATGATCACGCTCGGCACGGGTGTCGGCGGCGGCATCATCGACAGCGGCAAGGTATTCAAGGGCTTCAACTCCGCAGCGGGCGAGCTCGGTCACATCGTGATCGAAGTGGACGGTCGTCCCTGCTCCTGCGGCAGACGCGGCTGCTGGGAGGCATATTCCTCTGCAACGGGCTTGATCAACACCACCAAGGAAAAGCTTGCCGAGTGCGAAAAGAGCGGTCGCAAGACGATCATGACCGATCTCGTTGCGCAGGCAGGCAAGGTCAACGGACGCATCGCGTTCGACGGCAAGCGCGCAGGCGACGCGGCGGCTTGCGAGGTCGTGGACGAATACATCAAATATCTGGCAAGCGGGCTTGCTACCATCATCAACATCTTCCAACCCGAGGTTCTTTCCATCGGCGGCGGCATCTCCAACGAGGGTCAGTATCTGCTTGACCTCGTAACTCCTTTGGTGATCAGCCAGATCTACGGCACGGGCACCGTTCCCACGCCGTCCATCCGCATCGCTACCCTGCGCAACGACGCAGGCATCATCGGCGCGGCTGTGTTGGGACTGTAATTGAGGATTTTTTCGGGGAGACAACTTTTTGAAAAAAGTTGTCTCCCCGAATCCCTCTTTCAAACTTTCACCTCATGGGTTATGACACCCTCGACAGGAACAGCTAACACAGCGGTTCCTTTTTTCGTGTCTGCGCGATGAAAGTCGTTCGTGCAGTACGCCTGCCTCCACCTCTACCGAACAGCGCACACGTCCGCCTCGTTCATGTTGTTCAGGCATGAATGCGGCGGACGTGTGCGCTTTGGCAAAGGTTTTATGGGGAGAGGGGGATCTTTTCCTTAAAAAGATCCCCCTCTCCCCATAGTCGTCCCATCAAATAAAATAAGCGCGGGACCATGCCTGCTTACCCTTGTCGTCGATCACCGTTACGCGCACGTAAGAATCCCAACGGCGGTTGCCGATCTGACCGTCGGCAAAATACTTGTTCAGATCAAAATCCGCAGAGATCAGCGGCTCATCCTTCGCAACGACACGTTTGCAATCACGACGCTCGGTGGATACGAACACCGAAGCAGCAGGCGAGCATTCAACGTGCAAAACGCCGTCCTCGATAGAAATCTCATGGATTTCGGGTCCCGTGGAAGCGTAAAAATTGCCGTTCTCCAGCGCAGCCATGACCGCACCGTACTCCAAGGCATCGGCACACACCATCAACCAACCGCCAAAGCAATCCTCCTCGCAGTGCGCGTCATCGGTGGCCAGCGGATAAACACGCTCGCCGGCGCGCAACAGATCCTCGAAGGGTTGCACCGTGTCGGGGTAGCCCATCCGTGCGCAACCCGTATTGTGCACCTCTACCCCCCACAGCCCCTTCAGCTCTGCATAGTCGGAGTAGTTCTGCAACGACCACACGGGGTGGTTATAGGACACGAGAAATCCTGCCTTGTTTGCCACACGGATCAGCTCGTTGACCTGCTCCACGCCATAAACGTGCGGATAATCGATCTGCCTCATCTCGTCGGTGATGTATTCCTTGATGTGCTCGATATTCTTCCAAATCCCCGCCTCGCGAAATACGGGCGAGAGCACCTGCCCCTCGGTCTTGGCATACAGATTGATGTGGTAGGTCTTTTTGCCGTTCGGAACGCCGCTTTCCCACTCTTCACCAATCGCCGTTTCATAAGAGGTAATAGGCAAAAAGTTCTCATCGCGCAACGCCTGCTGATCTACGATCACCTCGTGGTCGGTAAATGCCACGATCGAATATCCCTTTGCTTTGTACGCCGCTTTTGTTTCCTCGGGCGTCATGCGTCCGTCGGATGCCGTAGTGTGCATATGCAGGTTCGCTTTGTACACATTCCCTTTTTGCTGCCAAAGATACTGCTTCATATAAATTCCTCTCTTCAATTTTTTTATATCTTAATTTTAACATCAATTCCCGAAAAAATCAATTCTTTTTCAAAAAAAAACACAATTTGTTCTTGCATTTTATAAAAAAATGCGGTATGATATATATAATATACTAAAATGGGTCAGTATGTAATAAGGAGGAGCGGGGATGCTTGGATACGTTCGCACACAAATGCCCGAATTGCGTATGCGCGACTACGATTGCTATCGCGCACTGTATTGCGGACTGTGTCACCACATGGGCAAATGCACGGGACAGTGCTCACGCTTCTCTCTCAGCTACGATTTCGTTTTTCTCGCGCTGGTTCGCATCTCGCTCGCAGGCGAGGAGCTGACGCTGAAGAAAAAGCGGTGCATCGCCCACCCCCTCAAGCGCCGTCTGACCGCCATCGATTCTGAAACGCTTCGTTACTGTGCCGACACCTCGGCTCTTCTGACCTATCACAAGTGCCGCGACAACGTGACCGACGAAAAGGGCTTTAAGCGGTTTCGCGGTCGCCTTGCCTCCTGGTTTTTCGGTAGCGGCTACCGCCGCGCGCGCAAGCGTCACCCCGCGCTCGACCAAACGGTGCGCGACAGTCTGGCGGCTCTGCGGGCCCACGAGCTGGACACCTCCGCACCGCCAAGCGCCGACGCGCCCGCCGAGATCTTTGGAAGCCTTATGGCGGCGATCTTTTCCGAGGGCTTGGAGGGAGCCGACGCACGCATTGCCGCGAACATCGGACGTGCCATCGGCCATTGGATCTATCTGATCGATGCCGCCGACGATTTTCTGAAGGATCGCAAATCCGGCGCGTTCAACCCGTACGTACGCCTGTTTGGCGAATCCCCCGACCCATCCGACTGGAACACGGTCGCACTGGCACTCAAGCGTCTTTTGACCGATGCCGAGCGCGCCTTCGTGCTGATCGATCCGCATCCGACCTCGGAGCTGCACGAATTGCTTTGCAACATTCTCTACCTGGGTCTTCCCGCCACGGCGGAACGGATCCTGAAACAAACTGCGAAAGGTGAATCAAAAAAAGATGAAAACACCCTATGAGATCCTTGGCGTTTCTCCCAACGCCTCCGACGACGAGATCAAAAAGGCGTACCGCAATCTGGCGCGCAAATATCACCCCGACAAATACCGCGACAGCGATCTTGCCGACCTCGCCAACGAAAAAATGAAAGAGATCAACGCCGCATACGAGGAGATCCAAAGGGAACGCTCGGGCGGCAAGCAGTCCTCGGGCAACCATTACAACGGAAACCCCGGCGGTGCTTCTGCCGATGCACGCTTTGCCGAGGTGCGTCGACTGATCAACAATAACAACCTGCAAAAGGCCGAAACGATCCTGCGCTCGATGCCCACGGCAGATCAGAACGCCGAGTGGCACTTCCTGATGGGGTGCGTCCTCTATAAGCGCGGCTATTTTCTGGACGCGCAGAGAATGTTCGACCGCGCCTGCGGTCTTGACCCCTACAATTCGGAATATCGCAATGCGCGCGACCAGATTCTGGCGCAAACGCAGGGCTACGGCTCGGGCTACCGTCAGGCATCGAACAGCGACCAGGCATGCACCTGCTGTCAGCAGCTCATCTGTGCCGACTGCTGCTGCGAGCTGATGGGCGGCGACCTGATCAGATGTTGTTGAGTGTGTGGCTTGTGGGGAGGAGTGTCCCTTCTTGAAAGAAGGCTCCCTCCTCTCCCCTCCACCCTCCAAGAGCTTTTACCGAAAAGAAAGGAGACTGGCGTATGTCGAAGCGCAGAAATACGCAAGCACAGATCAGAAATCTGACCGTGAGCGCAATGCTGTGCGCCCTGGGCGTGCTCATTTTGGCACTGGGCGCGGTGATCGAGGTGGTCGACCTGAGTGTTGCCGTGATCGCGTCCTTGCTATGCGTTTACGCGGTGATCGAGATCGGCGGCGCGTATCCGTGGTTGATCTGGATCGTGACGTCCATCACGTCGCTTCTCCTGCTTCCCGCCAAAACGCCCGTGGTGTTCTACGCGCTCCTGGCAGGCTACTATCCGATCCTCAAGGAAAAGATAGAACGGCTTTCGCTCGTTCCCGCCTACCTGCTGAAATGGGCGGTGGCAAGCGTTTCATGCGTAGCGATCTGGGCGGTGTCGGTTCTCTTTATGCCTGCGCTGCTTGAGGGCTTTGACGTGTGGTGGCTGTTGCTCCTTCTTTACGCGGCAATGATCGCGGTCTTTTTCCTCTACGACTACTGCCTCTCGGGGCTGATCACCTTTTACTTCCGACGCTTGCAAAAGCGCATGCACCTGCGCAAATAAAACCGACAAAAATCGGCGGCTCACAAATGTGAGCCGCCTTTTTGGGTTGGTATGACTATGCTACAATCTCGGATTTGTATATCATACTCTCATAGTGGATACTACAGCTGTAGGTCAAGATACAATCGTAAGTGCTTACCATCGTCATGCCGTCAACGTACCAAATGCCGTGCATACCTTCCGCGTCCATATCAGCGCCAAGGTACTTGCAAATGAAGTCGTAGAGCGAGATCGGGTAATCTACCCAATAGGAAACGCCGTTGTAATAAACCTCAAAGCCCTCGGTCATCACGCCTTCATAGTAAAGGCTGCATGGGTAGGTCAAGATATAATCGTAGGTGCTTGCCACCATCATACCGTCAACGTACCAAATGCCGTGCATACCTTCCGCGTCCATATCAGCGCCAAGGTACTTGCAAATGAAGTCGTAGAGCGAGATCGGGTAATCTACCCAATGGGAAACGCCGTTGTAATAAACCTCAAAGCCCATGATGCCCCCCTGCCACTCATAGGTCAGAGCGCAATCCTCCGTCAGCCAGTAGTCGTAGGTGCTAACAGCCATGCCGTTGACGTACCACATACCGTTAACGCCGTCGTAATCCATGTCGTGGTCCAAATAATTGATAATGAAATCGCGCAAGCAGATCGGAGATTCAAGGCTGTACGCAATATCTGCATAATAAACGGTGAAGAACGTAGGCTTTTCACTCTCGCTGTCTTCGTCATCCGGTGCACCGGTTACGAGTCTTACAACGTCCTTGCTCTGCAGGACGTAGTCTCCCTTAACGTAATGATCCTCGACGGTGATATAATAGCCCATTTCCAGAACGCTTTCGTAGGAAGTGTAGAAATTCACCTTCAGGAAGTCTGCAAGCGTCATACCACTCGTTACCTCGTACGCCGTATGGACGAGCGCACCGTATTTTTCTTCCTCAAAGTAAACGATGATCATGCCCTCGGCGATTCCGCCATTCGCGTCCTCGCCGTTGGGGATCAATCTTACACCGTCCTTATGCTGCAGAACGTAGCTGTAGCCATCCTTAACGGGCTGACCGTTGACGGTGAAATAATAGCCGTACGCAAGAACTGACTCGTAAGACATTCCGGACATTCCGTTCATAAACTCAGCAAGCGTCGTACCGATTTTCAACTCGTACATCGTATGACTGGGCTTGCCATCGATTTCTTCCTCAATGTAAACTGTGATCGTTTCGTCCTTGCTGCCCTCACCCTCGCCGTCTGTGGGATACAGACGGAGAATGATTTTGTCCTCAAATTCGATTACGGTATCGGCATACGCTTCGCCCATGAAGCAATCCCCGGACGCGATCTGATCCCACGTGTAGCCGTTGCCGAATCTCTCCAGCAGCTCGCCAACCGTAACGCGTCCCCAGATCCATTCGTAAACGTCCACAACGAAGTTGCCGTATTCGTCCTCGATGTAGAAATAGATGGGATAGTAGATCAGGTAGATATCAAGACGAGTCCCGCCCTTGATCTCGTCCTCGGCGCTCAAGTTCATTCCGTCCAGCATCGCATACCGCAAAAATTCTGCGCTATACCCTGCCTTGTCAAGAATATCTGCCAAGGTTACGCGACCCGTGAGCTGCATTTCGCTGTCGAAGAATGTAGCACCGTTGTCACCTGTAATGTAAACCCAGAGATTGCAACGGTTGAGCATGATCTGTAGATCGATTTTCTGCGTGATCACGTCCTCAAGCGTCATCGTGACGCCATAGGACATGTTGTAGATCTGCATGATCTCCGCGGTGCTGTAGCCAAACTCTGCCAGAACCTCTGCCACGGTTGCACCGTTTTGCACGAAGACCTCGCGGCGGTCAATCATATACCCGTTTCCGTCAACGATCTCTACCCAAATCCAAAGATTTTTGCTTTCCAGTTGAATGTAGTACTCGCCGTTGCCGATTTCTTCATTGTAATACCACGTATAAGCGGGATCGGTAAGCTCTATCAGCTCTCCCATCATGGGATCCTTGATCATCCAGACGTAGTCCCCTGCAAACATACCGTACATTTCGGAGAAACGGTTAAACAGCTCTTCGAGTGTAACCGAGCCCAGGAAGCCCTCAAGCCGGTACCACATTTCCATTCCCTGCGAATCAATGACCGTCAACTCGAAGCGGAGCGTTTTGGGGCGTGCATAAATAATTGCATTGTCAAGATCATGGAACGCTTCGCCAACGCGCATACTAAGATCCATGTCAATGATGAACAGCGAGGGATCAACGCCCATCAGCTCCAGCACCTCGGCAATGGTCATGTCGGGATCCGTCACCTGAATCGGATCGATCATGGGAATATCGCCCATATATTCCGTATATTCAATACGGATGTTGTAGCAGGGTCTTGCCGTCAGGGTGCAGTCACTCCACAAAAGCAGGAAATTGCCACCCTTCTCCTCTTCGGAAAGAGCAACGCCGTCAACCATAATCTCATACTGCCATGCGTCCCGGAGCACCTCGGTGATCCAATATCCTTCCTCCAAGCCGTCGAAGACACTGTACAGAAGCACGGGAGCCTTGACGGTGATCCTGCCCGATATGTTTCCGTTATACTTGTGTGATACGTCGTAGGTGATCGTAATCTCGTCCTTGATCAACGCCTTGGGAATAATGTAGCCGTAATATGCAGGAACGGTATCATCGGCAGTCAGCTCGCGCAATTCACCGCCGTCAACCGACGCAAAGTAATATGCCTCTGGATCGCCGCCAAGGTAGGTCTTGACAAACTCGGCAAGCGTGGGAAGCTCGCCCTTGATCGACTGCGTCAGCACGGCAGGCTTGCCGTCAGCGTCCACGACCTTGACCGAAACGTTGGTGGTTTTCTCCATGATGGTAACGGTAAAGTTGTATGCAATCGCATACTCACTGATGCTTGTACCCCAATCACCGTTATCTACTGCGATATTCCACGTCTGTCCGTCTGCAAGAGTGCCTATCAGATCTCCTTGTACCATAGAGAAGTACACGGGAGCCTCGTAGACTACCTTGCGGGTTTCACCCGTGAGCTCGTTGACCACGGTAGCGGTAATGCTCGCGTTCTCGATTCCGTCCTGCAGGATCACAATGTAGGTAGTTGAAGTGATCTGCACGCTGTTCCAATCGGTCACAAGCGTACCGTTGACCCAGATATGGTCGTTTTCCCAAACGTCCGCGCCCAAGTGAGAGAATGCGTCGGTCAGCGTAGTGCCATTCTCGAGCTCCATCCACATGCCCTTCTTAGCATGCTGCCAATTGTCACCCGCATAAAACTTCGTGAAGTACACGGTATACCAAACCGCAGGCGGGATCTCCTCGGGACGATCGTTGATGTAGATCTCCGTATCGTAATACAGTTTATTGTTACCGCTGGTCCATTCGCTCTCGCGTTCGTTGGAAAGAATCACGTAACGCTCGTTCAATTCATTAAACGTGCCAAGATCCGTCAGTGCGAGGACGGCGTTCATGGTCGGATATTCCCCGGGCATATAGGATACGGTTACGGTGGTGTAATACTCACCGTTGACGTAGATCGTAATCGATCTGTGCTCGTATCCGCCGCCCGCATAGCCTGCAAAGCCGCAAACGTAGCAAGGTGCGAAAATCGCCTCGGTTGCGTGGTCAACGGGACAAGGCTCGCTGCACGTGCCGCAGGTGCCGTTTTCGGCATTCCACTCGTGCGTGTGCGTGCCGTCGTCGCCGCCGGGCTCTCCGCCTCCCTCATCGGAGGTGATAATAAACTCGATCTCATCGCCGCCCGAAAGGATCATTTCGGGCTTGACAGCCTCCGAGCCATTGACCGTCCAATAGCCGTACAGAAGACTGCCGTCATAACCCCACGACGTGTAAATGTCTGCCAGATCGCGCAGGGTGCTTCCTGCTCTCAGCTCTGCCTCAACGGTTTCGGGGTGTCCATCGGAGATAAACGTCAGGTAAACAAGAATCATCAGATCCTCATCGCCCGATCCGTGCAAAATGTAAAGGATCTCATCACCCTCACACAGGACATAGCTGTATCCATCTTCTACGAACGCCTCGTTTACGGCAAAGTAGCCGTCCTCAAGCATCACCTCGTAGGATTCTTTGTAACCCCTATCAACCAGCTCTGCCAGCGTTGTGCCAAGATCAACCGCATAGGGCTGACGGTGCATCATGCCGTTGGAATTCATCTCCATGAGATAAACGGTAATCTGCTGCGTCGTGGTTCCGCCATCGTCGCCACCTTCGCCGCCTTCACCGCCGAGCGCAACGTATTGGATCTTGTCGCCGCTCTTGAGAAGGTACGTTGACTGCACGGTGTTACCGTTGACGGTCCAATAGCCTCTCATGTCAGCCGTATCGTCGTAGCTCATGTCGTACTGCTTCAGCGCGCGGTTCACTGCGTCGCGGAGCGTGCTGCCCTCGTTGAGCGAGAGCATAACAGTCGGCACTGC
This sequence comes from Eubacteriales bacterium, assembly GCA_045597145.1. Taxonomy (GTDB): domain Bacteria; phylum Bacillota; class Clostridia; order Oscillospirales; family CAG-272; genus UMGS1865. The sequence continues at coordinate 25,131 of JAZODU010000018.1, forward strand.
GGTCCCATCCTTGATCAGCGCGGAAAAGTCAATGCTCACGATGAACATGACCTCGGGCTTGGGCGTGGTGCTGTCAAACAGTGCCTCAAAGCCGCTATCCTCGGGAATAAAGGAGAAGCGGAATTCCAGATAGCCGCCGTCCGTGATCACGGTGCTCTTGGTGCAGAGCTTGTTTTCAAAATACCAGCTACCGCACTTGGAAAGGTTGTTGTAATCCCAACCGTCGAAGAATGTGTCGGACAAATACAGCTGATAGAATTTATCAAGCGTGTATCCGTCCTTCGCAAACCAAACGGTTTCTTCCTTGAACTGATCCTCAAAGCGGAAGCCGAGCTTAATGGAGAAATCAAAATCCTCGGGATCGTCGCCAAAAGCGAAATCGAACGTGGGGAACGGGCTCTCCTGCAGCCATCTGAAATAGCCGTCTGCTGGGATAAGGCTGTCGCCGCTGATCTCTCGGTCGTCGGAGTCAAGGAAGCGACCGTACTGTGCGTAGTATTCGAAGCAATAGCCGTAATCCTCAAACGCCTCGCGCACGGTAACGCCCGGAAGCGCCCAGAAGCCGATGTAATCCGCGCTGCCGTCAAGATAGCTCAAGCAGACCTGCGCGTCAACGGTTTCATACATGTTTTCCGCAAACACGTCCTCGTATTCCTCGGGAATCCCGTACCAATAGATATTTACCACGCTGTCGGGATAAATCTTTGTTTCTTTTGCATCCGCGAGATCAAAAACGCGAGCGTCGTCGATCATAAGCAAGAGGTGGTTCTCGTTTAAAGCCTTGTCGAGATCGATGCCAAAGATATGGCTGAAATAATTCTCGTAAAGCTCCGCCGCCGTTGTTCCCGTCGTAGAAAGCTTGATGTCGAAGGGATACACAAGCAACTCGTGCGTGGTGACCATGCCCTTGATGCCCGTGCCCCACTCGTTGGAGTTATTCAGCCCGTTCTGGCGGAACATCACGCTCTCGCCGCCACGGAGCATATAGTCACCGCTGCTCACGTCCTCACCGTCCACGCGCCACTTTCCGTTCCGCAGCATTTTGTCAAAGTCAAGCTCCATATACAAAGCCAAAAACTCGGAAAGCGAGATATTCTCGTAAACATCGCGCGAATAGCTTTCGAACGTGTTGTCTGTATACAAAAGAATCACGCTTACGGTTTCATTGACGTCGGGGTTCGGCTTGGTGTTGGAATCAAAATCCGTGCCGGTCACGTCGATGTAAACGTGGTCACCGTTCTTGACGGCATAGGTCGTGGATTTGATCGGCGCGCCGTTGACATTGACCGTAACGTCCTTCGCCAAAAGCTGATTCATGTCAAAGCCCGCGATGTAAACGATCGACGAAAGGGATTCCGTTCCGCTACTCGCCGTCACAAAGTGACGGTGGGTGCTCGAGCCGTCCGAGGTCACGACCTCGACCAGCACGTATTCGTCCGAATCCCCGGGATTCGGGTCCGGACCAACGGGATCATCCTCCTCGCCGGGAAGCCTGCGCATGGAAAGGGTGATCACGTCGCGGTTCTCCAGCACGCTTGCCGCGCCGTTGATCCCCAGCATTTCACCGTTGAGATACCACGAGCCATACGCAAGAATCTCGGTATAGCTCATGCCGCCAAGAGGTCCGTCCAGATAATCGCGAATCAGAGCCTCCAAGGTGATGCTCTGTGCGTTGACTGCGATAACAACCTCGTCCTCCTCGCCGCGATAAGAAATTTTGAAGCCGATCTTGATCTCGCCGGCAGCGCCGTAGCCGTTCTGACCGGGTGTGGGCGTGACATCCTCACCCCATATCTGATCGGGGTTTTCAAAATCAACGGTGCCGTCCACCGTGCCGCCGCTGCCGCCCATTGCCTCGGGAAGCGTGTGGAGCTTGAGGTGCAGCGTGTCGCCGTTGCGAAGCGTCACGAGAATATCGTTGACGCTCATGACCTCGCCGTTAAGCTCCCATACGCCGTACGGGAAGAGCTCGGCAAACGCCATGTTGCCAAGCGGGCTCTTCAAAAAGTCACGCACGAACGCTTCCACAGTTGCACTGCTTGCGTTCACCGTAACCGTTGCCGTTTCGGTTTCCCCTGCATACGTCGCCTTGAAGGTAATCTTGATCTTACCCTCGCCGCCGTATCCGTTTTGTCCGGGTGTGACCTTGATATCGTCACCCCATGCGTTGTCGGGATCGTCGGCACTGTCTTGCTTACCGCTACCCGAGTTCATGTCGCATGCGCTCATCGTAAAGACCATGGAAAAGATCATTACGAACGCGATGCACGCCATCAGTAATCTTTTGATGTGTTTCATATCATCAGATTCCTTTCGTTCTTTTTCGGAAAAGGATAATTTTCCATTTTTATTATATCATACAATTTCCCTTTTTGCAACACTTTTAGAATTTTTTAAACGACAAAAGCCGCGCACCGAGGTGCGCGGCTTGATTTGTTCGGTTTATCTTACTTCTTGAGAGCAGCCTGTGCAGCAGCCAGACGTGCGATCGGTACTCTGAAGGGAGAGCAGGATACGTAGTCAAGGCCGATCTGGTGGCAGAACTCAACGGACGTGGGGTCACCGCCGTGCTCGCCGCAGATACCAACGTGGAGGTTGGAGTTTACGGGACGGCCGAGGGTTACTGCCATGTTCATCAGCTTGCCGACACCGGTCTGGTCAAGCTTTGCAAAGGGATCGTTCTCGAAGATCTTTGCATCGTAGTATGCGCCCAGGAACTTACCTGCGTCATCACGGGAGAAGCCGTAGGTCATCTGGGTCAGGTCGTTGGTACCGAAGCAGAAGAAGTCTGCGTTAGCAGCGATCTCGTCTGCGGTCAGGCACGCACGAGGAATCTCGATCATCGTACCAACCTCGTACTCAAGCTTAGCACCTGCAGCAGCGATCTCTGCGTCTGCGGTTTCAACGACAACAGACTTGACGTACTTCAGCTCCTTCACGTCGCCAACCAGCGGGATCATGATCTCGGGCTTGACATTCCAATCGGGATGAGCCTTCTGAACGTTGATTGCCGCACGGATGACAGCGGTGGTCTGCATCTTTGCGATTTCGGGATAGGTGACTGCCAGACGGCATCCGCGGTGACCCATCATGGGGTTGAACTCGTGGAGAGAAGCGATGATCGCCTTGATCGCATCAACGCTCTTGCCCTGTGCCTTTGCCAGAGCTGCGATGTCCTCCTCGGTGGTAGGAACGAACTCGTGGAGAGGGGGATCCAGCAAACGGATGCAAACGGGATTGCCCTCGAGAGCCTCGTAAAGCTTCTCGAAGTCGCCCTTCTGGTAAGGAAGAATCTTAGCAAGAGCTGCTTCTCTTTCCTCAGCGGTGTCGGAGCAGATCATTTCACGGAATGCCGCGATTCTGTCTGCCTCGAAGAACATATGCTCGGTACGGCACAGACCGATACCCTCAGCACCCAGCTCGCGAGCCTTCTTTGCGTCTGCGGGAGTATCTGCGTTGGTGCGGACCTTCAGCGTACGGAACTCGTCAGCCCAACCCATGATGGTGCCGAAGTTTCCGGAGATCTCTGCGTCAACGGTGGGGAACAGACCGTCGTAAATATTACCCGTGGAGCCGTCGATGGAGATGCAATCGCCCTCGTGGTAGGACATGCCTGCCAGCGTGAACTGCTTGTTCTCCTCGTCCATTGCGATCTCGCCGCAACCGGATACGCAGCACTTACCCATGCCGCGTGCAACGACTGCTGCGTGAGAGGTCATACCGCCGCGAACGGTCAGGATACCCTGTGCAGCCTTCATACCCGTGATGTCCTCGGGAGAGGTTTCAAGACGAACGAGAACGACCTTCTTGCCTGCATTCTTCCAAGCCTCAGCGTCCTCTGCGGAGAATACGACCTGACCGCAAGCGGCGCCGGGGGATGCACCCAGACCGCGACCGATGGGCTTCGCTGCCTTGAGTGCCTTTGCATCGAACTGAGGATGCAGGAGGGTGTCAAGGTTTCTGGGGTCGATCATCAGAACTGCCTCTTCCTTGGTCTTGTGACCTTCAGCAACGAGATCTACTGCGATCTGAAGAGCTGCGGGAGCGGTTCTCTTACCGTTACGGGTCTGGAGCATATAGAGCTTCTCATTCTCGATGGTGAACTCCATATCCTGCATATCGTGATAGTGGTTCTCAAGGATCTCGCAAACCTTCTTGAACTGCTCGAATGCAGCCGGGAACTTGTTTGCCATCTCCTCGATGGGCATAGGCGTACGAACGCCTGCAACGACGTCCTCACCCTGTGCGTTGGTCAGGAACTCACCCATGAGCTTCTTCTCACCGGTTGCGGGGTCACGCGTGAACGCAACGCCGGTACCGCAGTTGTCACCCATGTTACCGAATGCCATTGCCTGTACGTTGACAGCGGTACCCCAGGAGTAAGGAATATCGTTGTCACGTCTGTAGACGTTTGCACGGGGGTTGTCCCAAGAACGGAACACTGCCTTAACAGCGCCGATGAGCTGTACCTTAGGATCGCTGGGGAAGTTCTCGCCGATCTTTGCCTTGTACTCAGCCTTAAACTGCTCAGCCAGCTCCTGCAGGTCCTCAGCGGTCAGCTCGACGTCGAGCTTCACGCCCTTCTCTTCCTTCATCTTGTCGATGAGCTCCTCGAAGTACTTCTTACCGACTTCCATAACGACGTCGGAGTACATCTGGATAAATCTTCTGTAGCAGTCGTATGCCCAACGAGCATTGCCGGATTTCTTCGCCATGACCTCAACGACTTCCTCGTTCAGACCCAGGTTCAGAATGGTATCCATCATACCGGGCATGGATGCACGTGCGCCCGAACGGACGGAAACGAGCAGGGGGTTCTCCAGATCACCGAACTTCTTGCCGGTAACCTCCTCCATCTTTACGATATACTCCATGATCTCGGCCATGATGCCGTCGTTGATCTGTCTGCCGTCCTCGTAGTACTGGGTGCAGGCCTCGGTGGAAATCGTGAAGCCCTGGGGAACAGGAAGACCGCTCTTGGTCATTTCAGCAAGGTTTGCGCCCTTACCGCCGAGCAGCTCACGCATGGATGCGTCGCCTTCGGAAAACAGATAGCAATACTTCTTTGCCATGTTTGGAATCCTCCATTTTATATGAATTTTATTTTGACATGCCGATGATCGGGCGCGGCAAAAAAAGCGTCCGTACCCTTTCGACTTTCGCATTACGGCTTATTATACCACATTTTTTCCCATTTTTCCATAGGTTTACATCGTTAAAACATCGTCAATATTGTAAACATTTTGTGAACAAGAGCAAAATCGCACAAAATGCGTTTGACACCCGGGGGTTTGTATTGTATAATGTGGTAAATACGATTTTGCGGCGGACTCCGAGTGAGTCGGGCGCCCTTTTGCGTTTTCGGCTTGAAAACGCAGACAAAAGCAAGGAGAAGATCAAATGGCTGACATTTTTGACCTGTTTAAAAAGATCGCAAAAAAGGAAAAGGCACCACAGTCCCCCATCACGCACCTGATCGTGGGGCTTGGGAACCCCGGTGACAAATATTTCAATACGCGCCACAACGCGGGCTTTCTCTGCATCGACTACGTCGCGCAGACCTGCGGCGCGCGCATCGAGCGCTCCCGCTTTCACGCGCTTTGCGGCGAAGCACAGCTCGGCTCGCACCGCGTGATCCTTATGAAGCCGCAAACGATGATGAACGCGTCGGGCACGGCAGTCGGCGAGGCGGCGACGTTTTACAAGATCGCGCCCGAGAACGTCATCGTGCTCTCGGACGACATCACGCAAGCCCCCGGCAAGCTGCGCGTGCGCCGCAAGGGGAGCGCGGGAGGCCACAATGGTCTCAAGGACATCATCGCACACCTCGGCTCGGACAATTTCCCCCGCGTGCGCATCGGCGTAGGTGAAAAGCCGCACCCCGATTACGATCTGGCGGCGTGGGTGCTGTCAGACTTTACCAAGAGCGAGCAGGAGGCACTGTTCGGCGCGTTCGGCTGCGTCCGCGAGGGGCTTGACAAGATCCTTGACGGCAAATTCGACGATGCCATGCAGCTCTGCAATTCTTACAAACCCGAGAAAGAGTAATTTATGAGCCTTTTAACCCAATGTATCCGCAGTGATCCCGAATATGCACAGCTGTTGCGCGTGGCAACACGCAATTTCCGCGACAAGCCGTTGCCGATCCTCGCCAGCGGCTTGTGTGACGGTGCGTCCGACGCGTTTCTCGTTTCTCTGGTCGAGGATACCGCGCAAACGCGTGCAGACACGCCCGCGCTGATCGTCTGTCCCGAGGAAAAGGACTGCGTGCGTCTTCTCGGCGTGCTGGAGAGATGCGGACTGCGCGCCGCCTTCTATATGACGCGCGACCTCACGTTTTATAACATTACCGCCTCCCATGAGTACGAGCATGAGAGGCTGCGCGTGTTGTACGGGATTCTTTGCGACGACTACGACGTGATCCTGACCACGCCCGACGCAACGCTCGGCTACACCATTCCCCCGTCCCGTCTGCGCGAAGCAACGATCCGCATTGAGCAATCTACCGTGATCGAGCCGCAGGCGTTTGCAAAGCAGCTCACCGCCGCAGGCTACGTGCGCGTGGATCTGGTCGACAGCCCCGGTCAGTTTGCCCTGCGCGGCGGCATCGTGGACGTCTATCCCCCCTACGCCGCCTTCAGCGACGCTGACGGCGCGTCCAAAAACGGCACTTTTGCATTGCGTATTGAGTTTTTCGGCGACGAGATCGACCGTATGGGTCTGTTCGATCCCGAAAGCCAGCGCATGTCCGACACGGTGACGTCTGCCGCATTTCCGCCCGCGCGCGAGCTGCTCGTCACGTCCGACGTGCTGGCATCGCTGAAAAAAGCGTTGACCGCGCAGTTCAAGGTCACGCACGACGAGCGGGTGCTGGAGGAGCTGGTCAAGGAAAGCGCCGCCGTGGAGGGGGCAGCAGACGGCAGCCGCGAGCTTCATTTTCTTGACAAATATATCACGCTGGTCTACCCCGAGCGTGCTTCTCTTTTAGATTATTTCAATGCGCGCACGCTCGTCTGCATCCGCGGCACCAATGCCGTGAGCGACCGCATCAAAGCGTCGGCGTGGCATCTGGAGCAGACCGTGACCGAGCTTGTCGAGGGCGGCACGATCGCCCCCCAATACACCGATTATTCCAAATCCGCTACAGCGTTTGAGTTGTTTTGCGATGCAAACGTCACGCTTCACGCCGATTCCATCGCACACGCAGTCAGCGACAAGCGCCTTTCGGGCTTGTTCGGCTTCCGCACACGTCACACGGTGACCTACGTGGAGAACGAGGAGCTGTTTCTGGAGGATCTGGGCAATTATGTGCAAAACGGCTACCGCTGTCTGGTGCTGACCGAAAACGAGGTTGCCGCACGCACCGCCGAGCAAAAGCTGTCCGCACGCGGCTTTGTCGTGTGCCCCGAGCCTAAGACCCCCGACGGAATGGAGCGCGGAACGGTATCGGTGCTTTACCGAAACGCCTTGGCGGGCTTTGAATTGATCGTACCCAAATTTGCGGTGCTCTCCTTGGGCACGGACGCGCACGTGGGCGCGCTTTCGCTCTCCTCCAAGAGTAGGATCAAGAAAAAGAGGAAAAATTCAAAAAGTATTCTGTCCTATGCCGAGCTTGAGGTCGGTGATTTCGTCGTGCACGAAAATTACGGTATCGGCCGCTATACGGGCATTGAAACTCTGACCTGCGAGGGGATCACGCGGGACTATATCGGTATCCAGTACGCAGGCAGCGACAAGCTGTTCATTTCGATCGAAAAGCTCGACAAGGTATCCAAATATATCGGCGCGCACTCAGACGACGGACTCGTCAAGCTCTCCAAGATGGGCGGAGAGGCGTGGAAAAAGTCCAAGGCGCGCGCAAAGGGTGCGGTCAAGGACATGGCGAAGGAGCTCATCAAGCTCTACGCCGAGAGATTGCGCCGCCCCGGTCACGCCTTCCCTGCCGACGACAGCTATCAGAAGGCGTTTGAGGACGCATTCCCGTACGACGAGACAGAAAGCCAGCTTTCCGCCGCCGACGAGATCAAGGGCGACATGATGAAGGCAGTTCCCATGGATCGCCTGCTTTGCGGCGACGTGGGCTACGGCAAGACCGAGGTCGCGCTCCGCGCCGCATACAAGGCGGTGCTGGGCGGCAAGCAGGCGGCGATCCTCGTGCCCACGACGCTTCTCGCGCTTCAGCACTACCAGACCATCGTCAGCCGCATGCGCGCCTTTGCGGTCAACGTGGATATGCTCTCGCGCTTCCGCACGACCAAGCAGCAGGCGCAAACCGTTCGGCGTCTCTCGCGCGGGGAGATCGACATCATCGTCGGCACGCATCGCCTGCTCTCCAAGGATATCAAATTCCACGATCTGGGGCTGGTGATCATCGACGAGGAGCAACGCTTCGGTGTGGCGCAAAAGGAAAAGCTCAAGCAGCTTTGCGACGGCGTGGACGTTCTCGCGCTCTCCGCAACGCCGATCCCCCGCACGCTCAACATGGCGATGGGCGGCATCCGCGACATCTCGATCCTTGACGATGCCCCCGGCGACCGTCTGCCCGTGCAGACCTATGTCCTCGAAAAGGACGGACTCATCATCGAGGAGGCTGTGCGGCGCGAATTGCGGCGCGGCGGACAGATCTTCTATCTTTACAACAACGTAGAAAACATCAACACGGTGGCATCCCAGCTTTCCGCCGCCATTCCCGAGGCGCGCATTACCGTGGCGCACGGGAAGATGGACAAGGAGGAGCTGGAGCGCATATGGGAGGAGATGCTGCGCGGCGAGATCGACATTCTCGTGTGCACCACGATCATCGAAACCGGTGTGGACATTCCCAACGCTAACACGCTGATCGTTGAAAACGCGCACCGTCTGGGGCTTTCACAGCTGCATCAGATCCGCGGACGCATCGGTCGCTCCTCGCGCCGCGCGTATGCGTATTTCACTTTCCCGCCCTTTAAATCCATCCCCGAGATCGCACAAAAGCGGCTCGAGGCGATCCGCGAATACGCCGAGTTCGGTGCGGGCTTTAAGATCGCCCTGCGCGACATGGAGATCCGCGGTGCGGGCAACATTCTCGGCGCGGAGCAGCACGGACACCTTGACGCGATCGGATACGATCTTTATATCAAGCTGCTCAATCGCGCGGTACTGGAGGAAAAGGGCGAGGCGGAGGCACCCGAGGTCGAATGTACGGTTTCCCTGCAATTCGACGCGTATCTGCCCGAAAAATACGTCCCCTACCCCGCACAGCGCATGGCACTTTACAAAAAGATCGCACTCATTGCCACAAACGAGGATCTGTCGGACATCACCGACGAATTGGTCGACCGCTTCGGCGAGCCGCCCGTCCCCACACAAAACCTCTTGCAGATCGCCTTGATCCACAATATTGCCGTCAAATGCGGCATCACGTCGATCAAGCAGGATGCCTCGGGCATTCACATCACGCCCGAGCGGCTGGACTTTGACGTATGGTCCGAGCTTGCCACGCTCTACCCCGGTCGCTTGCGCATGGTGATGGCGGGCGAGGCGCGCATCTGTCTGCGATTGCAAAAGGAGGACGATCCGCTCCCCTTCATTCACAAAATGTTTGAAAAATATATGGAAATCCGTCACCAAAACGGGTAGACAAACACAAAAAACTGCGTTATAATAAAGTATCCGCAAAAGAAAGGACGACCTTTATGAAAAAACAACTGTCAAGAGTCATGCTTCTCTTGCTCGCGCTGACCCTCTTGCTGATGCCGCTCTCCTCCTGCGCCTCGTGCAAGGGAACCCACGGCACCCCCATGCTCACGCTGGAAATCGACGGCAAGACCTACGTCTACCCCGCAGAGCTCTACGAGCTCCAGCTTTCGATCCTCAAGGGAAATCTTGCGGTGGCAGGCTACACGATCAACGGCAAAAACGCGCTCCAGAACGCCTTCTGGGACATGACCGACGATTTTGACAACAGCGGAAACCTCCAGACGACCGACGAATACTACCGCGCCGTCATCCTCAAGGAGTGCCGCTACGTGCTTATCGCACAGTATATGTTTGATCTGTACGAACTGGAGCTGAGCGAGGCAACGCTGGAGGAGATCGACGACTACCTCAACGAATTTGTCCTGACCGACGGTGACGGCAACAAGAACAAGCTCAACTCGGTGCTTGCCGACTACGGTGTCAACTATGACCTGATGGAAGAGTACCTTGTGATGAACGCAAAGCTTGAGGCGGTGCAAAACCACCTCTACTCGCGCCTGGGTCACAACGTCAAGCAGAATTATCTCGAGGAGACCTACGTTCACTTCGACCAGATCTTCCTTGCCAACTACAACTACGTCTATGAGACCGACAAATACGGCGACGAGATCTACTTCAACGAGTCCGACGGCTCGGTCTGCTACAAGGTCACAACCCACACCGAGCTTGTAAACGGTGAGATCATCTACTACACCGATGCCTCGAAAACCCACGTGTCCTACGACAGAGAAAAAGGCGTGCGCTCCTACAAGATCAACGCCGACGGCACGGGCTACGAAACAACGCCCAAAAGCGAATCCGAGCTGGAGGCACTTGACAACCGTCTGGACGCGCTCCTGACCGACCTCAGCGGTGCAACACCCGCGCAGTTTACGGCACTTGTGAGTGAATTGAGCGAGAGCGAGACCTACGCCGACGGCTATTACCTGCAAAAGAACGTGGAATATTCGGCAAACAGCTCCGCGCTTTTCTATCTGGATCAGATCATGGAAAAGCTGGAAACGGCAGAGGTTGGCGAGATCTTTCACGTGGAATCCACGATGGGTTATCACATCGTGATGAAGCTTGACCACACCGAAAAGGCATATGAGATGGAGGAAAACGAATCCTGGTTTGAATCCTCCTACAGCATCTCCTTTACCGAGGCACTGACCTCCAAGATCTTCCGCAACGAGTGCGACAAGCTTTACGACAAGGTATCGCTTGATCAAAAGGTTTATGCCGACGTCAAAACGCTCAAGGACGTTCTTCCCAACTACTACTACAAATAATTTTTCTCAAAGCACTTGACAAAGGAAGCGGCTTGTGGTATACTACAAGCGTTTCATACCAATCAAACCGCATAAAATCGGGGGTGCTGTCACAAGACGGCTGAGATGGCGATTGCCAAACCCTTTTACCTGATACGGATAATACCGGCGTAGGGAGATTCTTCTTTTGTTTGGGTACTTACTCTTAACAAAATGATTGACCACACGGAGATTTCGTGCGGTCAATTTTATTTTTTGGGAGGAAGTATCTATGAATATGAAACGATCCAAAAGCATTCGCGCGCTTTGCGAGTGTGCCGTGATGCTGGCTCTGGCTGTGGTGCTCAGCTTCGTGAAGTTCGCACAGCTCCCCTTCGACGGCTCGATTACCCTCGCGTCCATGCTGCCCATATGCCTCGTATCCATCAAATACGGCATCACGTGGGGCTTGGGAACGGCGTTCTGCTATTCCTGGACGCAAATTTTGCAGGGCGGTGTGTTCTCGTGGGGTCTGACCCCCACGATGCTCATCGGCTCGCTCCTGCTTGACTACATCGTGGCGTTCACGGTGCTGGGACTGGCGGGGCTCTTCCGCAAAAAGGGCTTTGCGGGACAGATGCTCGGCATTACGCTCGCATGTGTGCTGCGCTTTGGCGTGCATTTTCTGGCAGGCATCATTCTCTGGGCGAATTACGCCGAGTTCGTAGCCTTTGGCGCGGAATGGGTCAATCAACCCGTGCTCTATTCGCTCTGCTACAACGGCATCTACATGCTGCCCGACACAGCGATCGTGTTGGCTGTCGCCGCACTGCTGCTGCGTATTCCGCAGACCAAACGAATTTTGGAAGCATAAAAAACCACTCTGCCCCGACGCGGTATGAAACGGGGGCAAAAGATGGGCGCCCCCACAGGACGCCCATCTTTTTTATCGTTTTCTTCCCTTCCACAGCTTGACGTAGATCGGGATCGCCGCCAGCGGAAAGAGCATGGCGACAAGCATTCCAAGCTTCATGCCGAATTGGTCGGGGGTGAGTGAGAGCGTGCGCGCCCCTTCTGCCAGCGTGGGATTGACGATCGCCGCATCAGTGACGATCCCCATCATCTGCGGTCCCAGTGCCGCGCCGAGGTCTCCGCCCGATGCCATCAAGGCGTAGATAAACACACCGCCCGACGGGAAACGGTCGGAAGCCACGACAAGGCTGCCGGGCCAGAGCATCGACACGCAAAAGCCTGTCAGCGCGCAAGCCGCCAGCCCCACGATCGGCAGCGGCGACAGCACCGCGAGCAGATAGCAAAAAACAGCTCCAACAGCACCCAAAATCAACACACGCTCGATGTTTTTGCCGATCTTGGCGTAAAGCGTGCGCCCAAGCCCCAGCATGGCGGCAAACACAGCAAAGCCGAAGATATCTCCCCAAAGCTTCGGGATTCCAAGCGTCGCTTCAAGATATCCCGAGCTCCATTGCGTCATGACCGCCTCGGCAACGCTGCCGAGAAAGATCCCCGCGACGCTGAGCCAAAGCCCGCGATTTTTCAAGAGGCGCAATGCACCCGACACGCGCTCGGGCGTTTCCATTTTGGGGATCTCCACGCCCGAAAAGAGGATCATGGAAAGCATGGGAATTGCCGCAAAGAGCAGTGCCAACCATTGCCAGCGCTCGCGCCCGAGCAGCTCGAGAAAGAGCGTTGCAAAAATGATCACGCCGACCACGCCCCACGCATAGGTGGAGTGAAGCTTGCTCATTTCGCGGTCGGGATCGTCCGACGGAATCGCGGCGATCACCGGGCTGGTCAGCACCTCGTTCAGTCCCGCTGCGGCTGAAAAGATCACCGTTCCGATCACAAGCCCCGCATAGACCGCATCGGGAAAGAGGAAGGACCAGAGCGCATAGATACACAACCCCAGCACCGTCAGCACGGGGGTCATTTTGACGGCGGCGGGGATATTGATCCTGTGCGAGAAAAAGGAGAGAAATAGGTCAACGGAAAGCTGAGTCAGAAAATTGATCAGCACCAAGAACCCCAAAAGCGAATAGGAGATGCCGTAGAGCGTGCGGAAGGTCAGAAAGAGGATCGAAGAGAGCACGGTCACGGCGGACATGGAAACGTTGATGGTATAGCAGGCGTATTTTAAGCGCGTGTATTTGTTTTGCATGGAGACACCTCCCTGTTTTGATCCCGTTTATTATAACACATCACTAAAAAAATAGCAAGTGCAAATTCAAAAAGCCGCGCGGAAAGCATCCACGCGGCCGTTTTTTATGTTCTCCTACAAGGTCAAAAGCTTCATGGAGGGATCCTTTCTGCTCACCGTTTGACGTCTGTATTGGCATTATACTAAACATATTTGCAAAAAAGCAATTGTCTTTTTCGCGCAAAAGATTGCAAATATTGCTCTTGACAAACGTGTGCGTTTCGGGTATAATAATGGATAGCTCCGCCGGACGGTCGCGCGGTATGTTGCCGAAAGGTATTACCGTGAGGAAAGTCCGGGCTTCACAGGACAGGATAGCTGATAACGTCAGCCACGGGTAACCGTCGGGAAAGTGCAACAGAAATAAACCGCCGCCACGCGCGGTAAGGATGGAAAGGCGAGGTAAGAGCTCACCCGTTCCTATGGTAACATAGGTCCGCTGTAAACCCTATCCGAAGCAACACCCCATGGGAGGCTTGTCCGGCATATCTCCCGAGGTGGCACGAAACACGCGTTTCGAAGCGTCGCGGTGACGCGGCGCGCAGATTGATGACCGCCCTCGACAGAACCCGGCTTACAGGCGGAGCTGTATCGAAAAGTAAATCAGTCGTGACCGCGGTCACGACTGATTTTTTTATTTCAATTTGCTCTCGACACAGCCGTTCCCTTCGCCAAAGGTGACCTTCTGCGAGGCGGAAACCGACTTGATTGCCGTGCAGTTGCGGAACGCCTGCGCGCCCACGCTCGTAACACCGCCGAGCTTCACGGTCTTGAGTGAGATGCAATCGGCAAAGCAGGATGCGGGGAGAGATTTGAGCGCACTCGGCAAGGTCACCGATGTCAGCGACACGCACCCGTAGAACGCGTTTGCACCGATCTTCGTCAGCCCCGTGCCAAAGGTGATCTCCTTGAGCGCGCTACATCCGTGAAACGCCGCCTCGCGGATGGTTTTGAGCGAATCGGGGAGCTTGACGCTCCAGAGCGCGGTGCACAGATAGAAGGCGCGCGCACCGACGGTCGTCAGTCCCTCGGGCAGAACGACCTCCCTGAGTGACTCGCACTCAAAAAAGGCGTAATTGCCAAGTGACGTGCAGCACGAAAGCAGCTCCACGCGCGCAAAACGCGGCGGATAATACCCCTTTGAAAACTCAACGTGCTCCGCACCGAAAATATAACCGAGGTAGGTGTTTTCGGTCGCCGTACCACCCACAAACGGAAGCGTGAGGCTGAGCAGCCCGTCACAGCCCAGCAGTGCCGCATAGCCGATTGAGGTCAGCGACACGCCAAAGACGAGTTCCTTAAAGGACGTGCAATCCGCAAAGGCGTATTCCCCGATCGCGTGCAATTGCTCCAGACCGACCACGCTTTCCAGGGACGTACAGTTGTAAAACGCAAATTTTCCCACCGTTTGAACGCTTTCGGGGAGGATCACCGCCAAGAGGTCGTTGCAATCAAAGAAGGTGTACGCGGCAATCTCCTCTACCGTTCCGCCAAGGCGCACCAGCTTGAGCGACGCGGGAATATCACGCGGGTTGTTTCCGTGCGTATCCGCGCCAAAGAGGTATCCGAGGAACTGCGCGCTCTCGGCGTCCTCGCCCATCAAGGCGCACTCCAGATATTGCAGGGACGTGCAATTTTTCAAGATCCCCTCGCCGATATACGAGAGCGTATCGGGCAGGATCAGCGTCACAAGCTCCGTGTGTCCTTCAAAAACGCCGTCGGCAATGCTCGTTACCGTCGCGCCGTCAAGTGTGTGCGGTACACGCACAGCGGATGCCTCCCCCGTGTAAGCCGTGATACGCGCCACGCCGTTGGCGGTGACGTAGGTAAAATCCGAGGCAGGGGCTGTCGGCACCTGATCCAACTGCTCGGCGGCAAGAGAGGCGTAGTCCGCGCCCTCCGGCACCTCAACGGGCGCGGTGTCGATTTTCTTGGGAACGGTCAGGGTGCTGTCGGGTGCCTCCCCCCTGTTTTTGCAAGCGGCAAGGGGCAAGACAAGCATCAGCGCGGCAAGCCCCAGCGCGATCATTTTTTTGACGTTCATGTGTATTTCCTTTCAGCAAAGCGAAAAATCCGATGATCTACGCATTATTTTATCACAAAAAAGCGTTTTCTGCAAGTCTTTCCTCTCACATTTCACAATTATTTCAATTCCGTCACCGAAACTTCTTGTAAAAGACGAAAAAAAATGATATACTATCGTCAGATCAAAAAAACGGGGTACGCTATGCAGATCATCATTTCAAAGGAATGGGCAGGACGGTCGGTGCGCGAGCTGCTGCGCACCGAGCTTGATCTGTCGACAAAAATGCTGAAATATCTCAAATATCGCAATGCCGGCATCTGCGTGAATGGCGTGCGTTGCACTGTGCGGTACGCGCTGCGCGAGGGGGACGTGTTGACTCTGGAAACCGAGGATCGCGCATCCTCGCCGAATCTTGCGGCGGTGGAGCTCCCCTTGGACGTGCTGTACGAGGACGACGAGCTCGTCGTCCCCTCAAAGCCCGCCGATATGCCAACGCACCCCTCGCATGACCACCACGACGACACCGTGGCAAACGCGCTGGCGTTCCGCTACGCACAACGCGGGATCCCCTTCGTGTTCCGCCCGATCAACCGCCTTGACCGCAACACGAGCGGACTATTGCTCGTGGCGCGCAACAAGACCGCCGCAGGGCGTCTGACGCAGGCGCTGCAGGCGGGAGAGATCCGCAAGCAGTATCTGGCGGTTCTGGACGGAGAGATGCGCGAGCGTGCGGGCGAGATCGACGTCTGCCTGCACCGCACGAAGGAGAGCATTATCCTGCGCGAGGTCTGCACACCCGACACGCCCGACGCCGATCCTGCCAAGACCGTTTACGAGGTTTTAGCGGTCGAAAACGGACACACGCTGGTCAAGGCGTCGCCGATCACGGGGCGCACGCACCAGTTACGCGTGCACTTTGCGTCAAGCGGGCATCCCATCACGGGCGACGACCTCTACGGCACGCCCACGAACCTGATCCCGCGTCACGCGCTGCACGCACACACGCTGTCCTTTCCGCATCCGAGAACGCACGAGCGCATGACGCTCCAAGCCCCTCTCGCCCCCGACATGGAAGCCCTGATCCGCACGCTGTTCCCCGCATTTTGGGAATCGCTTACCACGAAGAAGGAGGCTTTATGAACACCCCCGAAAGCCGTGTAAAAAAATTACCCCTTGCGTCAAGGATCATTTTTGCCCTCACCGCCGCCAGTGCCTTGATCTACTTGGCGTTCGTAATCAGCCCCGCCTTTGCCGATTGGTTCAACCGCACCGTCAGCCCCGTGTTCCGCTTTCTGCTGGCAAAGCTGACGGGCTGGCTCCCCTTTTCCGTGGCGGAGCTGTGTATCCTGCTGATCCCTCTCGCGGCAGCGGTCTTAATCGTCATTGCGTACCGTCACTACTGCAATTCATGGCGGAATACGCTGGTCTATATCGGGATCATTCTGTCCCTCGTCTGCATCGTTCTCAACCTCTTCGTATGGACCTTTGCGGCTGGCTATCACGGGTACACGCTGGACCACAAGCTGGGGCTGGAGCGCCGCCCCGTGAGTGCCGAGGAGCTGTACGACACGGCAGAAATTCTGGCGGCGGAGCTTTCTTGCCTTGCCGACGAGATCACCTATCAGCCAAACGGCGCATCGGTCATGCCCTACTCGGTTTCCGAAATGAACGACAAGCTCATTGACGCTTACGACCGCGTGTGCGAGCAATACGATTTTCTCGATCATTTTTCCTCGCGGCTGAAGCCCGTGATGCTGAGTGACCCGATGTCCTACACGCACATTACCGGTGTTTACACCTTTTTCACGGGGGAGGCAAACATCAACGTCAACTTCCCCGATTACACGATCCCCCACACAGCGGCACACGAGCTGGCGCACCAGCGCGGTGTGGCACGCGAGGATGAGGCAAATTTCGTGGCGTTCTTGGTCTGCATGGCATCCGACGACCCTTATATCCGCTACAGCGGCGTACTGAACACATATGAGTTCGTCATGTCCGCACTCTACGCCGCCGATTACGAGGGATACGCCGAGATCCGGCAATCGGTGCCCGAGGAGATCCACGGCGAGCAGGCAGCCTACAGCGCGTTTTTTGACAAATACCGCGACAATCTTGCCGCATCGGTCACGGGTGCCACCAACGATGCCTATCTCAAGGGGCAAGGCTCCTCTGCAGGCACGCGCTCCTACAGCATGGTCGTGGATCTTGCGGTAGCATATTACAGGAAGAAATAAGAATCCAACAGCGGGAGGCTCTTGCGAGTCTCCCTTTTTTTGTTCTGCCCCAAAGCACACTTCTTCCGTGTCGGCATATACTGAAAATGCGGTCGCAAGCCGCAAAAAAATTGCAAAAAAATAGCAAAAGGGACTTTTCTTTTTGGAAATGTTATGTTATAATGTTAATATAAATATAATTTGTTTATATAGAGTGCCGAAAGCCCGTGCTTCGGTTGCTCTGTCAACACTACGGAAAAGGAGTGGGCGGCACGTCTGTGTCCCCTGTATCACATCATGTCAACGACAAGAATGATCATTCAGGGCGGAAGACCTCTGTACGGTGAGATACCCGTCAGCGGTATGAAAAACGCGGCGTTGCCGATCCTTTTCGCAACGATCCTCGTAGGGGACGCTTGCACGCTGGAAAACATTCCGGGGGTCAGCGATATCGCCACCTCGCTCGAGCTTCTGCGCCAGATGGGCGCGCAGATCACCTACCTCAATCCCACCACCGTCCGTATCGACACGACCTACATCAAGCAAGGTGCATCCCCCGACGAGCTCGTGCGCAAGCTGCGCGGCTCCTCCTATCTGCTCGGCGCGGAGCTCGGTCGCTTCGGCAAGGCGCGCATCACCTGGCCCGGCGGCTGTGACTTTGGTGGCACGCGCCCCTTGGATCAGCATTTCAAGGGATTCCGCGCACTCGGCGCACAGATCGACACCGACGGCGGCGTCATTCGCGTGGAAACGGAAGCACCGCTGACGGGAGCAGGTACGGTGTATTTTGACATTGCATCGGTGGGTGCTACGGTCAACGTAATTTTAGCGGCGGTTCTGGCAAACGGTACGACGACCATCGAAAACGCGGCGCGCGAGCCGCACATCGTCGACCTTGCCAACTTCCTCAACGCCTGCGGTGCCAACATTACGGGAGCGGGCACGTCTGTCATCAAGATCCACGGTGTTACCTCGCTGCGCGGCTGCACCTACACGATCATTCCCGACATGATCGAGGCAGGCACTTATATGGTAGCGGTTGCCGCTACGGGTGGTTGCGTGCGTATCCGCTCGGTGATCCCCAAGCACGTGGAATCGGTTACGACAAAGCTGCGCGAGATGGGCGTGGAGGTCATTGAGGAGGACGACTCGGTCGTGGTCAAAAGCGACCGCAAGCTGACCAACGTCAACATTCAAACGCTGTATTACCCCGGCTTCCCCACCGACATGCACCCGCAGTTCGCCGTGCTTCTCTGCATTGCAAACGGCATCGGAACCATTCACGAGGGGATCTGGGCAAACCGCTTCCGCTACGTCGAGGAGCTTCGCAAAATGGGCGCGACCATTATGCTCGATTCGCAAAACGCCACGATCGTTGGCGTTGAGAGGCTGACGGGCGCGGTCGTGAAGGCAACCGACCTGCGCGCGGGCGCGGCATTGGTCGTGGCGGGACTTGCCGCCGACGGCGTGACCGACATTCGGGACGTCCAATACATCAAGCGCGGCTACGACAGCATCGTGGAAAAGCTGCAGGGGCTTGGCGCGGATATCACCGAGGAGCCGTTTGACGAGAATCCCGCTGACGTTATGCAAAAAGCAAATTAAAAAAAGAAGCGCATTGTTGTGCGCTTCTTTTTTTAGTTAAGACACTTGAGGAACTCAACACCGCAAATTCGCAATACCCGATTATACCGCGCTACAGGCGAAAAATCAATAGCAGATCCCGCTTTTCCCATATTCTCCCTTGAATACGCCAATGCTTACACGCCAATACTTTTCTTGGAAAAAGAAAAACGGAGTTTTGGCGAATGTACTATAACAAAGTGGAGCTCTGCGGGCTGAACACCTCGCAGCTCAAGGTTTTGACCGACGAGGAAAAGCACGACCTACTGTTGCGCGTAAAGGGGGGAGATGAGGAAGCACGGCAGGAGCTGATCCAAGGGAATCTGCGCCTCGTGCTCTCCATCATTCAGCGCTTTTCGGGGCGTCGCGAGAACCCGGGCGATCTGTTTCAGGTCGGCTGTATAGGCCTTGTCAAGGCGGTGGACAACTTCAACACCGATCTGGACGTCAAGTTTTCGACCTACGCCGTACCCATGATCATCGGAGAGATACGGCGGTATCTGCGTGACAACAACGCCATTCGCATCAGCCGCTCGGTGCGTGACCTCGCCTACCGCGCATTGCAGGCTCGCGAGGAGCTGATCGCAAGCCGCGAGCGCGAGCCGAGCGTGGACGAGATCGCGGCGGTATTGGGAGAAAAGCGCGAGGCAGTGCTGCACGCGATGGAGGCGATCGTTGAGCCGATCTCGCTTTACGAGCCCGTGTTCAACGAGGGGGGCGACGCGCTATACCTGATGGATCAGCTGTCGGATTCCTCAACGGGCGACGAGGTGTGGCTGGAAAACATCGTTCTGCGGGAAGCGATGAAAAGCCTCAACGAGCGCGAGCGCAAGATCATCAACCTGCGCTTTTACCGCAACAAAACGCAGATGGAGATCGCCGACGAGATCGGCATCTCGCAGGCGCAGGTGTCACGCCTTGAAAAGGGCGCACTCGAAAAAATGCGGCGGCAGCTGTGATGCAGGGAATGCGAGTGGGAGGGAGAGAACGCGTGAAAGAGTTCTCTCCCTCCCACTCGCGCTCCCCTACCCTCTTTCAGAACCTTTATAAGGGATTGAGATTTACGGAGAAAAGACCTTGTCGTTCATAACAACGCAGGAGCGGCATGCCTTGTTCAAGGCATCGCGAATGCTCCGATAGACATAAACGTATCCGTCAGGGAATCGCACCTTCTCCGTCTCTTGGATATAATCTCTCCCGATTTTAAGGAGCGGCTTTTGAACGGACCGCGTTGCTTTCGGATATCAGATACCTTGATCGCGGAGATAGAAAAGCTTTTAGATCAGTGCAACCTGTTAAGCTCGAAGCAGGTAAACAAGAAAAACGGCTTGCTGTGCTCGGTTATTTTGTTGCTGTTACAGGAATTAAACCGTATTCAGCTAAACGTGCATGAGGATTTTTCTCCGTTCATGAAAAAGCTACTTCCCTTCACAAAAAAAGGAATTTCTCCGCTATTCCGTTGCCGACTTGCAAAAGGCTTTGAATGATTCGTCGGCGCATCTCAACCGTCTGTTCAAAGTACAATTTGGCATGACACCGCACGAATATTTACAAAGAAATAAATTTCGCTATGCGCGCAACCTTTTGCAAAGCACGGATATGAGCATGGCAGAAATCGCAGCCGAAATCGGTTATTCGAATCTGTCACACTTCTTCAACAACTTCAAAAGGTATTACGGCATCACCCCGGGCAAATACCGCGCAGAAAAAGCTTGATCGTATTCCTCTTTGTCAGGTGCACGTTTACTTGACACGCAGAGCGTTTTATGATATACCACGCAAAAAAACTTCACCTCAATCCCCTGTAACAGGATCTCGCATGAGCGCCAAGTCCAAGGCATTGCTTTTCTCACGGGGGAAATCTTTTTTGGATTTCCCCCGAAAAAGTTTCAAAAAGGGCTTGCAATTTTGAAAAAGGTGTGATATAATATCTTGCGTACGAATACGGAAGCATAGCTCAGTTGGTTAGAGCGCACGGTTCACATCCGTGAGGTCGAGAGTTCGAGTCTCCCTGTTTCCACCAATAAAAAGGAGTAGACTTCAGTCTACTCCTTTTTATTGCGGTAAGATAATCGACCGAGAACTCTGCCAATTCCGCTCGCGGAATTGGCTAGAACGCGCGGTAGCACAAACGACCGCATCTCACCGCATTTGCCGCGCGTTTGAGTTCTGAGTCTCCCTGTTTCCACCAAGGTCTTTTTCTTCGCTGAATCCTGCGGCTCGCACTGCACATACACACAGCACACTTTTCGCGCACGCTCGAGTTCTGAGTCTCCCTGTTTCCCACCAAAAAACAAACATTCGGGCTTATTTTTATCGTTGCGGCGGCAACGGTATACTGATAAATCCCCCTCCCCAAATGCACTTCTGCGAAGCCCCCCGCGCCTTTACGGTGTTTAGCCGTCAAGACGCGGAGGGCTCTTGTGGGAAAGGTTTTAGCGGGTGAGGGGGATGGGGAGAGGGAGCCTTTTTCCTTAAAAAGGTCTCCCTCTCCCCATATTCTTTCTCTTCTTACAATCTTATCTCTGGATTCTTCCCGAGCCGTCGCCGCCCGCGAGCTTTTCAACCTCTGCAAGCGTTACCATGTTGTAGTCACCCTCGATGGAGTGCTTGAGCGCGGATGCAGCAACCGCAAACTCAACAGCAGCCTGCGTGGACTTACCGTTCATCAGAGAGTAGATCAGACCGCCACCAAAGCTGTCACCGCCGCCAACGCGGTCGATGATGTGCAGCTCGTACTTCTTGGAGAAGCAGTACTCGTCGCCCTTAACGTCGTAGAGCATTGCGGACCAACCGTTATCAAATGCGCTGTGGCTCTCACGAAGCGTGATCGCAACGTACTCGAAGCCAAACTTGTCCGCCAGCTGCTTTGCAACAGACTTGTAGCCCTCGTGATTCAGCTTACCGCCGTAAATATCGGTCGCCTCTGCCTCGATACCGAACACGTCCTTTGCGTCCTCCTCGTTGGAGATGCAAACGTCAACGTACCGGCACAGCTCGGTCATAGCCTCGCGTGCTTCTGCACGGGTCCAGAGCTTGCCGCGGTAGTTCAGGTCGCAGGAGATCTTGAGCCCCTTTGCCTTTGCAGCCTTACAAGCCTCCTTGCAGATTGCAACAACGTTTGCACCGAGTGCGGGCGTGATTCCCGTGAAGTGGAACCACTCGGCACCCTCGAAAATGCTGTCCCAATCAAAATCAGCGGTCGTAGCCTTTGCAATTGCGGAGTTCGCGCGGTCGTAAATGCAGACCGAGCCTCTCTGCGAGGCACCCTTTTCGTTGAAGTAGATACCCACTCTGTCGCCGCCGCGCGTGATCTTGGAGATATCAACGCCATATCTGCGCAGGCTGTTGACTGCTGCCTGACCGATGGCGTGCGTGGGAAGCTTGGTGACGTATGCAACGTCCATGCCGTAGTTGGCAAGAGAAACCGCTACGTTTGCCTCGCCGCCGCCGAACGTGAACTCAACGTGGTCGCACTGTACGAATCTTTCATAGTTATAGGGCTGAAGGCGAAGCATCAGCTCACCGAACGTAACAACTTTTTTCATGTTATTCTCCTATATATCTATTATTTTACAAGGTGGTATGCAAAGCCGTCGATCTCGTCTGCAAGATAGATGAACTTCATGTTGCCTGCCGCATCGTAGGTTGCGCTATCCATGTCGAACTTCACGCCGCGACGGGAGAGATGGTAAACAGCACGGTCAACGCTGTTGACGCTGATGCCGATGTGTCCGTGCGTACCGGGGCCCTTCTCGTTCATCAGTTCGATCGCAGAGCTTGCGAAGATGGACTTGGAGGTTTCGTTAGCCGCAAAGGAGAATGCGTTTGCAAGGGTTGCAGCCGCCTCCTTCGAGGTGGTGTTGCAGGGGTTGATGCCAACGTGGCGGAACTTCATGCCAAGCATGGTGTCAACAGCCTCTCGAACGAGCTTCTCGATACCTGCAAAGTCGCCTGCCGCGATCATGTCGGGATTGACCATCCAGGAGCCGCCGCAGCAAAGGATCTTCGGGTTAGCGAGATAGTCGCACACGTTTGCGGGATTGACGCCACCCGTGGGCATAAACTTGACCGCGCCGTAAGGTGCCGCCATTGCCTTGATCATGTTCAGTCCGCCCGACTGCTCTGCGGGGAAGAACTTAACGACGTCAAGACCGAGAGAAAGCGCCTGCTCAATGCCCGAGGGATTGTTGATGCCGGGAACGATAGGGCAGCCCTTCTGCTGGCAATACTTGACGATCTCGGGGTTGAAGCCGGGGCTGACGATGAATTTTGCGCCTGCCTCGATCGCGTCGTCAACCTGCGCGGTGGTCAGCACCGTGCCCGCACCCACGATCATGTCGGGATACTCCTTGGCAATGATCGCGATCGCTTCCTTCGCCGCCGCGGTACGGAAGGTGACCTCTGCGCAAGGAAGGCCTCCGTCGATCAGAGCCTTTGCAAGGGGCGCTGCGTCCTTCGCATTGTCGATTTTGATGACCGGTACGATACCGATCAGAGAAAGCTGTTTTACTACTTCGTTCACTTTAGTGTCCTCCAAAGTATAAATTTCTACATCTACAATTCTACACCAATTCTCCCCGTCTGTCAAGTGGTTTTGGGGATTTTTTGGTGAAAAAGCTTGTGAGAGAGAGGTACGGGGAGAACCTTTTTTCAAAAAGATTCTCCCCGAAACCGCGCCCCCTCACACCTCTACCCCATACTTCGCCAGCAGAACGGGGATTTCGGACTTAGAGGAGACGGCGCAAAGCTTTTTCATTTTTTTGATGCGGTATTTCACGCCGTTGTCGCTCAAAAAGGCGGATTCCCCAATGGCGTTGCAATTTTCGGCAAGGTGACGGAGAATGTGCAGGTCGGTTTCGTCGCACGCGGACAGCAGGTGCTCGATCCGCATCAGCTCCGAAAGCTCCCCGTCGGTATAGATCGGATCGGCGGGCGCATCGGCATGCACGCCCACGTGCACGGGCGCACGCGCGCCGTCCAGATCCGCACGCGGATCGACCGTGACTCGCATCCCCGCAAACGTGGGATTGGCAGACAAGCAATCTGCGATTTCAAACGCCGCCGCGGCAACCGAGGAATGATCCACGGTGACGGACAGGATCTGCGGAAACCGCATAATCAGCTGGGCGTTTGAGTGCACGGCGATACAAATACCATCCGCCGACACCTCGCACAGACGCAGATGGTTGAACAGCGATACCGCCGCAAAATCGTTGGCGCAGATCACCGCGTCAAAAGGGGCTTTCAAATGGGTGCTGTAAAAGCGCTCAAAGCAATCCTTCAGCGAGCCGTGATTTTCAAACACCGCGCCGTCCGAAAAGCAATTTTCAAAGGCGTTTTTGCGTGAGATGTCCGAAAAGGATGCGGGGTTCATACCGTAAAACGCCGTGCGTTGTCTGCCGTGGCGCCAAAAATGCGCCGAAAGCATATCCATAAAACGATTATAGTCGGTTTTCACACAGCTGTATTTCCCCAAAAACGGATAATCGGGCAGCTCGTTGAGCAGGATCGGATGCGCCCCCATGCTCTGAAGTGCCGCCACCGTTTGCCCCAGCCACGCAACCGAGGCACCCGGCACGAACACGTTTTTCTCCCCCGCCACCTCGTCAAGAGAATCGGCAAAGGTCAGCTGCACTCTTTTCTTGTGCGCCTGGTTTTTCAAGGCATCGACACAGCTGCGATACCAGTTTGTGGTTGCATAATTCGGCTCGCTGACCATGTGCATGGTGTCCTCCGTGTAATTTTTTGTGAAAAGACCGACGTCGATTACGACGTATTCATAATTGAAAACGAGTACGTCAAAACGCAGGTCGTGCCCGCTCTGGGTGGTAAGATCCTGCGCGGCTACGACAAGGTCGGCACGCATGATCTTATTTATTACAACGAGGTCGTCAAGCCCGCGCTGGTCGGCATCGCAGATCCTTGGATCTCGGGTGGCATCGAATTTAACTGGTCCCAGCACCACCGCCCCACGACCTACATGCCTCTTGAGGCAGTGATCGAGGAGAACGCAGACGGCGGCAAGACCGTTTGGACGGGCGAGGTCGAGCCCATGAACCGCATGAAGGGCATGGTAGGCATCACCGTCGACAAGGGTCGCTCCTACATCAAGGCAAAGGTGCGCGTTTACAACCGCACCGCGCTCCCCCAGCTCTTTATGTGGTGGGCAAACCTTGCCGTTCCCGTAAACAACGACTACCGCACCGTTTTCCCGCCCGACTGTGAGTGGGTCAACGACCACGACCGCCGCGCAGTTCTTGATTGACCGATCGCAAAGGGCGTTTACAAGACCGCACGTCCCTACAACTTCGGAGAGGGCACGGATCTGTCGCGCTATGACGCTGTAAAGGTTCCCTCCTCTTATCTGATCTCGCAGGGTCAGTCCGACATGGACTTCATCGCAGGCTACGACACGGGGATCAACAAGGGAATTGCTACCGTTGCCAATCATCACATCTCCTCCGGTAAAAAGATGTGGCACTGGGGCATCGGTGATTTCGGCGACATGTGGTGCTCCAACCTGACCGACGAAAACGGTCCCTACATCGAGCTGATGACCGGCATTTACACCGACAACCAGCCCGACTTTACCTGGATCGCGCCCTACGAGTCCAAGGCATTTGAGCAGTACTGGTATCCGATCCGCGATATCGGCGAGCCGAAGAACGCATCGATCGACGCCGCGATGAACATGGAGGAGCGCGACGGTGCCCTCTTCCTCGGCATCAACGTCACGGGCACGTTCAAGAACACCGTTGTGACCGTGAAGAAGGGTGACGAGGTCATCTACACCGAAAAATCGGACATGGATCCCACGACGTCTTATCTGCGAACGGTTGACATGAAGGGCGCAAAATACAAGGAGCTGACCGCAAGCCTTGTCTGCGAGTGCGGCAAGGAGCTGACCGAGGCAGGTCGCCTTGACGAGGCAGAGCAGATCTACATGAACGGGGTAAACATGCCCAAGTCCTACGGCGAGGCAAAGACCTTCTTCAATCAGGAGTCGCACATCTTCTACTATCTTGCAAAGCTTTATGCGAAGATGGGCAAGGCAGACCTTGAAAGAAAGGCGTACGAGAAAGCAGCAATCTACAAGGCGGCGGTTTCCGAGCTTTCCCTGTTCCGTGCGTGGGCGCTCAAGGCGTTGGGACGCGACGGCGAGGCGTGTGAGGTGCTGGACGAGATGCTCCGCGTTGCCGACAACTTTATCGTCAATAAGGATCTGCGCACCTACTGCGGTGTCGGCTCTCCCTCCCCATGCCCTTTGAATACGACATCGAAAAGAACAATCTGCGTGACGGTCACATCCTGCGCGCATTTGCACTTCTCGGCTACGGCAAGGTGGCAGAGGCTGAGGAATCCATCGCGGTCGCTCGCAAGCTTGATCCCAACGATTTTCGCATCCTTGCATTTGACAAGGTGAAGTGATTTTTTACGAGGGAGACTTTTTGAAAAAAGTCCCCCTCTCGCTCCCCTCTTTTTTTTGTGCGCTGTTCGGCTGGGGCAGAATGTCCTTCTAACTCGTAAGACGTGGGGGCTTGTCTCCTGCCGTTTGTAAACAATTTTCATTTTTTCAAGCAATCCCCTTGCAAAGATTTTCGGTTCATGGTATAATCTTTTTGATACTGATAAAAATAAGTGAGGACCGTATGAATTCCACTAAAAAGAAAGCAGTAAAAGAAGAACCCTTGAGTTTCTTTCATTTATTGAAAAGCTGGTTTTGCGGCGGATTGCTCTGGTACGCCGTGATCTCCCTGTTGTGGCTTGTGGCAGGAAGTGCCACGGGCGTGGGCGATAAATTTTTGAACGTGCGCGCTTTTTTAATGATGTTTCCCTTCGGGCTTTGCATGTCCGCGGCGGGCATACTCTTTTCTTCTCCCAAGATCCGCCGTTGGCTGCGTATGCTCGGGCACTACGTGATCACGATCGTTTCGTTCATGCTCTTCATTCTGCTCCCCAACCAAAACGCCGCCGCTCCCTTCAAGGCATCCTTTGTGATGATCCTGATCGTGCTTTTGACCTTGATCTACTGGTTCCTCTTTTTGTGCGTACATATCTTCAAAACAAAGATCAAACAGCTGTTTGAGGAGTAACGCGCAAAGGAGCTTTCCATGAAACAAATAAAACACCGTCTGACCCTTTTCTTCCTTGCGGTATGCTGTCTGCTTGCCGTCCTGCCGCCCTTGGCACGCGCAGAAGAAAAGCCCTGTCAGACGGTGTTTTTCGGTGAGTCCACCACGGCGCACCTCTCGCGCCGCGGTGGCGTGCTGGACACGCCCGAGGGGCGCGCGTGCGTCTGGCGCGACAGCAGCGGCACGCGTATGCTCTCACGCCGTATTCTCTCCTCCACGGTCGATTTGTACCGTGCGGACGGTACACGGCGGACGGTGTCGCTGACCGAGGCGTTGAAATCGGTACGCCCTGCGCGCATCGTGCTCTCCTTTGGGCTCAACGGCATCATGGGCTTTATCAAGGACAAGGAGGGCTTTATCGGCGCATACCGCGCGCTGATCGATGGAGTGCGCGAGCATTCGCCCACCACCGAGATCATCCTGCAATCGGTCTACCCCGTGCGCACGTCGGAGGGCTTTTCCTGTGACGTGGCGACGCTGAACGCGCATATCGTAACGCTGAACGCGTGGATCTCCGAGCTGGCACGTGACACGGGAAGCCAATACGCCGACACGGCGTCTGTCTTACGGGCATCGGACGGCTCGCTCCTTCCCCAATACGACAGCGGCGACGGGATCCACCTGACAAACGAGGCTTACAAGCGGATCTTAGCCTACCTGCAAGCTACATCTTAAAGAAAGGATGTATGCAAATGAAAAGAACCATAACCGTTTTTTTGATCCTCATCTGCGCGCTTGCGCTGCCCGCCTGCTCTCAAAAAGCCGAATACCGCGACGACGTTGACGTGACGGCACTCGCCGAGCGCGTGACGAGCGAATTGAACGAGGACACCGATCTGCCGCTGAAATACGTCAAGGACGACACGGGCTTTCTGGAGGATTATTTCAAAGCACCCGACTATATCACCGACCACGCCGTGCTTTACGCCGTCTCCACCAACAACATCAACGAAATCGGCATTTACAAGGTCCGAGACGGGCATGCGCGCGAGCTGGCAACGCTGCTCAAGACCGATTATCTGAAAGCGTCGTTTGACAAAAACAGCGCGTGGTATGATTCCTATATCCCTATGGAAACGCCCAAGCTGCGCGACGCCGAGGTGCGCGTGTTCGGCAACTACGTCGTTTATGCGATCCTTGACGCCGACGGGCGTGAGACCGCCTTTGATACCGTGGAGAATCTGCTTGAAAAATAAAGAAACCGCCGTGAATTTTGCACGGCGGTTTCTTACTTTAAGTGTCTATGCACCGCCACTCCGTGGGGGGACATACTGCCGAGTTCGAAAAAAAGTTTTGGGAACGAATTATCCTTCAAAATTTTTGTATTTCCTATCGCCCAAAAAAGAAATATCATTTTTCAACATCACGGAGACTATATCAATTAACCAAATCACTAAGGCGGGTGTGACAGGAAGCCATATACTAATTCTAAAACCGACTGTAATACTCATTGTAAACATCATTACAATATTTGGAATTAAAAGAAGAGAACACCAACCAAAAATCACTTGTGCTATCCTATTTCCGCTAAAACGATACAGAAAACCATATACATCAAATAATAGAACTAAAACCACCTTCATCGCTCGCGGCATGTCCCGTAGTTTTTTTCCCATTTTCTCACGGAATGTGGGGTTGGGATCGGTTTCATAGGTTATTCCTTCATGCTCAATTTCATCAATCGTCACCCGCCCATCATCGTGGAACTCGATTTCATATTCCTTGCGGCTCATACCAAACCTCCTCATATCTTCGTTGCTTGAATGTCACAAATCAAACCTTCCGTTAATGGTAATGGGGATGAAGCACAATCACTGCTCCAATTTTCTAACACATATTTTTCCAGTTCTTCAAATATACTCTGTGCGATTACCTCACACTCAAGTAATTCCTCCACAAGCCCTGGCATTTTTTGTGAAAAAATATTTTTATGCTTTAATGTCAAAGAAACATCTGGAATAAACATTCCATTTGCCTCATCTTGATTGTGACGCGTTATTCCCTCTTGCAACGTAGAAATATATCCTTTTTTCCAATAAAAATCAATCATATATACAGATATATAGTTCTTACAATTTGAAGGAAAGGCTATCAAGTTATAAACTTTTTCTCGAATACGTTGTAATTCATTTTCCACTCTTCGTAATGAACCAAATATTTTCAAAGCTCTTTCTTTTTTCTCTTCCAGTAATCGCTTTTTGCGATCATACTCCAGCACTGCGATCTCATATTCTTCCATAGCCGTCTTATATTTTGCCGACTCTTCAGCATACCTCCGCTCATTGTCAACAATACCTTGATTCCTGCGCTTTATTTCTTCACATTCGTCAAGATACATTTGGTAAGCAGCTTGCCGCCTCGCCCCCACTTGAAAAGGCAATGAAAAAATTCCAACAACCAAAGGTATCCAACATATTAACAGACCAATCAATGTAGATGCCAGCGTTACCGCAGCTAAAAAGCATTGATCTCTAAATGATGAATACTTTCCTTTTTCGTTCTCCTTTACTTTTCTAAGATAATAGTCTTCGTCATAAGGAGGATACGCTTCGATTTCTCGCCAAGTTTTTTGGGGCTCACGCGGGCGAAGCGGTTCTACTAAATTACCCCAATAGCGGCAAGAGCGCTGGTGCTCCTTTGCGTATAGCAACTCTAAAATATAACAATATGCCTCAATCTGTTTAACTTTTCCCACTTTCTCTTCCAATGTCGTCATTAAAATCACCTCCACGCTTATATTATACACCTATAGTTCAATAATGTCAACCCTTGGATGCTTAAAATTAATAAAAAAAGCAATATAATTAAACTATAGTTTAAAACGAGGTGGAGCTATGGAAGAACTTTTGAAACAAATCGGCGCACGGATTTGCCGTCGGCGCAAAGAGTTAGGATATACACAAGAACAGCTTGCGGAAATGATCGATGTTTCCATCCAAATGATTTCTAATTTGGAACGCGGTAACAAGGCGATCCGCATTGAAAATCTTTTAAAACTCAGCACAGTTTTACAGGTCAGCACCGATTATATCTTAACAGGAAAAAGAGAGCAAGCAGACGAGCAAATTCTTTTAAAAAAGATTGAATCGTTATCCGAACGAGATTACAACATCATTTCTCAAATGTTGGACTATCTTGGAAAAAATTAAAAAGATTGCTTTCTATCAAAAAAGGAGCAGGTTCACGCCTGCTCCCGTATCTTTTTCTCATATTTCTTCCCCTGCCACGAGTTGCGGTCGTAAAGAAGCTTGTCAATATCGTTGATCACGGCAGTCTTTTTGGTGCTCCACAGAGGCGCGAGCAGGTCGTCTGCCTTGCCGTCACCCGTGAGTCTGCCGATCACGGTGTCGGGCGGTAACAGCTCCAGCGCATCTGCCACCAAGCGAACGTATCGCTCGCGCGCAAGCGGCTCGTAACGTCCGCTTTCGTACATGGCGGCAAGAGGTGTGCCGCGCAGGACGTGCAGCAGGTGAATTTTGATCTGATCGGGGTGCAGTGCCGCCACGTCGCGCACGGTCTGCATCATATCGGCGTCGCTCTCGCCCGGAAGCCCGAGGATAATATGCACACAGATATTGATCCGTCGGTCAGCGCATCGCAGCCGTTCGTATCCCTGCACAAACTGCGCAAAGCTATGCCCCCGATGGATGCGGCGCGCGGTCGCGTCACATGAGGATTGCAAGCCCAGCTCCACGGTCAGGGTCGTCCGCGCGGCAAGAGAAGCAAGATAGTCCACCACGTCCTCGGGCAGACAATCGGCGCGCGTAGCAATATTGAGCCCGACGATCCCCTCCTCTGCCAACGCCTCCTCATACAAGGTGCGCAGGCGTTCAAGCGGCGCGTAGGTGTTGGTATGTGCTTGAAAATACGCAATGCAGCGCGTCGTGTCCCACTTGCGCGCAAACGCCGCCTTTTGCAGGGCGATCTGCTCGCGCACGGGCAGGACGCTGTCGGGTGCGAAATCGCCGCTTCCGCGGTCGGAGCAATAGATACAGCCACCCGTACCGCATCTGCCGTCGATATTCGGGCAGGTCAGCCCCGCATCGATGGGCAGCTTGGCGCACTTGCCGCCATATGTACTGCGCAAATAGTAGTCGTACGTATAGTACCGCTTATTCGTATCGCTGTTCGGGTACGGATTGGTATCCGCTTGCGTCAATTTTGCCATAGCGCTTCCTTTCTGTTTGCTTTTTTCCGCCGCACACGCACCACAAAACGAACGCAACGGCAACGAGGACGGTCGGGATCAGGGCGTAGAGCGTGGGGTGTGCGGTGGTGGCAAGCATTGCTTCCATGCCGCCAAGCAGGCGCACAACGCCGCACACGAAGAACAAAACGGCGGACAGACGCGAAAAGAGCGTCTGCGGCAGGCGTTTGCCAAGCACCGTCCCCACCAAAAGTCCGATGAGTCCCGAGAGGAAGAGTCCTCCCGTCGCCCCCAACAGCACGGCAAGTGCCGAGTGAGTGCCGCCTGCCGCAAGTGCCACGGCGGAAAGCTGCGTCTTATCGCCCAGCTCCGCCAGAAAATAGGCGCCGAAAACAGCGGGAATCGCGTGCTTTTTGCGGTACGTATGCGCGTTTTCCTCGGCATCCTCCTCCAAGAGTGCCGCGCGCGCGAAGAACAGAAACGCTACCGCCGAGGCGATCGCCACAAGGCTCGTCGGCAGATACCGTCCGATCAGCCCGCCAACCGTTACCGCCAGCAAATTGAGCACGCAGATCGCCGAGAATGCGCCCAAAAGAATGTCGCGCACGCGGTACTGTGCGGTCAGCGCCGCCATCAGAAACTGGGATTTATCTCCCATTTCCGCCAAAAAGATCATCAAAAAGCTCTGCAACAGAACGCCCTTCTCCATCAGTTCACCTCACGGTCGTGATACGAAAAAACTGCCGCAGAGATCGGCAGTCTTTTCAAAAAAGTAATACGTCCTGTGTTTTCGGGTCAATTGGCACTTGCCAAAAGCTTCTCGACCACCGCGATCCGCACGCAAAGCGTGAGCACCGCCATCGCCTGCGCAAGGCTCTTTGTGTTCGGGAAGGTGGGCGCGATGCGGATATTGCTGTCATAAGGATCACAGCGATACGGATAGGTCGCACCGACGTCGGTCAGCTTCACGCCCGCCTCGCGGCAAAGCTCATACGTGCGCTTCGCGCACCCGTCCATGACGTAAAGGCTGACGAAATAGCCGCCCAAGGGATCGGTCCAACGTGCCGCGCCCGTATCGCCGAGATCTTTTTTCAGGGTGTCCAGAACGATCTCAAACTTGGGGCGGATCATATCTGCCAGCTCGCTCATGTGGTGCAGCACGTTTTCTGCCGAGCCGAAATAGCGCACGTGGCGCATCTGGTTGATCTTATCAAAGCCGATGGTCTGCGCGCCGATGATGGGCATGATCTGCACCAGATTCTCGCGCGACGCCGCCATGATCGCCACACCCGAGCCCGGGAAGGAGATCTTGGAGGTGGACGCAAAATAAAACACACGGTTGCCGTTGCCCGCGTCCTCGCACGCCTTGAAGATATCCGCCAGCGCATCCTTGCGATCGGGATAGAGGTCGTGTACCGCGTATGCGTTATCCCAGAAAATACGGAAATCCTTCGCCGCGGTCTTCATTTGACCGAAGCGGCGCACGGTTTCGTCGGAATAGGTGATACCGTCGGGGTTGGAGTACTTGGGACAGCACCAGATACCCTTGACGCTCGGGTCGGACGCCGCAAGCTTTTCAACCGCGTCCATGTCGGGTCCCGTGGGAGTCATGGCAACGGGCAGCATAGTGATACCGAGCGACTCACAGATCGCAAAATGGCGGTCGTAACCGGGTGCGGGGCAGATAAACTTGATCTTCTCCTCGCGACACCACGGACGCTCGCTGTCGCACACACCGTAAAGCAGTGCGCGCGCCACCGCGTCGTACATTAGATTCAGCGAGGAGTTGCCGCCGATAAACAGCTTTTCCTCGGGGATATCCAAAAGATTCGCAAACAGCCGCTTTGCCTCCTTGATGCCGTCCAGCACGCCGTAGTTGCGGCAATCCAAGCCGTCCTCGGTGCGGCAATCGTACGAGGAATCGATGCAGTGCAGCATACCCTGCAAAAGATCCAGCTGATCGGCACCGGGCTTTCCGCGCGACAGATCCAGCGAAAGCTTTCTCGCCTTTGCCGCTTCATATTCCGTTTGCAGGCTCGCAAGCGTTTCTTGCAACGCTTCCCTGCTCATTTTTGCAAATTCCATGAGGGTTCTCCTTATCATTCAACGTATGAATGCTAACAGTATATCATATTCCTTGCGCGATTGCAATATGTTTTTGCATATTTTTCAAAAAAACTTGCATTTTTTATCGGACATCTCCGATTTTTTCCCAAAACCCTCGCACAATTTCTGCAAGTTCCATTGCATTTCCTGCATATTCCACGTGATTCCAGTGTTCCGGGAACAAGGCTCTCGTGCGCGGATCGGCATATCGGTCGTCGATCAGCACCACCACGCCGCAGTCGCTCTCGCGTCGGATCACGCGGCCCGCCGCCTGAAGCACGCGGTTCATGCCGGGGTACACGTAGGCGTAGTCGAAGCCGTGCTCTCGCGTCGTTTCGTAGTGGTCACGCAGAATGTTGCGCTCGTTGGAAAGCCCCGGAAGTCCCGTGCCCACGATCACGCTGCCGATCAACCGCTTGCCGGGCAGGTCCACGCCCTCGGAAAAGGAACCGCCCAGCACGCAAAAGCCGACGCGCAGAGTGCCGTCCGAGGCAAAGGAATCCAAAAATTTTTCCTTCTCGCTCATGCTCATGCCGCGCGTCTGTCGCACGACTGTCACCGCAGGATATTTCTTTTCAAATTGCTCCGCGACCTTTTCCATGTATTCGTAAGACGGAAAATACGCGATATAGTTGCCGCGCCTTGCCGACACGGAGGCGGCGATGAGCGAGGCGAGCTTTTTGTAGCTTTTGTCGCGATCCTCGTATCGTGTGCTGACCCCCGTGACCGCCGCCAGACAGAAGTTTTCGGGATCGAACGGGCACGGCAAAGAGATGCGCACAGCTCCCTTTCCGCCGCCGAGAATATCCGCAAAATAATCGATCGGTGTCAGCGTTGCCGAAAACAGAACTGCGGCATGAGCGCGTGAAAGGCACGCATCCAGCACGTGCGAGGGATCAAGACAGATCAAGCGCACGGTGCGGCGGTCGCCCGCAAGCTCGATAAAGGTCA
Organism: Eubacteriales bacterium; assembly: GCA_045597145.1. Classification (GTDB taxonomy): domain Bacteria; phylum Bacillota; class Clostridia; order Oscillospirales; family CAG-272; genus UMGS1865. Next base: position 59,517 of record JAZODU010000018.1, read on the forward strand.
GGAAGGACGAGTCGTAATATTCGGAGATCACCTCAAAGTGCTTGAGCTTTGCGCAAAGGGCGTAAACGGCAAGCTCCGCGGGTGCTCCTCTGTGTGTGCGAAGCCACGCATCCGCTGCCCGGCGCACCAATGCCACCAAGCGGTGAAAATCCTCCATGGCGCTGCTGTTGACGTAGTATCCGTGCTCAACGCCGTCCCCGTCCTTTTCGATCGTGTCGCGGCACAAGCGGCGAAAGCCCTGCATGGTAACGCTCAATTTTTCCAGTACCTCGCGCAGGGGATCCTCCTCGGGGAGCTGTCCCCAAAGTGCCGCCACGTCCTCGCTGCAAAGCTCTGCCGAGTACATGGCGCGCGCGCGGTCTGCAAGGTTGTGTGCCTCGTCCACCAAAAGCACGTGTCGCGCGTGGGGATCCGCTTCCCCGCCGAAATAGCGCCGCAGATAGACCTGCGGGTCAAAGGCATAGTTATAGTCACATATGACGATGTCGCAAAACTCGGACAGCTCCAATTGAAGCTCATACGGGCAAATGCCGTATTTCTGCGCCACCGCCTCGATCCGCTCGCGCGTATATCCGAACCGCCGGGAGAGCAATTCGCACACCGCGTGCGGGGCTTTGTCGTAAAACGCCTTGGCGTGCGGACAATCCAACGGATTGCAATGGCGCGAGATCCCTGCGGGATCCTCGCGCGCCGCCGCGTTGGCGCAGATCTGGTCGCGCGCGGTGAGAACGGCGGTGCGCAGATGCGCCCCCGCCTCAAAGATTTTCGCCGCCGCCGCAAACGCCTCGCGGCGCGTTGCCGCCTTGGCGGTCAGGTAGAAGATCTTGTCGCAATACCCCTCCCCCACGCAACGCACGGCGGGATAGAGCGTGGACACGGTCTTGCCGATCCCCGTGGGGGCTTCGGCAAAGAGACGCTTACCCGCCTTGATGTCGCGGTAGCACTCCTTGAGCAGGATGTCCTGCCCCTCGCGCACGGAGGAATACGGGAATCGTCCGCTCGTGACCGACGGTCGCAGTACCGTTTCGCGCTCGCAAAGGATCCGCGCGCGGTATTCCACGCGCGAGAGCAGATCAAAATAGAAGCTTTTCAGTGCCTCGGCGGTGTGTCGGGTCGTTACGTATTTGGTTTTGCCGTCCTCAAGCCGATAGTAGGTCAGGCGGGTCTGCACCTCGTCAAGTCCCTTGTCGCGGCACAAAAAATAGGCGTAGCATTTCGCCTGTGCGTCGTGCATGGGGACAGGGGGGCGGTCAAAGGCATGACCCGAAACGGTCTTGATCTCGTCCACCGTCATGGGCTCGGTTGCGATCACGCCGTCCGCGCGACCGCTGACCTCAAAAGCAAGGTCATGAAAGCACGTGGTATTGCGCATAGCGACCTCGGGCGTATACATAGCCCCCGCCTCGCTTTGCAGCTTGCGGTGCACCGCCGCGCCGACTGCCGCACGCTCGCTTGACAGCCGCTTCATCATACCCGGGCGCAGATCCAAGTCCCCGCCGCTCGCAGCATACGCGCACAGCTCTGTGACCGACATCACGACCGCCGCACGCTCGGTATCGTATCGCATTTCATGACCTCCTTTCTTTAAAATCCTTGTTTTTTGCAGGGAAAGCTTTTGAAAAAGCCTCCCCCACGCCTCTTTCAAGCCCTTCACCGCGAGGGTATGAGTGCCCACCAAAGACGCACCACACTGTGCGTCCCTCTTTGGCTTGAGCTTCGCTCGCCCTCTCCGTCACGGCAAGCCGTACCACCGCTCCCTGAGTGCGAGGCTGAAATTATCACGGCAGGACATCGCCTTGCTCCCGTTGTTTGGTTTGCCGTTGGATTCGATCCCGCTCGAGCGTTATTTCGCCTCGTACCAACTGTTGCCCGCGTGGATATCGACGTCAAGCGGCACGGAATAGGAAACGGCGTTTTCCATTTCCTCCTGCAAGATCTTTTTTGCTTCCTCCGCGCAGGAGCGGTGCGCCTCGATGAGCAATTCGTCGTGCACCTGCAAAATCAGGCGCGCGTCGATGCCGCTCTCTGCAAGGCGATCGTGGACGCGGATCATGGCAAGCTTGATAATATCGGCAGCCGTTCCCTGGATCGGGCTGTTCATCGCCACGCGCTCGCCGAATTTCTGCTGCATCTTGTTCGTGCCCGACAGCTCGGGGATATATCTGCGGCGACCGAAGAGCGTGGTCACGTAGCCGTCGCGGTAGGCTTCCTTGATCGTATTTTTGAGGTACGCATCGATACCGGGATACCCCGCAAGATACTGATCGATATACGCCCGCGCCTCAGCACGCGACACGCCGATGTCGTCGGAAAGCGAGAACGCGCCGATGCCGTACATGATACCGAAATTGACCGCCTTCGCCTTTTTACGCATCTCGGGGGTGACAGCACTCTCCTCCACGCCGAACACGGTGGCGGCGGTCGAGGTATGCACGTCCACGCCGCTGCCGAAGGCGCGGATCATATTGGCGTCACCCGACACGTGCGCGAGAAGCCGCAGCTCGATTTGCGAATAGTCCGCGTCGATGATGACGTAATCGCTGTTTTCGGGCAGGAAAAAGCGGCGCAGCTCGCGCCCAAGCTCCGTGCGCACGGGAATGTTCTGCAGATTTGGCTCTGTAGAGGACAGTCTGCCCGTAGCCGTGCCCGTCTGCTTGAAATGCGTATGCACGCGCCCGTTTTCGTCCGCGACCTTGAGAAGCCCTTCGACGTAGGTGCTGATGAGCTTTGTCACCTGTCTGTAATCCAGTATATCCGCAACGATCTCATGATAGGGGCGGAGCTTTTCAAGGATCTCCGCATTGGTGGAATATCCCGTTTTGGTCTTTTTTGCGTGCGGCAGCCCCAGCGTATCAAACAAGATCTCGCCGAGCTGCTTGGGGGAATTGATGTTGAATTGCTTCCCCGCGTGGAAATAGATACGCTCTTCAAGTGCCGCTGCAACGGCGGAAAGCTGCTCGCCGTAGCGCACAATCCCCTCGCGGTCGATGCGAAAGCCCGCAGTTTCCATGTCGGCAAGCACGCGCGCGAGCGGCATTTCAAGCGTGCGAAGCAGCTCTGCCTGCCCGCTCTCCTTCAGCTTTTCGGAGATCGGCGCATACAGACGCGTGTAGTAGCTCACGCGCGGCAGGTTGTCGTTGTAAAGCTCGCCCAGATAGTCGGACACCAGCGTGGGAAGCTCGAAATTGCTCTTGGAGGAGTTGGCAAGATACGCGCCGAGCATCAGGTCGTACAGATCAAGCGCGTCAAGCCCCTGCATGGCGGGTGCCTTGTAAAGTGCCTTGCAATCATACGTGATCAGCTTTTTGCCCATGAGCGAAAAATAAAGCGTGCTCAACGGCTCCTCGGTCTGCCAGACGGCATCACCGTCTGAAAAAAAGAGGGACGTGCCGTCAAAATCAAGCGCAACCGCATCAAGCTCGGAAAGCTGCGCAAGCAGCTCTTCCCCCGTAACCGTTGCCACGGTAACGCTTTTGGCGGGCTCTGCCTCCGCCGCGGTCAGTTCAAACCGCTTCAAAAACGCAGAAAACTCCAATCGCAGGAACAAGCGGCGCATTTCCGACTTGTCGGGCGTTGGTGCCAGTGCCGCCAAGGACGTTTCCATGGGCACGGTGCGGCAGATGCGCGCAAGATTCTGCGAAAGATACGCGCTCTCACGCCCGCCCTCCAGCTTTGCGCGCACCGACGGGGTGTGCTTTGCCGTGGGTAGTGCCTCGTACACGCCGTCAAGACTTCCGTACTCCGCAATGAGCTTGAGCGCGGTCTTTTCACCAATCCCGGGAACACCGGGGATATTGTCCGAGCCGTCGCCCATAAGTGCCTTGACGTCCACAAAGGAGGAGGACGGAACGCCGTATTTTTCCATGAATTTCGCCTCGTCCATCTCCACGGTTTCGGTGTTGGTGGCAAGCAGGACGTGCACGTGCGAGTCGATCAGCTGAAGAGAATCGCGGTCACCCGTGAGAAGATACGCGTCGCAATCGGCATCGTCGCACATCTGCGATAGCGTTCCGAGGATATCGTCCGCCTCGTAGCCTTCAAGCTCCAGCACGTGGTAGCCCATGGCGGAAAGCAGCTCCTTTGCCACGGGGAGCTGTGCCGCCAGCTCGTCGGGCATGGGGCGTCGCCCTGCCTTGTACGCGTCGAACATCTTGTGGCGGAAGGTGGGTGCTTTGAGGTCAAACGCCACCGCGCAATAGTCGGGGCGGATCGCATCCGCCTGCCGCGTGATCATGGTGACAAGCCCGTAGAGCGCGTTTGTGGGAAAGCCGTCCTTGGTCGTCAAGGGGCGGATTCCGTAAAACGCGCGGTTGAGGATACTGTTGCCGTCGATCGCCAGTAATTTTTTCTTCATTTTGACACCTTCAAGCAAAAAAGGAAAAACGGCTCTTCTCGTTTCCCCTTTCATGCTTCCTTCAAAATTTCTATAGAAAGATTGTACCATATTTTGCCCTTTTTGTCAAGAGCTTATGCCGCGGTTCGGCAAAAGCGTTCCAAAGAAGTTTTGCAAAACGCCGCGCGCGTTACCTTGTTTTTTCTGCTGCCGCATACTGTGTGGGAGCGTATCCCGTTTCACGCTTGAATTCGCGGCAAAAATAAGAATAATCGCCAAAGCCCGATTGCTCCGCCACCTCGCGCATAGTACAGCTTTGGGACAGGATCAGTTCACTCGCGCGCCGCATTCTGCACGCGCGGATATACGAAGCCGGGCTTTTTCCGTGCTTTTCCTCAAAGAGCTTGCGCAAATAGACCTCGCTGATCGCAAGCTCTGCGGCAATCATTCCCACACGTAAGCCCGAATCGGTATAATGCTGGGCGATAAAGTGCTCCGCGCGCGTCACAAGGATCCGACTGCTCCGCGCCATATAGCGCTCCTCGCTCTTGCGTTGCAAAACGGCAATCACAGAATACAGTGCCGCACGGCAGACAGCATCTGCCGCACCACCGCCGTCGCGCCATGCGCGCTCGGCTTCCTTGAAGAATCTGATCGCATTCACGACGCCAACGTCCGCAACAATCGGCTCAAACGGAGCTTCAACGTCCAATTCGAAATTGATCGCATAGGTTTCCCCCGCACTTTTCTCACGAACGGTATAGCTCGCTCCCTTGGGAAGATAGGACAAGCTTCCCGGAGAGGCATGTAAAACCGTCCCATTCTCAAACACGTAATCTGCGTCGCCCACGGTGCGCAACGCCAACCCGTGCGTGGGGCGGTTACGGTGAATGGGCGCCCCCTTGTGCACGCAGATCGCCAGCGCGATCCGCGTCACGGTGATCTCCTTTAATTCCAAAAAATCCATGTCTGCACCTCACATTCTGCAATCATTATACACTTTTGTTTCGAAAAAGTCAAGTGTTATCGAAACATCCATTGACTTTGATTTTTTAAAATGTTATAATGTTGTAAAAAAGCACGGGAGGCGCGCTATGACAGAACAATTCAAAAAAGACCGCAATTATATCGAAAACAAATATCACCGCACGGATGCACCGTTCGACCCCTACCGCCGCCGCGAGTATCACGGCTACGAATACGATCCCGCAACGGGCATGAGTGACGGCGAGCTGAGCGACGGGATTGCCGCGCTCGTAGCCGAAAACGCCGCCCTGCCGCGCCCCGTCGTCAAGGCAAAGGCTGTGGCATTTGCACTTGAAAACACCCGCATCGACGTCAACGTGCAGGACTGGTTTGTAGGGATATACTCATGGGACCGCCCGATCTTCCCCCACACAGTCAAGGAGTGGCACGACGAGCTGTTTGACACCGTCCTCAATCGTGAAAAAGCGCAAATGGATCTGTTCAACCGCTCGGGAGCCATCAGTATGTGGGTGGATTACGACCACATCGTGCCCGATTGGGATGCGTTGATGACGCTCGGCTTTCCCGGCATCTTAGCGCGCGCGCGCCAATATCGCCGCCAGCGCGAAGAAAGCGTGGGACTGAGCGCACGGGAATGCGCCTATTTTGACGGAATCGAGATCGAATACGAGGCGATCTTATCATTCATCGAACGCCTCTACCGCCACGCCTCTGCGCAAACGCACGAAAAAGCACCGCGTATCGCAAAATGCCTTCTGCAATTGAAGGACGGCACCCCCACCGATACGTACGAAGCGCTGCAGCTGATGTATCTGTACTTTATGGTCAGCGAGAACGTAGACGTTTATCAGGTGCGCTCGCTCGGAAACGGTCTGGACCATACGCTGCGCCCCTTCTGGGAAGCAGATCTCTCGCGCGGTGTACCCCGCGAGGAGCTGTGCGAGATCCTCTCCTATTTTCTGATGCAGTTTTCCGCGATCGGCAACTACTGGGGGCATCCGTTCTACCTGGGCGGCACCGCCGCAGACGGCTCAAGCCTTGTCGATCACGTCACGTATGATATTCTGAACACCTATCGTTCTCTCAAGATCTACAATCCCAAGATCCAGATCAAGGTTAATACCACCACCCCCGTGGAATTTCTGCGCATTGCCTACGACATGGTTCGCTCAAACGAGGGCAACATGGTATTTTGCTGTGAACCGGGTATGATGCGCGCCATGATGAGCTATGGAGCTACGCACGAGGAAGCGCGAACGATGGATATTCGCGGCTGTTATGAAACGGGTGTGCGTGCCAATGAGGTCGTCACCGCCGATACTTACATCAACCCGCTCAAGGCGGTGCTGTATGCACTGCACAACGGATACGACGCTTACGCCGATGCACAAGTGGGCGTGCAGACGGGTACGCTTGAGCGTCTGAAGACCTTTGAGGATTTTTATGCGGCGGTTCTTGCTCAGCTTGAGTCTTTGGCTGAGCGCGCGATGGGAATCGTAACGTCGCTGGAGGCGCATCTGGAGGAAATAACCCCCTCCTCGCTCTATTCCGCAACGATCGAGCACAGCCTCGCATGCGCGACCGACGGCTACGCGGGTGGTGTCAAATTCAACAACTCTGCCGTCCTCATCTGCGGATTCGGAAGCTTTGTGGATGCCATGATGGCGGTCAAGGAGTTTGTTTACGACAAGCACACCGTCACACTCGAGGAGCTCGTTGCCGCACTGGATGCCGATTGGAAGGGCTACGAGGCATTGCGCCATGCTATTCTGCACTCCCCCCACAAATACGGGAACGGCGATGCGGAGGCCGATTCCTATGCCCGTGCCTTATCACATTGGTTTGCATTGAAGGTCGACAACCGCCCCACCGCACGCGGCGGTGTTTACAAGGCACTCATGCATTCAGCAATGCAATTTGTCTGGCAGGGCGAAAAAACCGAGGCAACACCGGACGGGCGCCGCACGGGAGAGGAGATCTCCAAAAACGCCTCCCCCGCCCCCGGTATGGATCGCAACGGCGTCACCGCGCTGATTCGTTCAGCCGTCAATCTTTCGCCCGCTCTTTACACCGAGTCGTTTTGTCTGGATGTCATGCTCCACCCCTCCACGGTCAGCGGTGAAAAAGGACTTGCCACCCTGCACGCGTTGGTGCAAATCTACATGCAGGGCAACGGCATGGCAATCCAATTCAACGTCTTCGACACAGCCACTCTGCGCGACGCGCAGGAGCACCCCGAAAAATACCAAAGCCTGCAGGTTCGCGTTGCAGGTTGGAACGTGCTTTGGAACAATCTCTCGCGCGCCGAGCAGGATGCCTACATCCGCCGCGCCGAGGGAGTCGCAGACACCTAAACGCCACACGGCGGTCGCCTTCAAGCGACCGCCGTGTGTTTTTATAAATGGGGCCTTCGGAACGCCGTAGGGCTTTTACCCGTGTGACGGCGGAAGGCGTTGGTAAAATAGTAGGCGTTGGGATAACCGCACCGCTCGGCGATCTCGTTCCCTGAAGGCTTTTCAAGATTTTTTCTTCAAATGATTGACATATCTTTTATTTTATGATATACTTATATGTAATTTTGAAGTAAATTCACCGAAAGGATCGATCCTTATGAAATGGACATCTCTCAACGACCTGCGTGAGAAGTACCTCGCGTTCTTTGAATCCAAGGGACATCTGCGTCTTCCCTCTTATCCGCTGGTTCCCATCAACGACAAATCCCTCCTGCTGATCAACTCGGGCATGGCACCCATGAAGAAGTTCTTCACGGGCGAGGAGGAGCCGCCGCGCACGCGCGTGACCACCTGCCAGAAGTGCATCCGCACGCCCGACCTTGAGCGTGTCGGTCACACCGCACGCCACGGTACGTTTTTTGAAATGCTCGGAAACTTCTCCTTTGGCGACTATTTCAAGGAAGAAGCCATTCCGTGGGCTTGGGAATTTCTGACCGAAACGCTGGAGATCCCGAAGGATCTGCTCTGGCCCTCCATTTACGAGGAGGACGAGGAGGCTTACGGCATCTGGGCGAACAAGATCGGTGTGGATCCCTCTCACATCGTGCGCCTTGGCAAGGCGGACAACTTCTGGGAGCACGGTACGGGTCCCTGCGGTCCCTGCTCCGAGATCTACTTCGATCGCGGCATCAAGTACGGCTGCGGCTCTCCCGACTGCAAGCCCGGCTGTGATTGCGACCGCTTTATGGAGATCTGGAACAACGTGTTCTCTCAGTTCAACAACATGGGCGACGGCACTTATACCGAGCTGGCGCAGAAAAACATCGATACGGGTATGGGACTGGAGCGTCTTGCGTGCGTCATGCAGGGCGTGAACAACATGTTCGAGGTCGACACGATCCGCAAAGTACTTGATAACGTCTGCGCGATCGCGGGCAAGGAGTACGGCAAGGACAAGAACGACGACATCTCCATCCGCGTGATTACCGACCACATCCGCTCCGCGACCTTTATGATCTCGGACGGCGTCATTCCCTCCAACGAGGGTCGCGGCTACGTGCTTCGCCGCATTCTCCGCCGCGCTTGCCGTCACGGCAAGCTCCTTGGCATCAACCGCTCCTTCCTGCCCGAGCTTGGCGTGATCGCCATCGGCGAATCCGAGGGCGCATACCCCGAGCTTGCTGAAAAGAAGGATTATATCCTCAAGGTCGTTGCGATGGAGGAGGAGCGCTTTGACGCTACCATCGACGCAGGCCTTGCCATTCTGAACACCATGGTCGGGGACGCAAAGCAAGCAAACGCGACCGCGCTTTCGGGCGAGGACGTGTTCAAGCTGTACGACACCTTCGGCTTCCCCATTGACCTGACGCGCGAGATTGCGGAGGAAGCAGGGCTGTCGATCGACGAGGCTCGCTTCACGGAGCTGATGCAGGAGCAAAAGGTTCGCGCGCGCGAGGCGCGCGCCAATATCAGCGGTTGGTCGAGTGCCTCCAAAAATCTGTTGGCTGACCTGCCCGCAACCGCGTTTTTCGGCTACGACGCTCTTTGCGGCAGCGCAAAGGTTCTGGCGATCCTTGCCGACGACATGAGCGTAAGCGAGATCAGCGAGGGCGAATGCTCCGTGATCCTTGACGCAACGCCCTTCTACGGCGAGGGCGGCGGTCAGATCGGTGACACGGGTGTTATCAAAACCGCCAATGCGGAATTGACCGTGACCGACACCAAAAAGACCGACGGCGTTTACATTCACCTGTGCTCCATTCTCTCGGGTGCCGTTAAGGTCGGCGACACCGTGACCACCGAGGTCGACGTAACCCGCCGCGCAGCGATCATGAGAAACCACTCCGCGTGCCACCTGCTCCAAAGTGCGCTCCGCCGTGTGCTTGGCAACCACGTTGAGCAGTCGGGCTCTTACGTTTCCGACAGCGTTTGCCGCTTCGACTTTACTCACTTTGCGGCAATGACCGCAGACGAGATCGCACGTGTTGAAGCGATCGTCAACGGCGAGATCCTTGCGGGTCAGATCGGTTCCATGACCGAGATGCCCATTGACGAGGCAAAGAAGCTGGGTGCTATGGCTCTGTTTGGAGAAAAGTACGGCAAGATCGTGCGCGTGGTGCGCATGGGCGACAATTCCGTAGAGTTCTGCGGAGGCACGCACGTGGACAACACCGCAAAGATCGGTATGTTCAAGATCCTTTCCGAGTCCTCCGTTGCCGCAGGCGTGCGCCGTATCGAGGCGACCACGGGCGAGGGGATTCTCAAGCTGCTGGCTGAAAAGAACACGCTGATCGCAGACACCGCAAAGGAAATGAAGGTGCAAAAGCCCGCAGATCTTGCAAAACGTGCGGCACAGATGCAGAACGAGCTCGCGGCTATGAAGCGTGAGATCGATGCGCTGAACGCAAAGATCGCGGCGTCGCAGATCGATTCGATCGTCGCATCTGCCGAAACCGTGGGTACGGTACGCCTGATCACCCATGATCTGGGTGCGATGGATGCCGGTGCTGCAAGAACGCTTGCCGACGAGATCAAGGCGCGCTATGACGATATCGTGGCGGTGCTTTCGATCCACGACGATACAAAGCTGAACTTCATCGCAGTTGCGGGCAAGGATGCCGTGGCACACGGTGCACACGCAGGAAAGCTCGTGGGAGCTGTGGCAGCTGTAACCGGCGGCAAGGGCGGCGGACGCCCCGACAACGCAATGGCAGGCGGCAAGGATCCCGCAAAAATCGACGAGGCACTGCGTGCCGCAAAGGATCTTTTGCTCCCTTCTTTGAAATAATTTAATTTTTTTTGAAAAAACTATTGACAACGCACCGCAAAAGTGCTATAATGCAAATGTGGTATTTCACAAAAATATCACAAAAAAATCACATTTAAAGGAGAATTTTCATCATGAAAAAGTTCACCAAAATTCTGGCTCTGAGCCTCGCTCTCATCATGTCCGTTATGATGCTTGCTTCCTGCGCAATTTTCGGTGCAAAGCCCGCTAAGGATCCCGAAAAGGCTAAAGATGCACTGAAGGACAACGATTACAATGTTCAGTTGATCGACGACAAGGATGCCCTTGAAGGGTACGCTGAAATGAACGAGTGTGGCAAACTCACCGCGGTTGTTGTTGGTGCTAATGAGGACGAAGAGTTCATCTCCATTCTCTACTTCGAAGATGCATCTGATGCTAAGAAAGCTTATGAGGATTCTAAGGAAGAGCTCAAAGAGATGCAGGAAGAAGACGATGACTACAAGGACTATGTCTGCGGCAGATCCGGCAAGATGGTTTGGATGGCTTCCTCCAAGGACGCTGTTAAGGCAGCAAAATAATTTGAACATAAAAAAGAAAGTCGCTTCGGCGGCTTTCTTTTTTGCGCTTTCTCTTGACAATCATACCAAACGGTGCTATAATGTGAAAGGAGCGCATCAATCATCACCCAAAATCATATTTAAAGGAGAATTTTCATCATGAAAAAGCTCACCAAAATCCTTGCCCTCTCGCTGGCACTGATCATGTCCGTTATGATGCTCGCTTCTTGCTCCATCTTCGGTGCGAAGCCTGCTAAAGATTTCGAAGACGCAAAAAAGGCTCTTGAAGATAACGATTACGACATTGGCTACGCCGACAAGAATCTTGACGGTGATCCGGAAGCAAGAATCTATGCAAGCAAGAAGGATGAGTTTATCACCATTTATTGGTATAAGGATGTAGCAGATGCAAAGGACGCATACAAAGATGCCAAGGAAGATCTGAAAAAGATGAAGGAAGATCTCAAGGCCATGCAGGATGACCTTAACGAGGACGATTATAAGGGATACGAGGAAGAGCTTGACAACTACGTGATCGGCAGATCCGGCAAGATGGTTTGGATGGCTTCCTCCAAGAACGCTGTCAAGGCAGCAAAATAAGTTGAACATGAAAAAATATCTTTCTTTTATTCTCGTTATTCTCTGTCTGCTCCTTCCCCTCTCTGCCTGCGCGCAAAAGGACGGCGGCAAGCCTGCCGATACGCCCGAAGCGGCAAAAGCGGCTCTGAAGGAAAACGGCTACACCGTCAGCCTCACGACCGACGAAGCCCTGCTCGATCACCAGGGGTTGCACACCACGCTCTACGCCTACAAGGGCGAGGACGTCATTACCATTCACTATTTCGACTCTGCCGCCGATGCCGATGCCGCATGGGAAAGCATCAAAAAGGACGGCTACATCTGTAAAAAATCCGATTCCATGATCTGGATCGCTACCTCCGCCGCCGTCGTCAAGGACGCGCGGTAACAGCAAACACACGGGGAGAGCCGCTTGGCTCTCCCCGTGTGTTTTATTCCTCGTTACCCCAATTGCTGATAGGCGTGGGATCGTAAATCTTTTTGGTGACCGTCTCACCCTCGGCAAGGAGTGCGCAGGCCACCGAGAGGCGCAAGCGCTCCTTGACGTCGGCTTCGATGTAAAGGCGCGTCAGATCGCAGCCAGGCACCGCTTCGGTTGCAAAGCGTGCCTGCCCAAAGCCGCCCGCCTTACAAAGCAAGGTCTTTCCGTTCTTTTCCAGCTTTGCGATCTTGTTGCCGCCCTGAAGCGTCACGCTCGCAGGCGTATACACGCTCCAAACGATCTTTCCGGGAGCTTTCAGCACCAGCTCATCCTGAATGACCGCTACCGAGCGGTTTTCGGTAAGCATTACACCGCGCTTTCCGCGCGCGATCGCGGAATTGGTCGAGGTCATATCCACCACCGCGTAAATGCGCTCCATGCTTCCGCGCATTTCGGTCAGCTTTGCCTCAGCGGTCGGATTCTGATCGGGTGCGGGGGACGCCACGGGATTGACCACGATGGTGTTCTGCCCTGCCGCACGGCGACGCATGGTCACGGGAAGCGACGCAATACCGCCCGTTTCGGCAAAGAAACGAACGCCGCCGCAATCAAGGATCACGCTGCCGCAGTCGAGGTCGCCATTCGCCACCGCGTTACTGCCGCCGTGAAGACCGAGGAACCAATCCTCGCCGCTCCAGCCCGAGCGCATCACGGCAAGTCCCGCCTTGCGGTAGACCGCGTCAAGCGGCATACGGGGTGCGTATGCGTCGTCAACGGGCATATAGAACACGATATCAAAGGGGCTGACCTTCTTTTGACCCGCGATCAACTGCTGGCGGCGAAGCCATGCAGGCGTGGGATCCTCTATCAGTGCAGACGCGCGGAACGCCATGCAGTTATCCACGGGGATCGCCGTGCTGTTGTGATAGTTCCACATACCGTTTGCATTCTCGGTGCAGATCGGGAAATAGATACTGCCGTTGAAGCCGGGCGCACTGCCAAATCCGTAATCGTTGCCGCACGCCTTTTCAAGCATTGCGATCATCAGGGAAAGTGCGCGATAACTCTTTTCCCAAGCCGCCACGCCCTCGGCATATCCGCCGTCGGGTGCGTAGGACGCAAAGCAGAGCTCGGCGTTGCGCAAAATGCGATCCAAAAGCTTGAGCACGGTTTCGGGATAGATGTCGCAGAGTGCCAGTGCCATGGCAAGCATGCCCGCGTTGACGACCGCAGCAGCAGTGCCGCCTGCGATCCACATCTTTCTCTTGCCGTCGTAGCACTCAAGACCGACGCGCATACCGTTGCGAAGCATAGCGCGCTCGATGATCGCCTTTCTGCCCTCGCTCCAAACGTGGTGGCACCAGTCGTAGCAGATCGCCACGGCAAGCGCGACCGTGCCAAGCGCGGACATCAGATTGGGATTCCAATCCGACAAGCCCGCCAACGCCTCGCACTCAAGTGCGGCGCGCTCGGAATATTTCTTGTCACCCGTTACACGGTAAAGGGTGGAAAACGCCAAAATTTTATCTGCCGACTCGGTCAGCGCATCGACCGATGCGATCGGCGCAGAGGCGAACGCCGCACTGCCCGTTCCAAAGTCAACCTTCAGCTTTGCCACGTAATCTTTCAGCTGCTCGTCCTCCTTGGCATTTCGGCGCAGCTGCATCAATTCGTCGTAGGAGAGCAGAAGTCTGCCGCGCGACGAATTTGGGAAACGGCGGCGCAGGTCTGCCACGACGCGCTCTGCCGTGGGACGCAGGAAGGTCAGGTCGGACACGAGCTGCCAGATCACAGCCGCATCTCTGCCGCTTTGGAAAATATTCTTGCGGTTAGAGAGGACGATCAATCCCGTGGGATCGACGAAGATCTGACGCCAACGGAAAAACTCACGCACAAAATCTGCGGGGAAAAAGAGCGTTCCGTTGACGGCACGGGGTGCAAAGTCAAGTGCCTGCTCCTCGCCGTCCACACGCATCTTCTTCTCGCCTGCCACAAAGGCGTACTTTTTGCGGCGGTAGGTAAAGTTCAAGGTCAGCGCGCGGTTATCCACGACCGCGGAAAACGCGATGCACGCCGCTACGGGTGCCATGGGAAGCCAGAGCGTGCCGTCCTCCTCAAAAGGCTTGGCAGGCTCGCCGTCGATCGAGTTGGCAATTCGCTTGCGATCCACAATGCTGAAGTTGCCCGTGCGCGAGAAGAGTGCCGCGCCCTTGAGCTCGGGCATGGTGGTATACAGCGGAGCTGCCAGATCCGCATACACGTAAAAGCTGTCAAGATAGATCGCGGTCCGTCGTGCGCCTTCGGGGACACCGCCGATGTATTCGAGCGTGATGCTGCCGATATGATCCCAGCCTGCCGCATCGCGTACACTGTGCAAAAACGGCAGCTCGATGCGGTAATCGTTCCAACCGTCCTTTGCAACCGTCAGGTCGCAAGCGTAGCCGTTCTGTCCGTCCCCGTCAAGGCTGTTGTCAAACAGCACGCGGAAGGAAAGCCCTGCGGCACCGACACCCATGAGCGAAAAGGTCAGAAAACGCACGCCCGACAAATCCGACCCGCCCATCGGGATCGACACGCGCGGTGCTTTTACGGGATACCATGCCGCCGACATATGCGCGCTCTTTTTGTGCGCGAGGTCGGGCGTAAGGTCTGCCCCCTCGATCAGATCATACTGGTTCATATCCACGAGGAGCTGTGCCTGACTGCTCTCAACTGCCTCGATCATGCTTCTCAAATTCTTTTTCATGTACGTCCCCCTGCGAAGTATAATTCTCTAATTTAAGTATAGCACACAAAAGCCGAAATGTCAATTTCGGCTTTTGTTTTTTTATGTTTTTTTTTATGATTTTCAGCCAACCGCACCAAAGACGCCGCGCAGATGTGCGACCAGCGCACGGGCGCGCTTTTCGTAGCCCGTGTCACTGAGCGCAAAGAGATCGATCACATATCCGCCATCGCACCGTCTGTCGGTGTCGGCGTTGATCGACAGGTGATCGTAAAGAATCACGATCCCCTCCTCCTCCCTGCCGCCAAGTGCCCGTTGCAGGTGGTCGAGAAACAAGAACTGATCTGCGCGCGTTTTGCCTACGTTGATCTCCAAGGCACTGCTAAAGCCCGTCAGTTGATACCTCTTGTCGGGCGAGAGTGCGGGGGGCAGAATGATGACTTGAATATCGCCGTCGTACGCCTCGATCGACTCGACGATATCGGCAACATCCATCGCGGCGTCGCGCCCATAGCCGTCGCCATCGCCCAGAGAGATCACCACGAAATCCAGCGCGGTGTAGCCGTTTTGTTGCATATAATACGCAAAATCAAAGGTGCCCGCGGTCGGATTGTAGAAGGGATTGTCGACCGAGCTGTGTAGGTAATCCGCCGCGCTCCACCCATATCCTCCCTCGTGGGAAAGCCTCCCCGTGGAGCGTGTGCCGATGAGCGTCAGCTCGGGGCATGCTTCTGTCAACGCAGCAAGATAGCCCTCGCGCGCCACGTGGTCGTCGCCAAGCAGAAGCCCTGTCAAGTGCCCTGCCGTCACCTCGGCACGAAGCACCCGCACCGCGACGTTGTGCGTATACGCCGTATACCAGCCGCCCGCATCGTAAAGCTCCAGCGAAACGGTCAGCGTTTCCATGCCGTGTGCGCTCGGCGTTACGGTAAAGCCCGCGTCGGTGTAGATGCGCTCGCCATCCCCCGAAAAGGCGTAGGACACCCGCATATGCTCAGGCAAATACGGCACAATCTGGTCGTTTTGCAGTATGAGCGGCTCGCCCGCCGTCACCGTCATCTGCTCGGGCAGATGCACGTCGGGCAATTCGCCATGATATTCGTATTTCAGCTCCAGATAGTAGGAGCTTGCGTAGCAGATCACGCTCTCGCCGTTCTTTTGGTAAACAAGGCGCGACCAGCCCACGCTTCCAAGGCTCTCGTTCTCGCCCACGCGCAAAAGCTCGGCACCCGCAGGAACGGGATCGACCAAAGGATAGCTTGCGCCGGGGCCCTCGCGCAGATTGAGTGCTGCGCAATTGGTCACCGTTACCATCTCGTAGGTGCTGACGAAGCCCCCGTCATCGACCTCGCCCAAGGAATCGTTCTCGCCGCCGATATAACCCGCGTTGAGAACCACGCCGTTGGTCAGTGTCACGTAGAGGTAGCCCTGCGCACTGATGCGCACGTCGCGCACGCCGATGCCGTTCTGTCCGTCCTTGCCGGGAGCACCGTCGTCGCCGTTCTCACCCTTGATTGCCAAGGACAGAAGCCACTCGTGAAGCGAGCCCTCAAAGCCGTCCTCAACAGCCAATTCATAGGCGGACTTGCCGCTCTCGCCGTCCTTGCCGGATGCTCCGTCACGACCGTTGAGCCCTTCGATGACCCAAACGCCGCCTTTGATGGCATGAACGGTCAAAAGCCCTGCGATCGCCACCAGAACGACCAGAATACAGATCAATAACCCTGTGTTTCTTCTCATCGTTGTGTATTAAATCGTTGCGACAAAGCGTTCAAACGCCGCTCTGCCCTCGGGTGTGCACTTGTAAACACCTGCGTCCTCAAGAACCCCTTCAAAGTTTCTGCCGATCTCGGTTTGGAGCACCCTATGTACGTTTTCGGGGGTAAAGGTGCAGTGTCGCGCAAAGTCTGCGACCCACGCGGCGTGCTTGGAAAGCACCTCGTCGGTCGAGAGAGCGCGTCCGTCAGGGAGTGCGTCGGCAAGAGAGCCATCTCGGACTTCAGCCGCGACGGGAGAACCGCCAGGTCCATGACCTCGATCAGTCCAATATTTTCCTTTTTGATGTTGTGCTTGTCGGCGTGGGGGTGGAACACACCCAAGGGGTGCTCCTCGGTGGTCAGATTGTTGCGCAGCACCAGATCGATCTCATAGTCCTCGCCGCGGCGGCGCGCGATGGCATACTCGCAAAGATCGGCAATTCTGTTACATATGTTTCCCATTGATCAGGTGTCCTCTTTTCCATGGTTCTCAATTATATTCATTATAGCACATCCTTCCCTTTTTGTAAATGCCCGCAATGATTTTTTTGGAAATTTATTTGATGTTAGGGACAAAAACACGACCCACCCCGAGGGGTGGGTCGCTTGGATCATTGAATGATTATCAAATATCCAATAGGGTCAGGCAATTACTGCTTTTCCATCGTCTGAGGGAAGCGCAAGCCTTCACACTGGAAGGTCAATTCGCCGCCAAGACCAACACTGATCATAACGGCATTGGTCTCCTCACCGCCTTCATCGTAAATGGTAATTGCCTGCGTGGTTTCATCTACGGTGTAGGTGTAGGTGTTGGTAACGAAGGCATTATTATCCTCAACCACCAACGTACCGTCCTCAACGTACAGCATCCAGATACCGCCCATAACGCTGTAGGTACCGTTGGGAAGGAGAGAATCATCAACATCACCGCCCTGATCGCCGCCGTCATTAACAGGAATTGCTACGTAATCCTCGTCCCAATCATAGGTGGACGTTACAAATATAATGGTTTCGTAGTTAGCATCAAACATTGCATCATCAATCGGCTGAATCGTTCCGTAGTAATCCTCAAAACCGATCTCAGGAGTATCGTTGTCTGCAAGGGTCATAACGATGTCGCCTTCTACTACAACGTAAGCATAGGTGTCGCTAACAGCACCATCGGTCAATACAACCGTACCGTCAACAGCATCGGTAGAAGCGTCGGGCGTAAAGGTTGCGGTAACACCCATCAAGCCACTCAGGCTGTAGGTACCGTTGAGAAGCGCGTCAAGGTTGGGAGTGTCATTCACAACTACCGTCAAGGTCGTGGTAACGTCAGTATTTGCAACGGAAGTAAAGGTAATGGTATAAGTGCCTGCCTCGCTGATGATAAGCTTGTCAGCGACACCGTCAACACCCATTTCCCAGCCGTACTCGTCCTCTACGTCGTAGACAACGCTCATGCTCGCTGTATCAATCGAAACTGCATCGGCATTGCCTTCGGTAACCGTCCAGGTATAGGAAGCATCTGCATTGGGATTTGCTACAACGCGGAAGCCAAAGGGAGTATTCGCCCAAATTTCAAGCTCGGTTGCATTTACCCAAGAGGTGTAATACTCCATGCCAAACCAGCCGGCATCTACCTCAACGGTACCCAGCACCTGAGCATACAGCTCGGTGGTTGCGGGAGCGACCAGAACCATCTCAAAGCTCTTGGTTACGTTCGCAGTCGTTACGGTTACGGTGTAGGTGCCGCCTGCCAGACCTTCGGTTTTGACCATCGTGTAGTAGGTGTAGGGCATCCATGTACCTTCCATAAGGAAATTGCCGTCTACATCAAAAATCTCAACGGTGGGCTCATCAATTACAAGAAGCGCAGAATCGGGAGCGAAGTTGGTGTAGTACAGATCCAGTCTGCTACCTGCTTCAACGGTAATCGAATCCTCAATTACTTCACCGCCATCACCGTTGGTAACGTCGAAGTCGTTAAACAGAAGCTTATCCTGTGTGTAGGGGTTGGAATCGTCAACAACGTCTGCCTGCGTCAGAACTGCAAGCACTGCATATTCTGCCGCTGCGTCCTCTGCAATTGCGAATTCGCCCTCTACCTCAACGATAGAATCGCTGTAGTAGGTGTCGATAGCAACCGCCAAAGAATCGATGATGTAGGTCTCGGACAGCGTGAATGCAATTGCAACAGTAGTAATCTTGCTGCAAGACTGACCGATCACCTCACCGGTATCTTCATCGTAAATCTCGCCCATAACGGCAATCTGACCTGCGATGGTGTAAACACCGTCCTCAACGGACAGAACAGCGTCATCGCCCAGAAGCTCAAGAACGCCTTCAATCACTGCAACCGCACCGTAGAAATCGAAGCCGTCTACCTGCGTGAGGAAGTTGAAGCGAACACCGTTCATAATCTCAACGCCCTCATCGCCCCAATACTTGCCGGCTTCTCCGTTCTGTACCTGAATTGCAAACACAACGTCCTCGTACTCACCCGTAGGCTCGCCCGTGACATCGTCGATGATTTCGGACTGACCGAGCGAATACCAAATTTCCGTACCGTCCATCTTGGTGAAGAAATAGTCGTCGCCGTATGCGAATTCCGTCTTTTCACTGTAGGTGTAGTCCCCGTTCGTGGTTGCTACAACCAGCTTACCGCCGACTACGGTGTTCTGCAGAAGCGCACCGATCTTCAGCGCGTTTTCTACGGTGCTGACGTCGGGCTCACCGACAACTGCTTTACAAACGGTGCAAGCACCGAGATCGTCGGGCGTACATGCCGTTACGTCTGCATTTGCCACGGTGTGACCGCAATCAGCCACGTGGAAGTGGTAGCCGCCTTCGGAAGTCCATTCCTCGGCGTAGGTGTGGGTGTGATCGTAGTCATAAGCACAATCATCACATACACCGTCGTTGTTGTCGTCTGCATGGAGTTCCAGATCAGCCTTGAGGTCCTTACAGCCGCAGGTTGCAGCATGCCAGTGACCGTTCTCGTTGGTCGTCCACTCTTTTGCATACGAATGAGTGTGTGCGGGCTCGTTACATCCGACCAGCATAGAAGCGACCAGAAGCAAGCAAAGACCCATGTAGAGAAGTTTCTTCATAAAACTTTCCTCCTTAAAAAATTTTTATTTCAACTTTTCATTGAAACCGATAGTAGTGAATGCCACGTGCGTTGCGTGTGAAAAGCAATCAGCTGTTTTTCACGTAGTAGCCGCAGGCGAAGAGCCATTGGTCCTCCTCAAAGGAATCGACCGACACGTCGGGGTTGGTTTCCACCCAACCGTCGCCGTCCATAAAGAGGAGCTGTGAGGTGCTGAACTTTTGCAAGAAGGTTTTCAGCTCCTCGGTCACGGGCGCACGCCCGTCTATGTTGGAGTATGCGCCGTAGCTTTTGGCTGCCCGATATTGGTCAAGCTCCGCTGCGGTCAGTCCCACCTGCCACGAGGTATCGTAGCCGACACTCTCAAGCCCCGACCAGCCCTCGATAAAGAGCTTGTAGCACTCGGTGGCTGACACGGTCAGTGCCTTGTTATCCTGCTCGATGGTTGTAAAGGAGCGGTCGATAAAGCGCGTGGCGGTGGCAATGTCCGCGTAAAGCACGGGGCCGTAGGTGTCGTTTTCCGCATCATACAAGTGATAGAAGCCGGTTGCGGGATTGAGCTCGAACATCGTTCCGTCGAACATATTGTAGCCACCCATCGGCACCTCGGGATACACGAACCTGTAGCCGTTCGCCGTAGTCACCGTGCCGTCGTACGGACGCCACGTTTCGGTGGGCAGGATCATCCTGTACTGCGTTTTTTCAAGGCTGAAGCCGCCGTTGTATTGCAGTGCAAAGGTGATTCGCACGGGGTAGGTCTCGCTTTTCGAGGTTGCCTTGACGCCAAACGCAAAGACCGATCCGATCTGCTCCTTGGCGACCTGCACGGTAAAGCGCACGTTCTTGGTGTAGATGCCCTCGGCACCGCCATCGTCCTGCGTATACGCAAAGACCTTATACGCCACCGAGCCGTTGTAGATATCGAGCTTGGGGTTAACGTCGTTTTCGGTCACGTCCATCCAGGTTTCAATGGAATACGTGCCCGCCTGTCGGGGAACGAACTGATAGTAGACCTTGGCAGTACCGCTCTTGATCTCCTCGCTCCGATAAACGCCCATTTGCGACATCTCGATGATATTGGCATACAAATTTTTACCGCTTCCCTTTGTGGGAATGACATCGTAGATATCGATCACGATATTCCGCGCGTGGTTGGTTGCCGTGTGCACGTTGGGATTGTACGCCAGCTCCTCGGGAAGTCCCGAGAGGGTGACGCGGTAGTCACCGTCCAGTCCCGTAACGCTTGCCATACCGTTTCCGTTGACGGGTGCGCTGTGAATGCTTGCACCGTCTGTCCATTGCACGCTGACCGTGCTTGTGGGGATATACAGCTCGCCGTTATAGCGCAGGGTGGCGGTGAACGCCTCGCCCGAGGGAGGCACTACAGGAGGCTTTTGCGTTGTGGTTTCCTCCTCGGTGCCGCTCGGCGTTGAGGATTGCACCATACAGCCCGTAAGGGTCGCCGCAAGAAGAAGGACGGCAACGAGCATGAACAATATTCTGTTTCGTTTCATACGCTTCTCCTTTCTCATGCGCGGCGTTTTTTGAACAAGCTGCGGATATCGTCCCATTTGAGCTTGCGCACGATGATGTCAACGACGTACAAAACAACTGCCGCGATCAGGAACGGAACGGTGAAGGAAACGGTGTAGGACTCAATGTCACGATCATTGTTTTCCAGCTTCATAGCCCCATTTTCGCTGACCGTTCCGCGGTTGCGGACGGCGGTATAGAGCGAGGATGCCTCAAAGGTGGCGAAGCTGTCGTACTCTGCCGCATACGGAATGTGGAAGTGGTTGTCGGACAAATAGAGCCTTTGATCGTAGGTATACTCGATCTGCATACTGTATCTTCCGACGGTGGGCGTTTCAAAGGTGTAGAAATAGCGAGAGCCGTCAAAGATCATCGTACTTCTCTCGATCCGTCCGTTCGGAAGCGTCAACACCACGTTCGCCCCCGCCTTGGCACTCAAGGTTGCGGGAACGATGGAAACGGTGGTATATGCACCGCTCGTTTCAAGCGACATCGTATAGGGGTCGTCGTTACATTCGTCGGGAGTGTTGACCGTGAGAACATTCTGCAAGAACGTCTCTCCGCTGTTTCCGCTCCAGGAATCCAGCCATCCGTTTGCCAAGGAGGAGGTAAAGGTCGTGACCTGACCGTTGCCGTAGTTACGGTAAGCATAGATCGGAACCTCTACGACCGCACCGCTGGTTTTGACGTAGTCAACCGTAAGCACCGTTGAGGAGCTTGCCTTTGTTTTTGCATACACGTACCCGTAAATATCGGGCAATGCGGCAATTCCGTCCAGCAGCTTGTCGCGCCCCAGTTGGATCTCCACGGGGGTCTGCCGCTCGATAATGGTTTCGGTGATATCGTCCGCCACGTCCGCAAACAGAACGTCCATGACGTCCTCCTCGCGGTCTATGCGGTAGTACTTTCCGTGTCCCGCCTCGGCGATCCCTGCCAGAACCGTGGTTCCCGCCTCGGGTCCCGCCGTGTCGATCACAGACACCGTGATTTCGTTTTGGTAAAGCTGTGCCGCAATATCCGACGTACTGGCAGAACCGAGATGGTTCTTACCGTCGCCGATAAGCATGACCTGCTTGTTGGCATAGCTGTTCAGGGGCTGCATCGTGCTCAACGCCGCCTCCAGTGCCGCATCCATACGCGTTCCCTGCGTCGGCTCCAAGCCTTGGATCATCTGCACCAGCCGCGCGCGGTTAGCTGCGGGCGTGGGAGGCTGAACGATGCGGGCATCACCCGAAAAGGCGATGATGGTCACATAATCCTCGTCGCGGATCAGGTTGAGCAGCTGGATCGCCGCCTGCTTTGCCATAAAGAGCTTGGAGGCGTTTTGCATACTGCGCGAGGTATCGATCACGATGCCGTAAAGCTTGGGATCGTCCTCATTGTTCCCGAAGGATACGGGAAGCATCGCCTCGAGCTGCTTCAGCACCTCGTCGTCCTTGTTCTGGATCCGCAGATCTCCCAGCGTGATCAGGCTTTTTCCAAAGACCGAAACCGCCTTGTCAAGAGCGTCCACGAACGCGGTATAGTTATTCAGCTCACGCACGTCTACGTTGGAGAGAATGATCTCGTCATACTGACAAAACTCCTCCACGCTGCACGGAACGGTCACCTTATTAATATAGGAGGTGATGCTTGCACGCTCGCCGTAAAGGCGTTCGACCTGCGCCAGATCCTCCGCCAGCGAGGAGATCAGCAGCACATTCAATTTGCCTGCGATTTGCTGGGTAAAGGTATATGCGTTGTTGTAAGAGGACTCATCGTCCGAGGCGTTCACGGTTTCAACGCGCACCTCGTACTGATAGGTCACGTCGGGCGTTGCGGTCTCCAGATCGAAATTGATCACGTTATAGCCGCGATCCAGATTCACCGCACGCCTTGCAACCTCCTCTGCGTCACGGTAGAGGTAAACGGTTGCCTGCGTTTCTCTGTTGGACTGGATCAGAACGTCTGCGGTCGTTTCCTGATTCTGATACGCCGTAGCGGTAACGTCCACGCCCGAGATCTGCACCTCACGGGCAGTGGCGGGAATATTGTTGTTCAGATAGATCGCGTCCAGATAAATATCCTTGGAATAGAGCATATCGATCGTAGAGATCAGCTCTCCCGTTTCGTGCCCCGCGTTCTGCTTGCCGTCGGTGATCAGCACCACGCGCTTGACGGTATTGCCTCCGAACAACGACGAAGCGTATTCCAACGCCCCCGCGATATCGGTTCCGCTCTCATCAACGCGCGCTTTTTTCACGCTCTGCATCTCGCCGCCAAGAGGCGTGAGCAGAGTCGTATTTTTGCCGAAGCAGATCACTCCGACCTTGGTATTTGCGGGAAGATCCGCGCAAACATCCTCAATGTACTCGTCGATCTTATCCAGATTGCGATGTGAGGAATAGGACACGTCCGCCACGATGTAGACCTCGGTCTGCGTGACGACGGTCGTGACCATCATGCCCGCCAGCGACAGCGTGACGAGAACAACGATGAGTAAATGTAAAACGAGTGACGTAATGACGCTTCTGCTGCGATTGTCACGCCTGATCGCCACGAAATACGGGATCAGAATCAGGCACAGCAGCGGAATGGCGATCAAAAGCAGCCACGCATTATCGAAGCTGATACTTTTCATAGCAATACACCATCCAATCTGCAACGACGAACACAGCCAAGCAAATAAATACAATCATCAAAACGTCATAAATGCCGTCACGGTAATTTTTTTCGGGAGTACCCGAGATCGCGAAGGAATCCCTCTTGGGGCTCGGCTCTCTCTCCGACTCGGAAAGCGAGGTATAAACGGAATAGACACGCTCGGAGCCGCCCACCATCAGCGTAATGCGCCAGATGCCGACCTCGTTAAGGTTCACCGTTCCCGCAGCGCTCGCGGTATCCAGATAGTAGACCTCGCCCGCGGGGCTGTCCACGCGAATGCTCTCGCAGCCCGGAATGACGTTGACCGTCATTTCCTCGCCGCACGCGTAATTGACGCTGTCAAGCACGGTCGGGAAGGAATACTCCAGCAAATTCTTCATAAACGGAAGGAAGTCCGGCAGAACCGCAATATTGGACTTGTGCAGATCGAACGCCAGAACCACCTCGCGGTTACCGTAATCGTTCGTGCCCGCAAAAACCACGGGAGTTGCGCGATAAGACATCACGGTTGTAAAATTGCGATTCAAGCCGCACTTGAGATACGCCGAAACGTACACGTCGTTCAGCTCCAGATTGGCGGTCAGCTTCTCTGCCAGCGTGGACGAGGAGTTCGAAACCTCCAGCACGCCGCCCTCCTCCAGCGTGATTTCGCTTTGCACGCTGAATCCTGCGCCCGAGAGCTCGCCCGTCGGATTGATGATCATAACGGAACCGTCGCGCGGCATCTGTGCGGGAGAAAAGGAATCGAAGATATACAAGCCGTATCCGTCGGCATCGGTATACTGATCGGGATTTACCACGTCGACGTGCGTGTAGTTCCACGCGCGCAACGCCTGCTCGATCATATACGGATCTGCGCTCACGAGAAGAATGCTGTACGCGCTCTCGTTGCGCGTGTTAAAGATCATGTACTCGTTGTCAAGCGTCAGCGAATCGGACTTCCCTACGGTCAGCTTCAGGGAGGAAAAGTCGTTGATGCCAAGGCAATCGGTTCCCTCGGCGTTCAGCTTTCCGCTATACGTCATGGAAAAAGCGGTGCTGTTTCCTGCGCTTGCGAACACCTCAACGACAGCATCGGGATCCTTTGCGCCGTCCACGTAAAGCTGTACGGTCAGCTCCGCGTCACCCGCGTAGGACACCACAGCCCCCGTCAGCGTCAGCGTGCCTCCCGACAAGTCGTAGCTCACGTCGGTCAGCGCATAGTTCTCCGCACTCTTTCCGACACGGATCAATTCCGCGTTTTTCAAGGACGTGTATGCGGTATCGGTGACAAGATAGAGCTTTGCGGAGGGATTTTTATTGAAATACGCCTGCGCTTTACCAAGCGCCTCGGTCATATCCGCCTCGGTATGTGTCGGCTTTGCTTCATTGAGCAACAGCAGTGCCTGCTCCCGATCCTCCAGATTTTCAAACACCACGTCAACGCCGTCTCCCACGCAAAGCAAGGTATAGGAGCTGCCGTTGGCAGATTCGTCGATCACCTTGGCGATCTCGTCCTTGCCAAGCTCAAAGCGCGTTTTTCCGTCCTGCACCATGCTCATACTGCCCGATGCGTCAAGCACGAAGCAATAGTCACGTGCGCCGCCCTCGATGACGAACACGGGGTGCGCGATCGCCAGCGATATTGTGGCAACCGCCAGAATCTGCAGCAGCAGTGCGATCAAGCCCGCCAAGGGGCTGACACGCTTTTTTCTTTTAAGGAATTTTTCACTCAGCGTCCACAAATACGTAGACGGTACGGTCTGCTCGGTATACTTGCTCTTGATGATGTAAACGATGATCAGGATCGGAATGCCGATCAAACCCAACAGCCCTAAAGGATACAGAAATCTCATTTCAATACCCCCATATCAACCAATTTGCCAAAGAAAACGTCCACGATATCCTCGTCGTCCGCTACCAGCATATACTCCGCGCCGCGTGCGTTACAGTACCCGCGCAGACGCTCGGTGGCATATTTCAGTGCCTCCTTGTAGGCACGCGCGATCTCGCGGTCGATATTCTTGCGATAGGTCTTTTCCACGTCCTCCGAGTCGAAGAAATGCATTTTTCCGCGGCTCTGGGGATTGATCTCCTCGCGCGAGAGGATCTGCACGCAAAGCAGATCGCGCTTTTTTTCGGTGAAATAGTGAATGGCGTCCTCGTAGTCACGATCGGTCAGAAAATCCGAGATCAGCACGGTCAAGCCGTCGCCGCGCCCGATATTCGCAGGCATGATCGCGTCGCTGATCATGCTTTCGCCGCCAAACGTAATATCGTTCAGCTTTCCGACCTCGCTCAGATACGCATCTCTGCCCACCATGCCGCCGATGACCTCCTCGATCTCGGTTCCGCGGATCACGTAGACCGACACCTTGTCCATTTCATTCAGCGACAGATACGCAAAGGTCGCCGCCATGCGGATCGCCTGCTCCGCCTTACGGGTCTTTCCGTATTCCATCGAGCGGCTGGCATCGATGTAGATCCTCGTATGCATCTGCCGCTCGTCCAGATACAGCTTCTGATACAGCTTGTCTGTGCGCGCAAATACGTTCCAGTCGATCTTCGTGATGTCGTCGCCGGGAATATAATCACGGTGGTCTGCGAATTCGCAGGAGGAGCCGTAAATCTTACTTTTACGGTTTCCGCCGAACAATCCGCCGACGTTGTTTTTCAGGAGTGATTGCAGCGTTTCGATCTGCTGCAAAAGCTCCTCGTTGATCACATATCTGCTCATGTCGGTCTGATTACTTTTTGGTTTCCTTAATCAGCATTGCGATCACGTCGTCAGCGCGCAGACGCTCGTTGACGGCGTTGTAGTTGATCTTGATACGGTGGCGCAAAACGGGAGTCGCCAGCGCGTTGATGTCCTCATAGGACACGTTGTAGTTGCCGTTGATCAGTGCACGCACCTTTGCGGCGGTGATCAATGCCTGCGCCGCACGGGGAGATGCACCGTTTTTGATGTACTTCTTGGCGATATCGCTCGCCTTTTCGATCTCGGGATGCGTTCCCGAAACGAGGCGGATCGCATAGCGCACCACGTCGTCGATCACGGGAACCTGTGCTGCCAGCGCGCGCATTTCAAGGATCTGTGCACCGTCGATCACGGCAGTCGCGCTCTCGTCCATGGTGATCTGCGTCATTTTAACGATATCGAACAGCTCGTCGTCGTTCGGGAAATCCATGATCAGCTTGAACATGAAGCGGTCCATCTGTGCCTCGGGCAGAGGATAGGTACCGTCCTGCTCAATGGGGTTCTCGGTTGCAAGCACGAAGAAGGGCTCGTCGAGCTTATAGGTTTCGTTTGCCACCGTGATCTTATGCTCCTGCATAACCTCCAGCATCGCAGACTGCGTTTTGGGGGTTGCGCGGTTGATCTCGTCTGCCAGCACTAGGCTTGCAAAGATCGGGCCCTTGCGGAACACCGTGTTCATTTTGCCGTTTTCGTCCTTTTCGATCACGTTCGTACCCGTGACGTCCGAGGGCATCAGGTCGGGGGTGAACTGAATACGGGAGAACGGCAGGCTCAGGGTCTTGCCAAGGGAGCGTACCAAGCGCGTTTTACCAACGCCGGGAACACCCTCGAGAAGCACGTTTCCACCCGCGATAACAGCGATCAGAACGCAATCGACGACCTCTTCCTTACCAACGATATCCTTTTTCAGCTCGCGTCTGATAATAGCGATGGAATCACTGAACTGTTTGACTTTTGCTGCATTTTCCATTTGGATCATTCCTCTTTCTTTCCGTCAGTTACCGCTCGGATATTTCGTGCCGTAAAGTGCCTCGAAATACTTGATGATAACCTCTTTCATTTCTTCACTGTAGTCGTCGCCCTGAAGCTGTTCCTGTACCTTTGCGTAAAATTCGTTGATCTTATCGCCGTATTCGATATGCGTATTGTCATCGGGGTAATAGATCATATCCTTACTTCCGTAAAGCGTGTCACCCGTACCGGGAGCACCATGCTGACCCTCCTGCTCGGGCTTCTGCTGCGGAATATCCTCAACGCCGCCCGGAACACCCGTTTGGGGGATCTCGGAGGCGGAGATACCGAAGATTTCCATCAAGCGGTTGCGCACCGTTAAAGCCGTAGCGCTGTTCGCATACTGCACGTCCAACGCCTCGGACGAGGAAAGATAAAACGCCGAAAAGGCATCTCCCATTTCGTCCTGACAGCTTGCGGGCGGCTCGGCGGCGATCGCCTCGATCGCGTCTGCCAGCCCTACCAGAGAGGCGCGCAGTGCATCGCTCTCGCTCACACCCGCGTTGGTAATTGCCTGACGCACGCCCGTAGCAAACTTCGTTGCGCTTTCCGCATCCGAAAGAGCGGCGCAGATCTCATCCAACCGCGTGCGGTATGCGGGGTTATCCGGCACGCTGATCGCCTCGCCAAGCGTTACGACCTCCCCGCAGGTACTGATCTCCATCAGCCGACTGATGTTGTCATAGGAATTGGCATTGCCCGCGATCTCGTCCGCGCGAACGATCACGGCAATAACCTTCGTTTTCATTTGTGCGACCGTTGTGGTCGTGCGCAGGGCGGTCAAGAGATTTTCAAGCTCTGCCACCATCGCGTTTTTGGGTGCTTCCTCCATATCGGACGCGCGCACCTCTGCGATCAGATTTTCCATCGCGGTGATCTGCCATTCGCTAAGGCTGAAGGGCGGCTCGACGGAACCTGTCGGTTCATCCTGCGGCACCGCATCCCCCGCTGTCACGGGGATCAGAGCAGATCCGCTCAACAGCGCCACGCAAAGCGCCAACGCACACAGGCAGACCCACACGCTGTGATGGCGCAGGCCGTTCGGCCCGATCGCCTGCAAGCGGCTGTCGGTATCCGTGCGCTGCAAGGACACCATTGCCTCCCGCGAATTGCGGAACGCAAGCATGGTCTGTACCTTTTCGTCCATACCGAAGGTCGCGTCCAGCGTTTTTGCCACGTGTCGCTCGCTCGGACGAAGGATCAGAAGCATCACGGTGGCTGCAAGCAACGCCGCCACGATCGGCAAAGCGATGTAATACGTCAGCGGCACCGTCACGTCGGCGAAGCGTCCCAGCGCCACGAACACGGTCAGCGCCAAAAGCCCTGCAGCAAGTGCCACCGTCACGGTTCTGACGAGCGTTGCCAGATAAATTTTGCGTTTGAAGATTTCAAAGCCCTGCGGCATGGGGGCGTTGACCACGCGCTCGCGCACGGGCATCGGCTCTCTTCTTTGCTCCACGAAAAGTCTGGCGCATACGGCAAGGGAAACGGCAAAGAGAAGGAAAGCCGCCACCACGGCCGCGATCATACCCGCTAAAACGCGGTTACCGATCACGCCTGCTACGCTCAGAATCACGGGAACGGCAAGGCAAAGAACCGCGACGCCGCAAGCGATCGCATAAATGCGGATCAGCAAACGGCACCATGCCTCCCAGCTCATTTTTCGCTTTTGCACGTCATTCCCTCCTTTTCTCAAGCATTCGGATTTTTATTTCTGACATGGGTACTCCTTTATGCAGAATACACCGACGGCAACTGAAAAAATCATATACAAGCGGTCACGTCCGACTGTGAAATTCATACATTTATTTTATAATACAAAAAATTATACCATACAAAAAAAAAATTGTCAATACGTCGCGTTCATTTTTTTACTATACCATATTATATTTGATCATTTTCACAAAAAACGCATTTTGTTTTCTTGCAATTTGCCGAATAATTTTTTTGCTTTTTTTCAAAAAAGGTATTGACAAACGCTTTTCGGAATGGTATAATTTAATTGATACAAGGTATCATTAAGGAGGTGAGCACATGCAAAGGCGCTCAACCAAGCAACGCGATCTCGTTTACGAAACGCTTTTGCACCTCTATCATCCCACCGCCGACGAGGTCTACGAACGGATCCTTGTCGACAACCCGGGACTGGGGCGTGCAACCGTGTTTCGAAACCTGACCGTGCTTGCCGAGGAGGGTCGCATCTGCCGACTTGCTTTTCCCGGCGATGCGGCGCGTTACGACCCCGTCATGGACGGTCACTCCCACTTTTCTTGCAGGACGTGCGGTAAAATCGTTGATCTGCCGCCCGTGAAGAGCCTGCCGCTCCCACACACGGACGAATGCACGATCGAATCCTATGCGGTCAAGTATTACGGCGTTTGCAGGAATTGTCAGGATCAACACACATCACAAAAACAATAAAAAACATAAAAGGAGAACAGAACATGAAAAAGTACAGATGCTTGATTTGCGGCGAGGAATTTGAGGTTGCCGAGGGCGTGACGCCCGTTTGCCCCAAGTGCGGGCTGAAGGGCAACAAGCTTGAAGAGATCAAGGAAGCTCCCAAGGCAAACAAATATGCGGGCACGCAGACAGAAAAAAATCTTGAAGCGGCCTTCGCAGGCGAATCTCAGGCAAGAAACAAATACACCTACTTTGCATCCGTTGCAAAGAAGGAGGGCTACGAGCAGATCTCGGCGCTCTTCCTCAAGACTGCCGACAACGAAAAGGAGCACGCAAAGATGTGGTTCAAGGAGCTGGGCGGCTTGGGCGACACCGCGCAGAACCTCGGTGCCGCTGCCGAGGGTGAGAACTACGAGTGGACCGATATGTACGACGGCTTCGCCAAGACGGCAGAGGCAGAGGGCTTCCCGGAGCTGGCTGAAAAGTTCCGCATGGTTGCTGCCATCGAGAAGCACCACGAGGAGCGTTACCGCGCCCTGCTCAAGAACGTAGAAACCGCCGAAGTGTTTGCAAAGAGCACCGTTAAGGTTTGGGAGTGCCGCAACTGCGGTCACCTCGTCGTTGGCACGAACGCCCCCGACGTATGCCCCACCTGCAACCATCCGCAGAGCTACTTTGAGGTACACGCTGAAAACTATTGATCCCTTTATAGCCGCCCCCACGGGCGGCTCTTTTTTGCAGCTTTATTAGAACAAGAACAATTCTTACTATTGAAATAAGTGCGCTTTTTTAAGAAAAGCTGCCTTTTTATTGACAAAACAGCTGTTTTATGCTATACTTTGACTCGATTACGGATATTTTGAGGTGTCCCCTATGCGTTATGAAATCATTGCTTTTGATCTGGATTGTACCCTGCTCGACAAGGAGATGCTCTTGAGTGCGGAAAACAGCCGCGCGCTCTCGGCACTTGCCGACATGGGGGTCACGGTCGTTCCCAACACGGGACGGACGTTGACCGAAATGCCCGATTTTATTCGGGAGCATTCCGCGTTCCGATACCTGCTGCACTCGGACGGCGCGGTCATTTTCGACAGACAGACGGGCACGCGGTACTGCGAATGTATGACTCCGCCGCTGCTTGGAGACGTGCTTGCAATTTTGAACAAGTACGAAACGCTGATCACCTACCGATACGACGGCGTTTCCTACGTGGACGCACGCTTCATGAACGACCGATCGCTCACCCACTATCAGATGGGCGTTTACTACCGCGACTTCCTTTATCAAACAAACCAACCGCGCGCGGACTTTGAAGAGCTTTGCCGATCGAGCGCGGAATGCGAGATGATGTGCGTATTCTTCCACGACGACCGCGAGCTGGAGGCGTGCCGCGAGCAACTGCTCGCTACCAACCGCGTGACCGTTGCCTCCTCTGCTCCGCACAACCTTGAGATCTTTTCCGTAAAGGCGGGCAAAGGAAATGCACTTTTGCGGCTTGCCGACCTGCTCGGTGTTGACCGCGCGGCAACGCTTGCCGTAGGCGACAGCGAAAACGACATGGACATGATCCGCAAGGCGGGTCTTGGCGTGGCGATGCGCAACGCACGCACGCTGCTCAAAAACGCCGCCGACACGGTAGCCGAGTGCACCAACGACGAGCACGTCGCACAGTATCTGCTCAAAACCTATTATTAAGCACGGAAGCGGGAATCGGCAACACCGATTCCCGCTTGTATTTGCTAATTTCATCAAAATTCTTGACACGTACGCGAAAATATGGTATAATCACAGTGCACTATATTCGGCTCGACCGAAACAGTAGCAGGAGGAATTGAATATGAAAACCAACAAACAACGTATCAGACAGATCGTTGGAACGGCTGTACTGGCAGCGATCATCGTCGTGCTGCAGCTGGTCGCAAGCGGTATTCGGGTAGGACCCTTTACCATCACGCTCTCGCTCGTCCCCATCATTCTGGGCGCGATCCTGTTCGGACCCGTTTCGGGGGCGGTGCTCGGCGCGATCTTCGGCGGCATGGTCTGCATTGCGGTCATCACGGGCACCGACGTCGGCGGTCACATTATGTTCGAGCAGCTCCCCATACTGACCCTGCTTTTGTGTATGCTGAAAAGCACCGTGGCAGGTCTTGCCGCAGGTCTTGTCTGGAAGGCCTTGCACCGCGTGAGCGACATTCTCGCGGCGGCGGTTGCGGCTGTGGTCTGCCCCATTTGCAATACGGGCATTCTCTGCATCGGCATGCTCGCATTTTACAATGATCTTGTCACCGAGTGGGCGATCGGCGCGAATTTTGCCAATGCGTTCGCGTACATTATTCTGGGCATGGTCGGCGTCAATTTCCTGATCGAGCTTGCCGTCAACCTCGTGCTCACCCCTGCGGTCGTGCGCATCATCAACGTTGTCAAAAAGAATTTTTAAAAGATCCTCGGAAAGGACGTATCGAAATGATCCTTGCCATCGATTGTGGAAATACACATATTACTTTGGGCTGTGTTGACGCGTGCAACACAGCCTCGCACGTTTTTCGTCTGTCGACCGACACGCGCGAAACCGAATACGGATACGCCGCCAAGATCGGGCAGATCCTTGCCATGCAAGAGATCGACGCCGCGCGCCTTGCAGGCGCGGCGATCTCCTGCGTCGTTCCCCAGCTGACCGACGTGCTGGTTCGTGCGGCGCGCTTGCTGACGGGACGTGAGCCCTTGGTCGTAGGCGCGGGCGTGAAAACGGGATTGCATATTGCAATCAACGACCCCGGAACGGTCGCCGCCGACCTTGTGGTCAGCGCGGTTGCCGCCAAGGAATTTTATCCGCTGCCCGCCGTCATCGTGGACATGGGAACAGCCACCACGGTCAGTGCCGTGGACACAAAGGGACGTTTTATCGGGTGCGCGATCGCACCGGGCGCGATGCTCTCCCTGGAAGCCCTCGCGCAAAAAACGGCTTTGCTCCCCCACATTGAGATCACGCCGCCGCGCTCGCCGATCGGCGCTTGCACGGCGGACGCCATGCGGTCGGGGATCCTTTACGGCACGGCAGGGGCTGTGGACGCGCTGATCGAGCGCTTTGAAGAAGCACTCGGCGAGCCTGCCGCCACGCGCCTGTGCACGGGCGGACTTGCACCGCTCATTGCCCCCTACTGCAAATCCGCACTCACGCAGGACGAGCATCTGCTCCTCAAGGGCTTGCGCGTGATCCGGGATAAAAACCAAGCGAAAAAGGAATAAAAATGAGGCGAGGACACGCATTGCGTGTCCTCTGTTTTTTTGGTGCCGGCGATAAATTCAATTCCTATCAAGCGTACTCTGCGGGAGGAATTTCAGCCACAATATATCGTTGAAAAGCGCAAACGATTTGCGCGGGTTCTTCATCGCGGTCGCTCGGCGAAACAAAAGACACCCGACGCGTTCCCGTTGTGTTCTTAACGGAGAATTCGGGGCGGTATGTACACGGAAGGCATTTTGCCTTCCGTGTACTGCTTTTTTAGGCAGTTTCTCGCATATTGCTTGGAAGTAGCATCTTGAGTATCGGCATTCCGTCATGTTCGGGAAGTTGGAATGCATAGTGGATATTGATTAGATTACCGACTTTCCTTGAGTATTTTTCCATTTTCTCAAAGACTTCTATCTTTCGAATAAACACTCGTAGCAGTTCAGGCGTGAGCTTCGGCATTTCAATATACTGCTTTGCCTTTGCAATGAATTCCCTGATGCAACTATCTCGCATATCCATCTCGCTGATACCGTTATTCACGGATATCAGCTTTTCTTTTAGCGTAGTTTGCTCTTGCTCGTATCCACTTGCCATTGTATCGTAGCGTTCGGGAGTGATTCTTCCGCAGACTCTATCCTCGTATAAGCATCGGATGATATTGTCAAGCTCCTTGATACGCTTTTCAAGCTGTTGTTTTTCTCTTTCTGCTGCCTTGTAAAATCTCTCTGCTTCAGCTTCGCCGTTAGCGGTTGCCATTGCGTAGAATTCCTCGGTACGTTCTCTTGCGAATTCAGTTACCTGACGAAGATTCCGCAGTACGATTTCATCAAGCACGCTTTCACGGATATAATGCGAGGTGCAATCGGTTGTTCGGCTTTGGTATCCACCACACATAAAGTTATTCTTGGATTCGTCAAACGACTTTGATCTATGGAGATATAATCGTTTTCCACATTCACCGCAGAAGAGATAGCCTGCATACTTGTCCATCTCGCCTTGCTTGTCGGGGCGTTTCCGTCCTGCGAAGTGCCGTTGGACTATTTCAAAGGTTTTTCGGTCAATGATTGCCTCGTGCGTATCTTTGAAAACAAGGATATTATCGGGTGAGTTTTTCAGCCTTTTCTTGAGCTTGTTGGACTTGGTATAAGTCTTGAAATTGACGGTATCTCCAACATACTCTTGATTGGATAACATCTTGCGAACGCTGTTCTGCGCCCAGTGATACGGTCTTGTGAGATCCAGCTTTCCGATTCTACCGCCTGTCCTTTGGAAGATATAAACGCTTGGCGATATAATTTTCTCTTTTGAGAGAATATCACAGATTTTTACGATGCCTATTCCGCTTGCGTACATATCGAATATCCGTTTTACGATAGGTGCGGTTTCGGGATCGACTATAAGCAACGGGTGTTCCTTTTGATTACCCTTGTATTCGGGATTTTTTAAGTATCCGTATGGTATCGTTGTTCCGACTCTTTCGCCACGCTCACCTTTTGCTTTCTGTACGGCTCGTATCTTTCGGCTTGTGTCACGGGCATAGAAATCGTTGAAGTAATTCTTGATTCCTGAAAAATCGCTTACACCGTTGATGCTATCCACACCATCGTTTACAGCAATAAAACGCACGTCGTATTGTGGGAAGGTTATCTCCATCAGCATTCCCGTTTGCAGGTAATCTCTGCCGAGTCGGGATTGGTCTTTCACGATAACGATTCCGACCTTTCCGCTTTCCACGTCAGCCATGAGTCTTTTGAAATCCGGGCGGTTGAAGTTCGCACCCGAATATCCGTCATCAATATAAAAGCGGATGTTTGGGAAACGGTGTTCCTCGGCATACTTCTGCAATATCAATTTCTGATTGGTGATACTGTTGGATTCACCTTGCTGCTCATCCTCTTGGGACAAACGGCAGTAAAGAGCAGTTATTAAATTTTTATTTATTTCGGTTGTTTTCATACTTCTATTTCTCCTTTCGAGCGAAGTGTCGCTCTTGAAAATTCAACCGAATAGGACTCAACCACAACATACCAAAAATCGTGTTAAAAGTCCAGCACTTTTTTGAAAATTTTTCGGTTTCCTTTTCACTTTTTTCCTCCTGAAATAAGGTATTTAATTTTTTCGTCAGCTTTATCAAAATCGCCCATAGGAAAGTATGCGCATACGGGATGTATTACTCCGTCAACCTTATACGCATATCCAATTGCATAACGGGAAGTATCATCATTTTCTTCTTCTAATCTTTTCATTCTTCTTTCGTATCTTCTTTTTAATTCTTCAATATTCCAATTTCCCCAAAAGTCCATAATCCCATCTCCTTTTATCGTTATTTTGTTTTGACACCTATGGTGACACCCTGTTTTTCCTTTGAAAACAGGGCATTTTTGATATTTACGACACCCCAACCGCCCCCATAGGCGTAAAATCGACCCACACTTTTTTGGTAGTGCAAAAGTGCCGAAACTCCTTGTACGGTCGGCAGTTGCCGTCCGTTGTGAGTCGAGTCGGGGGCGTTTACGACCCAGACTCTTTAACCTGCTTTATTTTCGACCCTGCGAAAATCAAGAGAGTCGTGTTTCCCGTTGCCCCTGAATTTCGCCCAACGTGGCGTGTCAGCTCCTTTTCGGGCATTTGCTCGCCCTTGTTGTTTATTTTCGCTTTTGGGGTAAAAAACGCCCGAACACTCTGCGTTTTTTGCACCGTTCTCATCTCGGTTAGGTATTTACCTTACCCACGAGATTTTTCCTTCAAAACCGCTGTTGTGATTGGGCTTTTGAGGTTAAAACAACGCTGCATGTCGTGCCTTTTGCACCGTTCTCGGTAGGGGTATGGTGTTTACCTTACCTCAAACTTTCTTTTTCAAAATCCTTGACTCAAGGCTTACTTTTTGAGCCTGATATTCAGTTTTCAATCTTTGCTTGCTCCTTTGGTCACGGCAGAAAAGAAAAAACTAATACGCCGACTCATTGCTATTCGCACGCTCTTGCGAGGCGTGATATTGCCGAGAAACCTTAGTGAGTCATTGGTCATTGCTTGCCTATATATTCTTTCTTTTCTGTTGTAATTCTCTTGTTCTCCTGTGTCTTGTTAGTGTTACGAAAATTTTACACTATACCGATACAAATTTTACGCTATTCATTTTGCTTGAGAACATAATAGAGATTGCTTGTCCGCGTTCCGTTCTCTCGTTGTCGGCAGACCTTTTTCACAAGCTCCCGTTCTTCCAAGCCCTTTATTGCCGAGTCTACCGTTTTCTTATCCATATTGCATTCCTGTGCGATCAACCGCCTTGACGGAAAACAACTGTTTTTCTCTCTATCGCTATGTCGAACGAGGCAACAGTATACGGCAAATTCCTTCGGCTTTAATCCGAGCGAGAATATTCGATTGGGTAGCATAAAGAAGTTTTTGTTTCGCATTTTTATCTCCTATTGTTGAACTTAAAAATGTGTGTATTTATTTTATCCCTCACTATTATAAAAGCCGTTTTTAAGTAGAGGTGGACACCCTGATGAGAAAAAATTTATCCCCTCACTATAATAAAAGCAGTTTTTTGAGACAAGTGACCACCCTGAGACGAAAATTTTCCCAAAAAAATTTTATTCGAGCAAATTATTTTAGAGTAAAATTGAGTGAAGTTGCAATTTTGCATTGATTTTATTTGCAATATATGCTATAATGATTTTATCGAATACTTGTAAAAGGAGCGTTATTATGGCGATCAGTTACAA
This sequence comes from Eubacteriales bacterium, assembly GCA_045597145.1. Taxonomy (GTDB): domain Bacteria; phylum Bacillota; class Clostridia; order Oscillospirales; family CAG-272; genus UMGS1865. The sequence continues at coordinate 96,459 of JAZODU010000018.1, forward strand.
AAGGCTATGGAAACTTTTAATTGACAAGGATATAAAGAAAAAAGACCTTGTTCAAATGGCAGGCTTGAGTAGCTAT
>JAZODU010000019.1:0-6225 GCA_045597145.1 Eubacteriales bacterium
AGTCATGACCACCAGCCGTGCCGGTGGCTTGCACAAGCCCCCTTGGGGCATTTCACACGCTGAGCCTATAGGCTCGTCGAATTATCCTCCACTTGCGGTAGTTGCCCCACTGCCACATATGTGGCAACTATCTTAGCCTCCCTTGTGTAAAGGGAGGTGTCACGGCTCGCCGTGACGGAGGGATTGTTTTTGTTATTTTCACGAGTACAACCCCTCAGTCAGCTTTGCTGACAGCTCCCCTTACACTGGGGAGCCTTCCGCTACCGCGGATACTGTGCAAAACTAAAGCTTCTTGGAACCACCAGCACTGCCGGTGGTTTTCGTCTTACAAAAGGGTGCGGGGAGCTTCTTGAAAGAAGCTCCCCCACAAAAAACTACTCCATATTCTCAATCTTTTCAAGAATCCGTCGGCAGTTGTTCCGGTCGTCAAAGGCGAAGAATTTGTCTGCGCGCGCGCGGTACTCGTCCTTCATCGCGCAGCCATTCTTCATATAGTCGATCAAAAGGTCAACCGTGGATTCAAGGTCGTAGGTCACCTCGCCGAAGCCGTCGCGCTCGTAATCGAAGTAGCCCTTTGCGCCGATATGCGCGCCGCCGAAGATCATGTCGCGGTCAAAATGGGCATAGACGATCGGCTTGCGCAGATAGGCAAAATCAAACACGGCAGAGGAATAATCGGTCATGATCAGATCACTTTGCGCATACACGTCACGATATTCGGTGTCAGCATCGAAGAACCTGACGCGGTCGTTTTTTCGGAACAGGTCAATCTGCGTCATGGTATTGGGATGCGGCAGATAGCACACAGTATATCCGTACTGCTCTGCCGCAGCGAGCAAGCGTGCATCGTTGATCAGCGCGTCGTAAAAGCGGAAGTAATCACTTTGCGTAAAATTCGCACATGGGATCCACACGCCCGTTTTTCTGTCCATGTCGATCATCAGATATTTACGCCACGTCGGCATGATCGTAAGCAGCCTTTTTGAATCGCTGTAAAGTCGGTCAAAGCGCGCAAAGCCCGTCAGCCACACCTCTTTGTCGGTATAGAAATACGCGGGCGTGCCTACGATGGAATCGTATTCGGGGCGTGCGGCACAGACAAAGCCCTTGATATTCTTGTTGTATTTGTTGAGCCAGACCGAAATATCCTCCTGTGTCACACCGTGCTGCAAAAATACGAATTTTTTGTCGCACAAAAGATCCCGATAAGGCGCGGCATAATAATCAAACGGATTGGTCACGGACTCGTCCGCGTGCGAGGAAATAATCGCATCCGCGCGCAGATACAGCAGCTTGTAACGCCAGGATCCCGCCTCCACGACCTTTCCAAATGTCAACAGCTTGTCAAAGGAGCTGCCCCTGTTGATTACAAAGAAGCACTTCGCCTTTTTATATTTGCTCTCACCAAGGTAGCGGAAGAGTGCCTCGCCGTTGTCCCCGCCCTTGCTTAGGCGATCGGAAAGGAGCCATACCTTACGGCGGCAGAACGGGCGCATGCCCCAATGCAGAACGCGCGCCGCAACCGCCTTTTTGGCGCCGAACTCGCCGCACCTCCACAGCTCCCACAGGAAACGGAGCTCTTGGCGCATACGCTTAAAGAGGCGTGCCTTTTCAACCGTCAGCTTGTAGCCGTCAAATTGGAAGAACAGTCCGCGCCGACTGTAATAGGCGTTACGGTAGCGCGGCTCGGGCGCAAAATACGCCCCCGCGACGATGCTTTTCATCACAACATCCACACCGTCCACAACCACGTGAAGCAGGATCTCGGTCTTCCCCGTCAAAGCGGTACGCGGAATCTTAAAATCGCAAATGTGCCAGAAAAAGACAGGCTTGCCGTAGCATTTTCTGCCCACGGTCTTGGCACTTTGAACGCCGTCCACACGCACGTCCCCCACCTGCAAATACACGGCATCGACCGAATGCTCCGCCGCCTGCACCGATTGGCGCACGGAAAGCGACAGTGCATCCTCACCGATCTGTAAAAAGCTGTACTCGGTCATGTTTTCCGAGAAGCGGTGGAAGATAAAATCCTTTGTGCTGTAGCAAATATCATTCTCCTCCACGCGGATCAGCTCCTCGCGCGGATAGCGTGCAGCCAACAGCTGCAGCTTGACCTCGGGTGCTACGTATTTCTGTGCAAACCAGATATCGTCGTCAATCATATCGACCGCGCGGCGCAAAAGTGCACCGTATTCGGCAAATTCCTCTCTTGAGAGAACGGCCATCGGCTCGTCAAGCACGTTGAGCTTCCATTGGATCTCGTAAGCTACGACCGTTTGAACGAATTTGGGAATATATCCGTACACCTCCCGTGCTTTTTCCATCACGGCAAGCGAAAAATGCCTGACCGAATCGTTGTACCATTTCTTTTTCTGCGCGCTCGCTCCCATAGCACTCGTGCCGCGCTTGCGGTAAAAATACCGACAGCTTGTCACAACGCCGAGATAAGGCTTTCTGATAAAGATCTGCATCAGCTGCTCTGCGTCCTCCGCGATGGAAAGCCTTGTGTCGAAGCAGATCTGCCTTGCCACCTCCAGTCGGATAAACGAGGACGCGATCATCATCTGCATACAGTCAAGCTCGTCCGCCAGCGAGATCACGCGGTCGCCCCTGTCAAACTTGTTGTTGAGCATGTGACCGCCTGTGGTGTCTCCAAACAACTCCAGCGGAACTGCCACGACATCGGTTTTTTCCTTGTGCGTGTCAAAAAAGCGGCAGACCGATTCCAGCAGCTCGGGCGAGAATTTGTCATCGGGGTCGCAGAAATTGACATACTCCCCTTCCACCAGCACAAGTCCCGCGTTGCGTGCCGAGGAAACGCCGCCGTTTTCCTTGTGCAGGACCTTGATATTGTTCGGATATTTCTCCGCATAGCGGTCGCAGATCGCGCCGCTGCCGTCGGGAGAGCCGTCGTCCACCAAAATCAGCTGGACATTATGCTCAAAATCGAGAGTTTGCCCAAGCAAACTCTCGATATATTCCTCCAGATATTCCTCCACCTTGTAAACTGCCGATACGATACTGAACTTATACGGATAGGTTTTTGTAGCCTCCGCAGTCATATCCTTCACCTCACAATTATACTTTTTCGGGCAAAACCTTCGTTTGCAGATATTCCTCGTAAACATCGCAAATGTGCTGTACGTCGTCGCCGAAGGTGATCTGACGTCCGCGATCCAGCCACAAAATCTTGCTGCACATCGAGCGTACCTGCCGCATGGAATGCGATACGAGAATGGTGGTCGCACCGCCGCCGATGATGGACTTCATCTTCGCCTCACTCTTGACGCGGAAGGAGCCGTCTCCGACCGAGAGAACCTCGTCAAGGATCAGAATGTCGGGGTTGACCAGCGACGCGATGGAAAACGCAAGGCGGGATTTCATACCCGAGGACAGATGCTTGAAGGGGGTTTCCTCAAACTCCTTCAGCTCCGCAAACTCAATGATCTGCTCGTAGGTCTCGTCCATGAACTTTTTGGTGTATCCCAGCATGGCACCGCGCAGATAGGTGTTTTCCGCCACGGTCATGTCGCCGTCAAAGCCACTGGCAAGCTCCAACAGTGCCGCGATCTTTCCGTTGCAGGTCACTCGTCCCTCGGTGGGGATCATGATGCCCGAGATCGCCTTGAGCAGCGTGGATTTGCCCGCGCCGTTGGTGCCGATGATGCCCAGCATATCGCCGCGGTAAATTTCAAAATTGACGTCTCTGTCCGCCCAGAACTCCTTGACGTGATAGTTGCGCGTGAGCTTGCGGACAACGAACTCCTTGATACCGATCTCCTTGAAGTCGCCCTTCATGTAGCGGATCGACACGTGATCCAGAGCCAGGATCGGTTCTTCCTTTTGCATGATTTTTTCTTCCATGTCGTCCCCCATCAGATATAGTACAGGAATTTATGGTTCATCTTCTTGTAGATCAAAAAGCCGATGCCGATGGCAAGCAATGCCCAGCCGATGACCAGCGCGTGATTGAGTGCCCCGGGGATCTGCCCATCAAGCACGATGGTGCGGAAATACTTGATATACGAGTACACGGGATTGAACCAAAGCAGGTTTTCCGCCTCGACAAGACCGAAGATCTTACCGATCGCGCGCGGATCGTAGAAGATCGCGGACATATACATCAGAAGCGTCAGGAACACGCCCCACAGATACTGCACGTCGCGGAAGAAGACGAACATTGCCGATAGGACAAGCCCCATGCCGATGTTGAACACGATCAAAAAGAGCATGGGAACGAGGAGCATGAAGAAGTGGAAGCCGAAGTCCACACCCGTTGCCACGCAGAAGATGAGAAACACGACAAAGGTCGCGCCGAAGTTGATCAGCGACGAGGTGTTCCGCGAGAACAGGAACAGGTATTTGGGGACGTTGATCTTGGAAAAGATCTCGGCGTTGTCCATCAGCGATGCCATGCCGCCGTTGGTCGCATCGCTGAAATACGACCAGACGATGTTACCGCAGAACAGATAGATCAGGTAGTTTTCGATGGTACTGTTGAAGATATTGGAAAACACCAGATACATCACGGAAAGCGAGAGAAGCGGGGAAAGAAGGCTCCAGAGCATACCAAGATAGGTACGCTTGTACTTTTTCTTGAAATCTCTCTTGACCAGCTCCGTAAATAAAAATCGGTGTCGACGGAAGGCATCTCGAATTGCGTTCATGTTTCCTCCACAAATCTAATGATAGATTCCTATTTTTATTATTGTACCATAAAACGTTTTATAAGTCAATAGGCAATTTCCGCGCCGTATCGACGCTTTTCTGGTACGCCACGCGCTCGTCGCCGTTTTCCAGACAGATCACACCGCACCTCACAAAGCCGCGCTTTTCAAGCGCGCGTTGCATCGGGATATTGTCGCGGTGGGTGTCGATCTTGAGGTTTTTGCATTTTTCGAAGCAGGTGTCAAAGCAAAATCCCGCCACGCCGCATCCGTGCACGCTTACGGCAATGCGATGGATCACACCGTAGGGGCGGTCGTTGAGCCACGCTCCGCCGTAGATGCGCCGATAGGTCGGATCGTCGCACGCATCGTAAAAGAAAACGCCGAGGATTTCGCCGTTTTCGACGCACAGGTATAGCGTTTGCGCCGAAATGTCCCCGCGAACCATCTCTTCTGACGGATACCCGTCCCTCCATTGCGTGGGGTTGCCGTTCTCTCTCATATAGAGCCTTGCGGCGGCGTAGATCTCCATGATCCGCTCCAAATGCTCCATGCGCGCGTGTACGATCTCCATACTGATTTCTCCTTTGCGGTATTCACATACTATTATACCCGCATCGGCAAAAAAAGTCAAGAGGTGCGCGGGCGGTTGACAACGGGACGCAGATATGGTACAATAAAGGTGGTTTACACAGATTTTACACAAACGCGGTTTCATTTCTTACCAAAAAGCGGTACCATGAAGCCGACTATATCAAAAACAGGAGTGCACCTTATGATTTTTTGTGTAGAAGACGACAACTCGATCCGTGAATTGATGACCTATACCCTCTCCGCCTCGGGCTTTGACGCCGTGGGTCTGGAGGACGGGCAGGCGTTCTGGAACGCACTGTCACAGAATACCCCACGCCTGATCCTTCTTGACATCATGCTCCCCGGAGAGAACGGGATATCGATCCTCAAAAAGCTGCGCGCAGCCCCTGCCACCGCCAATATTCCCGTCATTCTCGCAACGGCAAAAAGCACGGAATACGACAAGGTGATCGGTCTTGACATGGGTGCTGACGACTACCTGACCAAGCCCTTTGGCACAGATGAACTGTTGGCCCGCGTCCGCACCGCCATCCGGCACACCCGCACCACCTCCAGCAACAGTGAAATCGCCCAGAAGGGCACCTACACCGTAGGCGAGATGGTGATTGATTACAACAAGCATTGGGTGCTGATCCGGGGCGAAAACGCCAAGCTCACCCTCAGCGAATTCCGTATTGTAGCGCTGCTGGGTAAGCACGCCGGAAAAGTGCTGACTTACGATTTCATCATCCGGGAGCTGTGGGGTCCCCGGGCAGACAACAACAACCAGATCCTGCGGGTCAATATGGCCAACATCCGCCGGAAAATCGAAAAGAACCCCGCCGAGCCGGAATATCTGTTCACCGAGATCGGCGTAGGCTATCGTCTGGCGGAAGGCGAATAAGCTGTATTTGGCGCAAAAAAGTCCTGATGACAACTGTCATCAGGACTTTTTCTTTTATTTCTTTGCCTGACGCATGGACAG
>JAZODU010000020.1:0-4240 GCA_045597145.1 Eubacteriales bacterium
GGGCTTTGACGGATTCCTTGATCTGAGCGGCGGTGCGCAGATCGTGTTTGATCAGTACGAGCCCGAGGACGGCGGCGCAAACAAGGCCGAGTGCTTGTGGGAGTGGATGCCTGCGCGCGTTTACATGATGATCGAAACCGATTAAGAAAGGAGAAAAGAATGTTGAACTACCGTATAACCAAGGACGAGATTGAGCTCGCCAAAAGGAATGGAACAGCCCAAAGATTGTACGGACGGCTTGTGGCGCAAAAAATCCGTGCGATTTATAGCATCGATGCTGAATTTGCTGTTTTGCGTCAAAAGGACGAAAAAAACGAAGAATATGCTGAATACAATGCTTTTGTTGAAGCTTGCAAAGCGGAAGCCAAAGCAGAATTGGAGATAGAATGATGAAAAAGAAGCTTACTTTCATTTTTTCAATCGTTCTGGCAGCGTGTGTCGTAGGCGGTGTGCTGTTTCTTCTGCTGGCTGATGAGAGCACTCTGGAAACGGTCAAGCAACGTGGAAACGCGGCATGGGCATGGGTGGAGAGCCACGTGCTCTCAGACATGCTTGCCACGGGCGCACTGGTGGGTCTTGCTTCTCTTGAATTGATCCCCGTGGCCAAGTCCTTTATAGAATCCCGAAATACCTTTAAAAAGGTCGCAGAGGACGTTAAGGAGTATACCGTTGCGCGTATCGAATACGACAAGCGGAGCGAGGAGCGTGAGGCTACCTTTTATACGCGCATGGAGGAGATTCGCCTTGAGAGCGAGGCGCGTTTGCAGGCAAAGGAAGAAGAATTGTCGGCGCGCGAGGAAAAGCTACTCGGTGCCATTGAGGAATTTCGCGCACTCGCACAGGGGTACAACCAAAATCTGATTTCCAGCGAAGAGCGGCTGGCACGCACACTACATCATGTGGAGGTATGTGCGGACAAGACCGAGCGCATGGTTTATCTGGGAATGTCCAATTCCTGCGAGCTGGTCAAGAACGGAACGGCGCGCAAGATTGCGGAGGTGGAAGAGCATGAAGAATAAAACGAAGCTCTTTTTTATGGAGGGTGGGGGCTTTTTAGCCTCCGTTACTCCCTTGGCGGTCGTGTTTTTTTTGAATCTCGAACGCTACGTACAAAGCACCCGCGACGGATGGAAGCTGGGTTTTGGCGGTATCATCGTGGCGGTGCTGATCCTTTTGAAGGTGCTCGGCAAGCTCAAGCTGCCCAGCCACGTGACGACGGTCGCTGTTGTAACGCTCTTGTCGTGGTTGCTTTCGTCGCTGCTCGCGGATCTCACGCTCCTGTGTTCAATGTATTTGGTGGGTGAGATATTGGACGCGATCATTTTTCGCCGTTCTGCCAAAAAACTGCGTGAAAAGATTCAGACGGAGAAGCAGGCAGATGCGACTGCGGGTCGCGTAGAAGAATTATTGAAGACCTACATGGGCAACGGGAGGGTATGATGAACGATAAGATTAAGGATTTGTTCCGCAACTACGTCGGCTACCTTGCCGTTGCCTTTGTTTCTCTGACCTATATCGCCACGGCGTTCGTGATCTTCGAGGGGCACGCCAAAAGTGCAGCGCAGATCATTGCCGACGGTGTATCGGCGTTTATTCTGGGGATCCTCATCAACCGCATTTTTGACACGCAGGGCATTGTGAACGGCGAGCGCGACGAGCGCGTGATCCAAACGTCACGCCTGCACGGTCAGATCGTCGACGGGATCGGTGCGTATTTGGACGTGCTGGAGGCATGGTGCGAACGGAAGAACACCGAGGCACTCTACCGTATGCGCCGAAAATTCCTTTCGATGCGCGGTATGCGCTACGAGGACTATTTTGACGGGGACGGAATGGCGCGCACCTTCCAAACACGTTCCGTCAAGGGGTGGCATGCAAAGTGGTGCGAATTTCGCAGACATCTGGCGTTTGAACGTGCGGTACATATGAAGCTGACGCACCTGACGGCAGGAGGGCTCATCAGCGACGGCGGCGACCCGAACGATCCGTATTATATGGGACGCAGTAAGCCCGAATATCTGGCGGCAAGCACCAAGCGCGACGTAATCGGCAAGCTTCTGATCGCCCTCGTGTTTGGGTACTACAGTGCGGAGCTCATCAAGGACTTTGATCCCGCGTATCTGATCTGGACGGTATTTCAGGTTGGGATCTTCATCGCGATGGGCGTGATGAAGATGCAACAGTCCATGGTGTATGTTACCGACGAATATCGCGGACGAATCATCAAGAAAATTGACGTTTTACAGCAGTTTGAAACATACTTAAAGAAGGAGGTAATTCAGGATGGGACAGAAGAAAACGAAAACGCCGACGGTCGAGGAGGACGAGATCGACGTATATGCGACGGACGGGAAGAAGACCGTGCAGGCACCGACGGTAACAGAGGATCCGCTTGATTACTACGCCACCGATTCCACGATTGGCAAAAGCTACCGCGCGCAGCAGGCGCAGCTTGATACCGCAAAGAAAAACGCTCAACAGAGTGCCGCCGTCTCCTACGAGCTGCTCAAAAAGTATTTGCCGATCCAAAACCAAATGAACGGGCTCTCGGGTCTTGGCATCAGTGAAAGTGCCTTGATCGAGGCGAACAACAAATACGCTACGCAGCAGGGGCAGATCGCGCAGACGCACGCGGCGGACAGCGCGACACTTTTGGAGAACTACCGCGCCGAAAAGACGGCGGAGCAGGATTCCGTGTATAACGAAGCGTATGCAATGATCACGAACGGCACGTATCACACCTTTGAGGAATTGGACAACTACCTTGCAGGTGTCAAGGATCAGGTCAGCGACGAACAATGGGCGCAGCTTGAGTATTTGAGCAATTACGCGAAGAAGGATATTGCTACGCAAGATCGTGTGGAGGAATACAATAACGCATCGATCCCTGACCATTCCGTGAGAACGGGAGTGTATTTTAACCGCGACAAGAATGGCGGCGGCATTGATTCCGGTGAGGTTATCCGCCTCAAAGCAGGTAATACGGAGTATAAGGTAAAGGTCGGCGCGGAGGTCACTGAAAGCACGGTGCTTGACGAAGCACGCAAATACGGTGTGAATACGGCGTTTATTTATAAAGGCACCATGTACGTCAATGTTGGCGGTGTAACGTATAGCCTGCTTGATGGTAAAAAGGAATACAACGACGCTTATGATGTTCTGAGCAAGAACCCAAAATAACAAACGGAGGAAACATGGCAACCTACAAAATGACACCTGCGGACCGTCAGGCGCGGGCGCAGGCATTAAGAGAGCGGCGCGGGCAGCAGCTGAGCCAATTTCAGGCGCGAGGGCTTGCGCAGGCAAATCGGCGTGCGTATGGGGCAAGCGAGGCGGCACGGGCGCGCGAGGAACGTGAAATTCAAAACACAAGCGTGGGAGAGCGCATCGGCGCGACCGCCGCCGACGTGGGCGTGCAATTTGGCGGCGGTATCGTCAAGGGGCTTGAGGGCATTGTGGATGCGCTCGCAACGGCGGGCGGTGCCATTGTTGGAATCTTTGACGAGGACGCACGCGACACTGTGCAGGACTTTGTGGAGTATGATTTCACGGGTGAGCATATTATGGATCCCGCCTACGAGGCGGGGACGAAAAAGTCCTATCTTTATGAGGGCAAGGCGGGGGAGATCACCCAAGACGTGTTACACGGTCTTGGGGGGATGCTCCCCGCCGTTGGGGTGTCCTTTATTCCGGGGGTTGGGCCGGGGATTGCTTTGGCAACAATGGCAACCTCTGCCGGGGGAAACGCCGCAGAGGAAGCATACAAGGACGGCGCGGGCTACTACGAGGGCGCGGCATACGGCACCGCATCGGGCGCTGTTGAGGCGGTCACCGAGAAGCTGACCGGCGGCTTAACGAAAGGCGTGTTCGGCAAGGGGCTGCTTGACGACGTGCTCAAAATCGGTGACGACGTTGCCGCAACGGGGGTCAAGCGAGTGGTTAAGGACGTGGCAGAGGAAGCCGCCGAGGAAGCGCTGGCAGAGGCGGCAAATCCCGCTTTGAAGAGCATTTACAAGGGAAAAGACGCTTTTGCGGAGTATCTTGATCCTGCGTTTTATGGCAGGGTGGGAGAATCCGCCGTGGTAGGCGGCTTGACCTCGCTGGCGTACGGCGGCACGGTGGGCAGACTGACACACACGTCGGGCAGAGATGCGGATATCAAGGATAGTCTTGACACCATCAAGGGTCTGAAACGCAAGCAGATGAATTTGTGGGTGAACGGTACGTTGGACGACAACGC
>JAZODU010000021.1:0-7609 GCA_045597145.1 Eubacteriales bacterium
AAGCTCCTCCAAAATTACCATTTCAAGTCTGTTTTGCTTTCCGCTTCTCTCTGTAAACATACATGTTTCCTCCCCGTTCTTTTTTACACCTATATTATACCATTTTTCTTCCTTCCTGTAAATACGACAAAAGAGCCCAAAACCTACGTCTTGGTCTCTTTGTCAGTGATCTGAGCCGCGCGATCGGAAGATCGCGCGGCTTTTTGTGTGGAAATGCCAAAGCAAGTTTATTTTTTGCTTTCTTTTAGAATAAGAACAATTCTCTTTTTAGAAAAACCGCAAAATAAAGCCGAAAAGGTCATTTTTGCAGCCTTTTGAGGTATTCTGCGCGGTGCTCTTCGGCAATGCGCGCGCGGTACGGCTTGCCCGATACACTCTTTGGCAGACTGCTTTGGCGAATCAGATAGCCCTTGATGCGCTTGCGCGGCGGCAGATGCAGGTTGACCTCGGAGAGCGCACGACGCATCTCCAGATCCAACTGCGAGCGCAACGGCTTTTTGCCGTAACGCTCCTCAAGGAGCGCATGGTCGGGGCAGAGGAGCGCAATGATGTCGTAGTCGTTTTTCTTGGGATTGAGGTAGCCGACGACCAAAGCCTCCTTGATGCACGGGGCTTGCACAAGTCCGGCTTCAAGCTCCTCGGGGGCAACGCTCTGACCGCCGGCGGTCACGATCGTGTTCCGTCGGCTTCCCGTCAGGTACAAAAAGCCGTCGTCGTCGAGGTAGCCAACATCGCCCGTGTAGAACCACCCGTCGCGCAGAACCTTTTTCGTCAGCGCGGCGGCTTTGTAGTAGCCCAACATGACGTTATCCGCCTTGCAACGGATCTTACCCGTGCCGTCCTCCTGCATGTCGTAAATGTCGAGGAGCGCGTCGGGGAGTGCCGTGCCGAGTGAATCGTCCTTGTAGCCGCCGTCGCCGTTGATCGCCGCGATCGGCGCGCATTCGCTGACCGTGTAGCATTGATACGCGCGGATACCGAGCGCGCGGAGCTGTGAGAGCACGTACGGGTCACTCGGCGCGCCGCCCGACAAAAGCAGGCGAAGCTTGCCGCCCAGCATCTCGTAAAGAGGCGCGAGGGCGCGTCGTCGGGCGGCGTCGCGGAGGCGCTGTCCCGGCAGGGAATTGGTCATTTTGAGCGTGCGTGTGAGCTTTTTTGCGTGTCCGCCCTGCTCGATCACGTCCTGCAGGCGTGTGTAGATGGCTTGCAGAATGGGGGGCACGCAGACCATGACGGTGGGCTCCAGCTCGCGCATACTGCGTGTCAATGCCCGCAGTCCGTTGCCGAACGCCACGGTTGCGCCTCTGTAAAGGGGCAGGAGAAAGGAGCAGGTCAGCTCGTAGACGTGGTGCATTGGCAGAACCGAAAGAAAGGTGTCGTCGGCGTCGATGCGGAGCACGTGGGAGAGCTGCGTGAGGCTGAAGCAAAGGTTGCGATGCGAGAGCATGATAAGGCAGGGCTTGTCGGAGGCGACCGAGGGGGCGCAGATCAGGGCGCACAGGGCGTTCGGATCGATCCCGACGTCAAGATAGCCGCGCTCGCCCGCAATGATGCGGCTGTTTCCGTCCTCGATTAGGCTCGGAAGCTCGTCAAGGGAAATGCGCGTGAGCGTGCGCGGCAGAAGCGCGAGCGCATCGGCGCAAGCGGGGGAATAGAGGATCGCACTCGCGTCGGAGGCCGCCGCAACGGCGGCAAGCTCGCGCTCGCCAAGCGTCTTGTCGACGGGGATCACCACGCCGACACCGCAAAGGATCGCCATGCAGGCGACCGACCACGCATACCCGTTCTCGCCCATGAGAAGCACGTGCTTCCGTCCGAGCCCGCGCGCGTAAAGCGCGGTGCCCAACGCGTCGACGTCGGCTGCAAATTTCTTGAACGTATAGCTGAAACGGCTGTTGCCGTGCTGCTCGCGGATAAAGATCCTATCCGCGTGATGGCAAGCGGCATCGGTATAAAGCTGCCTGAGATGCTCGATGCGGTCGGTTGAATAATTGTATTCACTTTTCATCAATCAAACCACCTTTCGGCTATAGCATATTCGTGCCGGGGCTTCAATATGCCCGCGCGGCACGGTGGATCAGCTGCGATCGATCGTCACCACGGTAAAATAGGAGGGGTCGATGCGGCTGATGCGGTCTGCCACCTCCCGACGGATCTCCTCGTCGGGAAGCTTGATTTCAAAGGGCACGTTGATATCAAAGATCAGATTGGTGTGCGTTTTGCCGGTTACGAAGCGGAAATCGTGGATCTGCATGGAGGGGTCGATGCCGTGCACGACCGAGAGGACGGTTTCACGCATGGCGTTGACCTGGTCGTCGTCGGTCACGATCGGATCCATGTGAATGGTCGCCTCGATCCCGCACTCACGGCGCAGCTCCTGCTCGATGGTGTCGATCATGTCGTGCGTCTCAAAGATGTCGGTCTTGCCGTCCACCTCGATGTGAAGCGCGGCGATGACGCGCCCGGGGCCGTAATTGTGCACGGTCATGTCGTGAATACCGAGCGCCTGGGGGTATTTGGCAACCGTGTCGGTGATCCTCTTGACGATCTCGTGCGAGGGGGCTTCGCCGAGGATCGAATTTTTTGCCTCGTTGAGGATCCGCGCGCCCGCCACAAGGATCAGGATCGCAACGGCAACGCCCATGTAGGCATCGAGATTGAAGGAGAGGTTCGGGAAGAAGAGCAGGATCAGCGTCGTGATAAGGATCGCGGCGGTCGAGAGCGCGTCGGAGAGGCTGTCGGTGGCGGTTGCGCGCATGACGGCGGAATCGATGCGTTTGCCGATCTTGCGGTTGAACAGCCACAGCCAGAGCTTGACGAGGATCGAGCCGAGCAGGACGAACACTGCCACCCAGCTGCGCTCGGGCAGGACGGGGTCGATGATCTTGGCGATCGACTCCTTGATCAGCTCAAAGCCGATGAAAAGCACGAGGAGCGACACGATCATGGACGCGACGTACTCGATCCGCCCGTGCCCGAAGGGGTGCTCGCGGTCGGCGGGCTTTGCCGCCATGCGGAAGGAGATGAGCGAGATGATCTGTGAGCCTGCGTCCGAGAGGTTGTTGACGGCATCACCCACGATGGAGATCGCGCCAAAGAGCAGACCCACGGTGAATTTTGCCGCGAAGAGCAAGAGGTTGAGCAGGATGCCCGTGACGCTGACCATGGTGCCGTATGCCGCGCGAACCTGCGGATCGGTGGTGCAGCGGTTATTTTTTACAAAGATGCGGGATAAAAGCTCTGTCATGTTGATGCTTCCTTTTGTTCGATTTCTTGGTTGGTCATGTCGTTGAGCCAGATCCCCTTTTCCACAAGGATGATGCCGATGACCCATTTGATCAGCTCGGTCAGGTGGCAGGCAAGGTAGATCTGTGCGGTGGAAAGCGGGGTCAGGTAGGTGAGTGCTAAGACGGTGGGAATGTTGATGCCCCAGACGTAGGCGCAGTCAAAGAAGAAGGTCAGAACGGTCTTTCCGCCCGAGCGGAGCGTGAAATAAGAGGAGTTGAGGATCGCGTGGAAGGGCGCGAAGGCGGCGATGACCAGCGTCAACTGCGTTGCCATTCTGCGAACCTCGTCCGTCGTGTTGTAGATCATGGGGAAGAAGGGCGCGCTGACGGCGATGAAAATGCCTGCCGCCAGTCCCATCAGCCCGGAAAACGCGATCATCTTGCGCGCATCGGCAAGCGCGTTCTCCTTTTCTCCCGCGCCAAGGCGGTGACCGATGAGGATTGAGATCGCCGTGCCGATGGAGAGATAGATTACCGAAAAGGTGTTGAACACCGTGGTGGAGATGTTCATAGCGGACACCGCAGCGATGCCGCGCAGGGAATAGCATTGGAGGAGCATGGCTTGCCCCGCCGCCCAGAGTGCCTCGTTGAGGAGGAGCGGCAGGCCCGTGACCGTGATCCTGCGCACCAGCGCGCGAGGCACGCGGAAGGACGCATACACGCCCTTGATAAACTCGCATTTGTGGGGGTGCGTGTGTGCCCAGAGCACGACGATGATGCACTCGACAAAGCGCGAGATGACCGTGGCGAGCGCCGCGCCCTCCACGCCCATGCGGGGAAATCCGAGAGAGCCGAAGATGAGCAGGTAATTGAGCACGAGGTTGACAAGCACGCCGATGATCCCCGCCGTCATGGGAGGGACGGTGTGCCCGATCTCGCGCAGGGTGCTGGCGTAGATCTGCGTCAGCGTGTAGGGGAGGAGCCCTAAGAGCGAGAGGGCAAGGTATTCCCGTGCGTAGCGGAAGGTTGCCTCAATGTCGCCCGTCTCTCCGCCCTCGTGCAGGTACAGACGGATGAGCGGCTCGCCCGCGAAATAAAAGAGCAGGAGTGCGCCGGCGCAGAGCGCGACGGATACCAGAAATTTAAAGCGGAAGGTGTAGCGCACGCCCTCGTGGTCGCGCTTTCCGAAAAACTGCGCGCTGAAAAGACCCACGCCCGAGAGTGCTCCGAAGATGCAGAGGTTAAAGACGAAGAGCAGCTGGTTGACGATCGAAACGCCCGACATCTGCTCGGTTCCCACTCTGCCCACCATGACGTTGTCGAGCAGGCTGATGAAGTTCGTGATCCCGTTTTGCAGGATAATGGGGATCGCAACGGCAAGGAGCGTTTTGTAAAACGCTCCCGTGCCGACGTATCGTTTGATTGACATAGCGTATCCTTTGAAATGGGGAGATCAGCCCCAGTATTTTCTGTCCAGGCTTCGCAATTGAATCGCCTCGGCAATGTGCGGCGCACGGATCAGCTCGCTGCGGTCGAGATCTGCGATCGTGCGCGCCACGCGCAGGATACGGTCGTAGCCGCGGGCACTCAGCCCCATGCGGTCGTACGCCGCCTTGAGGAGCATCGATGCCTCGGCATCCAGCGTGCAGAATTCGTGTATGCCTGCCGCGTCAAGCTGCGCGTTGCAAAAGACCGTGTCGCTGTTTTTCATGCGCCGACGGGCAAATTCACGCGCCGCGCTCACGCGTGCGCGGATCACCTCGGAGCGTTCTGCGTGCTCGTCGGGCGCGGAGATCTCATCGTAGGAAAGAGAGGGGAGCTCGATCTGGATATCCATTCGATCGAGCATAGGTCCGCTGATGCGCGAGATGTAACGCTTGACGTCTGCGGGCTTGCAGGTGCATTTCTTGGTCGGGTGACCGAAGTAGCCGCAGCGGCAGGGGTTCATAGCCCCCACAAGCATAAAGGAGCAGGGGAAGGTCACGCGGCCGTTGGCGCGCGTGATGGTGACCTTGCGATCCTCCAGAGGCTGGCGGAGCGCGTCGGTGACCTGCTTGGGAAACTCGGGCAGCTCGTCAAGAAAGAGCACGCCGTTGTCTGCCAGCGACACCTCACCTGGGAGCGGGTTGATACCGCCGCCGACAAGGCTGACGGGGCTCATGGTGTGGTGCGGCGCACGGAACGGACGCACCGACAAAAGGGAGACGCCCTCGGGCAAAACACCCGCGACGGAATGGATCTTCGTGCTCTCGATCGCCTCCGCAAAGGTCAGAGGGGGCAGGATCGAGGGAAGCCTCTTTGCCAGCATGGATTTTCCCGTGCCGGGAGGACCGATGAGCAAAATATTATGACCGCCTGCCGCCGCGATCTCCATGGCGCGCTTGGCAAGCACCTGCCCGCGCACGTCGATGAAATCGGCGGTGTAGTGGTTGGCGGATTCGGTAAACGCCGCACGGTCGGATTGAACGGGCGTGAGCAGCTCCTCGCCGTTGAGGTGCTTGACGAGCGCGCGCATATTGGGAACGGCATAGACCGTGATCCCCTCCACAGCCGCCGCCTCGACGGCGTTGGAAACGGGGGCGTAAAACTCGGTAAAGCCGTGCTCCTTGGCGGCAACGCACATGCACAAAATGCCGCGCACGCCGCGCAATTCACCCGAGAGAGAAAGCTCGCCCACGATGCACTTGCCCGACAGATCCACGTCGCGGCGAATGGTTCCTCCGCTGTGGAAGATCGCCGTCAGAATCGCGGCGTCAAAGGCAGAGCCCTCCTTTTTGCGGTCGGCGGGAGCGAGATTGACCGTGATGCGCGCGTAGGGAAAGGGGAAGCCGCTGTTGTAGCAGGCGGTGCGCACGCGCTCCTTTGCCTCCTTGACCGCAAGGTCGGGAAGCCCCACGAGCTCAAAGCCCTCCAGATTATTCTTTTGGTTGCACTCGACCGTTACGGGAAATCCCTCGATCCCCGAAAGTCCTGCGCTGTACGTTGCGGAAAGCATTCATTCAATCCTCCTTTACCGGCATACTACTATTATACAACAGTTGGGAGATTTTGTCAATCGTGCGTGCCGTATTTTCGACTTTTCTCATCTTTTTATAGCGTTTGCGGAAAAACCGAAAAATATTTACAAAGAAAGACCGAAAATCTATTGACTTTCAAGCGGTTTTCTTGTATAATTTTATATATACGAAGTTTTTTCGGAGGTTTGCTATGAAAAGATTGTTTGCTTTGCTTCTCTGCGTGCTCATGATCTCCATGCTCGCAGCTTGCTCTCCCGCAGAGGAGGAATCGAACGGGGATGACGATGAAAAGATCGTGACCTCGGTCACGCAGAACGGTGATACCTTTCACTTTGCCGACGTTGACGGCGACAGCGTCCGCATCACGGGCTTTGAAACCACCAACGACGCGGCACATGAGGTGACCATTCCCGCTTATCTCGACGGTAAGCTCGTTGTGGCAATCTCCAAGGATGCGTTTGGTTCTCTCTCCTCGATCAGTAAGATCGTGTTCCCCACCGAAGAGGATTTCCTCGCGGGAAATGCAGATTTCGTAATGGCGGAGTACTCGCTTTCGATCGCAGAATACGCATTCCGCGGCTGTGATAACCTTGTGGAGGTTATGATCCCCGCATACGTCAACGAGCTCGGCCAGGGCGCATTCTACGAGTGCGGCTCGCTCAAGTCGGTCACCTTTGAGATCGGTCTGCTGAATAAAATTGAAAAGGCAACCTTCTGGATGTGCTCCTCCTTGGAGAGAGTAACGATCCCCGGTAGCATCAAGGTGATCGGTCAGGCGGCGTTCTTCACCTGCACCGCGCTGGAGTCCGTTATCCTGGAAGAGGGCGTGGTTGAGCTTGGCACGCAGGTATTCCAGAGATGCGCAAAGCTTGAAACGGTTGAGCTGGCGTCTACCGTTACGCTTGTCGGCATCAAGGCGTTGGCAGAATGCAGCGCGCTGACCGCCGTCAATTACGCAGGCGCATCCGAGCAGGTGCTCAATTACATCGATGAATTGAATCTGCCGCAGTAATGCGGAAGCTTTACGGGGAGAAGCTTTTTAAGAAAAGCTTCTCCCCGTACCCATTTCCAAAAGCGTTCACAAAAAAGAATGGGTCACCCCTCCCTAGGGCGCGCGACATGGCGCGCCCTTTTTTGTGTGCCGCACATGGTGAAAGTCTCCCGTGCAGTACAGCGCGTGGTTTGTACTGCATAAACGAACTTTCGCCGTGCGCAAATAAAAGAGGCTCTTTGTCAATAGTTGGGGTAGAAAAAATCTGACAAAAAGATAAAGAACTATTAAATTGCATAGGAAAAGCGTCACGAAGCGAAGCGGAGTCGCGCTTTTCCTATGCGCCGGTACGACCTTGATGGGAGAACATAAAT
>JAZODU010000022.1:0-24693 GCA_045597145.1 Eubacteriales bacterium
TGTCAGCGCAATGACGTTCTATCCGCACGACAGCGAGGATATTCCCGATAACGTCAGCGTTTTGGGTTATCCCGACCTATTGCAAGAGAACTAAAACGAATCAATCTCCCCCCGCCGCGCGGCGGGGGAACGCAAAACCCGCCCGAGAACGGTTCGTTCTCGGGCGGTACTTTTTATCTGTTCAGATTCTCATAGTTTTCCAGCGCGACCTTTTGCAGCCACTTGTAAAGCTGCGTGCAGTCAAACCTTTTCGGAAACTCATAGCGTAATTCGGCGGTCTTGATCCCCGCCGCCGACTTGCTGTAAAGCGAGGTGATGTAGCAAAGGCGCAGCTTGTGGTCGTTGATTCCCGCCCCTGCCGTTTCAAGCGCAACGCCAACCACCTGGCGCAGATAGACCGACGTCACGCGCAGCTTTTTGCCAAGCATACCGCGGCGATCGATGCTGATGATGCGCTTGTCGGTGAAGATCACGCAGTCGCGGATCAGCTCAAAGCCCGTTACCACGTTCTCGCCGTCCATTAAAAAGCAGCCGTATTCCTTTTTGATCCAACCAAGAGAGAGCTCGCTCAAGTTGCCTGCCAATCCCTGCGTTTTCGCCATATGATCCTCCCCTGTCCGCGCCAAGCCGCCGCAGACGCATGTTTCTCGTTTGTCCGCACGCCCGTGGCATACGATCTGTATCCATTATACTCTATCTCCAAAAGAATGTCAAGAAAAACACAAAAAAATTTCAAAAAAGTGTTGACAAACCAAAAAGAATGTGCTATAATAACGGGGTCGTAAGTTAAGGCGGCTATAAAGCGCGCCGACCCCAAGAATTTTTTTGAAAAAATTTCGAAAAAAGGCTTGACAAACTCTTCCGACTGTGATATAATAAGCAAGTCGCTGAAAAGCACATGGGAGCATAGCTCAGCTGGGAGAGCATCTGCCTTACAAGCAGAGGGTCATAGGTTCGAGCCCTATTGTTCCCACCAAAGTGGCCCGGTAGCTCAGTTGGTTAGAGCGCCAGCCTGTCACGCTGGAGGTCGTGGGTTCGAGCCCCATCCGGGTCGCCACTTTATAATGCAGCCCTTGCTGTTACGCCTCTGTAGCTCAGTTGGTAGAGCAGGGGACTGAAAATCCCCGTGTCGTTGGTTCGATTCCGACCGGAGGCACCATACGCGGATTTAGCTCATTTGGTAGAGCGCCACCTTGCCAAGGTGGAGGTGGCGGGTTCGAGCCCCGTAATCCGCTCCATACACGGGCACGATATTCGTGCCCGTTTTCATTCAGAGCAAAAGCACCGATTTGGTTGCTTTTGAATATAATACGGAATGAGAAGGGCTTCCCTTCCCCTTCCGAGCTGAACGGCGCCATAGCCAAGCGGTAAGGCAGAGGTCTGCAAAACCTTCATCCCCGGTCCGATTCCGGGTGGCGCCTCCAAAAAGAGAAGCGGTACGCAATAGCGTACCGCTTCTCTTTTTGGACGTGCTACGCACGAAGCGCACCGGGCTCTGCGCGCGAAGCGAAGCAGAATCCGGTCCGCATATCCGCCTTTCTGACCGATGCCCGCTCGCGAGGCATCGTGAAAGGCGAGATATATTCGCGCAACGCGCGAAATTCCGGTTTGACAAGAGATACGCGCACAGCGAGCACTCCGACGAGTACGCCAAATATACCGAGGCTTTCAGAGCCGCGTTTGACGGATTGACGCCTCACATCACCGACAGCGAGCTGCTCCTGCGCGCGCAAGCCGAGCCCGCGCAATACCGCGACCTAATCGTGCGCATCGGCGGCTACAGCGATTATTTCACCCGCCTCTCCCAGCAGATGCAGGCGGAGGTCACTCTGCGCACGGAGCACAAATATAACCCCAAAAGGGAGCCGATTACACATCGGCTCCCTTTTCTTGATAGGCACAATGCAGAAACGGAGTCTGTACCGCACGAGCGACTTTCACCATTTGCCGAACGACCAAAGGGCGCACTGTGTCGCGCGCCCTTCGAAGTAGCAATACCCTGCGGTAAAAGTCTTTGGAGATGAGATGTGGGGAAGAGCCTTTTTGGGAAAAGGTTCTTCCCCACAAATTATCCCCTCATCAAACCAGCTTCTTGAGGAACGCGCGGATCTTGGAGCCCTTTGGGAAAAGCGCGGTGCTCACTGTCCAGACGAAGTGATTGTGCAGGATCTTGCTCTTGGTCGAGATCTGCTCGGCAGGGATCACGCGCGCGGCAGCGGCGTCCTGCTTGATCGAAACGCCCGAGGCGCGAACGCAATCCAGAACGCGGCAGACGTACGGGTCACGCGCATTGTAGGAAAGCGACACCTCGCCGCTCTCGTCAAACAGCGGTCGCAGAGCCGCATCGATCTCCTCGATGTTCTCGGGCAGAAGTCTTGAATGTGTATAGGCACGCCCGTCGGCGCGCGTGGATTTTTTCAGCTTTTTAATACCGTACGTGCTTTGAATCAAGGGGTAAAGCGACTTGTAGCCCGCGCCCTTGGCGTGCGAATAGTGCGTGCGCGCGATCATTTCCTCCCACGCACGCAGGTTGGCAAGCATCTCGTCGCGGTGCGCGCGCTCGCCGATCCCCTCTGCCATCAGATCCAGCACGTCACGCATCGCCATGATCTGCGCGCTCAGGCGCGCATCGCTGACGACCTTGACCGTCTGCCCGCCGTGGATACGGTAAAAATAGTACCCCGTGTGCAAATTACACAGCTTTTTCGCCTCGCGGAAGGCGTAGAAATTGATCAGCGCGTCCTCGGCGTAGCATACGTTTTGCTCGCCGACCTTGCTGCTTTGAATACACGTGCTCGCATTTTTGAGCAGGTGCGCGCGATAGATCTTGTTCCACGTTACGTAGTAGGAGTGCTCCAAGCCCTTTTGCGCAAAGAACACGCGCAGAACGTCATCGCCCTCGGCATAAACGTGTGTGGAGATCGTCGAGTCGCCGTGGCAATAGTAGCGGCTGCCCTCGGACTGGAACGCCCACGCGTTGATCACGATATCGGCGTTCTCTTTGTCTGCCAGCTCGACCATGGGCTGATGATAGTGCACCGAGATCGTGTCATCGCTGTCAAAGAAGGTGATGTATTCGCCCTCCGCCATCTCGATTCCGTTCAAACGTGCGCGCAAAATGCCGCCGTTTTCGGTCTTTTTCAGGCGCGCGCCAAACTCAGCGGCAAGTGCGGTATAGTCCAGCGTCGAGCCGTCGTCCACCATACAGATCTCATAGTCACGAAGCGTCGAATCGGCAATGCTCTGCAACGCCTTTCGCACGTAATCGGGGTCGGTGTTATACACGCAAATAATGATCGAAAGCTTCATACGTCCTCCGTTTTCGTGTCGTTTTTGGGAGTGTCGGATGCCTGCATCTTGGCAATTTCCGCCTTGTACGCAAGCACGGTCGCCCGCGCATCGTTGACGCGCGAAACGGCAAGAGAAACGCGCGGCGAGAGGTCGCGCTCGTCGGTAAAATGCTCGTAAGCGATCTTGCCGAGTGCCGCGTACGCCTCCTCCAGCTTTTTTTCTGCCATGGAGAGCTTGACCTGCAGGGTCGCAAGCGTTGCGGTTTGTCCGAGCTTATCCGCCGCGCGCCCCGCCAGATTCTTCAAATCTCCGTATACCGTATCCCAATCCATAAAAAACACACTCCTTATAGGCTTTAACAATAGTATATACGCTTTTTCGTGGCTTGTCAACCGCATAAATGTAAATAATCGGGACAGACTAACAAAAAAGCAAAAGGAGAACCGCCATGCAAATGGATAAAAAGACCTACAAGCGCTTTGCCGACGCGCACGCGCCGCACTCCCCTATCCTGAAAAACTGTCTGCGCGCCTTTTTGGTGGGGGGACTCATCTGCACCGCCGCGCAGGGCTTGCGCGACGTCTACCAATTCGCCGCGGGTCTTGACAAGGAAAGTGCCGCGACGCTCACCTCGGCAACCCTGATCCTTTGCGCGGTGGTGCTGACCGCGCTGGGGGCGTTCGACCGCATCGCCAAATTTGCGGGCGCGGGGACGCTCGTGCCCATCACGGGCTTTGCCAACTCGGTCGTGTCCCCTGCCATCGACAGCCATGCCGAAGGCCTGGTGCTGGGCGTGGGTGCCAAGATCTTCACGGTGGCAGGTCCCGTCCTGCTCTACGGCACCCTTGCAGGATCAGTTTACGGATTGATCTATTGGATCGTGGGGTTGTTTTAGTGTGAGAGGCAAGAGCCGATGAGATTGATTTTGAGGAGTACTATGCACAGTTGCGAGTAATTGCCCAGGAAATTTTAGAGAAAAACCCCGATAACAACCTAATTTACTTCATTGCACCGGACCTTTTCAAAAAACAACCGATGGCACTTTTATTTATCACTGTGGAATCAGTTTCTGCCATATCGATAGCCCCGATTCCGCTCTCGCCCAATTAGCGTTTGCTGTCCGTTTGTGGTAGCACCCTTAAATTCCCCCGCCGCACGGCGGGGGAACGCAAAACCCGCCCGAGAACGGTTCGTTCTCGGGCGGTGCTTTTTATGTAGTTTACTTTTCGGGATCCATGTACTGCCAATAGATGGTGAGGTAATTGATGCCCGACCACAGCGTGAAGAAGAGCATGAGTGCCGTGGTGACCGTGGACAGCGGCAGGTACTTCTCCCACGCGCCAAGGTCAACCAGCGGATAGACGATGCGCTCGCCAAGGCAGCAGACCACGCACGCGATCTGCACGCAGGTCTTGATCTTGCCCAGCATATTCGCCGCTCCCACGTGACCGCTGGAGCTGGATGCGACCAATCGGATCGCGGTAACCGCCAGCTCGCGGAAGATGACCAGCATCACAGCCACCATGAACAGTGCCTTGAACCACAAGGGGGTGGCGGGTGTCAGCATGGTTCTGTAAAGGATCACGAGCATAGCACCGATGACCATGAACTTATCCGCCAAAGGATCAAGGAACTTGCCGAAATCGGTTACAAGATTATACTTGCGCGCGATCTTGCCGTCCAGCATGTCGGTCAGCGACGCCACCACGAAGAGTGTCAATCCCGTAACGTTTGCCCACGTGGTATCCCAGATCATCATAATGACCACGAACACGGGCACCATGAACAGGCGCAGGACGGAGAGCTTATTGGGAAGATTCATTTTCATAACTGTCAACCTCTTTTCTCTTTTTTGTGTTTATTTCGCCGTGACGATGTTGCCGTACAGGTCGTAGTCGACCACGTCACGCACCTTGACCTTGACGAACGAGCCCGGCGCTATGCGGTTCTCGCTCTTGAAATAGACCTTTCCGTCGATCTCGGGCGCATCGGCAGCACTTCTTCCGAAATGCACCTCGGCAACCGGGTCGTAATCCTCGCAGATCACGTCCACCACGCTGCCCACCTTCTCACGGTTGAGTTCTTCGTTGATCTCCATCTGCATGCGCATCAGAACATCCATGCGGTCGAGCTTTGTCTGCTCGTCGATCTGATCGGGGAAATCGTACGCGGGGGTGTCCTCCTCGCGCGAGTAGGTAAACACGCCTGCGTGGTCGAAGCGTTGCTCCTTGACAAACTCGCAAAGCTCCTCGAAATCCGCCTCGTTCTCGCCGGGGAAGCCGACGATAAAGGTGGTGCGGATGACGATGTCGGGGATCTCGCGCTTGAGCTTTTCAAGCACGCCTCTCACGGTCTTGCCGTCGCCGTGACGGTTCATAGCCGAGAGCATACGATCGCTGACATGCTGCAGGGGCAGGTCGATGTATTTGAGCACGCGCGGGTTGTCGCGGATCTCCGCGATCAGCTCGTCGGTGACCTTGTCGGGATAGCAGTAAAGCAGACGGATCCAAGGGATCGTTGTTTCCTCGCCGAATCTGCGCAAGAGCTTTGCAAGCAAATATTCGCCGTAGAGGTCAAGCCCATAGCGCGTGATATCCTGCGCCACCACGACCAGCTCCTTGACGCCGAGCGCTTCCAGATCCTTCGCCTCTGCGATCAAGTCCTCCATGGGGCGCGAGCGGAATTTGCCGCGGATCGAGGGGATCGCGCAATAGGCGCATTTGTTGTCGCAGCCCTCCGCGATCTTGATGTACGCGGTGTGGTCGGGCGTGGTGATCACACGGTCGCCGCCCAGGCGCACCGTGTCCTTATCCTCGTGCGAGAAATACTTCTGCTTCGAGCCCTTTTTCTTTTTGGTCGTCACCGCCTCGATCGCCTCGACGATGTTGTGGATGCTCCCCACGCCGAGCACGGCGTCAACCTCGGGCAGCTCCTTGAAGATCTCCTCGCCGTAACGCTCCGCCAGACACCCCGTGACGATGATCGCCTTGAGGCGGCGGTTTTTTTTGAGCCACGCAACGTCGAGGATGTTGTCGATCGCCTCCTGCTTGGCGCTTTCAATAAACGCGCAGGTGTTGACGATGATCACGTCTGCCTCGATATCCTCGGGCGTGATCTCATATCCCGCCTGCAATATCTCGTGTAGCATTACCTCGGTGTCCAGCTGATTTTTGGGACACCCTAGAGAAACAAATCCGATTTTCATAAGCTATTGATTCCTTTATTTCGTTTCGTCGGGCAGCAGGATGTTGCTCCACGCCATTTTGCCGTCCGCATCCTTGACCTGCACGCGCAAAAATCTTTCGTTTTCGCGCGGCACGTAGTGCGCCTCTGTGATCCCCTCTCCCGCAAACACGCGCGGGCTCCACGTAAGGTTGGAGAGGAACACGATCTCCGCAACGGGCGAGCACTTGACGGTATATCCGTCGCCGTCGGCGTACAGATGCACTTCAGGCCCTTGTGTTGCGTAAAAATTGCCGCGGCGGATCCCGCGCATCAGGTCAGCCGCCTCGCCGCTGTCCGCCTCTACCATGATCCAGGAGCGACATTCGTCCGCTCCGTCGTAGTAGTGCGCGTCGTCGGCGGCAATCAGCGGATAATAACGCCCCATGCAGCCGAGCATATCCACGATCAGAGAGGAATCGGGGCGGCGCGAATGGTGCGTCCCGGACACGGTGTTGTAGATCTCGGTTGCGTCCACGCCGCGCAGCTTCATAATCTGCTCGGGAGCATTGAGCGACCACGCAGGGTGCGCAAGGATCGCCACGCCGTTCGCCTCGTGGATGCGGTCGATCAGCTCCTGCGCCGACATATGCTTGGTGACGGACGGTGCGCGGGACATGCCGATGCCGACAATGTGGTAAACGCCTGTGCACGCGTCATTCCCGGGGACATTGTACTCCGCGCCCGGCAGAATGGTCATGCCGTCGATCTCGCTGCCCGATCCGAAAAACCAATGGTCGGTGAGCGCCACGGCATCGTATCCTGCGTCGCGGTACTTGTGCACGGCGTCCACGGGTGACACTTTCCCGTCCGAGAGCGTGGTGTGCATATGCAGATTGACCTTGTAGCGTTGCTTGCCAACCAGATCGGTATACATTTGACCATCTCCTTTACATTCTTCTTCTCTTTATTGTATCATAATCAGCCGTTTTTGGCAAGGGCTTTGCGTAAAAAATCACGGAATTGACGAAAACTTTGCCACCGTTTGCGCAAAACCTCTTGCAATTCGGGGCAAAAAATGGTATCATGTAAGCGGAATCTGTTTTCACTTTAAGAGAAAAGAGGAAAAAATCATGAAATTAAGCGTTCTTGCTAACCTTTACGGTCAAAAGACCCTTGAAGCAACCCTGCAGATCCTGACCTCCCTTGGTATTCACACCGTTGAGATCGGCGCGGGCGGCTATCCCGGAAAGGCACACTGCAACCCCGAGGAGCTTCTTGCCGACGAAAAGAAGTACAACGCGTTCATGGACACGCTCAAAAAGTACGACGTTACCGTTTGCGCGCTGGCGACCCACGGCAATGCACTCCACCCCGACAAGGCAATCGCGGCGCAGTTCGACAAGGACTTCCGCAACGCTGTGCTGCTTGCCGAAAAGATGGGCGTTGACACGGTCATCACCTTCTCGGGCTGCCCCGGCGACCACGAGGGCGCAAAGTACCCCAACTGGGTCACCTGCCCCTGGCCCGAGGACTTCCTTGCGATCCTTGACTGGCAGTGGAACGAAAAGCTGATCCCCTACTGGAAGGAAGCAGGCGCGTTTGCACTTGCGCACAACGTCCCCCACATCGCATTTGAGATGCACCCCGGCTTCTGCGTTTACAACCCCGAAACGCTTCTGCGCCTGCGCGCGGCTGTCGGCGACGTAATCGGCGCGAACTTCGACCCCTCGCACCTGATCTGGCAGGGCATGGATCCCGTGGCGGCGATCCGCGAGCTGGCGGGCGCGATCTACCACGTGCACGCAAAGGACACCAAGATCGACAAATACAACACCGCAAAGAACGGTGTGCTTGACACCAAGCACTACGGCGACGAGCTCCACCGCGCGTGGATCTTCCGCACCGTTGGCTACGGCAATGGCGAAACCTACTGGCGCGACCTCGTTTCCAACCTGCGTCTGTGCGGCTACGACCGCGTCCTCTCCATCGAGCATGAAGACAGCCTGATGTCCATTGACGAAGGACTCCGCAAAGCAGTTTCCTTCCTGCAGGATATCATCATCACCGAGGAAAAGCCTACCTCCATGGCTTGGGCGTAAGCATATGTGATTGTGGGTAGGGGAAAGCTTTCCCCTACCCACCCCTCCCCTTTCAAGGCTTTTGCCAACAAGGGGCAGACTTCCCTATCGAGATTGCACAACATTGTGCGCCCTTTTTTGTTTGTGCGCAGTTCTTTTGCTTCTTATCCCCTCCGTCTCGCTTCACTCGCCACCTCCCCTTACCATAAGGGGAGGCTTGGGATAGCGGATTCAAAGTCGCTCTATCCGTCAAAAGCGAGCCGACAAGTTTTGGGTTTGTGTTCGCACTTGCTTTAGCCTCCCCTTTTGGAAAGGGGAGGTGGCGAGCGTAGCGAGACGGAAGGGATAAGAAAATAATACAAAGGCATCACAAACGAAACGCAAAGCAGTGGCTTGACAATCCCCTGCAGGTGTAGTATTCTGTAAAAAAACGGAAAAGGAAGTTCTTTTTGATGAGCGAAATTTCGGAAATTGTTATGATCGTCAGTTTCGGCGCGTCCTGGCCTACAAACGTCATCAAATCCTACAAGGCACGCTCGGCAAAGGGCAAAAGCCTGTTGTTCCTCTCCTGATTCTGTTCGGGTACGTGGCGGGAATCACGTCCAAATTCATGAACGAGACGTACATGGCGGCGTTCGCACAAAAGTGGTACGTGCCGGTGTTCTACATCCTCAACTTCGTCATGGTCGCCGCAGACCTCGCCCTCAATTTCCGCAACCGCGCGCTTGACAAAAAGCGCGAAGCTGCAACCGCATAAACAATTCGCCCGCGCTCAATGAGCGCGGGCTTGTTGTTTTATTAATAAGTAGAGGTACGTTTTTTTGCAAAAACCTATCATTTTTTGGAAAACTTTTTAAAAAGCGACAAAAAGCAGGGAAAATACAGCCCCCGTTTTCACGGGGGCTGTAGGTTTTTGCGTTATTCGTCGTAGCGATACATGGGATCGGTGTCGTCAAGAACGATCCCCTCGTCCGCGGTAGCATCGTCTGCGTAGACGAACTGCTCCTCGTCGGACGCGAACAGATCATCGTCTACCGTTTCCGAGCCGTCGACCGCTTCCTCGGCGTATTGCTCCTCTGCGATCTCCTCGTAGAGCGCGTCGGGGTTCTCCTCGTAAAGGTCGCCCGTTTCCGCGTAGAGCTCCTCGAACAGCGCGTCGGGGTTTTCCTCGTAAAGATCGCCCTCGTCGAGCGTCTCCTCGCCGCCGAACACCGCTTCGACATCCTCTGCCTCATCGGCGTCAAGCTCCTCGTCGAGCTGTGCAAACTCTTCGTCGAGTCGGGCAAATTCCTCGTCAAACGCCGAATATGCGGCGGGCTCGATGAAATCCTCGTCTGCCGCTTCCTCGGTCTCGTCCTCATAGACCTCTTCCTCGACGATCTCCTCCTCGTACAGCGCGAAGGGATCTTCCTCGGTTTCCTCAATCTCCTCGATCTCCTCAAGCGTTTCCGCGTTCGCTTCGGCTGCCTCGCTTGCGGCACCGTAGGTGAATGCCGCCATGAACGCCACATCTGCGTCCTCGCCGTCGCCCTCCTCGCTTTCGTCGAGCACGATCGGCTCCTCATCGAACACCGTCATCTCCTCGTCGGCTTCCGTCACGGGCTCGTTCGTCAACGCGTTCGCGTTGCCGTACGCCGCCTCGGGGAAGACCGGCAGGTCTGCGTCTTCTCTCTTCTTGGGGCGGTAGATCACGTCGGACTTGAGCAGGAGGATCATCAGAACGATCTGCATGATGATCACTGCCGCCGCCAGTGCCAATGCGATCACCTCACCACCCACGGGTGCGAAGTGCACGGTCAGGAATGCGATGGGAAACGCAACGCTTGCGTGCATTGCATTTTTCTTATTTTTGCTTCTGCTGACAAGGATCAGCGCGAGTGCGATCATCTGGAACAGCAGAACGCCGCCGAGCGCGATGATCACACCGAAGAGATTCACCGTGGGATCGGCAAGGATCACAAAGTCTGCCACACGCGTGGTGTAGAAGGTCAAAGTCTTGCCGTCCTCGGAAACCTTGGTTTCCAGAAGTTCGATCACACCGGTCTCTTCATTGTAATAAGCCACCTGCAAGCCGGTCTTTCCGCGCAGGTCATTCGGGACCTGGAGCGTAATGGTAAAGACATCACCGTTCTTGACCGTTTCGCTGCCGAGCAGATCAAATTTGTAGTACGCAACGACGTCCAATTCACGCAGCAGCTGCTCTGCCTTTTCCTGCGTGGTAAAGTCGCCGACCGCTACCTTTCCCGAGGTTCTGATCGCCTCGGAGATCGCGCGGCTGATGTCCTCAATGCTCGAGTTGCGGATCAGGGTCAGCACGCTCTCCTGATCAAGCCCCAACAGACTTTCCAGAAGGATCAGTCTGTCGGCATCGATCACAGCACGCAGATCGATCGCCTCCATCTGCTGCTTTGCTTCCTCGTACAGGTTCATCACGCTTGCCTGATCGGGCGCGATCGTGATCGCGTCGGTAACCGCCTGATAATACCCCATCAACGCGGAATAATTTTCGTTGCTGTAAAAGCCTCTTTCCAGGCACCCCGCAAGCACACCGTCAAGGAGTGCCAGCGTTTCGTCCTTTCGGTTGGCGAGTGCCAGCTCGCTATCGCGAACCGCCTGCACGATCGCCTCAACCTTTTCATAGAAGTCTGCATCCAGCTCATCCTTGTCCGCCAGCGCATCGATCTCCGCCTTCTTGTCAGCGATCAGCTTCTTGGCAATGTCGCCGCTGTTTTCGTCAAGGAGCGCATCCAGCTCAGCCTTCTTTTCATCGACGTAGTCACCGTGCGTGGTGATCTCGTCTCTCGAGAAGGATTCGCCGCAGGGCGCGTCGTCGGTTGCGGCACGGCGCACGTAAATTTCGTACCACGTGCCTGCCTGAATATTCGTATCGAATCTGCCGTTGCTCTGCCATACGAGAGCCGCGTCGCTGCCTCTCTCGCGGATCGCAAACTCAAAGAGTCCCTCAAATCCGCTTGCCATGGTGATCACGATCTCGCTGTCACGCACGCGGATCTGCTCGATCTCGCCGTCGGGGTTCTGCGTTCTCTTTTCATCGGGAGCCGCAGGGCGCGCCGCCAGTGCCAGCACGCAGGGCTCACTGTCGGAGCTTTCGGTTCCGTTGCCGCACAAAACCAGTGCCACGCTCTTGCCGAACCACGCGTTCTCAATGCGGATCTTGCCGTCGGTCACGCGTTGGGAAACAGGCTCGTCCATGCCCTCGATATACAGCATGTAATCGCCGTTCGCAAGCCCCGTGATCTCTTCCTTGCGGTAGTCGACGTTATGGTCGACCGTTACGTCAAGCGACTGCACGGGCAGAACCTTGACCTCAAAGCTCTTGGCCTCGATCCATTCGCAGGTCAGATCTGCGGAATAGATCGCCGTGTGAGAAACGTTTCCGCTCTCGCTCCACCAAACGACCTTATAGCCGCTCGGGGTCTTGATCTGCACGGTAAAGCTTGCGCCGTATCGGATCGCATACGCCTGTCCGACCGTCAAAAGTGCTTCGCCGTCCTCGGTGAATACCTTGATCTCGATGCCGTCAAGGATCTCCTGATCGGTCACGCCGGACACGTTGACCGAAATGTCGTAGTAATTGACCTGCCAATGCGCGTACAGCGTAACCGTATCGTTGGCACCGTCCTCTTTCCAGAGCACGCCCGCCGTCGCGGTGCCATCCGCGTTGATATACTGCACGCCGTCCTCGCTGAAGAATCCGAGGAAGGTGTATCCGCGGCGGGTGGGAATGATGCTCGCCATAACGTCGGAATCGATCACGAGCTGTGCGTCAAATCTGACAGCCGCCTCCAATTCGTCCGTCTCCCCTGCCGTTCCGTCCTCACCGGGATTCAGGATCACGTCATAGGTTTTTGCCTCCCACTGTGCGGTCAGGATAATATCGGAGTAATAATCCCCCGTTTTCAGTGTGAAATTGCCATTGGAATCAACCAGCTCCTTGAGCGTATCGTAAGGAACCGTCACGGTCTGTCCGTCCTTTACCCACGTCAGTGCCCAGCCAAGGAAGTTGTAGCCCGTGCGCACGGGTGCGGGAATGATCTTGTCACCGGAGGCGAACAGGAAGAGGTTATAACCGTTCACCAGAGCACTGTTGGTTTCTTCCATCTCGGCAACAAGCTCTGCGGGAACGTTCCAATCGTACGTAATCTCGTACTCGTCGGGCGTCCAGTTTGCCACAAGGCGGATCTCATACGAGCCGTCCGACTGCTTGTCGGAGGCGTAGATCGCGTTGGGGTCGTTACGAACGCCGTCGGTGAAGGTCGCATCCCCCTCGATGCCAAAGGCAAAATCGAGAGCGGTTTTGTCGGTAGCGGTCTGCCACTCGCCGTTCTTGTAAACCTGCACGGTCCAGCCCGTAAAGATCCAGCCGTTGCGCGTGGGTCTGGCAATAACGTCCGTTTCGTTGCCGTAAACGTATTCGCTCACACCCTCGTAAGCCGTGAGGAGCTCGCCGTTGTCATCATAATAAACCAGCGTGTAGGTGATCGGCACGTAGAAGCGCACCACCGTGTTGTACTTTTCGTTGCTTTCCGTGGGCTTGCTGACGCGATGCGGCGCGTACTTCGTGAGATCCTCAAGCAGCGTGTAGCCCGCATATTGGCGGTAGCCGTTCTTGTCGTCGTCCCACGCATACCAATCCGCATTCTCCGATTGGATCGCGGAGATCAGCGTTCCTGCCGTTACCATAGAGGAAACGGGGGGCTTGAGCAGAAGCTCGCCTCGGTTTCCCGAGATCGAGGGGTCGTAAATATGATCCTGTCTGTAGACCTCGTAGGTCACGGGCTTGAGGATCGGGCAAACGCGGATCTTGCCGCCCTCATCGTCAAACGACTTGAGGATCGTCAGATCGGCAGGAATATAATAGTTGCCGTCCTCGGAAACGGTGATCGGGATCGTGGTATCTCCCACCACGATGTTCCAGCCCTCAAAGGTGTGGTTCTGGAGCTTGACCACGGGCAGCTCGGTCAGGGGGAGTCTCCCCTTCTGATAGGTCAGCGTGCCGTCGTACAGCGCGTTGATGCCAAGCGTCCAATCGGGGTCGTCAATGCTGTAAAGAAGGGGCGGAACCGCACTGCCGTCAATGTTTTCGGCAATCACCTTATATTCACGGTCAACGCAAACGACTGCGATCGTATAGGATGCGTCAAAGCTGGGCCATGTCAGTGTATTCGCCTGCAGCTCGGGTGCGTTTTCACCGCCCGTGCAGGTAACGCTTTCGGGCCAGTAGCCGGTTTTGGAATTAATCGTCACCGTTACGCGCGAGTCGTAAACGATATCGATCGTTTCCTTGCCGTCATTCCCCAGATCCTTGATCGTGGTCGTAACGGTTTCCAGCGTGCTGGGATGCACGGTTTCAATCGTGTAAGAATCGATCTTATCGGAGAAATTCAGCTCCAGCGTGTAATAGGTGTCGCCGCTGCCTGCCACGACGCCCGTGGCTACCCACAGCGTCAGCAGCACGACGATCACGGGAAGGAGCATCGCCTTGAAAAGATTGTTGTATACTTGTTTTTTCATATCAATGCGCCTCCTTTCATCGAATCACGAAGGATTCGCCGTCTGCATCGCGAATCGCTCTGACGGCATCGATCGTAAAGTGGTTTGCCTCTACCGTATACCGACCCTTGATGGAGCCGCTTGCATACAACTTGAGCGTAGTGGCTTCCTCGGAAACCAGTCCTACCTGCTTGAGGGTTTCCAGATTGACGATCGCACCGTTTTCAAAATAACCGTCAAGCACGCATATGTCCAGTCGCGCAACCGTGGGGTCTTCTGCGGGGGCTGCGGGAGCGGGTGTCGGCGCGGGAGCTTCCTCCTCGGCTTCTTCCTCTTCCTCGTATTCCACAGCGTCCTCTTCCTCAACGTACTCTGCGTACTCACCCTCTTCGGCTTCATATTCGACGTCTTCCTCGTAATATTCTTCCGCCTCGGGTTCTTCTTCGTAGTATTCCTCTGCCTCGGGTTCTTCTTCGTAATATTCCTCTGCCTCGGGTTCTTCTTCGTAATATTCCTCTGCCTCGGCTTCCTCGTAGACTTCTTCTGCGATCTCCTCGTCTGCCTCAACCTCGGGCTCTTCCTCGTAATATTCCTCTGCCTCGGCTTCCTCGTAGACCTCTTCTTCTGCGATCTCCTCGTCTGCCTCAACCTCAGGTTCTTCCTCGTAGGATTCCTCGGCAACAGCCTCTTCAACGGGCTCGTCCACCGTTTCCTCAACGGGTTCTTCAACTGCTTCTTCAACCGTTTCTTCAACGGGCTCCTCGACAGGCTCTGCCTCCGCTTCGATCACGGTCACGGGGGGCGTGCTTTCGGTCAGCTCCGCCGTGTACTCGGTCTGCTGTGCGGGCATACCGCCGATATAACGCTCGGTGTAGTGGCGTTCGGTGGTCTTGACGGTCTCGTGCGAGGTCGTGACCGTGGTAGATGCAGGCACCGCTTCCGCCACGGGTGCCGGCGCGGGTGCTTCCACCACAGGCTCGGGCGCGGGTGCAGGTTCGGGTTCGGGCTCAACAACGGGCTCTGCCTCCTCCACAGGCTCGGGCTGCTCGTCTGCCAGCTCCCACGTAAAGTTTGCGTTTGCGGGGATCACGCTGCCGTCCTCCTCGGGCAGCTCGGGTGCGTGATCGGGTGCCAGCTCAAAGGTTGCCGCAGGCTTTTCCTCACGCAGGTATTCGCGGATCAAGCCGCGACGCACCAGATCCTCGGTCGATTCAAAGGGATACTGCTCCTCATAGCTGACCGCCTCGATATCAATGGGAGAAAGCCCCTGCTCCTCGCAGGTGCGCTGTACCAATTCAAGTGCCAGCGTAAGCTTTCTGGGCGAATTGACCTTGAACAGGAAGGGCGTTTCGGCGTATTTCTTCTTCTCGCCCACGTCACGTCCGTGGTATGCGCTGTCCTCAAGGGTCGCGGGATCGAGTGCCAGATACAGATCCAACGTGCGGTTGCGCACGTTGATCTTGGCGATCTGGGTGTGCTCGTTGGAATAGCTGTTGATCGTCCAGGAAATGCGATCCTTGTTGCCCTCGTAGGACAGGAGCGCGTTCTTGATCTCACTGTAATACTTCTTGACCTCGGGGCGTGCCTGAATCAGCTTTGCCTCAAAGCTCTTGCGATAGCGCGCCACGATATAGCAGCCGGTCTCCTCGTCAAAGCCGACGATTCTCTCGCCGTTGCCGAACAGATCGCTGTCGTATTCGTCGTCACCGTCGTTCTCGCCCGCATCCTCGCGCGCCTCAGCCGCATCCTCGGCGTCGAGCTCATCCTCTTCGGGCTCGTCCGCCTCATGCTCGTCCTCGTCGATCTCCGCAAACACGGGCGTGCTGTCGTCCTTTGCAACTGCGGGGTTTTCAACGACCATTTCCTTTTCCATACGGAGCTGCGTTCCAAGCTTCATCAGCTCTGCAATCGCCTTGAGGATCTCCTCGGTCGCAGGACTGTACTGCTGCTCGCCGCCCGCCGTTGTGGTGGTCGTGGTGTTGGTTTCCTTGATGACCTCACGGTAGGTTTCCGTGATATGCTTTTCGATCACGGGCATCTGACCGACGGGATATGCCGAGCTGTAAACGGGAACACCGTTCGGGACTGCCGCCGTTTCCTCGCGGCGAACGACCGCCACGGGTGCTTCCTCTGCCACGGGGGCCTCGGACACCTCGGGCTGCTCTGCGGGTTCCTCGGCAACCGCCTCCTGCTCCTCGTCCGCTGCGGCATACACCGTCTCGGGCGCGTCAACAGGCTCGTCCGCAAAGATATCCCCGATGTATTCCTCGCTCTCGTCGACACCCGACACGGCATCGGCAACGGGAAACTCGGTCTCCGCCGCCACAGGTGCTTCCTCGGGCGCGTCTGCGGGCTCTTCTGCCTTGGAGCCCGTGCGTGCCGCCAGCGCGTATCCCTTTGCGTAATAGATCACGAGCAGGAGCACGAAAACACCCGCGCCGACAGCCGTACAGATCGCCAGCGTCAGAAGTGCGATCTGTGCCGACATCGGCACGGCGCCGAACATCAGAGCCGCGACCGCCATTTGCGATCCCGTCTCCGTGCTGTATCCGTCATTCTGCGGCAGCTCGCTCTCCGCCCTCTCGCGTCGTGCATGACGCATCTTGCTGACGAGGATCGCAATTCCCGCGATCTCCACGCCGAACACACACGCCAACACAGCGATTGCGATCAAAAATGAGGTTTCTACGCTCATGCCTGCCGCCAGTGCAAAAAAGTGTTGAAAGTACAAAGTTTTGTCCCCCGTTCCGTCGGTCTTTTTCCAACTTTTTCTCGGTCTTCCACATATTGGGTATGCGACCTTATTCTATAAGTATATTTTAGCACAAACATAAAGAAGAATCAATACACTTTACAAAATTTCTCCCGATTTTTTCACATTTTCCGTCGCAAAAAGCGACGGAAAAGCGGAGGGCTCGCCACCGTCGGCGTTCCCTCCGCACATATTCTCTTTTTTCGCGGAAATCTTTTACAAAAACGGCTTCAGGGCTTGCCCCAGTTCGACGCAAAGCGCACGCACGGCACCGCTGTCACACGCCGCTCCGTCGCCGTCGAGATCGGCACGGACGCGCAGTGCGTCAAAAAAGCGCGCCAGCGTATCAAAGCACAGCCTACCCGTCTCCTCGCGCAGGGTGCGCAGCTCTCCCTCCAGCGCCTCGCAACGCACACGCAGCTGCCGCAAGTGCTCTGCCAGATCCGCAAACGCCGCTTCATCGGAAGGATCACGTGCCGCCCGCTTGGCGGCGTACACGCGCCGCTTGACGGCAAACGCGTTCACGTAGCACTCGCGCAGATCCTCCCCCACCCGTGCGTAATCAAGCAGGCTTTTCTGCAACGCGCGGTGTCCCGTCTCCATGTCCGCCATGGCGCGGCAAAAACGGTCAAAATGCGCGGCTTCCACGCGCTCGCGAAAGATCGTGCGCGACACGGGCAAGGCTTCTGCGGCGTCGGTCAGGGCAGCGTTGCAAGCCTGCGCGCCGCTCCGCACGTCCGCACGGATCGCGTCCATTCGCTCGCTTGCCGCCACCGCGGCATCCGCGGCCGCACGCACGTCGGTGTCAAGCGTTGCCAGAAGAGTCGCAGGATCGCGCAGATAATCC
The DNA here is from genome assembly GCA_045597145.1 of Eubacteriales bacterium. Lineage (GTDB taxonomy): Bacteria > Bacillota > Clostridia > Oscillospirales > CAG-272 > UMGS1865. Next base: position 17,648 of record JAZODU010000022.1, read on the forward strand.
GGCGTGATCTGCTCAAGGGTATCTGCCGCCTCGGGGTTTGGCAACGGATCAAAGTACATGCACTTCCTCCGTTTCCTCGGCGTAATGGGAAACGTGCAACGCGCCCGGGAGATAAACCGCCCCCTCGGGCACCGCAAAGCGGATTGCGCGCTTCATCACCTCGACCGTGAAACGGTTCTGCTTGACCAGCTCGCCGTCCAGCGAGTAAATGAAGCCCTCGGGTGCCTCGACCTCGATCTTCTTGCCTCTGCGGTATTCGATGTACTTTTCGAACCTCGCGCTCTCCAGATGGACGCCCTTCTGATAGCTACCCATGAGCTTTGCAAAGGTCACACGCGAAACGGGGCGTACAAGGCAGACCTCAAGTCGTCCGTCGTTTGACAGCGAGCGCGGCGCACAGCGGTAAGAGCCGCCCACGTACTGTCCGTTTGCGACCGTACAAAGCAGCAGCTTGCCGTCGGGGTTGATCAGCTCTCCGTCCACCGTTACGCGGCAGGAGTTACGCATCGCCTTGAAGAGTGCCACCAGAACACCCGTGGTATACGCGTTCTTGCCGCCGATGATCTTCTTGCGCTTGACGTTCTGCATCGTTTGCGCCACGGCGGAATCAAAGCCGAAGTGTGTTGCGTTGATCGCATAACGGTCGCCCACGCGCATCACATCGATGTACTCCTCCTTGGCGTCAAGCAGCGCCGACAGATTGCGGAACGCCTTTTTGCCGCCGAAATATTTGACGAAATCGTTGCCCGAGCCGCACGGATAGCAGGCAACCGAGGCGTTCTCAAAGCCGACCACGCCGCTGACGACCTCGTTCAGCGTTCCGTCGCCGCCGCACGCGTAAAAGCGCACGCGTCCCGTGTAATTCTCGCAATAATTGCGGATATAAGCAGTTGCATCGCCGGGGTATTTCGTTTCGTAAAGCTCATAGTCGATCTTTTCCTCGCGCTCCTCAAGGATCTTACGGATATTCTCAAAAGTGCTTTCCTTTCCTGCGGCGGGATTGATAATAAATACGTGCTTCATGGGGACCTTCCTCAATTCATCAAAATTTACAGATAACGCGTATATGCGGAAAATGCGGACGGAACAGCGTAATGCTCGTGCAATTCGCCGTTGGGAACGAGCAGCATGCCCGACTTTCCGTGCAAGCCGTCAAACTCGGGCGTGATGCGCACGTCGTACGCGATCATGTGCCACTCAATGTGCGTAAAAACGTGCTTTGCGTCCTCCAGACGCTCCACACGCAAGGGATCAAATCCGATCGAACGGATATAGGCAAGCAGCGCGCGCTCGTCCAGATGCCCCTCGACGTTCGGAAGCTCATAAAGCCCCGACAAAAGTCCCGTTTCGGGTCGCTTATGCAATGCCGTGCGATCTCCGTCACGGATCAGCAAAACCGTCTTTTTTTCGACACGTCTCGCTTTTTTCGCTCGTTTGACGGGCAAGGAATCGGTCAATCCGAGCCGCCGTGCTGCGCACACCTCACGCATCGGGCACTCGCCGCACGCAGGGCTTGTGTTCGGCCCGCAGAGCGTCGCGCCCAGCTCGATCATCGCCTGCGTAAAGTCGCCCGCGTCCTCGGGGATCAATTCTGCCAGCTCCTCACGAAAGTCTTTTTTGACCGACGGATCGGCAATATCCGCGTCGCTACCCGACAAGCGCGCGAGCACGCGCAAAACGTTTCCGTCGATCGCGGGCACGCGCTCACCAAAGGCGATCGATGCGATCGCGCCCGCCGTGTATTCCCCTACACCGGGCAGAGTCAGCAATTCCGCGTATCGGCGCGGGAGCGCACCGCCGTAATGCTCTGCGATCCGTACCGCCGCCCTTTGCAGGTTGCGCGCACGGCTGTAGTAGCCCATCCCCTCCCAAAGCTTCATCAGCCGATCCTCGGGGAGTGCGGCAAGCTCCGCAACCGTCGGTGCCGCCGCCAGAAAACGTGCGTAGTAGGGCTTGACAGCCTCCACGCGCGTCTGCTGGAGCATGATCTCCGAAAGCCATATGTGATAGGGATCGCTCGTCTGCCGCCACGGAAGCACGCGCCCGTTTGCGCGATACCACGCAAGCAACGCCTGTGTGACGTCGGGCGTCAGACACATTTTCAAAGCTTTTTTCATAGTTTCCGATCGTTTCATATTAAAATATTTATACTGGTATACAGTATAGCATACCCTTTCCCAAAAATCAAGCGAAAACGCGAAATTGTCAGCAATTGTTTTTTCCGTTGGGCTTGCATTCGGAGGGATTTCATGGTAGAATAAGAGCAGAGCCTTGGCACGAAAGGAGCAACTATGGAATTTTTACGTTTTTTGGAATCCGCACGCACGCCCTTTTGGGACGCTGTGATGTCCGTGATCACGATGCTTGGCGAGGAAACGCTCTTTATGGCGGTCGCGCTGATCTTTTTCTGGTGTCTTGACAAAAAGCGCGGCTATTATCTGTTGAGCGCGGGGTTTCTCGGCACGGTCTGCGTGCAGATCTTGAAAATGTCCTTCCGCATTCCGCGCCCGTGGGAGGCAGGCGGAATCACGTATGTTGAAAGCGCGCGCGAGGCGGCAACGGGCTATTCCTTCCCCAGCGGACACACGCAGATCGCCACCACCCTCTACGGCGGCGTTGCACGCTCGTCACGTCATACCGCCATGCGCATCGGCGGTGCGGTTCTCTGCATCCTGATCGCGTTTTCGCGCATGTACCTCGGCGTTCACACGCCGCTGGACGTGGGCGTTTCGCTCCTGATCGGTGCTACGCTCGTGTTTCTTCTCTATCCTTTAATTTATCACGCATACGACCGTCCGCGCCGCATGTACTGCGTCATCGGCGGGCTTCTTGCGCTCACGCTCGTCAACCTGTTCTTCGTCATGCTCTACCCGTTCCCCAACCCCACCGCGGCAGATCTTGAAAATATGCTGGACGCGCAAAAGGTGGCGTGGCAGTTTTTGGCACTGATCCTTGGCATGGCGATCATTTATCCGTTTGATATGCACGTGCTGCATTTTGAGGTCAAGGCAGTCTGGTGGGCGCAGGTGCTCAAGCTGGCGCTGGGTATGGGAATCACGATCGCGCTCCGCGCGCTCCTCAAAGCCCCCTGCAACGCCCTGCTCGGCGTCAATGTCGGCAGCTTCCTGCGCTATTTCATCATGGTGCTCTTTGCCGGCGTCGTCTGGCCCATGACCTTCGGCTTTTGGTCACGGCTTGGGAAAAACCGATAAAATCACACAACGTAAACAAAAGAGCGGAGCCCGCGGGCTTCCGCTCTTTTTTGTAAAAATCATGAATTTTTTCGCACCCTCTTGACAACACTCTCAAAATATGGTATAGTAATACCACAGATCGCATATATTGAAAGAGTGATGCGGTCAAATGATTGTAAATTATGAGGAGGAAAAGACTTTGTTGTTTCACAATCAATCGCAAGAGGACGTTCTCGCGTCCTTGGGCACCGACGCAACGCGCGGACTGAGTTCCGCCGAGGTGGAAAAGCGTCAGGCGCAGTACGGTTCCAACCGTTTGCGTGAAAAGAAAAAGAAAACCATGCTCCGGCGCTTCTTCGACCAGTTCAAGGACGTCATGATCCTGATTTTGATCGCTGCCGCAGCAGTTTCCTTCGTGCTGGTCTGCGTTGAGCAGAACTGGGGAGAGCTGTTCGAGCCCGCCCTGATCCTGCTCATCGTCGTGCTCAACGCCGTAATGGGCGTGATGCAGGAGAGCAAGGCCGAAAAAGCGTTGGACGCCCTCAAAAACATGTCCGCGCCGCACGCACGCGTGATCCGCGACGGTGTGGAGAAAATGATCGACGCGTCGGTGCTCGTCCCCGGTGACCTGATCCGCCTGGAGGCGGGCGATTTCGTCCCTGCCGACGCGCGGCTTTTGCACAGCGTGAGCCTGAAAAGCGAGGAATCTGCGCTGACGGGTGAGTCGGTCCCATCCGAAAAGGATGCGAACGCCGCCGTCAAGGAAAAAGCCCCCATCGGCGACCGCACCAACATGGTCTTTTCGGGCTGTAGCATCACCTACGGCACCGCGACCGCCGTGGTCACGGGCACCGGAATGGACACCGAAATGGGTAAGATCGCAAACCTGCTCGACGACGAGAGCGAAACGCAGACGCCGCTCCAGCAAAAGCTGGCACAGCTCGGAAAATACCTCGGCATCGTTGCGATCGCCGCTTGTATCATTATTTTTATCGTCGGGCTTCTCAACGACACCCACTGGATGGAAATGATGATGACCGCCGTGTCGCTCGCCGTTTCCGCGATCCCCGAAGGGCTTCCTGCGATCGTGACCATCGTGCTCTCGATCGGCGTGCAGAGAATGGTCAAGAAAAATGCGCTGATCCGCCGTCTGCCCGCTGTGGAAACGCTGGGCGGCGCGTCGATCATCTGCTCGGATAAAACCGGCACACTGACGCAGAACCGCATGACGCTGGTCAAGGCGTATCTCGACGGTGCGGACGCGCCCGAGGACATCACGACCGACAATTCCGAGGAGATCAAAAAGCTCCTGGCTTGGGGCACGCTCTGCTGTGACGGCTCGGTCGTGTTCAGCGACGGCGGCGAGCAGCACATCGGCGACCCAACCGAAACCGCGATCGTTCTGGCGGCGCACCGCAACGGTATGCCTAAGGACGCGCTGAGTGAGCAATATCCGCGCCTGTGCGAGCTCCCCTTCGACTCCGACCGCAAGCTGATGAGCACGGTCAACCGCATCGACGGCAAGAACGTGGTCATCGTCAAGGGTGCGTTTGACATGATGACCTCACGCTGCGTGGCAGGTGACCTTGAGAAGGCAAAGATCGCCGTGGAACGCATGAGCGAGAACGCTCTGCGCGTGCTGGCGGTCGCATATAAAGAAATTGATGAGATCCCCGCCGAGCCGACCTCCGAGAATCTCGAAAACGGGCTGACCTTTATCGGTCTTGTCGGCATGATCGACCCGCCCAGACCCGAGGCAAAGGAAGCCGTTGCGGTCTGCCGCCGCGCGGGTATCAAGCCCATCATGATCACGGGCGACCACGTGGTGACCGCCTCCGCGATCGCACGTGAGCTCGGGATCCTTGAGGATGGTGACCGCGCCATCACGGGCGCGGTGCTGGACGCGATGACCGAGAGCGAGCTGGACGCGCAGGTCGAGGGCATTTCGGTCTACGCACGCGTTTCTCCCGAAAACAAGATCCGCATCGTCAAGGCTTGGCAGCGCAAGGGGCAGGTCGTTTCGATGACGGGTGACGGCGTCAACGATGCGCCCGCGCTCAAGGCGGCTGACATCGGCTGTGCCATGGGTATCACGGGCACCGACGTTGCCAAGGGCGCGGCTGACATGACGCTGACCGACGACAACTTTGCCACCATCGTGGATGCCGTCCGCGAGGGCCGCGGCATCTACGCCAACATCAAAAAGGTGGTCGGCTTCCTGCTCGGCACCAACGTCGGTGAGGTCATCACGGTGTTTGCCGCGATGCTCATCTGGCACATCTCTCCCCTGCTCTCCATGCAGCTTCTCTGGATCAACCTCGTTACCGACAGCCTCCCCGCGATCGCGCTGGGTATGGAAGCGGTCGAGCGTGACGTTATGGATCGAAAGCCCAAGCCCAAGAACGAGGGCATCTTTGCGCACGGTCTTGGTGTGCGTGTCGTGCTTCAGGGCTGTATGTTCGCCGCGCTCACGCTCGTAGGCTTTTGGCTCGGTCGGGAGATCACGGGCAAAGTTGCGGGCGGTCAGACGCTGGCGTTCATGATCCTCGCTCTCTCGCAGGTCGTTCAGGCGTTCAATATGCGCAGCGAGCACTCGCTCTTCAGAATCGGTCCGTTCGGCAACAAAAACCTCAACCTCGCCGCGCTCGCTTCTACCGCGCTCGTCGCCCTCGTCCTGTTCGTGCCTCCCGTAAGAGTCGCATTCAAGCTGATCGCGCTCCCGTGGGAGCTCTGCCTGCTCGGACTCGGGCTCTCCTTCGTTCCCCTTGTCGTCATGGAGCTCTGCAAGCTCCTCGGCTTCATCTCACACAAGCGTTGAATAGGATGCGAGGAGCGCGTATCGGGGAGAACCTTTTTTTGAAAAGGTTCTCCCCGTACCCCACTCCAAAAACTTTCACCATAAGGATACAGGCTACCCTCCAAAGGCATTGCAAGCAAAGCAGTGCCTTTTTTCGTTTCTGCGTCCCTCACCCTCTCCGTTGCTTGCCGCTTGCGCTTGCGGCATATGACACCATCTCTCAGGGTGGGAGGCTAACGTTCTGTCGCTCCGCTCCATATTGGGAGAGCTCCCGCATAGCGGGTGAGCGAGCTTGAAATCATCTGAAATCGTGCCGCCCTCCGCCGTTGCTCCCAATTTTTTCAAATTCGCAAATCACTTCCTCGATTTTTTCAAAGCAATCTGCATCGTCCAATGCTTCGTTTTCGATGATCGCTTTGATTTTTTGCAATGCGTTATAGCATTTCCCCTCAAGCAACCCTTTCAAATCCCAACTTGTGGGAATCGAATCTCCACAGCCTCATTCTCCAGCAAATGGCAAAGCATTTCTTTCCACAATTCCATAGTTTTTCCTCTCATTTTTGAATATGGGGATTATATCCCCTTAATATTTTGGATTATAACCCCCATAATAATAAATGTCAAGGGGGGATTTGAAAAAATGATTGTGTTTGATAAATTATGGAAAACGATGGAGCAAAAAGGTGTTACGACCTACAAGCTGCGTGAAGAATGTGGCATTGACAGCAAAACGGTGCGTCGACTCAAGGCAAACGACAACATCGAAACAAAAACGCTGAACAAGCTATGCGCTGCTTTGAATTGCAAAATCGAGGACATCATGGAATATATCGAGGATTGAGCACCGGCTCAACCGAAGGCATTGCAGGTATGCAGTGCCTTTTTCGTTTGTGCGCCTGCGGTGAAAGCTTTTGAGTCATGACCACCAGCCGTGCCGGTGGCTTGCACAAGCCCCCTTGGGGCATTTCACACGCTGAGCCTATAGGCTCGTCGAATTATCCTCCACTTGCGGTAGTTGCCCCACTGCCACATATGTGGCAACTATCTTAGCCTCC
>JAZODU010000023.1:0-67129 GCA_045597145.1 Eubacteriales bacterium
ATTTCCTCGCTTTGCTCGGAAATCAATTTTAGTTTAGATGCTTTTCGAGCTTTGCGAGAAAAGTTACCATTAACTAGCAACTAGCGACTAGCAACTAGTAACTTCTTAATTCAGGACATCCCCGCAAACGAGTTTCCGCCCTCTCAGATAATCGGCTGCATCCATTCTGTCTTTTCCTTCGGGGAGGACGTGGGTGATCTCGATGCGATCCTGTCCGTTCTCGCCGCAGGCGATGATGATGGATTTGTCTGCCGAGACTACCTTGCCGATCTCGCTGGGTGCACCAGACTCGGCAACGCGAGATGCGACGAATTTCAGCATCTTGCCGTCGGGCATACGTGCGTAGGAGAGAGGGAAGGGCGAGAGACCGCGTATCTTGTTATGGATAGTATTTGCGTCGAGGGCGAAATTTATGAGGCATTCGCTCTTTTCGATCTTTGCGGCGTAGGTCGCGCGCGCTCCGTCCTGCGGCGTGCGCGAAAGCGTCCCATCTTTGATGCGCGCGACGGTATCGAGCAAGACCCGCGCGCCACACGTGCCGAGCTTGTCGTGAATATCCTCAAAATTGTCGTTCGGCTCGATCGTGACAACCTCGGTCAGAAGCATGTCACCCGTATCAAGTCCGACGTCCATCATCATGGTCGTAATACCCGTTTCGCGCTTGCCGTCGATGATCGCGCGCTGCATGGGAGCCGCGCCGCGATATTCGGGCAGGAGCGAGCCGTGGACGTTGACGCAGCCGTAGCGCGGGTAGTCCAGCACGTTCTGCGGTAGAATCTTGCCGTACGCCGCCACCACGATCACCTCGGGCGCGAGCGTGTCAAGCAGTGCCGCAAACTCCTCGCCGCGCAGAGTGGCGGGCTGATACACGGGAATATTCTTTTCCAGCGCGTACACCTTGACGGGCGGCGGCGTGAGTGCATATCCCCTGCCCTTCGGCTTATCGGGCTGTGTCACAACACCGATGACCTCCTCGCCGCTCTCCACGAGCGCGCGTAGAGAAAACAGCGCGAAATCCGGCGTTCCCATAAACAAAATTTTCATCAATCCACTTCCTTTATCATGCGGTCAATAAACAGATGCCCGTCCAGATGATCGATCTCGTGGCAGAGGGCACGCGCGAGCAGATCGCTTCCGCTGACCTCAAAGGTCTCGCCGCGGCGGTTCAAGGCACGCACCGTGACGTGACGGGGGCGCTTGGTAATGCCCCAGCGACCGGGGATCGAAAGGCAGCCCTCCTGCTCGCGTTGCTCTCCGGCGCGCGCGATGATCTTGGGGTTGATCAGCTCGATCACCTCCCCCGGCTCGACCTCAACGACCGCGATGCGGAGCAATTTTCCGACCTGCGGGCCTGCAAGCCCACAGCCGTCCGCCTCGCGCATGGTTTCGATCATGTCGTCCAAAAGCGTTACGATACGGGGAGTGATCTGCTCCACGGGGCGGCAGACCTTGCGCAGGATCTCGTCGCCCTGCTTTACGATATTCAGCTTTGCCATTGTTTTTGTCCTCGTTTCTTTAGCGTCCTCACAGATTGGAGGGGTTCATATCCACGCCCAGCGACACAAGCCGCCCCGCCTTTTGCGTAAAGGTGCAGAGCAGATCCGCCAGCATGGCAAGCGTGCGCTTGTTCAAAACACATTTGAGCACCATGCGCATGCGATATTTGTTGTCCACCCGATACACGGGTGCTTCGAACGGACCGAAGCTGACCAGCTCCACGTCCGCGTAATGCTCCCGATGCTTCTCCCGCAGCATTTGGGAGAGCAGCGTTGCCGCGCGCAAAACCTCGGTTTCCTTCATGCCCGTCACGGTCAGGAGCACAATGTCGCAAAACGGCGGGAAGGTCAGAAGCTTACGCAAGCGGATCTCACGCTCGTAAAAGCTTTCGTAGTCCTGTGCGCACGCAAGACGAATGATCTCGCTGTCGGGATTGTTGGTCTGGATCACCGCCAGCCCCGCCTTATCGCCGCGCCCCGCGCGGCCGATGACCTGCGTCAGCATCGCAAAGGTACGCTCCGACGCGCGGTAGTCGTCCAGATACAGCGACATGTCCGCCAGCAGCACACCGACAAGCGTCACGTCCGGGAAATCGTGTCCCTTGGTCACCATCTGCGTGCCGAGCAGCACGTCCGCCTCGTGTCGGCGGAACTGCCCCAGCATCTCGTCGTAGGCAAATTTCGTGGACGTGGTGTCGGTGTCCATGCGCAAAACGCGAGAGGTCGGCAAGAGCGTTTTCAGCTCCTCCTCCACGCGCTGGGTGCCAAAGCCCGTGCGCGAGAGATGCTCGGAGGAGCAGGACGGGCAGGTCTTGGGCACGGGCATTCGCTTGCCGCACCAATGGCAGACCATGTCGCCGCTGTCGTATCCCCCCCGGCGCGTGTGGTAGGTCATTGCCACCGAGCAGGAGGGACAGGTCAGTGCCTCGCCGCAGACGCGGCAGCTGACGAAGTGGTTGTAGCCGCGGCGGTTGAGAAAGAGCACCGCCTGCTCGTTGCTCGCCGTCACACGGCAAAGCTCACGCGAGAGAAGCTCGCTCATGGGCGAAACGCTCCCCGCGCCCGCCTCGTGGCGCATGTCCGCGATCTCCACGCGCGGCAGTACTGCATTTCCGTAGCGTCGGGTCAGGCGCACCAGCGTATACACGCCGTCCTTCGCCTTTTTGTAGCTTTCCAGCGAGGGCGTTGCCGACGCCAAAAGCATCAACGCGTGATTGGCGGCGCAGCGGTAGCGCGCGACGTCACGCGTGTGGTATTTGGGATTCTGGTCGGATTTATAGGTGTGCTCCTGCTCCTCGTCGATGATGATCGCGCCGAGATTTTTCACGGGCGAGAACACTGCCGAGCGCGTTCCGATGACCACGTCGGCATCTCCCCGTCGAATACGGCAGTACGCGTCGTACCGCTCGCCGGGCGCAAGTCCCGAATGGATCACCGCCACGCGCTCGCCGTAGCGGGCACAGAAGATCGACACCGATTGCGGCGTGAGCGCGATCTCGGGCAGCAAGAGAATGACGCCCTTGTCGCGCGCCAGCAGTCGGTCGATCAACGCCGTCATAACGACGGTCTTGCCGCTTCCCGTCACGCCGTGCAGAAGTGCCGCACGGGGCTCGCCCGAAAAAGCAAGCTCCGAAAGCGTTTCCACCGCCTCCTGCTGCTCCCCGTTGAGAGACAGCGGTGTCGCGCCCACAAAGGGGGCTGCGCCGTACGGGTTGCGCTCGGTGCGCTTTTCCTCCACCGCAAGGATCCCTTTTTCCAGCATGGTCTTCAGGGGAGACGCCGTCACGCCCGTTGCGTCGCGCAATTCGCTCGCCGTCATGGGCACGTCGCTCTCCAGCAGTGCCGTGAGCACCTGCCTCTGCTTGTCCGAGGTGAGCTTTTTTCCGTCGCACGTGCCGCCGTCGATCAACGCGTACGCGTCCGCGCGCGAAAGACAGACGCGATAGGTGCGCTCGGTCTTTCCCTCGGATGCGTCCTGCAAGATCACGCGCTTTTGCACGTGCCCCATGCGGCAGAGTCTGCGCAGATGCGGCTCAACGCTCACGCCGAAGCGATGGCGCAAGCGGTCGTAGCGCACCTCGCCGTTTTCCCTGATGAAGTCATATACGAACAAATCCGACGATGGAATGTCGTCGGAGGCGGTCGGTATAGGATCCGCAGGCAGGCTGTAAAGCTTGACCAGACGGGACAGTGCCGACGCCGGGATCATGGTCCTGACCGCGTCCCCCGTCGTGCACAGCGTGCGCAGCTTCATAAAGTTGCAAAGCCCCAGCATCTCCTCGCTAAGGGAGAGATGCTCGGGGCACACAGCCACGATCGCCTTGGTTTCGGCGTATTCGGATGTATCCTTAAGCTCTCGGACAAGCGCCAGACGTCGGTGATTTGCCGTTCCGAACGGAACCGTGACAAACGCACCGACGCCGACATCCTCGCGCAGCTCGGTCGGTATTCTGTAATCGTATACGCCGTCAATGGAAAACGGCGCGTCCAGAAGACTCACTCCCGCGAAATTGCTCAAGGTGTCCTCCGCTTTTATTCTTCAACAGGTTCCGCGTCAGCCTCTTCCGCCTCGCGCTCGCCTGCGTGTACGTCGATCTCGTATTCGCCCGCGTTGATGCGGTTGACCGCAACGTGTACCGCCTTTTCGTCGCGCAGCTCGCGGTCGATCATGGTGTTGATCGGTCTGTCGGTCTCCTTGTTGCCGGTCTGCGACTTTTCCGCCAGGTCGTGCTGACGCACGTACTCGTCGGTGATCAGGCGCGCGCACTTGGCGGTTGCCAGTGCCAGCTCGTAACGGTTGTATTGACCCTTGGTCAACTCTTCAATGGTAGGGTGCAGCATAATGTTTTCTCCTTGTGTATGCAAAGTTTTATGTATTAGCTTTCAAAGTACTTGACGTGCGCGTCGGGATGTCTTCTGACCGCACACTTTTCACAGCGGACCACCGCCATGATCTCGTCGGCACATTCGTCGATCGCGCCGTCCTCGTTGTAAACCAAGTAGTCGTATCGGGGCAGGTAGGTCATCTCCTCGCGCGTGCGTGCAAGTCTGCCCTGAATGACCTCCTCGCTCTCGGTTCCGCGTCCGCGCAACCGCTTTTCCTGCTCGGAAAAGGAGGGGGGCATGAGCATGATCAAAACCGCGTCGGGATAGAGCCGCTTGACGTTCATCGCGCCCTCGACCTCGATCTCAAGCAAGAGATCCTCGCCCGCATCGATCACGCGCATCGCCTCGTGCAGGGGCGTGCCGTAGTAGTTCCCGTTATACAGGGTGTATTCCAGCATCTCACCCGATGCGATCCGCCTCTCAAATTCCTCCCACGAGATGAAATGGTAGTGAACGCCGTCCACCTCGCCCTCGCGCGGTGCTCGCGTGGTTGCAGATACCGAAAACGCAAAGCGTCCCTTCTGCATCAAGCGCTCTCTCACGGTTCCCTTGCCGCTGCCCGAGGGTCCCGACAGTACGGTCAACAATCCTTTTTCCACGGTCATACCTCTCCTTCCTCGTCTGCTACGTCATCCTCGCCCGCGGTGTTATCCAAGCGGTTTGCGATCGTTTCGGTCTGGATCGCGGAGAGGATCACATGCTCGGAATCGGTAATGATGACTGCGCGCGTGCGTCTGCCGCAGGTCACGTCGATCGCACGTCCGTCATCCTTGGAGTCCTGAATCAATCTCTTGATCGGCGCGGAGTCGGGGTTGGCAATTGCCACCACGCGGTCCGCGGCCACCATGTTTCCAAAGCCCACGTTGATAAATTTCATAGCACTCCTCCTTACTCCAGATTCTGGATCTGCTCGCGGATCTTCTCAAGCTCGCACTTGACGTCCACCACGTGCCGCGCGATGGCGGCATCGGAGCATTTTGATCCGGTCGTGTTGATCTCGCGGTTCATCTCCTGCATCAAAAAATCCAGCTTGCGCCCCACGGGCTCGCCGCAGGAAAGGATCTCCTCGAAGGAATCGAAATGCGTGCGCAGGCGCACCGTCTCCTCGTCCACGGCGACCTTGTCGGCGTGGATGGCACACTCGGTCAGAAGCCGCGACTCGTCAAGCGTGATATGATTGTCCTCCAGTGCCTCGCGGATGCGCTGTGCCAGACGCTCGCGGTAGGTGGAGATATCCTTTTCGGAGAGCTTTTCGATCTCTGTCACGTGCTCCTTGACAGCTTCCATCTTGGCGCGCAGATCGACAGCAAGGCTCTCGCCCTCGCGCTCGCGCACCGCAAGGAATGCGTCGGTCGCCTTTTGCAGCACCGAGAGCACCCGCGCCCAATCGCGCTCCACGTCCTCCTCGGGCTTTTGCACGAGAAAAAGGCTTTGGTTGCGCGCCACGCTCATAACCGTTATGTCGTCGCGCAGACCGTACGCGTCGCGCATACGGTAGAGCGCGTCAAGATACCCTTGCAGATAGCCCTCGTCCAGCGCGATCTGCACGCTGCCCGAGTCCATGACCTCCACACCGATCCACACGTCCACCTTTCCGCGGGACACTCCGCGCCCCATCAGGTAAGGCTTGACGCGCTCCTCAAGATAGCCGTACGCGCGGCTGATCTTGGTCGTGCAATCCAAAAAGCGGCTGTTGACCGATTTGATCTCCACGGTGATGTCCAGCCCGTCCACGGTTTCGCGGCAACGACCGAACCCCGTCATGCTTCGAATCATGCGCTCTCTCCTCCCCAAAAATAGCGATATATAATTATTGTACCGCATTTTATTATAAAAGTCAATATATATTCAACATTTTTTCGGCGCAAAATTTTCACACCGCCGCTTGCTTTTTGCCGCGCGGCGTGCTATAATGGCATGGAAAAGCACTTGCAGGAGCAAGGAGGTGCGCGCATGAACGAGCAGGCGCGATGGATGCGATCCGATCGTGCGCGCGGGCGGCTATTCCGAGTATTTCACAAGCTCGCGCCCGACATTCGGGATGCCGTTATCGCACGCACGTTATTTGAATAAGGAGCTTTTATGGAACTTACGGGACGTATATTGAATATTCAGCATTTTTGCGTGGACGACGGCCCCGGAATCCGCACCACGGTCTTTTTCAAGGGCTGCCCCTTGCGCTGTGCGTGGTGCCACAATCCCGAGTCGCAGGAGGCGCACGCCGAGCTGATCCTGCGCGCCGACCGTTGCGCGCGCTGCGGTGCGTGCGTATCGGCGTGTCCCGCGGGCGCGCACGCGCTCACAAGCGAGGGGCACGTGCTTGACCGTGACAAATGCGTGCGCTGTATGCTCTGTGTGAGCGTCTGCCGCTACGACGCGCTTGAAACGGCGGGCAAGGACATGACGGTTTCCGAGGTGCTGGCAGACGTTTTGAACGACCGCATTTTTTACAACACCTCGCACGGCGGTATCACGCTGTCGGGCGGCGAGCCGACCGCACAGCCGTGCTTTGCCGAGGCACTCCTTGCCGCCGCACACGAGGCGAGGATCGAGACCGCCATGGAGACCTGCGCCTTTTGCCCCACCGACACGCTCCTGCGTCTTGCCTCGCACACCGATCTTTTTCTGATCGACTGGAAGCTCGGGAACGATGACCTCCACCGTCAATTCACGGGGAGTTCCAACGCGCTCATCCGCGAAAACCTCGCACGTCTGTGCGAAATCGGCGCGCGCGTCGTCCTACGCTGCCCCCTGATCCCCGACGTGAATCTGACCGAGGAGCACTACGACAGCATCGTCGCGCTGGCAAACGCGCACGGAAATATCGAGCAGATCGATCTGGAAGGCTATCACCCGATGGGCGTGAGCAAATCGGAGGTGCTCGGAAAGACCGCCGCCTACCGAAACGGTGCGTTTCTTGAGCGGCACGCGGTCGGAGCCGTACAGCAATCCATCGCCGCGCGCGTCCGCATCCCCGTCATGATCTCGGGCGGATGAGCGTCATAACACAGCAAAAAACGCCGTCAAAGACGGCGTTTTTTCAATGCTGTCGCAGAGGCTCAGTCGGCATCCTCCGCGGACTCGCTGTACTCGGCTATGTAAGGCAGGTTGCGGTAATACTCGCCGCAATCAAGGCCGTAACCGATCACGAAATGATCGGGTATGGTAAAAAGGGAGAAATCTGCCTTGAAATCCACGAGGCGGCGTGAGGGCTTGTCCAGAAGTGTCACGACGTGAAGCGAGATCGGGTTGCGCCCCTTGAGGAGCTTTACGATATCGTTCAGCGTCCTGCCCGTGTCGATGATATCCTCCACGATCACGACGTGGTAGTTGCTGATGTCCTGATCCAGATCCATGGTGATCTGCACCACGCCCGAGGAAACCGTGTCTGCGTAGTAGCTTTTTGCGCACATAAAGCCGATCTCGCAGGGGACGCTGACCGCGCGGCAGAGATCCGCCATAAACACGAACGCGCCCTTGAGAATGCTGACGAGCAAAACGGGACGCCCGTCGTAGAGCTTGTCGATCTCGCGGCCCGCCTTGGCGATCGCCTCCTTGATCTGCTCCTCGGTGATCAGAATGCTTTTAATGCGCTTTTCAAAGTCTTGAATGGAATGAATTTTTTTCATACACACCTCACTGCTTGTCGTTGGAAATATGCGATACCTTATTGTACCACTTTTTCTCGTATTTTTCAACAACTTTGTCACATTTTGATCAACAATTTAATTCCTTCCGCGCTCACACCCGTCAAGCAGGGCGGCGTATTCCTCCCATCTCTCCGCGCGGATCGGCATAACGGGATGCCGCACGTCGTCAAAGCACAAAACCAGCGCGGGCGAGATCCCACGGTAGTCGTCCGTAAAATAGTAGCCTGTCAGCTTCCCCTCGCCGATCAATCGCTTGGCGGTTGCGTGATAATTAAAATATGCCATACTGTTCTCCTGTCAAGTTCAGTATTGCCTTATAAACGCGCAAAAAAACGGCAATACTTCATATATCAAATAAAAAAGGAGAATGTACTATGATTGAACAGGATACGATCCGCCTGCTGCGCGAATGTGACGCAGGCGTACAAATGGGCGTTTCCTCCATCGGAGAGGTGCTGGACTACGTCAAATCGGGAGATCTGAAAAAGAAGCTTTCCGCGTGCCGCGACGAGCACGAAACGCTCAAGCGCGAAATTCTGGAGCAGCTTGACCGCTTCCACGACGAGGGCAAGAACCCCAATCCCATTGCCAAGGGTATGTCGTGGATCAAGACCAACGTCAAGCTGGCGTTTTCCGAGTCAGACAAAACCATCGCCGCTCTGATCACGGACGGCTGCAACATGGGCGTCAAGTCCCTCAACCAATACCTGAATCAGTACGAGGCGGCAGACGAGGTCTCCAAGGACATCACCAAGCGGCTGATCAACCTCGAGGAGCAGCTCGCCATCGACATCCGCGCCTATCTTTGATTGCGGGGGGACACATTGTGGGGGAACCTTTTTCAAAAGGTTCCCCCACAACCCTTTCAAAGCCTTCACCGCATGGGTACCCACGAAGTGAGAGCCTAATATAGCCTCTCACTTTGGGAGATGGTGTCATATGCCACAAGTGGCAAGCAACGGAGAGGGCAAGGTTTGCGCCACCGCCCCTTAAAATCAAGGGGCGGCTTCCCCAATCGCAAAAAGGCACCGCTTGGTTTGCGGTGCCTTTTGGGGTCTATAAAGTCTGTTTTGTGAAACGCTTTTCGAGAAACGCGCGGCGTGTCGCTTGAAAAGCCCCCGTGCCGCCTTACAGAACGACCGTTTCGCCGGCTTTTACGCAATAGAGCTTGCCTTTGCGCGTAAACCAGAGGTCGATGGCGGTGGGATTATAGACCTTGTCCATATTCATAGAGAAGATCAGACGGTGCCAAGCATCAATATAATCGTAGATCTCGATGTTGGTCGCATACCAAATATCGTTACGCTTTCCGATATCGGCGGCAAAATTCTCGATAATCTCCCAGTTGTTGTCGCACTCAAACTCGTAGGAGTGCCCCCAGACGTAGAAAAGCATGGGCGCATCGCCTGCATGCGGATTTGCCTCGGCAAAGCTCTTGGTCAGCTCGCCCAGGCGCGCATTGGCGTGGTGGCAGGTTGCGGGCATACGCAGCCAATCGGTGGGAATGTCAAATTTTTCGGTGGACTTGGTCGTGCGGCAGTAAACGATCCCCGCGTTGCGCAGTGCCTCCACGGTTTCGTCGTTGTACGTGCCGTAGGGATATGCGCCGCCGCGCACGATCACGCCGAACTCTTCCTCCAGCGTTGCGCGGTCGCGCAGGATCTCATACGCCGCCTGCGGTGCGGGCATACTTTCCAGGTGAGGGTGGGTGTAGGAGTGGATCGCAACCTCCATGCCCGATTCGCTGTAGAGCTTGATTGCCTCGGCGCGCGACATGCGGCAATGCCGCCACTCGCCCGTCGGACGCTCGTATCCTTCGGCATTATAGGAGCCGCTGTTGACGTTGAACGTACCTTTGAGCCCGCCCTCCTTCATGATGGAGATCAGACGCTCGTCCTCGATCACCGCGTCGTCGTAGCTGAGTGTCAGTGCCTTTGCAAGCCCTTTCGGGAAGCGCATTTGCATCGTATGGTTTGCCATAATTGCCTCCTTGCTTTGTACATTATCTTTATTATAGCACCGCCTGCGGCAAATGTCAACCGCCGGTGCATTTTTTCTTTTTATCACAGTTCTGTCGGTTTTATGCAGCAAAACGAATATTTTCTGCATATTTATTCACTTTGCGAATATATTCTGCCCAAAAAGCGGCACAAAAGAAGGAAGGCGTTGTGCAAAATATAAAATATAAATAATTTTGCGAAAAGGGGTTGACAATTTTCACGCCGTGTTGTATAATTATGCACATCAAATTCAAAATTGCAGAAATGCTTCGGAGGAAATCAAAATGAGTAACAAATCTGTAAAAAAAGTCGTTCTGGCTTATTCGGGCGGTCTGGACACGTCCATTATCATTCCGTGGCTCAAGGAGAACTACGGCAACCCCGAAATCATCGCCGTTTCCGGTAACGTCGGACAGGCAGACGAATTGGAGGGTCTGGAGGAAAAGGCACTCAAGACGGGCGCATCCAAGCTCTACATCGAGGACCTGACCGAGGAGTTCGTTGAGGAGATGATCATTCCCTCGGTTCAGGCGGGAGCTAAGTACGAGGAGTATCTGATGGGTACGGCTCTGGCGCGCCCCGTCATCGGCAAGCGTCTGGCGGAGATCGCCATTGCAGAGGGCGCAGACGCCATCTGTCACGGCTGCACGGGTAAGGGCAACGATCAGGTGCGCTTCGAGCTCGCCATCAAGGCGTTCGCTCCCGGCATGAAAATCATCGCCCCCTGGCGCGAGTGGGACATCAAGTCCCGCGAGGAGGAGATCGAGTACGCAGAAGCACACAACGTGCCGCTCAAGATCAACCGCGAAACCAACTATTCCAAGGATAAGAATATGTGGCACCTCTCCCACGAGGGCATGGATCTGGAGGACGCAGGCAACGAGCCGCTTTACGAAAAGCCCGGATTCCTGGAAATGAGCGTATCCCCCATGCAGGCACCCGACGCGCCCACCTACCTCACGCTTGAGTTCGAGGCAGGCCGCCCCGTCGCGCTTGACGGCGTAAAGATGAGCGCCAAGGAGATCATCCTCAAGCTCAATGAGCTCGGCGGCGCAAACGGCATTGGTCTTCTCGACATCGTCGAAAATCGCTTGGTCGGCATGAAGTGCCGCGGCGTGTACGAAACGCCCGGCGGCGCGATCCTCTATTTCGCACACAACTACCTTGAAACCCTGTGCCTTGACAAAATGACCATGCACAAGAAGCAGGAGCTCTCCGTCACCTTTGGCGAGCTGCTCTACAACGGTCAGTGGTACACCCCCCTGCGCGAGGCACTCTCCGCGTTCGTTACCAAAACGCAGGAGCACGTCACGGGTAAAGTCAAGATCAAGCTCTACAAGGGCAACATGATCAAGGCGGGCGCATGGAGCGACTGGTCGCTCTACTCCGAGGAGATCGCAACCTTTGGCGAGGATCACGTTTACGACCAAACCGACAGCAAGGGCTTCATCAACCTCTGGGGTCTTCCCATCTCGGTTCAGGCGCAGGTTGCGGCAAAGAACAAGAACAAGTAATTTTCAAACACCAAAGGAAACAGAAACATGGCAAAAATGTGGGCAGGAAGAACCGACGGCGCGCTCTCGCGCGAGGCGGACGACTTCAACTCATCGATTCATTTCGACTCCCGTATGTACCGTCAGGACATCAAGGGCTCCATGCAGCACGCGGCAATGCTGTCGGCTTGCGGTATTTTATCCAAGGACGACACCGACCGCATCATCGACGGGCTCGGAACCATTCTTGACGACATGGAAAGCGGCGCGCTTGCGATCGACCCCGAGGCCGAGGACATTCATATGTTCGTGGAGGCGGAGCTGACCGCGCGCATCGGCGACGTCGGCAAAAGGCTGCACACCTCGCGCAGCAGAAACGACCAGGTGGCGCTTGACATTCGCCTGTATCTGCGCGACGAGATCGACACGATCCGCGCGCAGGTCAGGGAGCTGATCGACGCGATCCTCGCACAAGTAAAGGCGAACACCGACGCGATCATGCCGGGATACACGCATCTACAGCGCGCACAGCCCATCACGTTCGCACAGCATCTGCTGGCATACGCGATGATGCTCGAGCGCGACGACGGCAGACTCCGCGACACCGCCGCGCGCATGAATTATTCGCCGCTCGGCTCTTGCGCTCTTGCGGGCACGACCTACCCCATCGACCGTTCCATGGTTGCCGCCTCTCTCGGCTTTTCGGGCATCACCGAAAACAGCCTTGACGGCGTTTCCGACAGAGATTTCTGCGTGGAGCTGCTCTCGGCACTCTCGCTGATCATGACGCACCTCTCACGCTTCTCCGAGGAGATCATTCTCTGGTCGAGCTGGGAGTTCCGCTTCGTCGAGCTTGACGATGCCTACACCACGGGCTCGTCCATCATGCCGCAGAAGAAGAACTCCGACATGGCAGAATTGGTGCGCGGCAAGACCGGTCGCGTTTACGGCGACCTGATGGCACTCCTGACCGTTCTCAAGGGTCTTCCCCTCGCCTACAACAAGGATATGCAGGAGGACAAGGAGAGCGTGTTCGATGCGGTGGACACCGTGAAAAAGTGCCTCTCCGTGTTCGCACCCATGGTGCGCACGATGAAAACCAAGAAGGACAATATGTACGCCGCCGCGCAAAAGGGCTTCTTAAACGCGACGGATCTGGCGGATTACCTGACCAAAAAGGGGATGCCTTTCCGCTCGGCGTACAAGCTGGTCGGCTCCCTCGTGGCAGATTGCATCGCCAAGGGAAAGACTCTGGAAACCGTAACGCTTGAGGAATACCGCGCGCTGTCCGACCTGTTTGAGGCGGACGTTTACACCGAGATCTCGCTGGAGACCTGCGTGGCAAAGCGCATCTCGGCAGGCAGCACGGGGTCCGAATCGGTAGCGGCACAGATCCGCTCGGTGGAGGAGTTTTTGAAGAAATGAAAAAGATATTTATCGACGGCAGCGCGGGAACGACGGGATTGCGTATCCGTGAACGCCTCGCGGCAAGAACAGACATCGAGCTGCTCACGCTCCCCGAGGAAAAGAGAAAAGACCCCGCCGCAAGACGCGAAATGCTCAATTCGGCAGACGCAGTTTTTCTGTGTCTGCCCGACGATGCCGCCCGCGAGGCGGTGGCAATGATCGAAAACCCCGACGTGGTGGTGCTTGACACCTCTACGGCGCACCGCACCTGCGAGGGCTGGTGCTACGGCTTTCCCGAGCTCTCCCCCGCGCGCGCCGAGGCGGTCAAAAACGCCAAGCGCATCGCCGTCCCCGGCTGTCACGCCAGCGGCTTTATCGCGCTGATCTATCCCCTGATCCGGGAGGGGCTCCTCCCTGCCGACGCGCTTTTGACCTGCACCTCTCTTACGGGCTACAGCGGCGGCGGCAAGAAGATGATCGCACAGTATGAGGAGGACGGGCACGACGCGCTCCTGGGCGCTCCCCGTCAGTACGGACTGACCCAACAGCACAAGCATCTCAAGGAGATGCAGGCGATCACGGGGCTTCGCAACGCCCCTGCATTCCTGCCCATCGTCGCGGATTTCTACAGCGGCATGGAGGTTACGGTTCCGCTCTTTGCTTCGCAGCTTTGCGACGGCAAAACGATCGAGGACATCAAGGCGACCTACGCCAAGTATTACAGCACGCCCCTGCTCTCCTACTGCGAGAGTGCCGACGAGGAGGGCTTCCTCTCTGCGGCGGCTCTGTCGGGCTTGGATTCGATGCAGGTCACGGTCGCAGGCAACGCCGAGCGCATCCTGCTTGTCGCACGCTACGACAACCTCGGCAAGGGCGCGTCGGGCGCGGCGATCGAGTGCCTCAATACGGTGCTGGGTGCTGATCCCTACCTCGGGCTGGAGCTGTAAAGCAAGCCGCCTTTGTAGTGCAAAGGAGTGTGTCAGAACCTTGCTCGCACGCAATATCCCTCTGTGTGTCATCACTGAGTAGGCAACAGGTTATTTAGTCGCGAACATATCAAAAGGAACCACACACTGTAAAAATACACTTCTCCGAGCTGATGCCAACCGTCAGCTCCATCTTCCATTTTGAAAGGATTTTTTAGGCTATGAAACTGATCCACGGCGGCGTTTGTGCCGCACAAGGCTTTTTGGCAAACGGCATTCATTGCGGCATCCGTAAGAACAAGAGCAAGCGCGATCTTGCCCTGATCTACAGCCAAACGCGCGCGACGGCGGCGGCGGTCTACACCAAGAACCTCGTCAAGGGCGCACCCTTGGCAGTCACCAAAAGACACCTGATGGACGGATACGCGCAGGCGGTCATCTGCAACAGCGGAAACGCCAACACCTGCAACGCAAACGGCATTGAGATCGCCGAGCAGATGAGCACGCTCCTTGCCAAGGAGATGAATCTTTCCGCCGAGGATGTCGTGGTCGCATCCACGGGCGTGATCGGTCAGCCGCTCAACATCACGCCGATCAAGGACGGTATCCCCGCCCTCGTCGCGGGTCTTGGCAACGACAAGAGCCACGAGGCGGCAGAGGGCATCATGACCACCGACACGCGCCTGAAGGAGGTCGCGGTCAGCTTTGAGGTGGGCGGCGTGACCTGCAAGCTCGGCGGCATCGCCAAGGGCTCGGGCATGATTCACCCCAACATGGCAACCATGCTCGTCTTTATCACCACCGACTGCGCCATCTCCTCCGAGATGCTCGGAAAGGCACTCTCCACCGACGTGCAGAGCACCTTTAACATGGTCAGCGTGGACGGCGACACCTCCACCAACGACATGGTCACGATTCTTGCCAACGGCATGGCGGGCAACGCCGAGATCACGGCCGAGGGCGAGGCGTTTGACGCGTTTATGAAGGCACTTAACACCGTAACGGTGGCGCTCTGCCGCCGCATTGCGGGGGACGGCGAGGGTGCTACGAAGCTGCTCGAATGCCGCGTTACGGGAGCGAAGGACGAGGCGACCGCAAAGGTCGTTGCCAAGTCGGTCATCTGCTCCTCGCTGACTAAGGCGGCAATGTTCGGTGCGGATGCCAACTGGGGGCGCATGCTCTGCGCCATCGGCTACAGCGGTGCGGACGTGGACGTAAACCGCGTGGATGTATCCTTCGTGTCCGCCAAGGGCGAGATCCTTGTCTGCCGCGACGGCGCGGGCGTGGATTTCTCCGAGGAAAAGGCAAAGGAGATTTTGCTTGAGAGCGAGATCGAGATCCGCATCACCCTGGGTGACGGCAACGACGCGGCGTGCGCTTGGGGCTGTGACCTGACCTACGACTACGTCAAGATCAACGGCGATTACCGCACGTAATAAATAAAAAGGAATCACATCATGAACATTTCCAACGCAGATCGCGCGCGGATTCTGGTCCACGCACTTCCCTACATTCAAAAATACACGGGCAAGATCCTCGTCGTCAAGTACGGCGGCAACGCCATGACCAACGAAAAGCTCAAAAACTCGGTCATGCGCGACATTATCCTGCTCTCGCTCACGGGCGTCAAGGTCGTGCTGGTGCACGGCGGCGGTCCCGAGATCACCGAAATGCTCTCCCGCGTCGGCAAGGAAACGCAGTTCGTTGACGGTCTGCGCGTGACCGACAAGGAGACCGTTGAGATCGCACAGATGGTCCTCTCGGGCAAGATCAACAAGAGCCTGGTCAACCTCATTCAGAACATGGGCGGCAAGTCCTTGGGGCTGTCGGGCGTGGACGGTCACATGATCGAGGCGACGGTCAAGGACGAGCGTCTCGGATACGTCGGCAAGATCACGAACGTCAACGTCGAGCCGATTCTGGACGTGCTTGAAAAGGGCTACATTCCCGTCGTGTCCACCATCGGGTGCGACCGCGAGGGCAACATCTACAACATCAACGCCGACACCGCCGCGGCAAAGATCGCGGGCGAATTGCACGCCGAGGCACTGATCTCCATGACCGACATCAGCGGTATTCTGCGCGACAAGGACGACCCCTCCACGCTCATTCCGTGGATCACTGTCGAGGAAGCCCCCAAGCTCATCGAGGAGGGTGTCATCAACGGCGGCATGATCCCGAAGGTCGAATGCTGCGTCAACGCCATCAAGTGGGGCGTCAACCGCGTGTTTATCATCGACGGTCGCGTGAGCCATTCGATCCTGATCGAAATGCTGACCAACGAGGGTATCGGCACCTGCTTTTTGCGCGAGGCAGACAAGGAAACGGAGTAACGCATGAATACTTTTGAAAGAGACGCGGCGTTTATTGCGCCTACGTATGCGCGTTTTCCCGTGGAGATCGTGTCCGGCAAGGGCGCGGTCGTGACCGATGCCGACGGCAAGGAATACATTGATCTTGGCACGGGAATTGCCGTGAACACCTTCGGCATGTGTGACGAGGAATGGGTGGCGGCTGTCACCGAGCAGCTGCATCAATTCCAGCACACGTCCAATCTGTACTACTCCTCTCCCTGCGCGCGTCTGGCAGAAGCCATTTGCGCACGCACGGGCATGAAAAAGGTCTTTTTCAGCAACTCGGGCGCGGAAGCAAACGAGTGCGCCATCAAGGCGGCGCGCAAGTACGGAACCGATCGCAAGGGAGCTGACGCTTACACGATCCTCACGCTTGAAAACAGCTTCCACGGGCGCACGATCACCACGCTCTCGGCAACGGGACAGTACGTGTTCCACAAGCTGTTCACCCCCATGACCCCCGGCTTCGTCCACGCCCCCGCAAACGATCTTGACGCGGTGAAAAAAATCGCGGACGAGATGCCTCTGGCGGCGATCATGTTCGAGGTCGTGCAGGGCGAGGGCGGCGTCAATCCTCTGACGCGTGAATTTATGGACGGGCTTGTGGCACTGGCGCGCGAGAAAGACATTCTTCTCATCGCCGACGAGGTGCAATGCGGCAACGGCCGCACGGGCAAGCTCTACGGCTACATGAACTACGGCATGACCCCCGACATCTTCACCACGGCGAAGGGTCTGGGCGGCGGCCTCCCTATCGGCGCGACGGTGCTTGGTGAGCGGGTGCAGGACATTTTTGCGGCGGGCGACAACGGCTCGACCTTTGGCGGCAACCCCGTTTCCTGCGCAGGCGCTCTCAACATTCTCTCGCGTTTGGACGAAAAAACGCTTGACGGTGTGCAAAAGCGCTCCAAAATGATCCTTGACGCGCTGACGGGTGCCCCCGGCGTCAAGAGTGTCACGGGCATGGGGTTGATGCTTGGCGTGGAGACCGAAAAGCCTGCGGGCGACGTGATCGCGGCGTGCCGCGAGAGTGGCGTTCTGGTGATCAAGGCAAAGAACAAGGTTCGCCTGCTCCCGCCCCTCAATATTCCCGAGGAGCAGCTCGCTCGCGCACTGGACGTTTTGCGCGCGGCGTGTCGCGCTTGATTCGCTTTGTTCGCGCAAACGCTTACAGAAAAGCTTGTTGTGCGGAGAGTGGCGCACTTATTCCTTGTACACGAAAACTCGTCAGCCGCTTTTCTCTTTGGCGGCAAAGGGCGCAAAGAGAAAAGCAAGAGAAACGCCGAAGAAACATTTCGCGCTCTGCGGCGCGCGAGGAGGGCTTCGCGCCCTCCACCCGCGCAAGCTTTTGAAAAAGCTTGACCAAAACTTTTATATTGGGCTGCGCGAGCCCTCGGAAAGGAACCGTATGAATCTCAAAGGCAAACATTTTCTCAAGCTGCTGGACTTCACCCCCCAAGAGATCGAGGAGCTGATCGACCTTGCAGCCGACCTCAAGGCAAAGAAAAAGGCGGGCATCCCGCACAAAATACACGAGGGCAAAAACATCGCGCTGATCTTTGAAAAGACCAGCACGCGCACGCGCTGTGCGTTCGAGGTGGCGGCGCGCGACCTCGGCATGGGCGTGACCTATCTCGATCCCACGGGCTCGCAGTTCGGCAAAAAGGAAAGCATCGCAGACACCGCGCGCGTGCTTGGCAGAATGTACGACGGCATCGAATACCGCGGATTTGGTCAGGAAATCGTCGAGGAGCTGGCACGCTATGCGGGCGTTCCCGTGTGGAATGGGCTGACCAACGAGTTCCACCCCACGCAGATCCTTGCTGACTTTTTGACCATTCGTGAAAAATTCGGGACGCTCGCGGGCATCAAATTCGTCTACATGGGCGACGCGCGCTACAATATGGGCAACTCTCTCATGGTCGGTTGCGCGAAGATGGGAATGGATTTCGTAGCGTGCGCGCCGAAGAAGTACTTCCCCGACGCGGCGCTGATCGCGCAGTGCGAGGCGGTTGCCAAGGAAACCGGCGCAACGCTCCGCTTTGAAGAGGATCCGATGGCAGCCGTTAAGGACGCCGACGTGATCTACACCGACGTTTGGGTTTCGATGGGCGAGCCGATCGAGGTCTGGGAGGAGCGCATCAACGAGCTCTCGCCCTATCAGGTCAACACCGCGCTGATGAACGCCGCCGGCAAGCGCGCAGTCTTTATGCACTGTCTGCCCGCGTTCCATGACCTGAAAACCGCGGTCGGACGCGAAATGGGCGAAAAATTCGAACGCGACGCGATGGAGGTCACCGACGAGGTCTTTGAATCCGCGCGCTCCATCGTCTTTGACGAAGCCGAAAACCGTATGCACACCATCAAAGCCGTTATGGCAGCTACGCTGTGATTGGATTTTAGGGGGAAGATTGCGGGGAGAGGACTTTTTGAAAAAGTCCTCTCCCCGCGCGGCACACAAAAAGGACGCGCGGTATTGCGCGTCCCGATAGAGGGTGACTGATACCCATGTTCTTGAAAGATGTGTGGGGGAAACTTCTTGAAAAGAAGTTTCCCCCACATCGCGTCCCTTACTCCTCAGACTCCTTCAGATCAGCCGCCTCGACGATGCAAGCGAACTTTTCGCCGCATGCGGGGCAGAGCAGGTTTTCGGGGTCGAGCTCGCTGTCGAAGCAAACGGTCTCACCGCAGGAGGGGCAAACGATCTCGCAGTAGTCCTCGTCGTCGCAGTCGCAACCGTCGCAGGAAGCGCAATCGCCGTCGCACCACTCGTCCTCCTCAGCCTCATCCTCATCAAGGTCGTCCTCGTCAAAATCGATCTCCTCGTCCAGGAAATCCTCAACCGCCTGCAGGTCGTCGTCGATCTCCTCGATATACTCGTCCAGATAGTCCAGATCCTCGTCGATCTCCTCGATGTCCTGATTGATGGACTCGATCTCTGCAGCCATCTCGCTCACCAGATCCAGAAGAGCCTCGATGATCTTGCCCTCCTTGGTGGTCTTATCGTAATCAAGACCATCTGCCAGCCCCTTGAGGTATGCGGATTTTTCGGTCAAATTCATGGTATATTACCGTCCTTTCGTATTTGTAAAAATGGGGAAAACCTTGGTTTTCAAAGTCTTCCCCTTTTGGTTGTAAAAGATTATGCGCGAGAGAGATACTCGCCCGTGCGGGTGTCGATCTTGAGCACGTCACCAATGTTGATGAAGAGCGGAACCTTGATCTGGGCACCGGTTTCAAGCGTTGCGGGCTTGAGGGTGTTGGTTGCGGTGTTGCCTGCAAAGCCGGGATCGGTGTCGGTAACCTCAAGCTCAACGAACGTGGGAGGCTCGATGCCGAACACGTTGCACTTTTAGAAAATGATCTTGCACATCATCTCTTCCTTCACGAAGCGGAAGTTGTCCTCCACCATGTCGTGGGAGATGAGAGTCTCTTCCCAGGTTTCGGTGTCCATAAAGTGATAAAGAGCACCGTCGTCGTAGGAATACTGCATATCGCGTCTTTCGATATACGCGTTCTCGAACTTGTCGGTGGGGTTAAAGGTTTTTTCAATAACCGCGCCGGAAATGACGTTCTTCAGCTTCGTGCGAACGAACGCCGCACCCTTACCGGGCTTTACGTGCTGGAACTCGATGACCTGCAGGACGTTGCCCTGACCGTCGTCAAAAGTAATGCCGTTTTTAAAATCGCCTGCTACTACCATATTTACCTCCAAAAAGCGAAAGTCAAATTTACGTCAGCCCGTGGGCTGTTACATAGTTGCTTTTATTATACACCACTTTTTGCCGTTTTGCAATAGTTTTTTCGCTTTTTTCTTGATTTTTCTTTCGTTCGGGCATTTTTTTGTGCTGAAAATGTGCGAGAATTGACCTTGACATTCGCGCGCGAACGCGTTATAATACAATCAAAGAGGTACGGTGCGACGCGAAAAGTAAAATTTTATAAAAAATCCGTTGTTTTTTCGGTAGAAATCCGCGCCGTCGGATCTATAATAGGACTATCTTCAACGCAAAGGAGCATACGACAATGAGTGGACAATGGTCAAAGGAAAGGGCTTGGGCATGGTACAACGCGCGCCCGTGGATCCGCGGCTGCAACTTTATGCCCTCGGATTGCGCAAACCGCATCGATATGTGGCAGGAGTACAAATTTGAGGAGCATTTTGCAACCGCCGAGCGCGAGATCGCGCTGGCAGAATCCATCGGCTTCAACTCCGTGCGCATCATTCTCGAATACGAGGTGTGGGAACATCAGCACGACGGCTTCATGGAGCGTCTTGACAAGTACCTTACCATGTTTTATAAGCACGGCATCACCGCGATGATGGTGCTGGCAAACGACTGCTCGGTGCCCAAGGCTTTCTGGAAGCCCGCGCGCTTTGGCGAGCAGACCTACGACATCGGCTACCACGGCGGCAGAAGAGTGTCCCCTCACGGCGGTCACGGTGAGCTCAGCTATCATCTGCTTGACGACCCCGCAACCGCCGAGCGTTACTACGAGTTTGTCCGTGAGATCATCACGGTCTACGCACACGACGAGCGCGTGCTGATCTGGAACCTGTTCAACGAGCCGGGCAACAACCGCGCCGACCTGAGCCTATCTCACATGGAGAAGTTCTTTGAGATCGCACGAGAGATCAACCCCGACCAGCCCCTTTGCGCCGACTGCCTTGGCGACTACTGCAAGGAAGGCTCGATCATCGGCGATCGCGCGCTGGAGCTGTCCGACATCATCAGCTACCACAACTACAACAGCTTTGAAAACAACATCGAGTGGGCGGAAAAGCTCCGTCTGCTCGGCAGACCCGCGCTTGACACCGAGTGGCTGCACCGCATCTACAGCAACACGGTCGAGGAGATCTATCCCCTTCTCTACTTTGAGAAGATCGGCGCGTACAACTGGGGATTCGTGCAGGGCAAGTACCAGACGCACGAGCCCTGGAACGGCATCTGGGAGAGAATGGAGCGCGGCGAGGCTGACTTCGACGTCACCAAGTGGCAGCACGACCTCTTCCGCCCCTCGGGTCGCCCCTACGACCCGCGCGAGATCAAGCTCATCGCCTTCTACAACAAAAAGGCAGACGAACGCTTCGCAAAGGGCTTGGATGCGAAACTGTTTGGCGTGAAGTGAATTTTGTGGGGAGAGACAGATTCTTTGCATGGAAAAGCCGCCGCGGGATTGCAAACAATCCCGCGGCGGCTTTTTGTTTGGATTCAGCACTTGTCGAGCGCGTTTTTGATGGAGAGGCAATCGTTGGTCAGGATCGTGTCGATGCCCATGGCGCGATAGGCGCGCGCCTCGTCGGGTCGTGCGACTTGACGATTTCGCAAGCCTTGGAGCCGTTGCAGACACGGTCGAGACAAGGATCGTGAATGCTGACAAGCACGCCGAGAAGCGTTTCAAAATTCTTCGCCATATCCTTATAGTCGTAGGAGTATGGCGGTCGGATCACACAAACCTTCATGTCAGTCGTTTCTTTCTTACTGCAACAAAAGCGAGAGTGCATAGATCAGGACAAGATGCACGGGATAGAAAATATAGAACAGATATTTGAGCTTGTACTTCCCGCGCTTGCCGTTATAAAAAGCGAGCGGCAGGAGCGCGGCAAAGGAGAACCACTTATAGGGCGGCGTGCCCCAGACGATGGGCAGGATCAGGAGTGCTGCGGCGGCAAGCTTTGTCGGCTTGTTGGGCATGAAGTAGACCGCCACGGGTACGAGCACGCCGAAAATTCCGTAGTCGACGTCAAAGCCGCGGTCGGTGAGCATCACGGGCAGCGGTACGCAAACAAAAATCACGAACGCAAGGACGCCGAGCGCGATGAGCGCGCGCAGTGCCGTGCGTTTTTTGACGAACGCGTCGACCGAAAAGATGATGGCGACCGACATGGAAAAGGTGAGGAGAATGTTTTGGTAAAGGTCGCCCAGTGCCACGAAATAAACGAGCTGGCAGACCGCGCCAAGGCCGAAGAGCAGCGCGAGATATCGCACACGCGAGCGCGTATACCGACAGCCCTCCGCGATCATGTAGGCAAAAATCGGGAACGCCAACCGACCGAGGATCTGCAAAATAAGCACCTCGGGGCAGATCTGTTTGCCGAAATGGTCGAGAAACATTGCCACCATGGCAAGAATTTTAAGCTGATTGTTGCTCAATCCTATCCGCGACCATACAGAACCCTGCTCGGACATTGCCACACCTCCTTTTTTTACTGCTGCCACCAGTATAGCACATTCGGCAGAAAAATGCAAGCGGATCGAGGAAAACGGTGGGAATTTAAGGAGTGGACTATTGGAAGCGCCTCTGCCGCGGCACTTCCTCAGGCTCGCAGAGAAAATTGTTTTCGCCGTTTGCTCACACCGCTCTATGGGTTGAAGTTTAGCAATCCGCCTCTGTCAAACAGCCCTCTCCGTCATTTGCCCCTTGCGGCATATGACACCATCCCCCAGAGTGAGAGGCTGACGTTCTGTCGCTTCGCTCCTATGGCGAGAGGGGTGTGCGTCAGGGGCAGACAAAGAGCTTTTTGCCATGCTCCCCTGCAAAAAGGCTCCGGTTTCCGTGCAAAAACGAGAATTTTGCGCGATAGCATTGACAAACGGGGGTAAAATGTTATATAATATTCAAATAGTAAGAAAATCGCAAAATCAACGAACCCTGCGTTCGGAAAGGATCAAAAAAGAATGGATAAAAGAATTTCCGAGATTTTCGGCTCGATGGTCTTTAACGACGACGTCATGCGCGAGCGCCTCCCCAAGGAGGTCTACAAATCGCTGACCAAGACCATGGCAACGGGCAGAACGATCGACCCCTCGATCGCGGACGTGGTCGCAAACGCGATGAAGGACTGGGCGGTGGAAAAGGGCGCGACCCACTACACGCACTGGTTCCAGCCCCTGACGGGTGTCACCGCCGAAAAGCACGACGCGTTCATCTCTCCCGTGGGCCCCTGCAAGGTCGTGATGGAATTCTCGGGCAAGGAGCTGATCCGCGGTGAGTCGGACGCCTCCTCCTTCCCCTCGGGCGGCTTGCGCGCAACCTTTGAGGCGCGCGGCTACACCGCGTGGGATCCCGCGTCCTATGCGTTCGTCAAGGACGGCACGCTCTATATCCCCACCGCCTTCTGTTCCTACACGGGCGAAGCACTGGACAGCAAAACGCCGCTTCTGCGCTCGATGGACGCGCTCAACACGCAGGCACTGCGTATTCTGCGCCTGTTTGGCGACACGCAGTCCAAGCGCGTGGACATCACCGTCGGCGCGGAGCAGGAATACTTTATCGTTGACAAAAAGATGTACGACCGCCGTAAGGATCTGGTCTATGCAGGCCGTACCCTCTTCGGCGCACCCGCGCCCAAGGGTCAGGAGCTGGAGGATCACTATTTCGGACCGCTCAAGACCCGCATCGCCGCGTTTATGGCGGACTTGGATGAGGCACTCTGGAAGATGGGTGTCAACGCCAAGACCAAGCACAACGAGGCAGCCCCCGCACAGCACGAGCTGGCACCGATCTACGCCACGGCAAACATCGCGGTCGACCAGAATCTGTTGACCATGGAATACATGAAGAAGATCGCCGAAAAGCACGATCTCGTCTGCCTGCTCCATGAAAAGCCCTACGCGGGCGTCAACGGCAGCGGCAAGCACAACAACTGGTCGCTCACGGCAAACGGAAAGAACCTGCTCGATCCCGGCAAAACGCCCGAGGAAAACATGCAGTTTTTGCTGATCCTCGCCGCGATCGTCAAGGCTGTGGACGATTATCAGGCTCTGATGCGCATCTCGGTCGCCTACGCGGGCAACGATCACCGTCTGGGCGCAAACGAAGCCCCTCCCGCGATCGTTTCGATCTTCGTGGGCGAGGAGCTGGAGGCTCTGATCGATTCCATCGTGGACGGCACCGCCTACCACGGCGCGAAAAAGGCGATGATGGATCTCGGCATTCCGTCCGTCCCCGTGTTCCGCAAGGACACCACCGACCGCAACCGTACCTCTCCCTTTGCCTTTACGGGCAACAAATTTGAGTTCCGTATGCTCGGCTCGTCCCAGAATATCGCGTTCTCCAACACCGTTCTCAACACCGCCGTGGCGGAATCCTTCCGTCAATTTGCGAACGTTTTAGAGGACACCGAGGACGCCGAGGATCTCGAAAAGACGCTCGCCAAGCTGATCAAGGACACCTTTGCCGCACACAAGCGCATCATCTTCGACGGTAACGGCTACTCCGAGGAGTGGGAGCGCGAGGCGGCGCGTCGCGGGCTCTTGAATCTGCGCACCTCGGTCGACGCGTATAAGACCTTTATGGATCCGAAGAACGTCAAGCTCTTCTCGTCCTTAGGTGTCATGAGCGAAACAGAAATGCGCTCGCGCGAGGAGATCTATTTTGAAAACTACGCCAAGATCGTCAACATCGAGGCACTGACCATGATCGTCATGTCCCTGCGCAATTACATTCCCGCCGTGGAATCCTATATCGCGCAGATCGCCGACGCCGCCGCGAAAAAGCGCGCCGTCTGCGAGGACGTTTCCTGTGCCGTGGAAAAGGATCTGATCCGCCGACTTTCCGACCTCGTGTCGTCCGCTTACAGCACGACCGAGCGCCTCAAGGAGGAGGAATCCACCGCAGCGTCCATCGCCGATGCCCCTGCGCGCGCCGAGTACTATTGCTCGCGCGTCCTGCCTCTGATGCAGGAGCTCCGCGCCGCCGTCGACGCGATGGAGGTCCTTACCGCCTCCGACCTCTGGCCCGTCCCGACCTATGGAGACCTGATGTTCAGAGTGTAAATGAATATGGATATTTGTGGGGCGAGGACTTTTTGAAAAAGTCCTCGCCCCACAAATATCCCCGAAGCCGCGTCCCCTCACCCGCAGTGCTCAAAGATCGCGCACTCGCCCTTTTGGTGGGCTGCGGCGAGGTCGTCGTCGGAGCGGACGGTCCAGACGAAGCGGGGCGCGCGGTAGAGGCGCGTCACAATTTTGACGGGGAGTGCCGTGCGATAATTCTGATTATAGGCGATGAAATCGGGGCACGCCAAAAAGTTGAACATCATTGCCGTCAGCGCCATGTTCAGCGCGGAGCGGCTCTTTTTTTCGCGGCAGACGTTGGTGTAAAGCAGACCGCAGACCGCCTTTGGCATCTGCTTTTTCATCTGCCGCACCAGAAGCGGATTGAAGGATTCCAGGCAGTACGCCCCCGCATAATCGGCAAGCAGCGCGGCAACCTTTGCGCAGAGCGCGGTGCTGAAATCCTCACCCTTGAGCTCGATCAGAAGCGGCACTCTGCCGTCGACAAGCCGCAGGACATCCTCAAAGGTCGGGATGGTCTGATCCGTCCCCGCAAGAGCGAGTGCTTGCAGCTCCGCCGCATCCAGCTCGCACAGCTTCTTTTCACAGCCCGTCATGCGCACAAGCGTGTAGTCGTGAAAGACCATCACCACGCCGTCGCGCGAGAGCTGCACGTCCAATTCGATCCCGCCCCCCTTAAGGCACGCAAGCTCGAACGCCGCGCGGGAGTTTTCCGGCACGCCGTTCCCGTGAAGCCCACGGTGCGCGTAGTCGCACAGCAGCGCGCCGTCCACCTTGTTGCGCCGACGCGGACGCAGGAGAACGAACAGATAAGCCAGCCCGACCACCAACAGGAGTGCCGCGATCACGGACACAATAATAACAAATACCATATCAATCCTCTGCGCCCAGATTTTCAAGCACGCTTCCCTTTGCAATCGGCTTGGCATCACCGTGGCGCACGAAGAGCATCGTGACGAACGAGCCGAGCACGAACACCGTACCAAAGGCAAAGAACACGTAGCGCATGCCGATCAGGTCGTACAGGAAGCCCGAGAGAATGGGCGCGACGATCTGCGCCGACATGGACGCGGTGTAATAGTAGCCCGTGTACTTGCCCACGTCACCGCCGCGCGCCAGCTCCACCACCATGGGGAAGGAGTTGACGTTGATGGATGCCCAGCCGATGCCCGCGAGGATAAAGACGGGGCACATGACAAGCTCGGGTGTTTTGGGCGTGATAAAGTTGCCGATGAAGAACGCCGACGCCAGGATCAGAACGCCTGCCAGAATGGTCTTGCGGCGACCGACGCGCGAGGCGATCAGACCCACGGGAATGTAGGAAACGATCGCCGCCGCCTGCGCGATGATGAGCGTCAGGTTAAAATCAAAGCCGAGGACGTTGGTGGCGTAGACCGAATATTTACTGGTGATTGAGTTATAGCCGATATACCACAGTGCCACCGATGCCAGAATCAAGAGGAGCGAGCGCAGCTCGGGGCGCGAGAGCCTGCGCTTCTCGCCGTTCTCCTCAACCGCTTCTTCCCCAAGACCCAATCGCACCGTTTCCGCTTCCATTTCATCCGCCCATTTTTTCTCCTTGACGGAGAGCAGGAAAATGAGCAGACCCGTGAGCATGATCGCGGTCACGGCGAACACGTAGCCCGTGTACTGCATATAGTGGTTTTTCGAGGTTGCAAACACGATGCCCAGTGCCAGCACGAGGATACCGCCTGCCGTACCCGTGAGGTTGATGATCGCATTCGCCTTGGAGCGCAAAGGCTTGACGGTGATGTCGGGCATGAGCGCGACGGCGGGCGAGCGGAAGGTCGCCATGGCAACCAGCACCACGAGCAGCGTTGCGATAAAGCCGATGAGGGGCAAGGGGTTGGCGAGCGTCAGCTCCACGGTCGTTTTGCGCACAAGCTCGGAGAACGCCTCGTCGCTCATGCTTCCCTGCTGCATCTCGGGAACGCCCTCTGCGATGACGCGCGCGAGCTGATAGTTATCGATCAGCGTCAGCGCGATAAAGGATACGATCGCGGCGATCGCGCCGAAAAAGATAAAGGGCGTGCGCTTGCCGAAGCGCGTGTTGACACGGTCGGAGAGGGCTCCGAACACGGGGAGCATAAAGACCGCGAGGACGTTGTCGATGGACATGACCGCGCCCGAGGCGGTCTGCGGCAGTCCGAAGTGGTTGGTGAGTATCAGCGGAATGATCGCGTCGTACGCCTGCCAGAAAGCAGAGATCAGAAAGAACGCCATACCGACCAGCAGCGTGCGCTTATAGTTGAGCTTCATAGGTTTGTTCCTTTCAAATTGATTTTGGAAGTCGCTGTGTTTAGTTTACCATACTTTTGTGGAAAAAACAATACGAATTACAAATATTATGCCGACGTATTGTGATTCTCCGTCCTTTTTTGCGTAAAATCGCTCTTGCAAAGCCACACTAACTGTGTTATAATATAGACAAGCGATCTGTGGGTCGCATAACGGCAACCAAGGAGGCTTTTATGTTTATTTCAAACGACATCAAATATATCGGCGTCAACGATCACAAGATCGATCTGTTCGAGGGTCAGTACGTCGTCCCGAACGGCATGGCGTACAATTCCTACGTCATTTTCGATGAAAAAATCGCGGTGATGGACACCGTGGATGCGGGATTTACGCACGAGTGGCTCGACAATCTGCAAAACGCGCTTGACGGTCGCTCGCCCGACTACCTCGTCGTACAGCACATGGAGCCCGACCACTCCGCCAACATCGCCAATTTCGCAAAGGCGTATCCGAACGCAACGCTCGTTGCGTCCGCCAAGGCGTTTGCGATGATGAAAAACTTTTTCGGCATGGACTACGCCGACCGCCGCATCGTGGTCGGTGAGGGCGACACCCTCGTGCTCGGCAGACACACCTTGACCTTCGTCACCGCGCCCATGGTGCACTGGCCCGAGGTCATCGTGACCTACGATTCCTATGACAAGGTGCTCTTCTCTGCCGACGGATTCGGCAAATTCGGAGCTCTTGACGTCGACGAGGACTGGGCGTGCGAGGCGCGCCGCTACTATATCGGCATCGTCGGAAAATACGGCGCGCAGGTGCAGGTCCTGCTCAAAAAGGCGGCAGGGCTGGATATCCGGACCATCTGCCCTCTGCACGGCCCCGTGCTCACCGAAAACCTCGGCTACTATATCGGTCTTTACAACACCTGGTCAAGCTACCAGCCCGAGGAGGAGGGCATCGTGATCGCCTACACCTCGGTCTACGGCAACACACGCCGCGCCGTGATGCAGCTTGCTGAGCAGCTCCGCGCCAAGGGCTGTCCCAAGGTGATCGTCAACGATCTGGCGCGCTGTGACATGGCAGAGGCAGTCGAGGACGCGTTCCGCTACAGCAAGCTCGTGCTTGCCACCACCACCTACAACGCCGACATCTTCCCTTTTATGCGCACCTTTATCGATCACCTGACCGAGCGCAACTACAGCAACCGCACGGTGGCACTCATCGAAAACGGAAGCTGGGCACCCATGGCGGCAAAGATCATGCGCGGCATGCTGGAAAAGTCCAAAAACATCACCTACACCGACACGTCCGTGAAGATCATGTCCGCGCTGAACGCAGACTCCTCCGCACAGCTTGAGGCTCTGTCCGACGAGCTCTGCCGCGAGTATCTGGCACAACAGGACAGCACCGCGAACAAAAACGACATGAGCGCGCTGTTCAAGATCGGCTACGGCTTGTACGTGGTCACCTCGAACGACGGCAAAAAGGACAATGGGCTCATCGTCAACGCCGTGTCGCAGGTTACCAACGTTCCCAACCGTGTGGCGGTCACTATCAATAAGGAAAACTATTCGCACCACGTTATAAAGCAGACCGGCAAGATGAACCTCAACTGCCTGACCGAGGACGCGCCCTTCAAGGTATTTGAAGCGTTCGGCTTCAGAAGCGGCAGAAACGTGGACAAGTTTGCCAATTGCGAGCCGCTCCGCTCGGACAATGGGCTGGTGTTCCTGCCCCGCTATATCAATTCCTTCCTGTCTCTCAAGGTCGAGCAGTACGTGGATCTCGACACGCACGGCATGTTCATCTGCTCGGTGACCGAGGCGCGCGTGCTCTCCGACCGCGAGACCATGACCTACACCTACTATCTTGAAAACGTCAAGCCCCGCCCCGAAGCCGACAGCAAAAAGGGCTACGTTTGTAAGGTCTGCGGCTACGTCTTTGAGGGCGAGGTGCTTCCCGATGATTTCATTTGTCCGCTTTGCAAGCACGGCGCGGCGGACTTTGAAAAAATTCAATAATTTCAAGGAGAAACGACTATGAAAAAGTATGTATGTGACGCATGCGGCTGGGTTTACGACGAGGCTCTCGGCGACCCCGACAACGGAATCGCGCCCGGCACGAAATTCGAGGATCTGCCCGAGAATTTTGCCTGCCCGCTCTGCGGCGTTGGCAAGGACATGTTCAGCGAAGAAGCCTGATCCGCACGCCCCCACGCGCGTATGTCGTGGGGGCTTTTTCAAAAGGAGGTACTATGGATCTCGTATTATTGACCGCGCTCGGCGTGGGCGGCGCTACCGTCATCGGCGCCGTGATCGGCTTTCTGTTCAAAAAGATATCCCACCGCTTCTCCGACATCGTCCTCTCCTTTGCCGCAGGCGTGATGCTCTCGGCAGCGGTGCTCGGGCTGATTTTGCCGTCGGTCGAGGCGGGCGGCAAGTGGGGGGTGCTTGTGACCGTGGCAGGCATTTTCGTCGGTGCCCTCTCGCTCAACCTCATTGACAAGCTCGTGCCCCACCTGCACCGTCTGGCGGGGACGGATGCCGAGGTACATCACAACAAGAATCTTGGCCGCGTGCTCCTGTTCGTCACCGCCATCGCCATTCACAACCTGCCCGAGGGCATTGCCGCAGGCGTGGGCTTTGGTGCGGGTGACACCGCAGGGGCTCTGATCATCGCAGGCGGTATCGCCCTGCAAAATATCCCCGAGGGCATGGTCATCATCGGTCCGATGCTCGCCGCAGGCGTGCCCGCGCGCCGCACCTTTCTGCTCGCGGCACTGACGGGAGCGGTCGAGGTGGTCGGCACGTTCATCGGCTACTTCGCCGTGTCGCTCTCGGCGGCGATCCTTCCCTTCGCGCTCGCCTTCGCGGGCGGCACGATGCTCTACGTCATCAGCGACGAAATGATCCCCGAAACTCACGCGCACGGCTCCGAGCGCGGCGCAACCTACGCCCTGCTCGTCGGCTTTTGCCTGATGCTCTGCGCCGACGTGCTGCTGGGTTGAGAGCCGTATTTTTTGCACGGGAACGTGGTGGGAGACGCGACGCGAGAGGGGCTTTCCCCAAAGTCCCTCTCGCGCTCCCCTCAAAACGTTCACCGCATGGGGATCGGACATCCACAAAAGGCACTGCAAACAAATGGGTGATGTTCTTAACGGAGAATTTAAAAACCCCACTAAGTGCGAGCATCGCATTTGACCGGTCAAACGCATTATGGGCTAAGCCCAAACCCTTATAACGACAGAAAGAGAGAACAAATCGGTTTAATAGCCGAAATGTCCTCTCTTTTTCTGCTTTGCGATATATTCGCTGTGCGAATGCGATATAACCTCGTTTCACTCGGTTGCGATATGCCTCGCTATGCTCGGTGTGATATGATATAAATCCCCTCACGCCCCGCAGGGCATATCGCTTGCTGTAGGCAAATATCGCTCCCGAAGGGAATATCGCAAATCCCGCAAGGGATTTATATCGCTGCGTGTTCTCCGTTAAGGATAACACGCTAAGCAGCGCCTTCTTTTATTTACACACGGTGAAAGTCGTTCGTGCAGTACTCCGACCTCCCACTCTGTGAGAGGCTAACGTTCTGTCGCTTATTTTTCGTTCCGCTTTTTCTCGATCTCGATCGCGATCCCCTCACGGACAGTCTTGAAATCCGCCTGCGAGAACCCTGTGGCGGCAAGAACACGCGAGGCGTCGATGTCACGGTTGAAGGCGCGGTCGTATTTCCGGATGTAGGTGTCGGGCTTGATCCTCGGGAGTGCACGGTAAAATTCGTCCAAATCGTCGGTCCAGCGCACCTTCAGCCCCGTCAGCGCGGCATACTGCTCGGCAACCTCGCCCCAGGTCATTCCGTGACCCGAATAGATCGTGTAGGTCTGTCCGAAGGTGTGCTCCTTGAAGAGCAGATTGGCGATCAGCTTGCCCGAATTCCCCGCCCAATCGATGCCTGCGGTGAAATCCTTGACCATGGCGGGCAAAATCATCTCCTCGCCGCGCGCGGCGTACTCAAGCACCTCGCTGCCCGAGTAGAGGAGCAGATCCAGGGGAGTGACGAGAAGGAGATGACGGGGCGCACGATGGTCCATGCCTCTCCCGCATGCTCCCGTCTCAAAAAGTCCTCGCACTTGGATTTCGGAACGGCGTAATCCTCGTTGGCAAGAAAATCGAGGTCGTCCTTGACCACATCGTACAGACGCGGCGCATCCTCGGTGACGGGGTGCTGCGCGTTGGCATAGACGCGGTAGGACGAGAGGAAGATGAGGTGGTCGGTGTACTCCATCAGGAAGGAATGCACGCGGAAATATTCCTTTTCATCGGGGTAATGAATAAAATTCACGATGCCGTCGTAACGGTGCTGCACGAAGATCTCCTGCAAAAACGCATCGGTGGCAAGGCCGCGGTAAAAACAGAGATTTTCGTGGTGCGACACCTTTTCCTCGGGACAGATCACGTCCACGAGTGCCCCCCGGCGCAAAAGCTCCTGTGCCGTGTACGTGCCGAGCGTTCCGCCGCCCGCGATCAACAGTACTCTTTTGTTTTGATACATTGTGTATTCCTCCTGTACGTTGTTACCTTTATCATATCACATTCCGCTCAAAATAAAAACACGCGATTCTCCAAGAAATGGGGCCAAATACTGCACTTTCTTAGCTTTCACGGGATCGCGCCATCCTCGTTTCCGCGCAAAAAGCTTGACACGTCCGCGCTTTTTGTGCTATAATGAGTTGACCGATCACGAAAGAGGTGGACGCTATGAAAAGCTGCGAATTATGGTATACGCGCGAGCCGCCGTTCGGCATGGAGAACCGCGCGCTTTATACGGCAGAATGTGACGTGCCCGACAACGGCTGGGAAAAATGGTCGCTTCCCATCGGCAACGGCTACATGGGCATCAACGTGTTCGGCAGATGCGCCACCGAGTGCCTGCAGATCACCGAAAACAGCCTCTACAACCCGCCCGTTTGGGACTATGCCGACCGTTGCAACGCAGGACTGAACAATTTTTGCGAGCTGTACCTTGATTTCGGTCACGAATTTTCAAAAGTGTCCGACTACCGATGCAGTCTGTCTCTCAACACGGCGTTCGCAAAGACCGAATATACCTGTGGCGGCGTTCGCTACACCCGTGAATATTTTACCTCCTATCCCGATCGTGTACTGGTAGTCAGGCTCACGTCCGACCGCGCGGACGCACCGCTCAAGCTCTTCCTTGGCGCGGACTGCACCGCCGACGGCGTGCGTGACAGCTACCTCACGCGCGGGATGCGCACAGGCGAGGTGCTGACACTTCGCTTTTGAGGGGGTAAGGATTTATTTTTGAGGGGGAGGAGCCTTTTTTTCAAAAAGGCTCCTCCCCCTCAACATCATCACGCAAAAAACAGCCTCCCGTCTGCCGAATGGCGGCGCACGGAAAAGACGCGGTCGGCAACCGCCATTGCCGCCGACAGGTCGTGCATCACCGACAGCACCGTTTTGCCGCCGTCCGCCAGCGCACGTGCCATGCCGAGGAATTTGCGCTCGTAATCCCGATCCATAAAGGCGGTCGCCTCGTCCAGGAGCACCACGGGCGTATTCTGCGCCAGCATCGCGCCGAAATAGGCGCGGCGCGCCTCACCGCCCGAAATGCGGTCAACGTAGCAGTTCTCCGGTGCCGACAGATCCGCGTCCGCGATCTCACGCGTCACCGCCTCACGATCCGCGTCGCTCTCGCGCCCGAGCATCGCACGGTGCGGGTTTCTTCCAAAGCCCACAAGCTCCCGCACAGTGACGTGGGGGCTGCCAAGCTCCTGCAAAAGCACCGACAAATACCGCGCGCGCGTGCGCACGTCTTGTGCGCACAGCTCCACGCCGTTCGCCGTGACCGTGCCGTCAAAGGGCATGAGCGACGCCACGCAGGACACGAGCGTGGATTTTCCGCTTCCGTTCCGCCCGATCACCGTCACAAGGCTTCCGTCGGGCGCGCAAAACGCAACATCCGCCAGCACCGTCCGCTTTTGATAGCGCGCCACGCAAATCTTAACGTCCAAGCTCATCGCAACCTCCCCCTTTTCCAAAACAGCAGTACGAGGAAGAAGGGCGCGCCGACCAGTGCCATCATGATCCCCACGGGGATCTCGGTGGGGGCAAGCAGCACGCGCCCCAAAAGGTCGGCAAGCACCGTTACCGTGCCGCCGGTTTCCAAGCCGTACTGTGCCAAAAACGCGCGCAGGGGCTCAATATTTTCGTAAGGGACCGTCTGAATTTCAAAGGTCATGCGCGAGGTAAGTGCTACCTTGCCGCTTCCAAAGCGGCGGGACGCCTGTGCGACCGCCTCCATGACCTCTGCCGACACGCGACCGTTGACGGTCAGCACGCGCGCGTTGAAGCAGTTGGGCGTGGTCTTGTCACGCAAAAAGCCCAAGCCCTTGACACGCGCGATATCCTCGGGCGTGGGGACGTAAGAATTGCTCATAATATGCCTCCGATCGTATAAAACAGTATCAATAAAATTGAATGCTTCGGCAGGGACATTATAGCACGAAAACGCAATTTTTTCACCCCGCGCGTGCATATATTTTGCAAAAAGCGGGAAATATAGCACCGAGCGGACAAAAAAGGCAGAAAAAAACGGAAAAATTTTGCAAAAAGATATTGACAAACCAAATCGAATCTGCTATAATATGCGTTGTGAATTGAATTGCGGCGTCGCCAAGCGGTAAGGCAACGGACTCTGACTCCGTCATTACCTAGGTTCGAATCCTAGCGCCGCAGCCACCTTTTCTGACCTTAATAGATGCAGGTCGGATAAACCCAGATTCCATAAGGAGTCTGGGCTTTTTTTATCGAAAAATTCAGGTTGAAAACAAATAGATGCCAATGGGTGCTTTCGAGGGTTGTCAGGGATTCGAACCCCTGCACTCAAAAAAAGCAGTCAATAAAACAAGTATTATTCTAACATATCACAATTTTTCTTCAAAACCATAAATGATGTTGATTTATTTACATTTTTATGATATAATTATAGCAGATTAATAAGATGCAACAGATAGAGGTATATATGATTACTGTTAATGAATACATCGTCGATAATCGTTTTTCGGCGCCTTGCTTTGTTCGCGGTGATGCATTGAAAGTTCTGGAATATTTGCCGGACGAATGTATTGATTGCGTTGTAACCAGTCCCCCTTATTATATGAAAAGGCAATATTTGGGTGGTGGCATTGGATTGGAATCAACATATCAAGAATATATTGATAATCTCCTTGCCATTGTTAAAGAGGTTTACCGTGTGCTTAAACCATCGGGTTCTTTTTGGCTAAATATAGGAGATAGCTATAAAAATAAGCAGTTGTTAAACATACCTCATCGTGTTGCAATCAGAATGCAAGATGAACAGAATTGGATATTACGTAATACAGTTGTTTGGGATAAAATGAAAGGTGCGATGTCTCAATCCAAGGATAGTTTAGGTTGCGAGTATGAGCCGATATTTCATTTTGTCAAAAGGAAAAACGGATATTATTACAATTCTGATGCAGTAAGAAAGAAGCCTCGTAGTGCGCGTGTTGAAAATGGCGCGGTAGTAAGTGCCACGGGAGTAAGT
This sequence comes from Eubacteriales bacterium, assembly GCA_045597145.1. Lineage (GTDB taxonomy): Bacteria > Bacillota > Clostridia > Oscillospirales > CAG-272 > UMGS1865. Next base: position 34,863 of record JAZODU010000023.1, read on the forward strand.
GGTGTTAGATATCGCAGAAAAATTGAACTAAGCACAGAACTCACCGAAGAACAAAGAGCCAATGCATATAAGGCACTTGATGATGTATTAGAGCGAATCAAAAAAGGCGAGTTGTCGGACTTTAGAATGGTCATTAAAGGCGCAAATCAGCGTGTAACAAATGGGGATACTACCAATCTAAGTGGTAGAGCTAAAGAATTGCAGGAGAAAGGATTCTATTTTCTTTTCTATAATCCTAACGGCAGTATGATTTCTGACGTGTGGCAAATTATCCCCGAAGATACTCAGGGAAGAAAATTGCATTTTGCGCCGTTTCCAGAAGACTTAGTTAAAACACCGATTATTCTTACTTGCCCTCCGGATGGAATAGTATTAGATCCGTTTGTTGGAACAGGGACAACCAGTTATGTAGCTGCACAACTTAATCGCAGATCAATCGGCATTGATATGGCACAGGAATACCTGGAACTTGCAGAGACCAGATGCTCTGAATATGGATGCTTAAATAATGGGGAATTGGAGACTTTGATATGAGTAAAATAAGTGAATTTTTTGGATTATACTGTAAAACCCATCATTGGATTTCAAACAAGCAATGACCACACAAATCTGTCCTTATACTCAACGGATTTGCACCAAAACGAGAAAATCCGATCCAGAGATTAAAATCGGAACTTGTTCTGTGAAGTATCAGAATCAAGATGTTATCATTTGTCCTTTTCGTTTGTTAGAACATAATCAAATCTTTATTGATTGTTTGCATTTACTGACGATGCATGAACCAGGTAATGAACTTTATCTTGTTCCGGAGGTACAGATTCCCGGAGGACATGTTGACTACTTCTTGGTTTCTGCCAAAGATAAAAAAGTGAAAGATTTTATTGGTATCGAGTTGCAGACTATGGATACAACCGGAACTGTATGGCCTGAACGTCAACGCTTCTTGGACGAACAAGGTATTGAAGTCAGCGCCGACGATTTGAACAATAAAAAACCTTTTGGAATGAATTGGAAGATGACGTTAAAAACCATTCTTGTCCAGATGCATCACAAGAGCGAAACATTTGAGCACTTGAATAAGCACTTGGTTTTGATTATTCAAAAGCCACTATTTGAACATATGAAGAGTGACTTCAATTTTGAAGGGATTGAAGGTGTAAGACTTGGCGATCCAGTACATATTCATTCGTACAATTTTGAAGAAAAGGAAAACCGCTTAAATCTTTCTCTCCACAGTCGTGTTAGTACAGATTCTGTGGGTATTGCGAACTGCCTTGGTTTGAACGCAGAAAGCAAAGTTGAATTACAGGATTTGATTCGAATCTTGGAGCCGAAACTGATTGAAGCTAACAGACTGAAAATTGGAATAAACAGATGAAAGAAAGTGTGTTGTCAAATAAACATCTATTAAGTCCATAAAGGCCAACAAGAAAAGCCACCCGTTGGGTGGCTTTTCTTGTTGGCTGCGGCGCTAACGCTTTGAAACATTGCTACGCAACGCGAAGCGTTGTGGAGCTAGGTTCGGTTTCGCCGCTCGGAGATCGGGTAGCTTGCTCACCAGGCGGAGAGCGTACGAATTCTTGCCCGCAGGGCGAGTATCCTAGCACTTTTCCATCTTCTCGCCACCCGTTGGGTGGCTTTTCTTGTTGGCTGCGGTGCTAACGCTTCGAAACGTTGCTACGCAACGCGAAGCGTTGTGGAGTTAGGTTCGGTTTCGCCGCTCTTTCTATGCTCTGTTGTCAGATCTCTATTTTTGCGACCTTGACGACCAGATTTTCTCCGTACTTTTGCGAGTCGTAGCGAACCGTGACGCGGTCGCCGTCCTGCACGAAATCCAGCGTCTTGTCGGAATCGATCCACTTGACCGACTTGATCCGCTCGGAAAGGCGGAATTTGTCGGTATAGTCGGTGCTCTCAACCCCCTCCGTAACGTTGACGTCGCCGCTCATCGGAATGTTGTGCACGAACAGATAGTAGCAATCCTCACCGCGCAGCAAGAAATCCTTTTCCTTGCCCTCAATCTCGATCCCCGCAGGGCGCGGCAGATACAGTGCCTCGCGGTGCAATTTTGCCCACTCTCCGAGCGTGAGAAGCATTGCCTTATCCAAGGGACGGAGCAGACCGTTGCCCATAGGGCCGACGTTCAAAAGGAAATTGGAGCCGTAGCGGCGGCAGATGCAAAAGTCGCAGATGATCTCCTCGAGCGACTTGAAATGGAAATCACGTGCGGCATATCCCCAGTGATCCGCGAAGATCTGGCACATCTCGCTCGCCACATACTTGGGCGAATCGGCAAGATTGATCTGTCCGGGTCTGCCTCGCTCAAAGGTCACGGAATCCAATTCAATATGCCCCAACGCTCCGCGCGCGCCAAGCCCCGTGTTGTTAATGATCATCGCCTCGGGCTGGTGGGAGCGAATCATGGAATAGAGCGCGTCCTCCTCCCAATCGTCGTTCGGGCGGTCCCACATTCCGTCAAACCAAATGCCGCCGATCGGTCCGTAATTGGTGCAAAGAAGCTCTACGCTACGGCGCAAATATTGAAGATATGCAGGGAAATCGGTTTTGTAGATCGGCTCGTGCCAATCCAAGAGGGTGTGGTAAAAGAACGGTATGATCCCCACCTCGCGGCAAGCGTCCACGAACTCGCGCACCAGATCCCGCCCTGCAGCCCCGTGCGGCGCGTCATAGGTGTTGAGTCCGCAGGTGTCGTAGAGCGAAAAACCGTCGTGGTGGCGCGTGGTGAGCGTGATGTACTTGCAGCCTGCGGCTTTCGCAGTCGCCACAAGATCGGTCGCCCATGCGGGGTCGGGATTGAACACGTCGAACAGTGCTTCGTACTCCTCAACTGACACGTCCGTGGAATGAAGTGCCCACTCCCCCTTGGCGTATTCGCTGTAAAGCCCGAGATGCACGAACATTCCAAAGCCCAGCCGCTCAAACCGCTTGATGTATTCCTTAACGATCATAACCATACTCCTTTTCGATGCTTTTTATACCTTTATCATACCATAAACACAGGCATAAAAACATGGATTTTTTGACTGATTTTATGGATTTTTGCATATTCCCTCAGATCCCGCCAAAGGCCGCGGGAAACATTTTCACAGCATTTTTGTACAGGATGTTTTCCTACCCATCAAGTACTCGAACTTATAAGCCCTACGGCGCGCAATTTCCGCGTCTTACGCCGTAGCTCGCCTTGAAAAGTCCGCACTTTCCTGCGGCTCGCTTCGCCGAAATCCATCAAGAATTGCATCGCCGGAGGGTGCGTGCGGTTTTGAGAGCGCAAACGGTTGGGAGAAACAAGGAAAAAAGGTGAAGCAATATAAAAATATTGCGAGACTTTTATCCACCTTTTGCGTTGCATTTTTTACTTGACGGCATCACCTTTTTGTGCTATACTGTTGTTGAAAAATCCCACGAAACAAAGAGGAAGCAATATGTTTTACATCATCACGATTTCGGTGGCTTCGCTGCTGATCACGCTCGGAAACTTTTTGGCGGACGGAAACTACTCGTTCGCGTCCTTTGGTATTCTGCTTCTGATCACGGTCGCAGGCGTGGCGGCGGTGATCCTTGTCGACGGGCTGTTCGCGTTCATCGCTCGCCGCCTGCCCGAGCGTTGGTTCGCGCCCGAGGCAAAGGCATTCTCCGTTCCCAAGTGGGAAAAGGACCTCTATCGCCGCACAAAAATCAACACGTGGAAAAAGCACGTACCCGAATGGGGCTGCTTTACGGGCTTTCATAAGGATCGTATGCGCGACCCCAACGACAGTGCCTACATCGGTCGCTTTCTGCTCGAATCCAACTATGGGGTGCTGGGGCACGTCCTCGGCTCCTGCTTCGGATTTCTGATCATGCTCCTGCCCTTCCTGCGCCCCCTCTCCATCGCGCTCCCCGTTGCCATCGTCAATTTCATTCTCAATATGCTCCCCACGATGATCCTGCGCTTCAACACCCCCGCCCTGCGCCGCCTCTACCGCCGAAACCTCGCACGCGAGCAGGCGGAAGCATGAGAGAACGCGCTTTCTCGCTACATCCCTCTTTCAAAAACCTTCACCAAAGGAATAGACCACCCTCAAAGGGCACTGCCTTCACAGCAGTGCCCTCTTTTGTTTGTGCACCCTTTGTAGCGCCACACGAACGGCTCCCCCCGCGCAGGCGCGAAAAAAGGCACTGCTTTGCTTGCAGTGCCTTTTGAGGGCAGCTATAACTTTTTTGGAGGTGCGTCCTTTTGAGGGCTTATACGATCAAAGCCCTCGAATAAAGCAGAGCAGCTCGTCAAATCCGCCGTGCGGATAAACCGAAATATCCTTGTTTTCCTTGTTGATGAGGCAGTCGGTCAAAAGAAAGACGCTCATGCCGAGCCGCTCGGCGATCATGTCCTCGCCCACGTCGTTGCCCACCATCACGCACTCCTCGGCACGCAAGCCGAGTGCTGCCAGAACGTCGCGGTAGTAGTCAAGATTCGGCTTGCAGTGGCGGGAATTTTCATAGGTGGTAAAGCATTCAAAGTCCGACGGCGCAAGCCCTGCCCACGCGATGCGGCACTCGGTCGCCACCGACGGAAAGAGCGGATTGGTGGCAAGGGCTGTGCGCAGTCCCTTTTCCTTGACCGCTTCAATGACCGCCTTGGCGCGCGCGTCAAAGCCGCAAAAGGCTTGCACCTTGGGGAAATCCTCGGCGTAAAACGCCTCGAACACGGGATACTCCGCGCGGATCTCCTCGCCGAAAATGTCAACGAAGCAATCCCAAAAGACCTCCTCGTTGGTTCTCTCCCCCGTGTTCATGACCATTGCCTTCGTGCCCGCCCAGATCGCGTCCACGATCCTCTGCGGCTCGTAGCCGCGCGGTGCCAATTTTTTGGTCAGCCCGCCGAAATACGCCTTGATGAACACGTCCTGATCCATGGGAAGCAGCGTTCCGTCCAGATCAAACAATACAGCCTTGATGCTCATACGTTACCTCGCTTTGAAAATTCATGCAGGATCATTATACCATACGTTGGTGTTTTTTGTCAACACCGCCGGCGGTTTTCATGCCAAAAAGGGCACCCGTAGGTACCCCTCAACCGTGAAGCTTGCGCGGCTGGTCGATCAGCCCCGCAAGATAGTCGATAGATATATTATAGTATTGCGCGAGGATCATGTATTTGTCGATTCCCATCCTCTGAACTCCGCGCTCGTAGCGGCTGTATTGCGTTTGCTGAATGTAGAGCACCGCCGCGATCTCCTCTTGACTTTTGTCGGCATCCTCGCGCACATCCCGCAGCCTCTGATAATACTTCATAATACCCCCAAAGCAATGAGCTTTCACCCTTATTGTGGCAGTATAACAAAATTTTATGAAAACCTCTTGATAATAGAACTAAAAAGTTCTATAATATAAGAGAGTACTAAAAAGCACTAACAAAGAGAGGAGAAAAAAGAATGAAAACAAAAGGAACAAAAATTTTGATGCACTGCTCGTATATCCTACTGACTGTTTTAATCCTGTCAAGTATGTTGTTTTCGGGATATTCGTTGCTGCGCAGCACAACAGAAAAGCTTTCCCTTATGTCGAAGCTTATTCTGCCCGCAGGAAACAGCTACGAGGATAACGGATATGACTTAAACATCAAAATTCTAAAGCAGGAAAAATGGGACGACCTAAACGTCTTAACGCTTCCGCAAGCGTTGTTTAAAACCTCCGAGGTATGTGCATATTATGAGGAAAACAACGGTTATATTGCAGTAGCTATCGCCAATTCCAGAGGAACAGCCTTTGAAGCGGGCAAGCCGATGGATGCTGATCTCATCACGGATGAATTGAAAATATGCGAGCTGCTTTTCAAAAGCGCAAAGGGTCTATGCTACGTAGCAGGTGTAGCAATATACGCCGCATTTGGATTAGGGTGCTTCCTTATTTTGAAGCACCTAATCCAAATGTTAATTGCCTTGTTCGACAAAGGAACCGAGGAAAAAGCCTTCCGCTTTTCATGGGGACTTGGTCTCTTCGGCGTATTCGGATTGTTCTGGGGCGGGTTGCTGTTTGCACAATGGGCAGTATGCGATGCGTTCAACCGTCTGTACAAGGTGTGCGCTGTTGCGGAGCGTGTGCAGCTGGCACTTACAGGCAGCATTCATCCTGTACTTTGGCTCGTGGGGATCATCCTTTACTTGACCGTTATGATGCTTTTGATCAGACGTAGCGGATTAGTTACATCCATGGCGGGCGAAAAAAGCTTTAAAATGCTGGTTTCCCCCCCAAGGTCGCAGAGCAGCAGGAACAAGAATAAAAGGAAAAACGCCTCGGCTCGACCGAGGCGTTTTTCCTTTTATCAAAGGCTGTATTCCATATACGTGCTGCCGTCGTCCAGCGACTTCCACGCAAGTGCTCCGTTCTCCAGCGTCATGTAGCTGTGGGGGGAGTTCTCCTTCGGGATCGAGACCGAGCCGGGGTTGAGGTAAAGGTAGTCCTCGTGCTCGGTGCATTTGGGCACGTGCGTGTGTCCGTGGAGCAGGATGTCGCCCTTTTGCAGAGGCGGAAGCTTTCCTTCATTATAAACGTGACCGTGCGTGGCGTAGATCATGCGCGCGCCCGCAAAAAGGATGGCGTAATCGGCAAGCACGGGGAAATTCAGCACCATCTGATCCACCTCGGTGTCGCAGTTGCCGCGCACGCAAAGCAGATCGCTTTTGATGCTGTTGAGCATTTCGATCACGCGCTTGGGCGCGTAGTCGCGGGGCAGGTCGTTGCGCGGGCCGTGGTAGAGGACGTCGCCCAAGAGGACGAGCTTGTCAGCACCTTCTTGGCGGTACGCCTCGAGGAGCTTTTCGCAATAGTACGCCGAGCCGTGGATATCCGATGCGATCAGAAGCTTCATATTTGTGGTTCCTTTCTTGAAAGTAGGCGCAAAAGAAAAAACGAACAAAAGAAAAGTGCCGTTCGGAGAGTTTCGCGCTCTGCGGAGCGCGAGGAGAGGCACCGCCTCTCCACTCCGCGCGCTTTTGAAAAAGCTCGACCAAAGCTTACCCGCCGCCTGACGAGCGCCGTTGCGGCGTGCGCTGTTCGGTCAGTTCTTTAAGCTATGAATCGGCGCGGGGATACGTCCGCCGCGGCGAATGAATTTTGCGGGAGAATAGGTGTTGAGGTTCATGATGGGAGCCGTGCCGAGAAGGCCTCCGAACTCCACGCTCTCGCCTGCCTTCTTGCCGTATGCGGGGATCAGGCGCACCGCCGTGGTCTTGGTGTTGACCACGCCGATCGCGATCTCGTCCGCGATGATGCCGTCGATGACCTCCTCGGGCGTGTCCCCGGGAACGGCGATCATATCCAGTCCCACCGAGCAAACTGCGGTCATTGCCTCCAGCTTTTCAAGCGTCAGCGCACCGCGCTCTACCGCGGCGATCATGCCCGCGTCCTCGGAAACGGGAATGAACGCGCCCGAAAGTCCGCCTACGTGCGAGGATGCCATCACGCCACCCTTTTTGACGGCGTCGTTGAGCATCGCCAGTGCCGCGGTCGTGCCGTGCGCGCCGCAGGACTCCAGCCCCATGCCCTCCAGAATATACGCCACCGAGTCGCCCACGGCAGGCGTAGGTGCGAGCGAGAGGTCAACGATGCCAAAGGGCGTGTCAAGGCGGCGTGCCGCCTCGTTTGCCACGAGCTGACCGACGCGCGTGATCTTGAACGCGGTCTTTTTGATCACGTCCGCCAGCTCCGACAGGTTGCAATCCCCCGCGCGGCGGATCGCAGATGCCACCACACCGGGGCCCGAAACGCCGACGTTGATCGCGGTCTCGGGCTCACCGATCCCGCAGAACGCGCCAGCCATAAAGGGGTTGTCCTCGGGTACGTTTGCAAACACCACGAGCTTTGCGCACGCGATGGAATTGTCGTCCTTGGTCAAAAACGCCGCACGCTTGATGGCAGAGCCCATCATGGCGATCGCATCCATGTTGATGCCCGCCTTGGTGGACGCCACGTTGACCGACGAGCAGACGTTGCGCGTTTCGGCAAGTGCCTCGGGGATCGCCGAGATCATGTTTCGCGCGCCCTCGGTCATGCCCTTTTGTACGAGTGCCGAAAAGCCGCCGATAAAGTTGATGCCGAGCTCGTCCGCCGCGCGCTGCAGGGTGTGTGCGATCTTGATGTACCCCTCGGGAGAGGTCGCGCCGCCGATGAGAGAGATGGGCGTGACCGACACGCGCTTGTTGACGATCGGAATGCCGTACATCTTTTCGATCTCCGCGCCCGTCGCTACAAGCTTTTCTGCTTTTTTGGTGATTTTATCGTAGATCCGCGTGCAAAGGCGGTCGGTGTCCTCGCTCACGCAATCCCAAAGAGAGATCCCCATGGTGATCGTGCGGATATCGAGATTCTCCTCGCGGATCATGTTGATGGTTTCTAAAATATCCTGCGTATTGATCATTGCAGTGCCCTCAGATGTGATGCATCGTGTTGAAAATGTCCTCGTGCATGGTGTGGATCACCAGCCCCTTGCCCTGACCCAGCTTTTCCAGGACATCCACGAAATCCGCAAAGCCGACGTTGAGGTTGTCAATGTCAGCCAGCATGATCATGGCGAAATACTCGGACAGCACGCTTTGCGTGATGTCAATGATGTTTGCGTGATGCTTGGCACATACCTGCGCCACGTCTGCGATGATACCAACGGTATCCTTACCCGTTACGGTGATAACTGCTTTCATAGCTGTAAACCTTTCTGTTAATAATTGAACGTACTGCTATTATTATAAAAGATTTGCGTCCAAATGTCAAGAGGGTGTATAATTTTCGGCAAAACGCGAAAGAAGATTGACATAGCCGCGCATCATGTGCTATAATATAGCCAACGAATTGATCACGGAGGCATTTATGGATTCCAATTCAGGCTTTGGCGCAAACGGCTCGCCTTACGAATACGCGGTCGCGGAGGCAAAAAGCAAGACACTGACACTGAAAAAGACCGCCCTGATCGTGGCGTACGTGCTCTGGGCACTGCTCTTTTTCCTCGTGGGAAGCATGACCCGTCTGCTCGTTCCCTTCCTCGCACTCATTCCGCTCACGGTATGGATCTTCGTATTTCTCACGTGGAAACACACGCAGGTCGAATATGAATATTCCTTTTTCTCGGGCAAGCTCACCGTCAACAAGATCCTTGGCGGTCGCACGCGCAAAAAGCTGCTTGAGGTGATGATCCGCGATATCAGCGCGATCTTCCCCTACGAGGACGTCCACGTTTCCAAGGCGGAAAAATGGAACGCAAAGGTCGCGGTCTACGCAGCCTCCTCGCTCTCTGCTCCCTCGCTCTACCTCGCTCTTTGGGAGAACGAGGAGTCCGGCAAGCGTTACCTGCTCTGCTTTGAGCCCGATGAAAAGGCACTTAAAATTATGAAATATTACAATATGTCCGCATTCGCGAAGTGATGACGCGTGCGCGGAAGGCTACCCATCACTCTCTATAAGGACGCGATACGGGGGGACTTTTTGAAAAAAGTCCCCCCCGTATCGCGTTCCCCGACGCATCTCCTTACACCCCTAACGCCTCGCGGATGTAAAGATTGCGCACGTATGCGTCGGTCATGTGCCCAAGATGCGCCGTGCAATCTGTTGAAAAGATGTTCCCAAGCACCGGGATCTTCATATACGCAACCCCTTTGGATAGTAATTTTTCAGCCGACCGCCCACGGCTTTTCCTCCGCCCAACGTCAACAACTCGTCCCCCAGCGACAAAAGCACCGCCGTGTAACCCTTCAGATCCGCGGGCACGTCGATCTCCTCGCCCGCAAGGTATTTGCGCACACGTGCGTCGTCGGGGGAGAGCACCACGCGCGAGCGGCACTCCTTGCCGAAGGACATGAAGAAATGATGGTGCGGAACGATCCGCCCCTTTCGCTCCTCGCCCAAGGGCACGCCAACCGCAACCGTTTGCGCGGGCAACGGGAACGCCGTTTGCGCGACCGCGGGAAACGCCGAAAGCATACCGTGACGCAACAAAAGCGGCGAGAGCGTGCGCCCGAGCGCTTCGGTCAAAAATTCATCCGCCGTTCGGGAAAGCGACTTCGGCAGCGCGGGCAGCTCTATGCGCCGCACCGCTTCCCGCTCGCCGTCTGCGCGCTTGAGAAGCGCCACAAACTGCCCCTCGCCCGCCGACACGTGCGGATAAAAGCGGCGACAGAGCGAAAGATCCTCGCCGCGCGCGTCAAAGTCCGTCAAGCCGCTCGCGGTGTGCGCGACGACCGCCGCATCACACGAAGCAATCGAAAAATCCGCATACGTGCGCAAAAGCCACGCCACGATCTCCTCGTTTTCCTCGGTGGAATAGGTGCAGGTCGAATACAACAGATAGCCGCCGGGCGACACACATCTGACGGCACTCTCCAGAATCTCGCGCTGGCGCGCAGCACACATGAAAACGTTTTCCTCGCTCCACTCCGAGATCGCCAGATCGTTCTTGCGGTACATTCCCTCGCCCGAGCAGGGCGCGTCCACCGCCACCAGATCAAACACGTCGGGATACTGCGCGGCAATGTGCGAGGCATCGGTGTTGGTCACGCAGACGTTCGAAAGCCCCAGACGCTCGACGTTGCTCGCCAGAATACGGCTGCGCGCCGACACGTATTCGTTCGCCAGCACCACACCGCCGCCACGCTCACACAGAGCCGCCATTTGCGTGGTCTTGCCGCCCGGCGCGGCACAAAGATCCAGCACGCGCAAGCCGCGCGTCTCCCAGAAGCCGCGCGGGACTGCCGCCACGGCGGACATCGCCCCGGGATCCTGCATATAGTACGCCCCTGCCTGATGGTAGGGGTGCTTTCCCGCTTGCGCGTCCTCGGCGACGATAAAGCCGCCCGTGACGTACGGGATCGGCGTCAATTCAAAGGGTGCGTGCGCGACAAACGCCTCCACCGACACCTTGTGCGTGTTGACGCGCAGCCCCTTGACCGCGCGCTCGGTGTTGAGCGCGTCGAAAAACGCATCGTATTCACTTCCCAGCAAGCGCTTCATGCGCTCGGCAAAAGCGATCGGCAGATCCATCGGACACCTCTCAAAATCAGTTTCTCATTCACGCAACGCAAGGTTGCCATTCATTGCCGTAATGTACGGGAAGTAAGAAGTAAAAGTGAACAGTGAATAAGTTCGGTTGATTTTCGCCACGGGCGAAAATCTTCATTACCTCTTCACTTTTCACTCTTACCTTTTACCTGCTGATACGATAAAATCTTTTATCGTATCAGCATCGCATCGCCGATGTGTACGGGATGTAAGATTGGTAATTTTACATAACCAATCGGTAATTTTTAATGCTTAAATCCAAAAATTCAGCAGGGCAAAAACGCCCTGCTTTATCAATGGCTTGAAGGACAAAATTCCACTTTTAACTGCATTCCCATTCCTTCGGCAAGTCTGATCAACGTCCGTAAGGACGGATTTGCATTTCCTTTTTCCAGCTTACTGATGTCGCCTTGGGCAATTCCCGTAAGCTCGGACAATTCCTTCTGCGTCATTCCCGACGCACGTCTTGCCTCAATCAATGCCTGTATAATTTCGTCCGCTTCGATTGTATGGGTTGCATTACTCATCGGTTCCAATGCTCTCCCAATCAATTTCATCCGCATCAACGTAACCGCTGTTTTCCGCATCTTCTATTCTCTTTGCTTCCTCGGCAGTAACCTTGGTAAAATCGGGATCCCAAGCAAGAACCAACTTTTTGATAAACTCGTAAGCAAACGCCTTGTCTGCTTCAGGCAGAGCATCCATTAAGCGTGCAGCTTCAATTGCAATACTTGACATAAAAGATACCTCCTTATTTGTATACATCTCCGCGATTGCCAATATCAATCACGAAGATGATCTCAACCGTTTCTTCGTTTTCGTGTCGGTAGATAATTCTCCACGAGCCAACACGGAGTCGTTTACGTCCGTCGTTGTAGCCCTGCATTGTTTTTATATCCCCGACAGGTGGATTATAGGTCAGCCCCGCAATAGCATCACGGATTCTGCCAACCGATTTTTTATCCAATTTTGATAAAAATTTCAGTGCGTCCTTTGAATACCTGATTTTAATCTCATTCATTGATTATTCTCCGTAAAAATGGAATGTTTTATCCTACACCTTTATTATATAGGATTTATCCTATTTTGTCAATAGATTTTGGAAAGATTTTTGGATTTATTTCTATTGCCGACAAAACATTTACCGATTGGCTATCCAGTTTTACCAATTGGTAATATCGTACAATTTATATATGATATATCCAATTAAAATTAGTTAAAATATATAACAGGCATCTCCGAAGCTGAAAAATCTGTATTTTTCCTCTACGGCAGTGCGGTACGCCGCCATGACCTTCTCCTTGTCATAAAATGCCGACACGAGCATGAGCAGGGTGCTTTCGGGCAGGTGGAAATTCGTGATCAGCGCGTCCACCGCCTTGAAACGGTAGCCGGGGTAAATGAAGATCCCCGTGTCGCCGCTCATCGCGGGAATATGCCCGTTCTCGTCCGCCACGCTCTCGATCGTGCGGCAGGACGTCGTGCCCACGCAGATCAGCCGTCCGCCCGCCGCGCGCCGCTCGTTGATGATGCGCGCGCTCTCCTCGGGCACCGAGAAAAACTCGGTGTGCATGACGTGGTCGGTGATCTTGTCCTCCTTGACGGGGCGGAACGTGCCCAGTCCCACGTGGAGCATCACGGGCGCGATCGCCACGCCCATGTCGCGGATCTTCTGCAAGAGCTCGGGCGTGAAATGCAGACCCGCCGTGGGCGCCGCCGCCGATCCCTCCTCGCGTGCGTAGACCGTCTGGTAGCGGTCGCGGTCGGCAAGCCGCTCGGTGATGTAGGGCGGCAGGGGCATCATGCCGATCTGCTGCAAAATGTCATAAATGTTCGCGAATTTTTCGCGGTCGTAGGTAAAGCGGATCAGGCGGTTGCCCTCCTCCACGATGTCAACGACCTCCGCGTGCAAAAGCCCGTCGCCAAAGACCAGCTTCATGCCCACGCGTGCGCGCTTACCGGGCTTGACAAGCGTTTCCCACGTGTCAAGCTCACGCTGACGCAGCAAAAGCAGCTCGATCATAGCTTCCTCCCTGCCCTCCACGTGCCCGTACAGGCGCGCGGGAATGACCTTGGAATCGTTGATGACCAGCACGTCGTTCGGCTTCAGGTAATCGAGTATATCGTAAAAATGCTTGTGCTCCAGCGTCCCCGCGGAGCGATCCAGCACCATCATGCGCGAGTGGTCGCGCATCTCCATGGGGTGCTGCGCGATTCTCTCCTCGGGCAGGTCGTAATAAAAATCCGAGGTGCAGAGCGAGGTTTCGGGGAGTTGGTTGACAATGGCTTCTTTCATGCTTTTCTATCCTTTTCGATGGGCGCAAAACGCGCATTTTTACACGCACCGCATATACTGGAATACGGCTCGTGCCAATTCATCCTTTATTATACATCACTTTGCGTCCGATTGCAACCTTTTTTTCAAAGCGTTGCCGTTTTTGAGCGCACGGAAAGGAGCTTTTCAATATGAGTCTTTGTAAGCCTACAGTTTTTACGGGCGTTGCCACTGCGCTCATTACGCCCTTTCGGGGCGGGGAGATCGACTACGACGCCCTTTCGGTCATCATTGAGCAGCAGATCACCGCAGGCATCTCCGCCCTGCTCGTTGCGGGCACGACGGGCGAGGGCTCGACCCTTTCGGCTGATGAATACCGCGATCTGGTCGCCTTTTCAAAGGAGCAGATCGCAGGACGCGTGCCGCTTTTGGCGGGGTGCGGCGCCAACTCGACCGCACGCGCGCTGGAATTGACGCAGGCGGTCTGCGAGGGGGGTGCCGACGCGCTTTTGGCGGTCACGCCCTACTACAACCGCACCAACGACCGCGGCATCATCGCCCACTACCACGCGCTCGCCGATGCCGCCACGCGTCCGCTGATGCTCTACAACGTACCCTCGCGCACGGGATTTACGCTGACGGCGGAGCACTACCGCGCGCTCGCCGATCATCCGAATATCGTAGCGGTCAAGGAGGCGTCGGTCGATCTGTGTCTGCTGGAGCAGGTGGTGGCGGAATGCGGCGACCGTCTGGACGTTTACACGGGTAACGACAATCAGACCGTGGCGGCGATGCGCCTCGGTGCGCGCGGGGTGATCTCGGTCTATTCCAATCTCGATCCGCGCGCAATGGTCGAGCTTTGCCGCCTGTGCGCCTCGGGCGACCAAAAGCGCGCCTCCGCGCGCTTGCGCGCGCTCCTGCCCCGCATGAACGCACTCTTCCGCGAGGTCAACCCAATTCCCGTCAAGTACCTCGCCGCCGAAAAAGGGCTCTGCGCCCTCGAATACCGCCTGCCTCTCGCACCGCCCTCCGCCGACACCGCCCGTTTCCTGAAGGGTGTGTTTGGAGGGTAAGAGAAAAGCTTTGTGGGGAGAAAACTTTTCAAAAAGTTTTCTCCCCACAAAGCGTCTCAATTCTCTCACACCTCAATAATATCCGCGCCCAGAAGGAACGCCTCGCGCACGTCCTCGGGGCAGCAGATGTTGCCGATGCCGAGCGTGGCATATTTTTTAACACGTGCGCAGGCGGCGGGGCTTGCCTTATCGCGGTCAACGAGCCACGCGAAATTGGGCTTGTCAAGATAGAGCCAGACCGTCAGCCGCTCGGGGCGCACGAGCGCGATGATCTCGGCAAGTGCCTCGTCGGTGGTGACACCGTCGTAATCGATATACGCATCGGGGAAACGCGCCTGAATCCGCTTGATGCGCTCCACGTCAGCCGTGGAAAACTCCACCTTGACGTTATAGCGCGCCACGAGATCAAGCAGCGGATCAAGCTCGTCGGTGGTGATCTTTTTGTCAAGATCCAAAATTACGTCCGAGCCGTCGAGCAGCTCCAAAAGCTCCTCAAGGCGCGGCACGCGCGTACCACGAAATTTCTCGCTGTGCGACACCCCCGCATCAAGCTCCATCAGCTCCGCGTAGGTCAGATCGCGCACTCGCGTTTCGCGCTCGATGCGCGAGCCGTCGGCATTGCGGCAGGTGCGGTTGACCATTCCGTCGTGCATCAGCACGACCACGCCGTCACGCGTGTACTGCGGATCGGTTTCAATGTATTCAAAGCCTGCTTCAAACGCCGCGCGGAATGCGGGCATCGTGTTTTCGGGCGTGTAATAGTTGCCGCCCCTGTGCGAACGGAATTTCATAGTCATTCTCCTTTGTTCTTTTTTACTCGATTATAATATATCGCTTCGCGGTTGTCAAGTGTATCGCCCAAAAACGAAAACTGCGCAATGCGCCGCCGAAGCTTTTTCAGCAATGTGCACCGCGCCCCCACGGCGAGAACTGCGACAGACTTGCACCGTGAGCTTTTTTCAAAAAGGTTGTGCCCGAAACCGTTGACAACGCCGAAAAAATATGGTAGAATAATAATGTATGTAATTTTTTAATCAAAAAAGTGAGGTTTTTGCATTATGCATTGGTCAGAAGAGATCGCTCAAAGAATCATTGAGCGCAACCCGAACAAGGAAGAATACGTTTGCGCGGCGGGCATCAGCCCCTCCGGCTCGGTTCATATCGGCAATTTCCGCGACGTGGCAACGCCGCTGTTCGTGGTCAAGGCACTTCAGAAAATGGGCAAAAAGGCAAAGCTGCTCTTCTCCTGGGACGAGTACGACCGTTGCCGCAAGATCCCTGCAAACGTGCAGGCGGTCGTCGGCAACACCTATGACAAATATATCGGCTGCCCCTACGTGGACATTCCCGACCCTTGGGGCTGTCACGAAAACTACGCGGCGCACTTTGAGGAAGAATTTCTCAACTCCATCAAGCCCTTCGGCATTGAGCTGGACTGCCGCTATCAGGCACAGATGTACCGCTCGGGCAAGTACCAAAAGGACATTCTCGAGTCGCTCAAGAAGAGAGGCGAGATCTTTGAGATCCTCGACTCCTTCAAGACCAAGGACACCTCCAAGAGCGAGGCGGAGCTGAAGGCAGAGCACGACGCAGAGAAGGAAAAGTACTACCCCGTCAGCATCTTCTGCCCCGAGTGTCACACCGACTTTACCACCATCACAAGTCTCTCCGAGGACTGCACCGAGGCGGACTACGTCTGCCGTTGCGGTCACAGCGGTCACTTCAATTTCCTGACCGACACCGACTGCAAGCTGGGCTGGAAGATCGACTGGCCCATGCGCTGGAGATACGAGGACGTCGACTTTGAGCCGGGCGGAAAGGATCACGCCGCGCCCACGGGCTCTTACAGCAACTCCAAGATCATCTCCAAGAAGATCTTCAACCACGACGCGCCCCTGTTCCAGGGCTACGAGTTCATCGGCATCAAGGGCATGACGGGCAAGATGTCCTCGTCCTCGGGTCTGAACCTGACCCCCGAGACCCTGCTCAAGCTCTATCAGCCCGAGGTCATTCTCTGGCTCTACTCCAAGACCGATCCCACCAAGGCGTTCGACTTCTGCTTTGACGATGGGATCCTGCGTCAGTACTTTGAATTTGACAAGATGCTGACCGACGTGCGCGAGGGCAAGGCAAACGATGCCGTCAAGGAGATCATGGAGGCGTGCCGCATTGAGGGGCGCGAGCTCGAAACCGTTCCCATGTCGCTCCTGGTTCAGCTCGGCTCGATCGTCAACTTCAACGTGCCGATGCTGGAAACCGTGTTTGAAAAGATCGGAACGCCCTACACCGCCGCGCAGTTTGCCGACCGCCTGGATCGCGCAAGGTTCTGGCTGGAGCAGTGCGCGCCCGATCAGGTCAACCGTCTGCGCACGACGCGCAATTTCGAGGTCTGGAACGCTCTGGACGACAAGGAAAAGCAGGCAATCGAGCTCTTGCACGCCTACATTGCAAAGGGCGGCTACACGTTGGACGAGCTCAACGCTGAGCTTTACGCGATCCCCAAGACCGTTTGGGGCACCGAGATGAGCGACAAGGAGCTCAAGGGCATTCAGGGCGCGTTCTTCCGCAACGTTTACAAGCTTTTGATCGACAAAGAAAAGGGACCGCGTCTGTATCTGTTCCTCTACGCGATCGAGCCCGAAAAGTACGTTGGACTCCTTGACTTCTCCTACGCGCAGACCGCCAAGGAGATCGCCGCAGAGGCACCCGCCGAGGAATGCTGCCCCGCCGCAGAGGAAACGGTCGAGGTACGCGAGGCTGACCCCGTTGAGCCCATCAAGGAGCAGGTCACGATCGACGACTTCTCAAAGATGGACTTCCGCGTATGCAAGGTGCTCAAGGCAGAGGGCGTGCGCAAGTCGCACTCCTGCCTCAAGCTGACCCTCTTTGACGGACTTGGCGAGAGAGTGATCATGTCCTCGATCAAGGAGGAATACACGCCCGAAATGCTCATTGGCAAAAAGATCATCGTCGTTGCGAACCTCAAGCCCAACCGCATCTGCAACGTGCCGAGTGAGGGCATGCTCCTCGCGGCAACCAACAATGCCTGCGGCTGTAAGGTCATCTTCGTCGACGATTCCGTCCCCGAAGGCACTGCGATTCATTGACCGATAAGGGGAAACTTTCACGAAAGTTTCCCCTTTGCAATATCTTTTTATGTGACGGTACACGCCTGTCACGCCTCATCCACCAATCGACAAGCGATTGGTCCCCCTTCCCCCGCCGTGGAAGGCAAGAAGTTCGTTGCGTGCTGAAAAGCTGTGGTTTTTTCCATCGGCAAACTACTTTTCTCGCCTTCCCCGGTGGGGGAAGGTGGCACGCGACAGCGTGACGGATGAGGCGTGACAAAAAAGCCACCTTTATATGAAAGGAAAACCATATGGATTCCGAAAACGAAATCATCGAGCCGCAGCCGGAAGAATCGGTTGAAAGCGAAACCGTTGCTCCCAAGATCGACGAGCCCGTGTTGTTTGCAAACGTACACGTGCGAGATGAGCAGACCTATCGCGAGCTTTACCGTCAGATCATGTTCGGCGGCGTGTTGAACGTTCTGGCACTCACCATCATCGCGATCGCCGCCGCGGCAATGTGTGCGCTCATTGGTGCTTCCATCGCAGCCGGGAATGAAGTACCCCTCTGGTATTGGTGCGCCGCGGCGTTTGCGCTGATCTACATTCCGCTCTTTAAGATCTACCCCTACCGCTACTACGTCAGGTTCGCCGTTGCGCGCGACGCGGAAATGCTGGAGGGCGAGGAGGTCAGATTGACCGTTTCGGCCACCGAGCGCGCCATTATCATCGACGCGCCGCGCGGCGAGCACGTGGAGCTGAAATACGAAACGGTCAAGCGTGCGGATCAAACCAAGCACTATCTATTGCTCAAAACCCACGCAAAGGTGATCTACACCGTTTCAAAGGACGGCTTTACCAAAGGCTCATACGAAGACTTCTGCGCGTTTTTGCGCACGAAGGGCATCAAAATCCGCTGATTGGAGGATGTGAGTATGATTTGGTCACTTTACGCAATGCTGGGACAGAATATGTGGTTCGAAGAGCATCCGAGGCCGGACTTTGACGACGAAGCTTGGGATATTTTGCTCGAATCTGCCGTGGAGAACGGCATCAACCAGATCGTTCTGGATCTGGGCGAGGGGGTGCAGTACCAAAGCCACCCCGAGCTTTCGCGCGAGGGCGCGTGGAGCCCCGAGCGCGTGCGCGCCGAGGTCAGGAGATGCAAGAAGCTTGGCATCGAGCTGATCCCCAAGCTCAATTTTTCCGCAACGCATCACCTGTGGCTGGGCGAATATCGCCGCATGATGTCTACGTCAATCTATTACAAGGTCTGCCGCGAGCTCATCGAGGAGGTCGCAGAGCTGTTCGACCGCCCCGCCTATATTCATCTCGGCATGGACGAGGAGGGCGACCCCCAATTCTTCAAGAACCTTGACATGGTGCACTACCGCCAAGGGGAGCTGATCTGGCACGACCTGCGCTATCTGTGCGACTGCGTGCTCACATGCGGCACCAAGCCCTGGATCTGGGCAGACATGTGCATGTACGAGCCCGAAGCGTTCCGCAAGCATATTCCCTACGAGGATGTCGTGCTCTCGCCGTGGATCTATTTTGCGATCCGACGCGAGCATTGGACGCTCGTTGCCTCCAAGCAACGCTACATCGACTCCAACGAGGGCAAGCTGGGCGTGACCTACATGGAGGAGGCACCGATCTGGCAGACAATGACGCACGAGGGCGTGAAGGCTACGAACGACGGCTACAAGACCGTTCCCTGCTGCTCGGTCTGGGGCGAGTGCGAATACTGCTCCGACGACGTAGTGGAGCACTTTGTGAACAACTGCACCCCCGACAATCTCCTTGGCTTCATGACCGCGCCCTGGGTGCGCACCAACATGAAAAGCATTGACACGATCAAAAGATCCATGGAGATGCTCGCCGCGGCGAGAGCGAAATTTGTGAAGGCGTAACGGGAAAGGAGAACACACAATGCAATTCAAGATCAAAAACCCCATCAGTGAGGGCTGGTACGCCGATCCTGAGGCACGCTATTACGAAGGCAAGTACGTCATTTACGCAACCAAGTCCCTACCCTTTGACGAGCAGAAGAACCAGGTCTGCTTCACGTCGGAAAACCTGACCGATTGGGAGCTGCACGACGACGTCATCGATATGGCGGGATTCCCGTGGGCGACCCGCGCGATCTGGGCACCCACGATCATCGAAAAGAACGGAAAATATTACTACGTGTTCGCCTCGGGCGACATCCACTCCACCGCCGAGAAGGGCGGGCTTGAGATCGCCGTGTCCGACTCCCCCACGGGCCCCTTCAAGGCACTCATGGATAAGCCCCTTGTCAACGAGTTCTACAACGGCGCACAGCCCATCGACGCGCATCTCTTTAAGGACGATGACGGCACGGTCTACCTCTTCTGGGGCGGCTGGCGCCACTGCAACCTCGCCGTTATGAGCGAGGATATGACCTCTCTCGTTCCCTTTGAGGACGGCTCGCTCTGCCGCGAGATCACCCCTCCCGACTACGTCGAGGGCCCCTGCATGTTCAAAAAGGACGGCAAATATCACTTCATGTGGTCGGCAGACAACTGGGAAACCGGCAGCTACCGCGTCAACGCCGCGCTCGCCGACAGCCCGTTCGGCCCGTTTGAGGACTACGTCAACGTGCTCAACTCCGGCGACGGTAAGCTCGCCAACGGCCCCGGGCACAACGGGTATTTCTACCTGCCCGAGGAGGATCTTTACATCTGCGTCTACCACCGCCACCGCCCCGAAAATCCCGACGGCAACGCGCGCTTTATGTGCCTTGACGTGATGCGATTCGGCGAGGACGGCAAGATCCTGCCCATTACCATGACCACCGAGTGGGAATACAAGAACGGCAAAGTGACCGTGATCAAGTGAGGTGTACTATGAAACTGAACGTAAAGCTGAAGCTCTCGCGCGGCATGACCGCGCCCGCATACGCAACCGACGGCTCGGCAGCGGTCGATCTGCGCGCAGCCCTTGAGGAGGATGAGGTCGTAACCCTCGCGCCCGGTGCGCGCGCGCTGATCCCCACGGGGCTCTCCATCTCCCCCGAATCGAGCGATTACGTGGCGATCGTTGCCGCGCGCTCGGGGTTGGGCATTAAAAAGGGCGTAGCCCTTTCCAACGGCATCGGCGTGATCGACAGCGACTACCGCGGCGAGATCTGCGTGGGTCTTTGCAACCACGGCGACGAGCCCTTTGAGGTGCGCCGCGGCGACAGGATCGCGCAGATGATGTTCATGCCCGTGGCATGTGCCAACTTTATCGTAACCGACACCCTTGACGAAACCGTGCGCGGTGCGGGCGGATTTGGTCACACGGGTATCAAATAAAAGGAGAAAAAGACTATGTTTGAAAAGCTTGGCTTGCAGATCTACACAGTCCGCGACTTTATTCACGACCCCGAATTTGCAGACCTGAGCTTCCGCACCCTGCGTGAGCTCGGCTACACCGAGGCGCAGACGGCAGGCTGCAATTTCGATCCGAAGCTCTTCGGCGAGCTTCTCGCGAAGAACGGCATCAAGGTCGTCGGCAACCACTGCTCGCTTGAGGACATTCTTCAGACCCCCGAGCGCACGATGGAGATCCACCGCATGTGGGGCACGACCAACCTCGGTATCGGCGGCATTCCCCACGAGGCGCGCCAGGGCGGCGAGGCTCTGCGCAAATTCATCAACGACTACAACAAAGCTGCCGAGCAGTTTGCAAAGGAAGGCTTCAAGCTGACCTTCCACAACCACAACTACGAGTTCGAGCAGATCGACGGCACAAAGACGCTGATGGATGTGTTCGCAGAGGAATTTGATCCCGAGAACATCTCCTTCGTCCTTGACACCTGCTGGGTGGCGGCAGGCGGCGGCGACGTCCGCTACTGGATCGAAAAGCTCGCAGGTCGCATCGATATTCTGCACCTGAAGGACTTCTCCGTCAAGGTCGCACGCGCGACCACGCCCGAGATCTCTCTGCGCGAGGTCGGCTACGGCAACCTCTACTGGGACGGCATCATGGAGTCTGCCGAAAAGGCAGGCATCAAGCACTACGTCGTCGAGCAGGACTCGAACTGGACCGACACGCCCTTCAAGAGCCTTGAAATGAGCGCTGCATTTTTAAAGAAATATCAGAAGTGATGTGTTTTGTGGGGAAGAACCTTTTCAAAAAGGTTCTTCCCCACATTCTTACCCCTCTACAAAACACTTCCGAATAAAGTAAGCCGCAGAGCAGCTCCAGGCGTGGCAGAAGGAGTGCATGAGCGGGTCGTCGTAGGGCGATATCTCGGGCTTGTTCGGCACAAACACCTCCCAGAAGGTATCCGCGCCCTCGCGCACCATCGCGCCCCAGTAGGACTTGATGTGCGCCAGTGCCTCGTCGTGTAGGTCAAGCGCAAGCATCGCTTCGACCAGATAGTGGTGCATGTAGGGCGTGACGGGCTTGATGCTGTCGGGCGCGGCAAGGCTGTCCAAAAGACACTTCTTGCCCGCCTCCCCGCCGATCATGCCGCCGAGCACCGCCCAGACCTGCGACTGCACCGAGTACTGCCCCTTGTCGTAGGCATTGATGAACGCACCTTTTTTCTCGTCGTAAAGGTGCTTTTTCGCCGCGGCGGTCGTTTTTTCAAGCACGTCCTGCCATTTTGCGGCGGTCGCGCCCTCGCCGAGCGCCTTGGCAAGCGGGATCACACGCGCGAGCGCATAGAGGAACACGCCGTGCACGGCAGTAATGTGCTCCAAGCCCGCCGCCCAGTCAATAAACCCGGGCCAGCCTCCCTCGGGGAGCGTTGCGATACCGTTTTCGTCGAGCGTATCGATCGCAATGCCAACCTCGTTTTCGATCACGGGAAAGAGGTCGCGCACGGTTTCAAGGTCGCCCGTGTGCGCGTAATAGTCCGCGATCGACGTGCAATAGAGCATCGAATAATCGGGGATCTCCATGCCGCCGTCAAAGGTAACCTCGGGGTACCGGTAAAGACAGCCCGGCAGGTATTTGTCGGGGCGCACGCAGGCGGCAAACAAATACAGACAACGGCGTGCGAGCATATCGTTTTCAAACAGCACCTGATCGGTCAGTGCCTGCAGGCGCAGATCCCCCGACCACAGTCTGCGGTCGCGCTTGGGGCCGTCCTCGTACGCCGACTGCATGCAATCGCGCAGAGTATCCGCCGCCACGCGGTCGATCTCCACCAGCTCGGGGTCGGTGCCCGCGGGAAGGGGGGCAAGACGCGACACGTCCGCGCCGGTCTCGCAGCGCACCGCAAAATCGAACAGACGCGTCGGCCGCCAGGTCGCCACGACCGTGACCTCCAGATAGCGGAAGCTGTAGCGGCGCGGCAGCTCGGTTACACCGATCTGATCGATGTTGATGATCTCCTCGGCAAGCCAGGACGCGCAGAGGCTGCCGTGAAAGCTTGCGTGATCGCGCCCTAACTCATAGGGCGTTTCGCCAAAACGCAGGCGCAGACGCACGGGGGCGTCGAGATAGCGACCGTTGTCGGCAACGGTAAAGGACAGACGTCCGACGCAATGCCGACCGAAATCCAGCACGAAGGAGTCGCCCGTTTCCACCACGCGGGGGATCTCCCCGTCGGGGACGGCAGCAAAGCCGAGGTGCGCCGTTTTGCACGGCTCGATCCTGACCGTTTTGGTCGCCGTGACCGTTTCGTAAAACAGGGGCGGTGTGTTCTTCTCCGCCATTTCGATGTAATGCTGATTCATAAAGCCTCCGCGGGAGTGTTCAGAATTGCTCAAATCTCGGGAATGGTGATCTCGACCTCTCTGCCCTCCTTATCCGAGCGGACGATGCCGTCGATGATCGCCTGATTGATGATGATCTGACCGGTGGGAACGGGTGCGGGCGTTCCGTTTTCGATCGCGTCGAGGAAGGAGCCGATCTTTCTCTGCCAGAGCGTTCCGTCCTTGGGATCGTCCTTGAGCAGCGGGATCGTTTCCTCAACAGGCTCGCCTGCCACCTGACGGTAGAGCGTCATGGGACCGCCCGTCGTGCCGTTCCAGCAATCGGTGGACGGAATGCGAAGTCCCGCCTTGGTACCGAGAATGATCGTGTCACCGGGGGTGTTGATGTTCATCGCCCACGCGATGCGGAAGTCCAGATAAACGCCGCCCTCCAAGCGAATGAACGCACCTGCAAAGTCGTCCACGCCGAACTGCTCTGCCAGCGACTCGGCACAATCCTGACCGTAATAGGTCTTGGGATCCTTGCCGAAGAAATCGCTCTTAAAACCCGAAACGGTCAGAGGCTTCGGGTAGCCGATGGCGTTGAGGCACATGTCAAGCGAATAGCAGCCGATGTCCGCCAATGCGCCGATGCCCGCCGTATCCTCGCGGATAAAGGAGGTCTTACCGCCCCTTACGGGAATACCGCGACGGCGACCGCCGCCCGTCTGAATATAATAAACACGGCCCAGCTCGCCCGACTCGACGATGCGCTTGATCATCTGCATATTCTGGTCAAAGCGCGGCTGGAAGCCGACGGTCAGCACCTTGCCGCTCTTTTTCTCGGCACGCATCATGGCAACCGCCTCGTCCATGGTCACGCACATCGGCTTTTCCAGAAGGACGTTGACACCCTTCTCCAGCGCGTAGATCGTAGGTCCCGCGTGCTCGCGGTTGTAGGTGCAGATGCTGACGCCGTCCAGCACCTCGTTGTCAAGCAGAGATCTGTCGTCGTTATAAATACGCGCGTTTTCAAGGCCGAATTCCTCTGCAAACGCCGCCGCTTTTCCGGGAACGATGTCTGCCAGCGCCACGACCTCTACGTTCGGAAAGCTCTTATACGCATTCATATGCGCGTGCGCAATGCCGCCCGTTCCGATAATACCGATCTTAAATGTTTTTGCCATGATGGCTCTCCTTTGTCTGTTCCAAAAATATCTTCACGCGGAAGCAATTTCATTATACTGCACCCGCGCGTAATTGTCAATCACGGGGGGGTTGTATTTTTCTAAAAAATATGCTATAATAATCTATATTTACGGAAGGAGATGATCCTTTGTTCAAACGCTTCTTCACCGCGTCGCGCGCGATCGCCGTCAGCTTCGCGCTCCTGATCCTTTGCGGCGCAGGGCTTCTGATGCTTCCCATATCGTCCATATCTCGCCGCTTCACCCCCTTTGTTGACGCACTCTTCACTGCCGCCAGTGCCTCCTGCGTCACGGGACTTTCGGTCTACGACACGCTTTCCTATTGGTCGGTGTTCGGCAAATGCGTGATCCTTGCCCTGATCCAAATCGGCGGCATCGGCTGCATGACCGTGGTCGCACTGATCGTGCGCAAGATCAGCGGCAAATTCAGCATGCGCGAGGAAGGAATGCTGATGCAGGCGGTGGGCGTGATCAACCGCCGTGACGTGCTCTCGCTCCTTCAAAAGGTCGTTACATTTACCTTGGTCGCGGAATCGATCGGTGCGCTGGCACTCTGTATTCGATGGAGCTTTTCACTGGGATTTCCGCGTGCACTCGGGACGGCACTCTTCACCTCGATCTCGGCATTCTGCAATGCAGGCTTCGATCTGTTCGGAGATCTCGGAGGTGGATCGTTGACCTATTTCGGAGCCGACCCATGGACGCTCGGCATCATCAGTGCGCTGATCATTACGGGTGGACTTGGCTTTCTCGTCTGGAACGACCTGATCCAATGTCGCGGCAGATGGAAAAAGCTGCAATTCCACACCAAGGCGGTTCTGCTCGTCACGCTCTCACTCCTGACCCTCGGAACGGCGTTTTTCTATATTTCGGAGCGCAACGGTGCGTTTAGCGGCATGAGCACACCGCGCACGATCCTTTCGTCCTTTTTCCAATCGGTCACCACGCGCACCGCAGGCTTTTACGCCTTCGAACAATCCTCGCTTTCCGCTGCAGGTGTGGTCGGCTCGCTCCTGCTCATGTGCATCGGCGGCAGCCCCGGCTCGACCGCGGGCGGCTTGAAAACCACCACGCTTCTGGTGGTCCTGCTCTCCGAGCTTGCCACGGCGCGCCGCAAACCCGAGATCACACTCTTCCGTCGCCGCATCGACGAGGACACCGTGCGGCAGGCAAACGCGCTGGTCGTCATCTATCTCTCCCTGATCCTGCTTGCCACCGTACTGATCTGCACCGTGGACACCGCATTCTCCTTCGAAGCGATCGTCTTTGAGGTCACGTCTGCCGTGGCAACGGTCGGTCTTTCCCTCGGCATCACCGCCGAGCTGGCGGCAATCTCCAAGATCGTTCTGATCCTGCTGATGTATATCGGACGCATCGGAGGGCTTACCTTCGTTTATATGCTATCGGAAAAGCATTATCACACCCCCATCTCGCGCCCCGTGGGCGAAATTCTCATCGGATAGGAGTTCATCATGAAAACTGTATTGATTATCGGAATGGGCAAAACCGGTCTGCACCTGGCAACACGCATGCAAAAGCTCGGCAATGACGTTTATATTGTTGACAAGAATGAGGCGCGCATCAAGAGCCTTGACCGTGATTTTGCCGACGTCAAGATCTGCGATTGCACCAACCGCCGTGTGGTGGAGGCGTTGCACGTCAAGGGCTTTGACCATTGCTTCGTGATGATCGGAAGCGATTTTCAATCCTCGCTCGTCATCACCTCGCTCCTGAAGAGCTGCGGTGCCAAGCACGTCGTTGCCAAGGCGCGCGATGACATTCAGTACGATCTGCTCAAAAGGATCGGTGCGGACGAGGTCGTCAAGCCCGAGGAGGAGGTTGCCGACCGTTTGGCGGTCTGCTACAACTCCAACAAGATCTTTGACTATATCCCCGTCAGCGAGGGCTACGCCTTCTACGAGATCAAGGCGCGGCGCGCGTGGGCAGGTAAATCCTTGCGCGCGCTCGACATTCGCCGCAAGCACAAGATCAACATCGTTGCCATCAAGCGCGGCGAGACCCTCTTCCCCTCCCCCGACGCCGAGTTCGTGTTCGGCGAGGAGGATCACATCATCGTGCTCTGCACACAGGCGGAGCTGAGCACGATCGCCAGAGGACGTTGACGGTTATTTGAAATGAACAAACGGCGGGAGTCAAGCTCCCGCCGTTTGCATTGATTTGCGTGCGCGCTCAATTTGCACGCGACACAAACAAATTGATTGCCTACGGTTTGTTACATTCATATAATTCGTTTCTAACGCCTCATCCACCAATCGACAAGCGATTGGTGGATGAGGCGTTAGAAGCGCATAGCACGGCACAAAAATAGTACTGTCCTCCAACAGGGAGCGAAGCGGCGAAACGTCACAATGCTCTTCTCAAGAAGCTCCCCCCACGTCGCGTCCCCTTGTTATCAATCAAACTTGGTAACGACCTGAAAATCATTCAGGTTTTCCTGCGCGACCGAAATGTGGTCGGTCTGATCCTCGTCCAAAAGCAGGCGCATATCGTACTGCCCCAGATAGAAGTTGGCGTCGGTCAGGGGAGCGGCGGACGTGCGCATATCCAGCGCAAAAAAGTCGCACACCTCGCCCATCGCACCGATCAGCTCCCACGCGTCGGCGCGCTGTGCCACCGCCAAGGGAACCGCCACCCCCAAGGGGCGCTTGCCCATGACAGCCTTGACCGCCTTTAGGTAGGAAACGATCTCGTCGGCAGTCACCGCGTCAAACGGAATATCGCACAGCAGAACCTCGTGCCCGCCCGCCTGCACAAACTCGCGCAGGACCGCGCAATCCACGCCCGTTTTGGCATAGAGCAGATCTGCGTCGGTCGTGCCGAACGCCTGCGGATGATATACGCCGCTGACGTACGTTGCCGCCGTGAGCAGATCACTCATGCTGCCGTCAAACGGATCGTCGTCATGCAGCGGAATCCCGAAATAATCGATCACGTCGGACGTGTAAACCGATTTCCCGTCAGACGTGTTGAGCGTAAAGGATACCGCAGGCAGCTCCAGCACGTCGTACAGCGAGTCACCGATCTCGTACGAGTAGGCGTGCACGTCGGGTGCCGTTGCCCGAAAGAGCGGCTCCTCCTGCTTTTGCGGCTTTCCGTCGCCCTCGCGCAGGCGGCGGTACGCCTCGTCGTCCAGCCAGAGCTTGAGGAGATTTCCGATGATCACGGTGATCAGGAGCGCGGCACCCACACAGATCAGCAGGATCGCCCACAGCGGTATTTTTTTGTTTCCCGCACTGCGGGAGCGATATCTGCGTCGGAAGCGTCGCATACCGTCCTCCTTTCCGTTACGTCACGAAAGCGCGTTACTTGATCTCCAACAGATCAATGCCCTTTCCGTATTTCGTCATTTCAATCTTCAGGGTCTTCTTGACCTCAACCACCTTTTCGGCAACCACGCCCCACTGGTAAACGGAGAGCAGATTGGTCAGATTCGCCGCCAGATCTCCCTCGGATTCGTCCATCAGCATCAGCACGTAGAAGTTTCCGCCCGCCTCGACCACGGGGCTGATGTCACCCACGTTCTCCAGTGCGATCGCCGCATCGACCAGCGCGTCGTCATAGGCATGACGCACGATGAAGTAGGGCGTGACGTTGGTCAGATCGTCGTTCATGTTGTTGATATACCACTCCATGTCGTGCAAGCCGTTTTTCAAGCCGTCGTATACGGATTGCGCCCAGTCGCGCTCGACCTCGGCGTCCTCACCCTCGCTCACCTCGCGCAAAACGTGCTGTACGTACGCGCAGTTGCCGTCGGTCAGCCACTCGTGGAAGGCATCCTCGTCGTCAATAAACTCGCCGGCACCCGACATAGCGCGATACAGTCGCACCTTCATCTCCTCAATGGCAAAATGGAAGCGGAACACGTCCTCGGTCATGTAGGAATCGGCAAGTGCCTGCTCGTATTCAAGATAGGAATCGTAGGTCGCCTTGAGCGCGTCCATCTGCGCGTCCACCGCCTTTTTGATCTCCTTGCCGTCAAACACGTCGCGTCCGATGCCGTATTCGGCGCACGCCATCAGCACCGCGTAGTTGTCGCTGATCAAATCCCACACCTTTTCTTCAAGCAGGGGCTTGTACTGTGCGGCAGTCTTGGGATCGTCCCAGATCGTGCCGTTTTCGTCGTTCTTGTCACCATAGGTGCGCTCCAGCTCGTCCTTGAAATTAAGCGTCACGAAGCGCAGGTATTCGTAATAGATATCGTACTCGCCGCAGGTCGCAACCACCTTTTTGTTTTGGCAGCTCGCACAGCTCATAAAGGGAAGCACAAACAAGCACACGGCAAGACAGATCGCCACGGCTCTGCTTTTTCTCGACATAATTTTCCTATCCTCCAAGCGATTATTTCTTTCATTATACAAGATACTTATGTATTTTTTGTGAATATACGCGAAAAAGCGGACGAAATTTTGAAAAATGGGTTCCCTTTCTCAAAAAATTATGTTACAATAAATATAAATCTTACACACAGATCGAAAGGAGACGACGCGCCCATGAAACGGATCTACAAGGTGCCGCTTACGAAAATCGTTGAGGACTTCCATCTGGAGGTCATCGTCCGCCCCGATAATTTTGAGGAGATTCAGATCACCTCCCCCGAGGTCAACCGCCCGGGTCTGGCTCTGGCGGGCTTTTACGAGATCTTTGAAGCCGAGCGCATTCAGCTGATCGGTAAGGCGGAAACGCACTACCTGCAGTCGCTCGTGCCCAGCACCAAGCGCGTGATGCTCCAGAAATTCGTCGATGCGCGCCCCGTGGCGATCATCTATACGACGGATCTGCCCGTGGACGACGCGGTGATCGAGCGAGCAGGTGCCGTCGGCGTGCCGGTTCTGCGCACGGCGGTCAAAACCAGCCAGCTCATGGCAAGCCTGATCTCCTCGCTCAACATCTATTTAGCCCCCCGCATCACCCGTCACGGCGGTCTTGTCGAGGTCTACGGCGAGGGTATGCTGCTCCTTGGCGACAGCGGCGTCGGCAAAAGTGAAACCACGATCGAGCTGATCAAGCGCGGACACCGCCTGATCGCAGACGACGCGGTGGAGATCAAGCGCGTGTCCGACAAAACGCTGGTCGGCTCCGCTCCCGACCTGATCCGCCACTACGTGGAGCTGCGCGGCATCGGCATCGTGGACGTGCGCCGCCTGTTCGGTATGGGCGCGGTCAAGGAGACCGAAAAGATCGACCTCGTCATTCAGCTGGAAAACTGGGTCGAGGGAAAGATGTACGACCGCCTTGGCATGGACGAGGAGAAGATCAACATTCTCGGCATCGACGTCCCCTCCATCACCGTTCCCGTCCGCCCCGGACGAAACCTTGCGATCATTCTTGAGGTGGCGGCAATGAACTACCGCCAGAAGCGCATGGGCTACAACACCGCCGAGGAATTCAACAAACGCATGATGCGCCAGATGGGCGTTGACGAGCTCTGATCGGTTTCTTTACGAAAGGTTGCAAAATGGAAGACAAGACCATCAAGGAAGAACAGAATAAAGCGGTGGCAGACCCCGAGCTTTTGCGCCACAGCGAGATCCGAAACGGCAGATTTATCCGCTATTACGGCAAGAAATCCGAGATCGTGATCCCCGACGGGGTCAGCGCGATCGCGGAGGAGGCGTTTGCGGGAAATCCGCATCTGACGCGCGTGACCGTCGGCCCCCGCGTCACCGTGATCCACCCGCGCGCCTTCCGCGGCTGCGTCAATCTGCGCCAGATCAGCTTTTCGTCTGGTCTGCGCGAGATCGGCGAGGAGGCATTTGAGGGGTGCACGTCGCTCTCCTCCCTGCTCCTGCCCCGCACCGTGCTCTCGCTCGACGATGCCGCATTCCGCGGCTGTACGGCTCTGCACCACGTGGTGCTCTCCGCCAGCATCAACCACCTCGGTCGCTTCGTATTCAGCGATTGCGAGGCGCTTGTGGAGATCACGCTGCCCGACGCCATCACCGCCATTCATCGCGGCACGTTCTTTAACTGCCGCTCGCTCAAGCAGATCACCGTCCCCGACGGCGTGCGCGCGATCGGTCGCTACGCCTTTGCGCGCTGCTCCTCGCTGGAAACGGCAAATCTGCCCGCCAACACACAATATATCGGAATCGGTACGTTCAGCGAATGTACGCACCTGACCTCCATCTCTCTCCCCTCCGCCATCCGCTTCATCGGTGACTACACCTTTTCCTGCTGTGAAAGTCTGGAAGCACTGGAGCTGCCGAGCTTTCTGAACTACATCGGAAACGCGGCGTTCTGCGCCTGCAAAAGCCTGAAAAGCATTCAGCTCCCCGAGCGCATCACGCGTATCGGTCACTCCGCTTTTCTGGGCTGTGCCTCTCTGGAATCGATCACGATCCCGCAGGACGTAGAGGACATCGCGGGGCGCGCGTTCGCCTACTGCGCGGCACTGCGCCACGTGGAATACAAGGCGTCCCTGACCGAGATCGAGGACGCGATGTTCACGGGCTGCTTTGCGCTCGAGGAGATCCGTATTCCCCAAACCGTTGAAAAGATCGAGCGGAACGCCTTTGCGGACTGTCTGTCGCTCAGATCGGTCACCTTCTCGCAAAAGCTCTCGCTGATCGAGCATCGGGCGTTTGCGGGCTGTATCAAGTTGGAGGCGATCAGCCTCCCCTCCTCGCTCAAGCGGATCGAGCACGGGGCGTTTGCGCGTTGCACCGCGCTGGAAACCGTGATCCTGCCCGACGCGCGCGTCAAAATGGAAAAGGGCATCTTTGCGGATTGCGCCGCTCTGGAAACGCTTGTGATCTCCGAGGGGGAAACCTTCCTGCGCGCACGCCGTGCGCATCTGGGCATTCCCGCCGACACGCAGATCGTCACGCACGCAGAGCTGTTGCGCGCGGCGCATCTTGCCGAGCTGGCAGATCCCGCGACCGACGAGGAGCGAAAAGCCGAGCTGCGCGCGCTGCTGTGGCCGGATAAAGCAACACGTGTTGCAACGAAAGACGACGGCAAGGAAGAAAAAACGCAATGAAGCACGTAGATATTTACACGGACGGTGCCTGCCGCGGCAACCCCGGGCACGGCGGCTGGGGCGCGGTGCTGGTCTACAATGGCATCGAACGCGAGCTGTCGGGCGGCGAAGAGACCACCACCAACAACCGCATGGAGCTGACCGCCGCCATCGCCGCACTCTCAGCACTCAAGGAGCCCTGTGAGGTCACGCTGACCTCGGATTCCAAATATCTGGTCGACGCCATCACGCAAGGCTGGGCACTCTCCTGGCGCGCGCGCGGCTGGAAAAAGGCAGACCGCTCCCCCGCCCTGAACGTCGATCTCTGGGAGCAGCTCCTCGCGCTCCTGGAACGCCACCGCGTCACCTTCGTCTGGGTCAAGGGCCACGACGGACACCCCTACAACGAGCGTTGCGACAAGCTCGCAACTGCTTTTGCCGATGGGGTCGGGAATTAAAAGACTTTACGGTGGAGACGCTTTTTGAGCAAAGCATCGTGGCGTTCCGCCGCTGCGAGAGTTGTTGCAAGCGAAAAAGCTCCGTTTCCCCATACCCCTTTCAAAAATTTTCACCGCATGGGTAGCCACCAAAGGGCGCGCGATTGAGCGCGCCCTTTTTGCGTGCCGCGCGGGGGAGAGCCTAACGTAGCCTCCCACTCTGGGGGAGGTGGCATTTGACGCTTGCGGCAAATGACGGAGAGGGCTTGTTCGGCAGATGCAAATTGCCCGTTCCCGTCGGTTTGTTTGCGCCGCGTATGCGCGGCACGGCATACTTCTTTGATGTTTTAGGCAACACACTTCCCTCCCTTCCCTCCCTTTTTCAAAAAATGTAGTTTTGTCAATGATGTGAGACTAAAAAAGTAAAAATAAAAGTAACGAGTTTCGTTAGATGCTTTTGCAGTCGGAAGGAGGGGCGGAGCCCCGAGTGGAGACTGCAAAAGCGGCGCGCGATCAAGCACAGATGTTTT